>CAJUKV010000024.1:12800-56451 GCA_910587305.1 uncultured Lachnospiraceae bacterium | reverse complement strand
ACAAAGGCGGTGATAAAATGCCAAAACAATTCAAAACAGCAAGGCAAATCAACAAGTTAAAAGTTATTGAAGCCGCCGAAAAGCTAGGCGTTTCCCAGCCGACGCTCAGCGCCTGGGAAGGCGAACGGAAGTCCCCGTCCATAGACAGCCTTGAGAATATGGCCAACCTCTACGGCGTTACAACCGATTTCCTGCTCGGTCGTTCCGACACCCAAAGGACGGATTCCAAAAATCCTATCCCACTGCAGGCACTGCCGGCTTTTCATGGCAGACCGGTATGGTCTGCCGTTTATGGATGGCTGTTGGTGAATGCCGCCGACAGGCTTATGACCCTTCCCGATGGGCGAACTATGCCATTTGCAGATATAATTGGGGATTTACTTCGTATGGCTCCTCCATTCTCTGATGCAGAACCGCCAGACGAACCGCCGCTGTCCCATTCTGAAGTCAAAAAACAAAAAGAAATCTGGCTGGAGCCGATTTCTCCAGACTCAGATTTAAGAAAAGAGCTGCAGGGATGGTACCAGGTAAAAGGCCGCTTTATTGAAAATGAGTATGGCAATCGGTTTTATCTGGATACTTACGGTTCCAAGTGGCTGGCCTTTTCTTCCGTATAAAATAAAATCTTCCGGCGATCAATAAAAAACTGAACGCTGGAAGATTTCATTTTTATACAAATAATCAGAAACAACTAAGTACTTCAAAACCTATGAAATACATTTAAACAAATAGGTCCCGTCTGTTTTGATACCTCTCACTGCCATTATTTATAAGAACGTCTATGATACGCTTTCACAAATATGAAGGCTATAATCAATAACACCAAACACACGCCATACAAGATCAAACCATTTACGTTATTAAAATTTCCATTACTACCAGCAAAGTTCATACCTGGCATATTTTCCGAACCACGTTCCATCTCCCATGGTTTTTGATCCGGTGTCACGCCAAACTGCTGTTTCATGTCAGTTTCTTCCGGAGCATCCTCCCGTACAGTTTCTTTATCCCCTTTCTTATCAGAAAAAGAACTGTCGGATTGTGATATATCAAAGCCTTCCGGAGGCATTCCCTCCGAAAATTGAGATGGATCAAAATCACCCGGAAATTCTCTTCCTCCAGATTGGGAAGATACGGCATCCTCCTCACCATTGTCATCGGATCCATTCCATTCTCTCATGCGGTCTCCCATGCTCATACTGCCCATCACACTCAAGTCCAGATGGGAAGCGTCCACCAAAGCATCTGAATTTGTCTGCGTATCACTTGTAGATGGAATTGTTCCCTCTACCTGCCCTTTTATAGATTTTCCACGCAGCTGTACTACCTCATACAGCGTATCTACAGCATCCAGATATTCTTCATATGTATAGAAAGCAGTGGGATCACTCTCAACCAATGAATCAATCTGACTGCGCACACGGCTATAAAATGCTTCAAATCCACCGCCGAAAATATACTCCTCTGTAAGCTGCTGCAAATAACTATAATATTCTGACTGATATTCCTCATTTTCCATCAACGTATCAAAAAAATTTGTACCGGAAAAGGCATTGTCAATGGCATCATTTACCACACTCGTTGCACTGTTATTACCATTCATTCCACCCATGCCGCCAAGCGCAAGGTTATAATCCCACGGGAGAATATTGAGCCTTCCATCGGTCTCATACAAATAGTAATTATGCGCCATCATACCTGAAAGACTGTCTTCGTTTACGGAAAAAACGTGGACAGCCATATATTTCAATAGATTATCCACATCCATGTATCTCTCAAGAGATGTGCCTTCTGATATATTTTTTAATGCAGTTATAACCCGCCTGTGATCTGTTTTCCCGCTATCCGTCACTTCCCCGTCCCAGATTGCGGAATAGCTGTCCAGTTCATCGTCTGTATAATTCAGATTGGCACCATTGCCGCCCATAGAAAATCCACCAAATCCTCCGCCTCCCATATCCATACTGTCCGGTTTATAAAGTTCTCCATTTTCTGTACCGTAATTTCTCAGCAAAAAGCTATCCTCTACCGCTTCCAGCGCCAGGTACACACCCCAGTATTCGCCATTCACAGAGATTTTGGCATAATTGTAAAGAGAGGCATCCACGTTCAGATATTGGTACATATCATAAATTAGCGCCTCTTTCATATTCGTTGCATCGGCATAATTGTTATTTAAAATCAATTTGTCCAGGCCATAACAGCTCTGGCCTTCTACATACTGATCAAATTCCAGTTTAAAGCTGTAGCGGTCTGTTTCCGGATCGCTTGCAATGGATGTGAGGCTCGTATTCCCTTTTGGCCGGATGCCGACACGGTAAAACATTTCACCGTTAATTTCCACGTCGCACTGGCTATAGGTCTCCGAAACAGCATTGGAAAGCATATCATTCCATTCCCCATCATCCATGATAATGTTGATGCTCAGAATTTCATCTGTATCGAACAGCCTGGACTCATACTCCATCGTAACGCCCGGACCGCCCAAAACCTCTGCGAACAATTCGGCACAGGCAATTGCGGCCAGACACAGACAAGTAACAACAGCCATGACCACAGCAACGATTTTTGTAATGTTTTTATGTGCGATCATGTTTTCCCTCCATCAGGACATATATTCGCCGTTATAGCTGACTAAAGTTGCATTCTCTACCCCCGGAACATTGTGAATCCGGTTGACAAAAGAAGTGGTTGCATTTTTAGCACGAAGCTCAGCCGTCAATTCAATTCCCGCTGCATTCACTGTCTTGGACTTTACAATATATTGCTCCACGTCCTGTCCCAAAACGCCAAGGGCTCCCTGCTCTGCTTCTTCATCCAACAGGTTCAAGACAAGGATATAAGGATTATTGTGGATCTTACGATTTGCAAATAAAAGTAGAATCACTCCGATAATTACAGAGCCTATAATAGCCAGCGGAACCATTCCTGCTCCGATCACAATGCCTGCGGCCAACGCCCAAAACAAAAACACGATCTCTACCGGTTCCTTGATGGCAGTCCGAAAACGAACAATGGATAATGCGCCGACCATGCCAAGAGAAAGTACCACATTGGATGTAACCGCCATAATAACGAGGGTTGTGACAAGAGAAAGCCCCACCAATGTCAGGGCAAAGCCGCTGGAATACATAATGCCCGTCAGTGTCTTTTTATAAATCACGAAAATAAACAGACCGATTACCAGTGCAACCGCCATCCCCAGAATCGTGTCAATAATGGAAAATTCCGATACGCTCTCCAGAAAACTGGATTTAAAAATATCATTAAAGCTCATTTCTTTTGTTCCTCCTACTGTTTTTTGAATTTTAACCGAACCTTCTGCATGCCTCATATTTTGAATAAGCCTGCTGACGAATATTTTCTGTCTGGAGAAGATCCTGAATGACATCCGGCAAAAATGCATCAAACTTAATCTCCAGTATGATAGTTCCCGGTTTGTCTGCAACATCAATATCCGAAACCCTTTCTTCTAAAAATGAACGGTGAAAAAGCGTGCTGCGAATATGGGAATCAAAAGTAACACGGACATTTCCTGCCGCATATACATAAGGTTCCCGTATGTAGGATACCAGCACTCTGGGCTTCAGCTGCTGGCTGCCCATTTTACAATAAAGCTCCCGCACAAGGCCCGATGGATGTGTCATCATCCAGCCTGTATCGCCTTTCAGCAAGGCTCTGCATTCTTGTTCTGTAAGCCTCGCATCTATTTTCTGGCAGAGGCTGTTCCATTTGATCTTCTTTTCCAATACCAGAAAAGAAAAGTCGTCGTTATAATAACGAATGCGGAATTTCTCACGTTTTTGCACACCGTTCACTTTGTCACGCAGCGCTTTGTCATCCGAATTATCAAAATAAATACTTCGGATTGTATATTTCCCATCTTCCCCGGTATGTTCATCCGGCTTCATTACCGGCCGCAGCCTCTGCCGTATAGCAAAACAGTCCGCTATGGAAATCTGGTATTTCAGTTCATGCCTGCAAGTTTCATTTTTCGGCATTTACATCTGCTCCTTTCTTCAAAATTTGTATCCATATTACATTATGAAACTAAAGACAGCCTAAAGAAAATTGTGACTAAAACATGAACTTTTTTGCGTTTCTATAATGATCATAAAAGGCACTGATATATTTACAATTTCCTTATATCAGTGCTTCTTACCTATGCTTTATGAAAGGCTGCCAACTAATATTCTATTTCTAATTTGGGAACCGGACAATATGCAAGGAGATATTTCTTCCTATTTGTCTATAGGCATCCCTCCCTTCATTACCTATTTGTATTTCTGCAATAAGAAAACCGCAAACCCCGAAGTGTCTTTTTGACATTTCACTGGCTCTGGAATTACAGTTATATCAAATTGTTTTTCAACATTTAGAAGTATTTCTCTTTTGCATTTTGGGCAAAATACCGGAAAGTTTTTCATTTCCGTATCTGCCCGAATCTTATCGCGGGTTTTACCTCCACACAAAGGACAACGGATCCATTGTCTATTCTGCACCTGTTTCTTCCCCATTTTCTGTCTCCAGTGTATCTTCTGCAGCTTCTAAATCAGTCTGATGGTATACGGTGATCGTGTTTCCGCCACTTTCGTTCCCGCAAAAAATCAGCATATCTCCTTCTGTCACGGCCGTTTTATCTGCTGCTGTCAACAGGCCATTACTGCAGATCTGTATTTCGTCAGCATCAGACATCACATAATCTTCCGTAACGCCAGAGTCAATATAATTGTCAAAAGCGACATCCGTTAATTCTGTGATCTCATACTCCGCTATAACACTGGACAATTCATAAATTGCCAGAGACCATGTGCCATCCTCATTCACCGAAGTAACTTCCGCAACTTTTGCATCGACCAGGCTTTCATTATCTGCATCACTGCCTGCATAGGAGACTTTTCCAATCACATCACCATGCTCAACGGAAGACGTATCTTCCATATCTTCCGTATCTTCTGCATCTTCCTCGCTGCTTGTCAGCGCCGTACCGGAAATTCCGGCAGCCGACAAATCTTCTGATTCTCCACAGCCAGTCAATATCCCTGCGCAGCAAAGCGCAGTAATACATGCCATTGTCAAAAACCTTTTTTTGTGTCTCATTGATTTTACCTCCATATAAAGTGTATTTCGGAAACCCGATAAGGCAATTATAGCTGCCCACACTAAAGCCGCGCTAAAGGCTCCCGTGAACAATCTGTGAAATTTCCAACTATATATTTGTAAAAAACGCCTGTGCAGAATAAGACTGCACAGACGCATAAGTTGTATATGAATGCCTTATGTACTCCGTATCGTGACGGATACGATTACCGGCTGTTCCTCAGAAGGGATTGTACCATTATCATCTATTGGCTCCACAGATGTACAAATCTTATCAACCACATCCATGCCTTCTGTTACATACCCAAATACTGCATACTGGCCGTCCAGACTCAGACTGTCTTCATGAACAATAAAAAATTGAGAGCTTGCGCTGTCATAATCATTGGATCTTGCCATGGATATAGCCCCTCTTGTATGGGACAGTGGATTTTCATAACCATTATCTTCAAACTCTCCGATAATGGTATTTTCGGATCCACCTGTACCATCGCCATTCGGATCACCGCCCTGCATCATAAAGCCGTCCATGATTCTATGGAAAGTCAATCCATCGTAAAAACCTTCTTCTGCCAGAGAAACAAAATTCTCCACTGTTTTCGGAGCCGTATTTCCATCTAATGCCACCGTAATCGTCCCATAGTTTTCAATTACAATATCCGCATAAGTGGTGTAAATTGTGGCAGCCGTTTTGCCAGAATCTCTATAATATCCATGCTCCAAAGGCTGACCACATCCCGAATAATATCTTCCCTTTCCTCCGTGTCCATTTCTTCAAGAAGTTTTTCTTTCAATAAAGCAGCCACCTGAATCCGGTTATTTTTCCTGATGGCTTCCTGAAGCTTTCCTTTTTCTGATTCAGCAACCGCCTTCAATATTCATCACCTTTCTTCATACCGGGTGCCAGACTTACCCTGGCACCCATAGAATCATTTGTTCCTAATTCAGTACAATCGCATTGACTGCTTCCACTAAATCCACAACTTTACTTCTTGCCACAAGGGCTGTCGGTTCACCGTCCACTACAGCCATGCAGGAATCCCCATCCCGCCGGTACAGGCCAATGTGTACGGTCGGATAGTTTTCATCATTCAAATGAAGCGTCATGCTGAGTTCTTCTTTCTCACCGATTTCCTCGTTCTTAAATTCCGTTGCCGTAAGCGCTGCAAGAGCCGTCCGGAGCTCACCTACAGCAATCTCTTCTTCTCCATAAGACCATACTGTTTCTTCCTCTTCTTCCCTGGAAATCAAAGTATACGTCTGACCCTCCAACGAAATATCAACCTGAGTTACCTTATCAAAATCCGCCCAGAAAATTTCCTGATGGCGCAGTTTATTATAAGATACATCCATTAGCGATTCATATTCCGTTTCCGTGATCTCATAGATGATCTGAGACTCGCCGACCCGTACATAGGCAGGTACAGATTCTTCCTCCGATTCATAATCATCCGACGTATCTGTATCTTCCGAAGGCTCCTCTTCCTTCACTTTGTCCTTCTCTTCAGCGGATCTGGAAATATGAAGGACCAAGGTTTTCACTTCTTCTGCCTCCCCGTCCGTGCTGTCATCATCCTTTACATCCTCTTTTGGCGCCATGTACTGCACCGTCGCTGTCAGTTCCGGATCATCCAGTCCATAGGCAGCCAGTTCCTCCTCTGTCACATTGTAAGACACATAATTACTTAGCCCCAGGCTGCCGATAGCGGAAAGATAGCTCCCTACGGTATCCGTATCCAAAGGCAGGCGCCCATTCTCATCATTGACGAAATAAACATCATCCTCATGATAAGTATCATCACTTTCTTTCTGATAGATAATGTTGTAATTTTCACTTCCTGCAAACGTAATGTTATCTGCCTGATCAATGTAAGGTGTTTCATCATGTAAAATCATGTCTTTCAGCTCAATCTCATAGGTTTCCATGGGATCTGCGGAAACCAGATATACATTACCGTCCCCAATGGAAATGTACCGCTGCTCATCCATGGTACTGTAACCGCCCAATTCCACTTCATAACTTTCCTCTGCAGTTTCTATATGGATACTGCATGTGGGATCATCCAATCCGTACTGGCTGTAATCCTCCACATTCTCAATGATAAAGGACACGCCAAAGGACTCAAACAGACCCAGCAGCTCGTTAACCTTTTCTTCGCTGACCGGAAAGGCCTCATCATCGTCATACAGCCACGTTTCGCTCTTATGGAAAGCCAGTTTTGTCTCATCATACTCCCACGAAAGCGCCGTCACATCCTCTGCTGCCAGTTCCAGGATGATTTCATCGCTGTTTTTAATCTCCTCCTTTCGCTGCTCATACCGGCTTACTCCAAAAGTCACACTGCAAATGACGGCAAGTACCCCTAATAATACATATAATTTTTTAGACCGCTTCATTCTGCCGCCTCCTTCTGCTCACAATCACATAGATGCCATATCCCAAAAACGCCAGCGGGAAAACGCCAATCATCATCACCTTCAGGTAAGATGCCGTAGACTCATTGATTGTCAGGTAACTATAGTTTAAAGATTTGCTCCGGATTGCTACCGCTTCCCGTTCACCAATCATAAAAGAAAGCGCATTCATGCCCAAATCCAGATTGGCGCCGGATGAATAAGCATTATACATATCATCCAGGAAATTAGAAGATGCAAACCATACCATCTGGCCTCCGCTGCCGCAGTCAACAGCTACCGCCGTTGCAAACGGCCCATCAACATCCCCCTCTTCCTTCTCATAGGTTTCAATCGCATACCCGGCCGCTTTGCTATAGGCCATTTCCGATGTGGTCAAAAGCTGTGTGACAGAGCCTGATGTATCTGTAACGGTTAATCCCAGTGCAATCGGCATAATCGCATAATAATTACTCTCTGTCAATGGATTCGTAATCTCGTGATCTGCCAGTTCCGGCAGAAGAATATAAGGCTGCCGGAATGCATAATGGTTCCTGTCTCCTTCCACCACAATGCCTTCTTCCGCTTCCACGCCATATTCTCCGAGCAGGCTGTACAGATTCGTCAATGCCCCGTCTTCTACCGGCCCTGCCATCACCATCAGCTTACCGCCGTTTTCGGTGTATTCTGCCAGCATATCCTTCTCCTCCTCGGAAATATCACTGGTAGGCGCATAGATCAGTACCACATCCGCTTCCTCCGGTACTGCATCTGCATTCAGCAAAGTGAAGCTAACCGTTTCTATATTCTGCTTTTCAATCTGCTCCGCAAACACAGCGGAAAGCTCCGGCTCGCCATGTCCCTCTGTCATGTAAAGCTTTGGATGGTCTTCGCTGACTACATAATCAATCGCCGAAGTAATCGCACCCTCACCGTCGAAGGAGGTTGTATAGGAATAGCTTGTCATATCCGCTTCTGTCAGATAAATCTCTTCATAGCTGATATACCGGCTGCTATCTCCGCATTCCACAATTAAACTGTTATTCGGAACGGTTTCAGAAGTGTACTGCTGTGCAAATGTCGGATAAACATCCGGATTTTTCTTCACCACTTCAATATGTTCCGAAAGGCTTTCATATTTGGCCAACAAATTTTCTATGATATCGTCTTCCTTATCTGCCTGAACCACCCAGTAAATAGTCACATCTTTTTCCAGTGCATTGACCACTACTTTTGTATTGCTGGTGATGGAATACAGCTTTGCGGAACTGATATCCAACTGTGTCCATGTAGATGGCAGCACGGATGTCAGAACATTTACTGCAATTAAAATTGCCAATACAATTCCTGTTAACACCAGCGAATAGGATCCGCCTTTTAATGCAATTTTATTTTTCATCAGTTGTACCTCCGTTTCTCAAGAGACTGCACAGACAGAAACAGAAAGAACACGATAACTGTCACATAATAAACGATCCCGGTCAGATCAAACACGCCGTTCACAAATTTATAAAAACGCTCAAATAACGAAAGCTTTGTCATAATTTCCGGCAGCAAACCTTCAAAGCCGGAGCTGTCCATCACATACAGTCCAGCAATGGCAATGGAAAGAACTGCCCCGACTCCAAAAGCCAACTTATCATTTCTGGTCAGATGCCGGATCACAAATCCGAGAATAACCGCAATTACAATCAGCGCAACAGCAGAACCGATTGCCGTGGACGATACATACTCAGCCAATGATACGCTGTAATAATTGAAAAGAATGACTGGAATTGCAATTCCTGCAGCAAATCCGAGATTATCCGTCAGGGAAGAAATAAACGTTCCAATAGCCATAAGCGCCGCTCCCATCATAAAAAAAGCAAATATAGAGCCGTAGGATGTCAGAAGGTAAACTTCTCCAAATTTGGAAAAAATCAAGGGATAAAAGGAAATAATCACAAGCGGCACCAGATACACAACTAAAAGAGCCAGATATTTCCCAATAATAATCTGTGAGGTTGTAATGGGCAGTGAATATAAAAGCTGGTCTGTTTTCTGCCGGCGCTCCTCTGCAATCACCTTCATCGTCAGGATGGGGATGATCACCACAAAGCCAAGGCATACAAAACTCAGCACATACTCAAAATTTGCCACTGCCGACTGGATGTTATAGAGCATTGCCCCAAGACCTACAAATGCCAGGAGAAACGCCGAAAAAATATAGGCTGTCAGCGAATGAAAATGATTTGACAGCTCATGCTTCCATACTGCAATCATTCTTTTTCCACCTCACTTTCTTCCAAATCCGATCCATCCGGGATATCCTCTGTCTCATACAGGGAATGAACAGCCGTTTCATCTGCAGCATCCATCCCGCCTGCAATATCCGCCTTTTCGATAACTGACAGCCCGCCGGTTGTCTCTCCTTCCGTCAGTTCAATAAAGACATCTTCCAGGTTTGCTTTCTTTGAGGTCATCTCAACAATCGCCTTCTGTTTTTCTGCAAATGCAAAGAATAACTGACGGCATACAGACCTGGCATCGTCCGTATCCGCTTTTATATGTATCTTTAAAAGTCCCTCTTCCACTTCGTCCAGCGTATATTCCTCATATATCGCCAGTGTTTCCAGAATCTCCTCTACCTCATCCGGAAGCGCTTCTACCATAAAATCAATGCCGCTTGATGACTGTCTGAGTTTTTCCAGGTTTTCCGGCGCATCAAAGGCTACCAGCCTTCCTCTGGCAATAATCAGTACCTTTTCACAGATTGCCTGTACCTCTGACAGAATATGGGAACTTAGAATCACCGTATGGCTTTCACCCAACTGCCTGATCAGATCACGGATCTCTATAATCTGGATCGGATCAAGGCCTACCGTCGGCTCATCCAGAATAATAACCTTTGGATTCCCCAGAAGCGCCTGGGCAATCCCTACACGCTGCTTATATCCTTTTGACAATGCGGAAATCAGTTTATGTCTGACACTTCCGATTTTAGTCTGGTCAATGACCTCTTCTACCTGCTGCGCCAGTTCCATTCCTTTCAGCCCTTTTGCCGCGCCGACAAATTTCAGATACTCCACCGGCGTCTCATTCATGTACAAAGGCGGCTGCTCCGGTAAATATCCCATCAGTTTTTTTGCCATCTGCGGCTCTTCAAAGATATCGTAGCCGTCAATTCTGACAGTGCCGTCCGTTGCAGACAGGCATCCTGTCATGATATTCATTGTGGTGGATTTTCCGGCGCCGTTCGGTCCCAAAAAACCATAGACATGCCCCTCCTCAATCTCAAAAGACAAGTCACTGACTGCCATGAAATCACCATAACATTTTGTTAAATGCTCTACCGTGATCATAATGACCCTCCTTATTTATTTTCACAGTCGTCTGCCTTACTAAGGTACAGGCAAATTTCTGTCATCTTTTAAAATATTACAAAACGGTGCTAAAGACAGCCTAAAGAAAACCGTGAAAAATTTGTGAACAAAGAAAGAAAGCAACCGCTATGGTCACTTTCTTTTTAGAATGTCATTTATTGCCGCCATATCACTTTAAATCCAATATGGCCTGTATCTTTTTTATAAGCGTTTATTTCTCCCTTATGCTGCGTAACGATTGCTTTGGCAATGGACAGCCCAACTCCAAATCCACCGGTAAAGGTCCTTGCTTTATCCGCCCTGTAAAACCGGTCAAACAGCTTGTCCAGCTCTGTCTGACCCACATCTGCATATGTATTTTCCACATAAAGCACCGGATGTTTCTTCTTTTCAAGTCTGAGGCTGATACTTCCTCCTTCATCACAATATTTGACCGCATTATCCAGAAGAATGGAAACCACTCTGCGGATCGCTGTTTCGTCTCCCACATAATCTACCATCGGATCAATCTGTGCTTCCAGCGATTTTCCACGATCCTGCGCCAACATCTGAAATTCTGAAATAACATCCATAATCATATCACTTAGGGAAAAACCCTGCATTTCCAGATTTGTCTTATCCTCATCCATCCTTGACAATACAACCAGTTGGTTTACCAATGCGCTCATGCGCTCACCCTCGCTGCGAATGTCTGATAACCACTCATTTTCTCCTATTTCCGCCTCCAGTATATCCAGATTTGTCATTACCAGAGTCAGCGGCGTCTTTAATTCGTGGTTTGCATCCGTGATAAACTGTTTCTGTTTTTCATAACTTTCCGCTACCGGTCGGACTGCGCGCTTTGAAAAAAATATAACGATGATCCAGATGGCGAAAGCACTGGTAATAAGGACAACGCCAGCCGCTAAAAGCATCCGGTTTGACATAAAACGGTTCATACTGCCATCCACATAAACAATCGTCATTCCACGCTCTGTGGGATACCTTTTATAACGATAATCTCCCACCCAGCCACGTTCCCTGCCGCTTTCATAGGTTTCTTCCGCATATTCCTGCGCTGTTTTTTCCGTAATAGCAGAAATCGAACTGACATCCACATCTGCGACCCTGCCGCTTTCGTCAAACCGTACTGTAAAAAATCGGGTACTGAATGGTGTCTCCATTGTCATAAAGTCTGGTACGCCTACCGGCATTCCCGGATGGCCTCTGTCATCCTTCCATTCCGGAAATCTGCCATCGTTATCCGATATCCGGTCTGTCAGAGCATCCATTGTTTCGTTGAGCTGTCTTGTACTAAAACTATAGATCAGAAAAAAGATTACCGTAAATACAAGAATCACAGAAATCCCACAAATGCGTATGACCTTCCTTTGCAAATGATAAATCATGACGTCTCCTCCAGAATATAGCCCGCGCCGCGCACAAACCTTATACTGACAGGGATTTCAATTTTTTCCATTTTTTTTCGCAGGTTTGATACATGTACCCAAACAGAGCTTGTATCAATTTCTGTATTCCATCCCCAGATATGTGTCAGAAACTGTTCCGCTGTAACAATCATTCCCGGCTTTTCCATCAGCATTTCCAATATCTGGTATTCTTTTCCGCTAAGCGCCTGTCGTTTTGTCTGACTTGAAATTTCATAGGTAGACCGGTTCAGCGTCAGTCCTCCAAAGGTCAAAAGCTCCGGGGTATAGTTTTCTTTCCGCCGGAGCATTGCCCGGACTCTGGCCAGAAGCTCTGCCGTTGAAAAGGGCTTTGGCAGATAATCGTCCGCCCCGGCATCCAGTCCGTCCACCCTCTGGGAAACCTCTGTTCTGGCTGTCAGGAACAGAGCCGGAGTTGTGATATTTTCCTTTCTGAGCTCTTTTAAAACTTCAATCCCATCCATCCCAGGCATCATAATATCTAAAACAAGTCCGTCATATTCTCCTGTGAGTGCATATTCCAAAGCTTCTTTTCCATCGGACACTCCATCCACACTGAACTTGTTCAAAGTAAAGATATGCAGCAAAGATTTCAGTAATCTGTTATCATCCTCCGCGATTAGTATTTTCATCTGCTTCACTCCAATCCATTATATTGTTTCTATAAATAGAATTAAAGACATGATTCTATTATAGCACTCTTTCCTAAAACTGCACTAAAGGTTTTACCCATTCATCAAAATATCACGGATTGTCTGCATAGACAGATCTGTAGATGCTATTTCATCGGCACATCTTTTTAATTCCTCCCGTATCATCTGCTCATTGGATAGTTCCTTCTTATATTTTATCTGATGTTCCAGTGATGCCCAACAGTCAATTGCAATCGTGCGAATTTGCATTTCTGCATGTAAATCTTTCCCTGCCCCTTCTTTGATTTTCAGCAAAACATGAAAGCTACGATATCCATTGGGTTTCGGGCAGGTATAATAATCTTTTTCCTCTATAATTTCTATCTCATTCTGTCTGCGCAGCCAGGAAACAAAATCATATACATCAGAAACGAAGGAACAGATTACCCGAAGGCCAACTGCATCAAACACATCATGGAGAGCCGCATCCAGTGTCTGTTCAAATCCTCGTTTCTTCAATTTCAAAAGCATGCTTTCCGGCTGCTTGATGCGGGATGAAAGATACATCACAGGGTTCAGATCATCCTTATTGACCTGCTTCTCATAACGATAAACCATATCCTGAAGCTGCTTTTGAGCCTTCTGCATTTTCGCATAATTCGTCCCGTAAAATTCTTCAAACGTCATTTCTCACCTCTTTAAGACAGTACTCATTTCCCTGCAAGTAAATCTTCACCGTTGCATGTAGCGCTGCCAGCTTATTGTCGAGATAAGAAATATATATTGCTACAATTTCATTCGTATCACCCTCCTCCGTTTTCCATAATTTTTCTAATATCCGACTTTTTCGTATCCCATGTCCAAATGAATTGATCAACATTTCCATGACCTGATATTCTTTTTTTGAAAGCCGGTAACATCCCGTTGGAGATGACAATTCCATCTCTTTGCGGTCTAATATAATATTACCGCAGTTTAATTTCACTTCTTCAGTGATCTGATTTTTTTCAAGTGACCGAATGACCGCTAACAGCTCTTTGGTATTAAAAGGCTTTGTCATGTAATAATTGGCTCCACCATCCAGACCTGCCACTTTATCCTGAATTTCAGCTCTTGCAGTCAATAATACTATTGGGATTTGCAGACTCCTTTTTCGTACCTCTGTTATCACTGTTATGCCATCCATTTTCGGCATCATAACATCCAGTATTGCCATGTCATACTCGCTGGATTCTATATAATTCAATGCATCCAATCCATTATATACAGCTTCTGCCATATAACCATTTAATTTTAAAATTTTGACAATTGCTTTTGCAAGCATGACCTCATCTTCAGCCACCAGAATTTTCAAAGCATCCTCTTTTTCGCTTTCCTTAATGATATTTTGCATAATAAGTAGCTCCTTTATGATTCATCCTTATTTATACCCCCGCATACCGCAAGCTGTGCTTGCGGTACTGCCACCAATAAGTAGTTTGGAAGTTTACTTCCAAACTTATATCTCCATTATATTTTCACCGGCTAAAGTTATCCTAAAGATTGCTGTGAATAATCTGTGATGATATGGCATTTTTTAAATATTTTCACCTCGTTTACAATCCGAAATTTCAGCTATCGAAAATTTTTTCATTATAACAGCTTTTGCTTTTTTTCTTTAAAAGAACCAATAAATATTATAGTTGTTTCTTTCTGCAAGTTTAGGAGGGATAACTACTATTCAAGAAATAAAAAGAACGATTTACCAATTTGTAGAAAAGAATCTTTGCTATATCATATCGTTACGGAAAAACAAAATATATAAAACGGGTAATTAGATGCGTAGAAAGTAAGATTTATATATTACACAGAAGCATAATCAGGCTTGATTTATAGCGGTTATCTTCGAAAATGGCCTGATTTTTCGCTCTCTAAAGATTACCGAAAAGCATACGCGATAAATATGCATCAACAAATAATATGTTCAAGCTGTTTTGTGACTTCTTCCAATTTTTTCTCCAGTTCTGCCTGAACCTGACTATTATGCAACTGCATTGCTAACCGTATTTGCATATTAAGCGAACATTGCTGATCCTTTAAGCAAGTAAATTTGGTTTTTCTAATTTTCAATGCAGTGTTAGATATTTGACTATTTTCCATATATGATTATTCCTCTTGATTATTTATGTTTTTTGATATATTAGCAGAGAAAGATTAATTTAATTCATACTATAATTATGAAAAAAAACAAGGATTTCTGTTTAGAATATCTCATAGGTTTTATTGTTTTTTTATAGTTATAATTCTTCCTATTCAGTTCTGACAGTTGCAATCTATAGAAACCGCCTAATGCCTTAGTAAATTAGGCTGGTTTTCCAATCAATCTGTTACCATTCCAATATCTACAAGGCGCAGCCCGCTTAAGGCTTCCTCATCCTCAGTCCCTGCGCTTATGTACGGCGTCACATCTGCCGCCACTTCATCCGCATACCGTTTCGTGGACTGGATCATCGCATCGCATAGCTCATGCCATATCAGCCGGTATGCGTAAGTGGAAAAGGTTCCTCCCTTGTCTGTTGCTGCAGCTTTACACAGGCCGATGCAGCCAATCTGGAACAGGTCGTCATAGGTATGGAATCCCCACTGGTTATAGCCATGCACTTTGTCATGAATCACCTGATGCACCAGGCCCATATTTTCTTCCACTTTCTTCTGCTGTTTCTCTGTCAATGTCATGATGCCACGCCTCCTCTCATCAGATGGAACTGTTTTTTGTTTTTCTGCCCCTGGTACCTGCCCAACAGCCTGCGGCTCTCCTCAATCACCTGCTTGCAGTAATACTGCCCAAGGTGCCCGATGTGCGCCTCTGACAGCGGTGCGGAAATCAGATCCGCAAGCCACTGGTATGCGTCCTGCTTGCTCATATACCCGGACTGGTGCAGCTGGTCAAAATACTGGTGCGCAGTCCTCCTGAGCGTGCGGAGCTCATGGTTAGCAAGGCTGCCCACCAGAATCTTCGTGCCGGAATGGACGCGCACATAGGCGTCGCACTGAGGATAATGGCTGCACACATACAGCATCATGCCTTTGCTGTTGTCATGGTAAATACCGTCTGCGCTCCGGAAAATAACCGGACTGCCGCAATAGGGGCAGCGCATATTGCCTGCCTGGAATCCCTTTCTTTTTTTCTTTTTGGTTTTGCTTTTGTTTTTATCCTTCATCTATATTTCCTCCGTTATATAGAAAAAGCCGGAAGTCCTGCAAAAAAGCATACAGAGCCAAAGCGTTGGAATCTGGTTGTTCCATCCAATATTTGACTCTGTAAGTATTTAAGCAGCCTTCCGGCTTACATATTCAGTTGTGGCCTGCATTATTGTGGATTACTCTGTGCGCAAAATCCGTAACGGTTCCTTACCCTCCTCAGGATAAGTCTGACGCTATCCCAAACGTACCGAAAGCCTGAACGCAGGCTCCTGCCACGCTTTTAGTATAGCAAACCAGGCTTTCTTTACCAAGTCTTATAGTAATATTTTTTATAATATTATATATTTTATTTCTTTAGGCTCTTTTCCGTTTTTCCATTCCAGTCTGGTACTATTCATCTTCATATTCATCCTCGTCATACTCGTAACCGCCTTCCTCATCCCTGCGCTTTTTAATCACATACATCGCAATCAGCCCGCCGACCGCCAGAACCATGCCGCCGCCTGAGTTTAACACCTTAATATTCCGAAAATAGCCGGTAACCCTCATGGTTACTGGTATTTTTTTGTCAATATTTGTGTTTTTCTGCATGTGTTGTATTGTGTTGTTTCTGATTTTGTGGTATACGGTTGATTGGAAGGCAAAAAAATGTTTTCCCTGGCTCTATTTATATGAGTCATATTACAAAAACGGAAAATCCACCCGGCGCTGTATTGAAAGCCTCGGACGCCTGGACGAACTCAAAAAACAGTTCGACGACCCGTGTTGCCGGTACTAACTTAATGACATTGTAGGCTGAATAGATAATATGTAGTGACCTCACATTGCACTAACGTGGATTTGCCTGTACAATTGAGTAGGGAAGATTTCCTCCCTACTCGCCGCGCGGCCCGTGCGCCGCTCTAGCGACATACTTAAAAAAGACTGCCATTCCCAGATCGCAAAGATCAGGAATGGCAGCCTTACTTTTCTCACTTCCCAACATACCGCCCTACGGCCCAAACAATCCATAAACCTTTTCAGGACAAGAGCCTTACGGCGATTCTTCGAGAGATGACTCAGATTTTCTCAGACTGCGTTTTTGGCCTTAGAAAATCTTCATTTCTTTTTTACCCTTACGAAACCTTCGTAAAATACATCTGATAAGCCCGGTATTCTCCCATCTCCACAGGCAGCGGAAGCCCGGCCTCCATCAATGCGTCAGCCCCATACAGCTTTCCGCTTTCCTGCTCACGGTACATGCTGCCGGGAACCAATCCCTTTAAACGGATATAGCTCACGGGCATATTGCCATGGACCTCAAGCATAACCGCGCTTACCAGGGCTTTTGCTCCATCCTCCGAAACAAATTCCCATGCGCCCACCGCGTCCGCCGCCGGATTGCTCAGTCGGTAATACAAACCATTTTGTATCAAACCGGCATACTGCTTATACGCCTTTATTTGCTCCCTGATTTCCTTCTTTTCCTCTTCTGAAAGCTTCTTAGGATCCAGTTCATATCCGAAACAGCCGGACATGGCAACCACCCCTCTTGTGTGGAAAGGCGTCACACGGCCCGTCTGATGATTGGGCACTGCCGACACATGTGCTCCCATTGACATTGCCGGATAGCCAAAGGAGGTTCCATACTGGATGGAAACCCTGTCTATGGCGTCGCTGTTATCACTGCACCAGATTTGAGGCGTGTAATAAAGCATTCCCGCATCAAACCGTCCGCCGCCGCCGCTGCACCCCTCCAAAAGAAGGTTGGGATACCTTTGAAGGAGCCGTTCTAAGAAATCATAAAGGCCAATCACATAATCATATTGAACCCTTCCCTGATCCTTTTTATTTCGTGAAAAGCAGTCGCACAGGCTCCGGTTTAAATCCCATTTCACATACTCTATGTTTCCCTGGTCCAAAACCCTGCACATCTGCTCAAACATATAATCAACCACATCTTTTCTGGAAAAATCCAAAAGCAGCTGATATCTTGAGCGCATCGGGTCACGCCCCGGAATCGCCATCGCCCAATCCGGATGCTCCCTGTACAAATCGCTGTCCTCGTTCACTCCCTCAGGCTCAAACCAAATACCAAACTTAAGCCCAAGGCCATTGATTTTCCGAATCAGCTCTCCCAAAGGCTCTCCAAGCTTTTCCTCATTCACATACCAGTCCCCTAAGGCCCTGTAATCGTCATTTCTTTTCCCAAACCAGCCGTCATCCATTACCAGCATTTCAGCCCCTAACTCCACAGCCTGTTTTGCCAGCTGATAAATGGATTCGCCGTTAAAGTCAAAATAAGAAGCTTCCCAGCTGTTTAAAAGGATCGGCCGCGCCTCATCCCTGTACTTTCCACGACACAAATGAGTTCTAAAGCATGTATGCAGATTTTGTGACAGCCTTGCAAGCCCCGTGCCGCTGTAAGTCAATACCACCTCCGGCACATGAAAAACCGCGCCTTCCTCTAAGGGATAAGAAAACAATTCGTCGGAAAGTCCCAGCAGCATACGCGTCTGGTTATACTGATCCTTTTCCGCCTCCCCCTTAAAGCTGCCGCTGTATACAAAGGACATGGCATAACAGCTGCCTGCATCCTCCGTGGTTTCACGCCCGGCTAAGATCATCATAGGGTTGTACTGATGGCTGGACGTGCCTCTGCGGCTTCCAATCACCTGCGCATTGTGTCCTACCGGCGTTCTTTGTACATTCCGCTCCGAGGTATGGCGGCCGTAAAAGCAGAGCAAATCATATTCTCCGCCCACAAAGTCAAGGCATGCCGCCTGCGCCTTTTCAAGGTAAATCTTTCCCCCACCGCCGTTTTGAAACCTGGCGCTTCTGGTGATAATATCAAGATCCGGCAAAACGCCGTAAAGAAGCGTTACCTGTACCTTCGTCACCTTATCTTCCATGTAAATTTCCAGTGTCTCGGCCTCCTCCTCGCCTGCATACACAGCGGGAAGCCCCGGCAAACCATACTTTCCCTTTGTGATCCGGTAACCCTGATAGCGGAAATCACATCCATACGATCCGTCCGCATTTTTTATGGAGACAGCCGTACTTCTAAAATCCCCGGTTCCCTGGCAGGGCAGCTCCTGAGGCAGCACATCCATAGAATAGGTGCGATCCTTACCCGCATCATAAGGATTTCCTGAAAATCCTCTGTCAGCATAACAAAGCAGATAATCCATAAGGCCCTCGCTCTTTCGTCCATAATAAAGATGCAGCAAAAAGCCGTATTCATCCACTTTCATCTGATAGGTTGTATTTTTGGTATGTAACGTAAAAACTTTATCTTTCTCAGTAAAAATAATACCCATATTGGCACCTCCTGCATACAATATGCAAAGCCTGTTGTCACATATCGCAAACTTTGTCTGCGATACTGCTATTGATAATACCTCGCTTCCAAAATGCAGGTTAGAATTTTATCAAAACGTATGCTTCAGATAATAAAATCCATAAGCAGGCACTTTAACCCCAACCGGCTGCATAACTTCACCTGAAATCAAATCCGTGTAATCGCCGTCCGTTTCATTGATCCATGCAATCTTATCATATTCGCTGAAGTTAAACAAGCCTATAATCTTCTCGCCTTCAAAATATCTTCCAATACACAAAATGGACTGATCCCAGGTTTCAATTGTCCAGGTATCCGCATTTGACACAAATACCTTTTCCCCTTTCCGGATCTGCTCTAACTTATCGAGACTTGTAAACATTTTTGCCGCCACACTCTCCGGCTTTGCAATGTCTTTAACCAGTTCCCAGTTCATTGCGCCCCGGTGGATGTATCTGGAATCCGCGGCCTTTTCAGGGTCCTCTTTATAAGTATAATCATTTACCTGCCCGATCTCATCCCCACTATAGATAACCGGAATACCGGACTGCATAAACATATATGCGTGAAGCATCACATCCAGGCGGATCGCCTTTTCCATGGCCGCCTCATTCTGCTCAAATCCGGCCTTTTCTATGCCGCACATGGATGCGGTGGTTCCACAGAACCTGGCGTCCCCCGTGACAGGGTCGGCATTATAAAGCTCTCCGCGGCTGTTACTTTCTCCCGCATACCCCTGGAAATAATCGTTCAAATATTGTTTGTGAGAGCGCTCTCCTACTCCTTCCAGCATCAGAGTACCATAATCAAGTCCCCAGCCTATGTCATCATGACAGCGCAGGTAATTTAAAAATACATAATCCTTAGGCAGTGCGTTCACAATGTCAAGCTGTCTTTTTAAAAGGCGCACGTCCCTTGTGGCTACCGTATGCCAGGTGGTTGCCATGGTGGTAACATTATAAAGCATGTGGCATTCCGGCTTTTCCACGGTACCAAAATACGGCACTACCTTCTCAGGCTCCATCACCACTTCCCCAAGCAGCAGAACGCCCGGACAGACAATCTCGCTGATAATACGCATCATGCGCACGATCGTATGTACCTGAGGGAGATTTCTGCACTGAGTATTTAATTCCTTCCATATATAAGGAACCGCGTCAATCCGGATAATATCAATTCCCCGATTTGCCAGGTAAAGGAAATTATACATCATTTCATTGAAGACTCTGGGATTTTTATAATTCAAATCCCACTGATAAGGGTAAAATGAGGTCATCACATAATGGCCTGCATCCGGCAGATAAGTAAAGTTCCCCGGAGCCGTTGTGGGAAATACCTGCGGTACTGTCCTTTCATACTGGGATGGAATGGTATCATCCCGGAAGAAAAAGTAGCGGCTCATATATTCGCCCTCGCCTGCCCGTGCTCTCTTTGCCCACTCATGGTCTTCCGAAGTGTGGTTCATAACAAAATCCATGCAGACATTAATGCCCTTTTTATGGCAGGAGGAAGTTAAGCTGTCCAAATCCTCCATAGAGCCAAGGTTTTCCTGCACCTTTCTGAAATCCGCTACCGCATACCCTCCGTCAGAGCGCCCCTCCGGAGTTTCAAGAAAGGGCATTAAATGAATATAATTTACATTACACTTTTCAATGTAATCTAACTTAGATTCCACACCTTTCATATTCCCTGCAAAATTGTCAATATAAAACATCATTCCAAGCATATCGTTTTGCTTGTACCAGTCCTTTTGCGCCTCCCTAAGCGCATCCTGATTTTTTAAATCCGCATTTCGTTCCGTAAAGAAACGCATCAAATTATCCATCAGCTCGGCAAACATAGAATCGTTTTCATATAATTCCATGTAAAGCCACCGAAGCTCGTCATGATGTTTCTCAAGCCGTTTTAAATAAATTTCATTTTGAGCTCCTTCTTCCAGGACAGCTGTCTTTTGTGCAGTTGCCTCCCGGACGGTTGCTTCCTGCATAACTGTCTTTTCGGCAATTGCCTCCCGGATGGTTTCCCCTTGAGCGCCGGATTCCTTCACTGTTGTTTCTTCTAATTTTACAGGAATACTATCTTTTACAACAGTTTCTTCTTTCACGCTTTTAACTTCTTTCGCATCCTTTCTGCGATTTATCTGTCTTTTTCCTGTCTGCTTTCTCATCATTCCACCTCAAATCACTTTTTTATATCAATTATACTTTAAAAATAAGACCGGCGCTCTGTCACAAACAAATACAGTCACCCGTAAAGAGCCTGCTATTGTTAGGGAACTAGCGCCAGTCTCATCATAAAATAAAACCTCTTTTACCGCTTATTTCACTGCACCTGAAGTTACACCTTCTACAATATAGCGCTGTAAGAACATATACAGTATTAAAATGGGCAGCATTGCCAGCAACAAAGCAGCCATTACCAGACCGATATCCGTGGAATAGGTCCCATAGAATACCTGAGTAGCAATCGGAATGGTATATAACTCTTTTCTTGCCAGTACAAGGCTTGGAAGGAGGTAGTCATTCCAGAATGCCATTGCATCAATAATTGCCACCGTTGCAATTGTCGGTTTTAACAAAGGAAATACGATTTTCCAATAAATCTGCCAACGGCTGCAGCCGTCAATGGTACCTGCCTCCTCAAGGGCAATCGGCACATTTGTGTGAATTGCTCCATGGAACATGAAGGTTGCCATTGATACGGAGAAACCTACATGCATGAAGATCAGGGTTGCACGGTGATTTAAGATACCGAACACACCGCCATACAAGGATACCAACGGGATCATCAATACCTGGAAAGGAATGACCATGGATGCGATCATCATTCCAAACAAAGCCCCGCATGCTTTCCACTTGTTACGCACAATCACATACGCTGCCATGGATGCAAGTAAAATCGTGATAATTGTTGAAAGGATTGTAATAAACGCCGAATTTCCAAAGGAACGCCAGAAGTCCATTTTCTTCATAGCTTCCGGGAAGTTCTGCAGGGTAAATCCATGGGAACCAATCAGCGCTAAAGGATCTGATGTGATATCCGCTTTTGTCTTAAATACATTAATTACTACCAGAATAAACGGAAAAATGAAACATATAAACAGCACGATCAAAATAATAATGGAAACAGCGTGCCGTATTTTCCGATTGCGAGCAGCTTTTTCATTCAAATCATCCATTATGCTGACACCTCCGCTTTCTTACCAATGTATACCTGAAGTACGCCTACAACTGCACAAACTATAAACAATATCAATGCCTCTGCCTGACCCGTACCATAGTTCTTATAGGTAAATGCCTGATTGTACACATGCATCGCCGCCATAACCGAACTGTTAAAGGGCTCGCCATTTGTCAGGGAAAGGTTTACATCATATACCATAAAGCATCTTGTAATTGTAAGGAACAGACACTGTACAAAAGAAGATACCATAAGCGGTACGGAAATATGTATAATGGACTGCATATTGGTACAGCCGTCAATCCTTGCCGCTTCCAGAACGTCTGCTGATACGCTCATAAAGCCTGCCACATAAATCAGCATCATATATCCTGCATACTGCCATACGGAAACAATGATGAGACACAGCATGGCTCCGTTTGTTGTCGCCAGCCAGGATGTAGATAACGCCCCAACGGAGAGAGATTCTCCAATTGCAACAAAAGCACGGTTAAACACAAACTTCCAAATATAACCAAGTACGATACCGCCGATCAGGTTGGGGATGAAAAAACCTGCCCGGAAGAAGTTCTGGCCCTTGACGCCGCTGGTAACCAAAAATGCCAGAATAAATGCCACCACATTTACAAGAATAACGGCAATGATAGAATAAATAAATGTTCTGCCAAGCGCCTGCCAGTAAGCGGCGTCCGCAAAAGTAGACATATAATTTGTGAATCCGACGAAAGGTTTCTGTTTTGAAACGCCGTCCCAGCTTGTAAAGGTCAAATACAAACCATAGACGAACGGTAAAATAACCACAGCAACAAACGTTACTGTCGTAATGCCGGCAAACATAAGAAACTGCCTGCATTTAAAAGACATGCTGCTTGTATCCATATCTTAATGTCTCCCTTCTCTTATCCTACTACATCCTTATAACCCCTGCCTGTCAGTATTTGCCGCCGGGGGAAGGTAAGCTTTCACTTACCCACTCCGGCAGCAAAAATAAATTTTTAGTGTTCTACAGGAGTTGTGGATGACCAATAACTTTCAATTTCAGCCGCAAGGCCTGCACGGTCAACCTGACCTGCTAAATATTTTTGGAAAGAAGCGCCGTTGATAGAATAATGATCATCTGGCAGGTAATTGTAGTTTTCAATTAATTTTCCTTCGTCAGCAAATGTTTTTACAGAAATGGAAAGGGGATCCAGAGCGTCTGCGTTAATATTACTGTAAGCGGGAACAAGAGCACAGTCTTCCGTTAAGAACTTGTTGCCTGCTTCGTCAAATACGAGCCAATTCAGGAAATCTTTTGCTGCCTGCTGCTGTTCTGCAGAGGTGTTGTCAGATGAATCAATCATAAAATACTTGGAACCGCCGCCTACTAACTTCTCATTGGAGCCGTCGCCGGTATTCTGAGGAACAGGCATCATACCCATCTTCTCGGAATAGTCATAAGCATTGATCATAGCCCAGTCCCAGTTACCGCCAAACATAAATGCAATCTCGCCCTCGGCAAGTTTCTGCTCGGAAACCTCACGTTCGGCCGCAACCGGTGAACCTGCCGCATAGTTGTACTGCATTAAGGTGTCAAAGGTATCCATCAGGGAATTCCATTTTTCATTGTTTGCAAGGTCAGCGCTGCCGCCATGTAAAGAAGTGATAAACGCTTCTACGTCAGACTGTTCCTCATAAACCTGCGCAAGATAATGAGCGCCCATGGACCAGTCTTCTTTCATGATGCCGGTAGGCGCTTCCATGCCGCCTGCAACCAGCTGATCCAGCAGACCCTTAAATGCGTCTAAGGTCTTATAATTATCAGGATTAAATTCTTCGCCTGTGATTGCCTCAATTGCAGTTGCATTGTACATAAGGCCGCGGGCTTCGATACATACCGGGAAGCCCAGTACCTTTCCGCCTACGCTGATTGCGTAGTCCGTGTTGGCAACCCACTCCTGATCGCTTAAATCAATCGCATGTTCTTCTCCAAGAGAATACACATCCTTTGCGTCTACCATGGAAATGGTGTAAGGGTCGTTAGCCGAATATCTGGTAGCCAGATGAGCCGCTACGGTGTCGCTGGAATAATATACTTCCACGTCCACGCCTGTTGCCGCGCTGTATTCCTCAGCCATTTCCACAAACTGATCCTGAATTTCACTCTTCGTATTAAAAATAGTAATAGATACTCCTGTGCTTGCCGCCGCGTCGCCTGACGAACTTCCACTGCCCGAATCGGAATCTGAGCCTCCGCCGCATGCCACAAGAGATAACGACATAGCTGTTACCAGCGCCATTGCAAGTAACTTCTTCTTCATTTTTTCATTTCCTCCTTATTTCGCTTTGAAATTGATATGTAATGGTAACGAATTTTCCGGTTCCACAGTCGGACACCGGTACAAATTGCAGCAAAAAAAGCTGCTAAACTCATTGTGCAGCTTTCAAGGTGCACAATAAGCGCTAGCAACTTTTGTGCAACATAAAAACCGCCAGACATATCTAATTGCGTGTATTATCGTATCATTTACTTTAGAATATGTCAATCGTTTATTATAAATTTTGTCCCCAAAATACCAATTATGTTAATTACATACAATTTATCCATATTATAATTATGCACTTTGCATATAATCCTGTTCTCTTGCAACTTTTTTGCCATTTTGCCTTCTGATTATATATGACAATCCATTGATATTATTGTTGCGCAATTTGTCTTTTATTGATACAATATTTGTGTCAATGGATTTCATAGACGGTATACTGATTATTTTTTTAATTTTTTATACTGAAAGCATATTAATATAGAAAGGAGCGATCCCTATCATAGACAAATTTTTTAACCAGGACTCTCCCTTTTGGATTGAAATGGGTAACATTTTTGATATTTTTATATTGAATACCCTCTGGCTTATCTGCTGCCTTCCAATTTTTACCATAGGGCCTTCCACCACCGCTCTTTACTATGCCATGATCAATCTGGTGCGCGGTAACGGCACTTCCGTATCAAAGGATTTTTTCCAATCCTTTAAGCAAAACTTTAAGCAGGGAATTTTCCTTGGCGTCCCGCTTCTCGCACTTGGCCTTTTTCTCATAATTGATATTCGGATGTGTTATCATGCCGGAACTGGTATATACAGCTTTTTTATGGTATTTTTCGCCGTCATCTTTTTGTTTTGGCTGTTTACGGCATTATATGCCTTCCCATTGCTCGCCAAATTTGATAAAAAGAGCAAGGACATCGTCATCTGGGCTTTCGTCCTTTCCATACGGAATCTGGGTAAGACGCTTCTCATGATTATCCTATTAGTGTTTGGCCTTTGGGTATGCCATTTATTAATCGGGCTTATTTTCATCATGCCCGGCCTGATTGTCCTATACCAGTCGAGGCTTGCCGTTTCCGCCCTCAAGGCATACCTGCCTGACCCTCACGCAGAGCAGGAATTAAGACCGCTTACCTTTGACGGGGACGAAAATGACGCCGCCGGCAATCATGAAAACGAAACCACCGCCGAAAAATGAAATGATATGAAAACAACAATAGCGATTACTGTCTGTGCCGCAATACGGTATGTCTGGAAGTTTGGAAACAAAGCGGTATCGCAGGCAAGGCTTGCGATATATGACAGCAGGCTCCGCCTGCTGTATGCATGGGGTATAAGTTTGGAAGTAAACTTCCAAACTCTTTATCGGTGGCAGTACCGCAAGCTGTGCTTGCGGTATGCGGGGGAATAAAAATGAACAAAAAGAAAAAATCCGAATCCATCTTTATCAGGGAGCTTTGCCGGGACTTAAACACCTTAAAGAGCCTTCCTTTCAAAAAGAAAATCAGATTTTTATGGGATTATTATAAGTGGCCTGCTATTGCAGGCATTTTTATCCTTATCACCGTCTGCACCTTTGCCCATATGTTTTATGAAGGGCAAAAGCCGTGCCGGCTGAGGGTATGTGTGGTATTAAATACGGACGATAACTGCTCTCCCTGGTTTAAGACTTTTACCCAAGACCTGTGCTCCGACGGAAAGCCCGGCGCTGTGGATGTTAACCTGGATCAACCCTTTGATTACGACAACATGTACTACTATGTCCAGGAAGTTGAAGTGATGACCACTATTTCCTCAGGGCGTATGGATATGGCTGTCTGCGGACCGGATATGTACAGCTATTTACTTGCTTTAAATGCCTGCCTGCCCCTTGATCAGGGTCTGACAGGCGACTTAGCGTCATCTCTGCTTGCCGAAGGAAAGCTCGTCTACGACACCGCCAACCTGACCCAGGACAAAAACGGTAATGTCAATCCTGCGGACGGTATTGACGGATATTATGCCGTTGACCTGTCCGAAACGGAATTTTATGATTTGTATAACCAAACGGCAATGGAAGAAACTCCTGAACCTCTCTATGCCGTTATCATTTCAAATACGGAACATCTGGCAGATTGCGAATCACTGCTGAAAGCGCTTATACGGAAATAAGCGTTCAAAATGCATTCTGCCAGATGTGTATCATCATTTCCTATTAGATTTTCTCATGTTAAATTTTCAGGTAGTCTCCCTCTCAATTAAGTTGACCGGAAGGACAGTTCTCTTTGCCACCAGCTTTCCCGCAACGGAATCATGTAAAAGATTAATCGCAATTTCAGCCATTTCCTTCACCGGCTGACGAATGGTTGTGAGCTGGGGCGTTGTGAGCTGCGCGATATTGGTATCGTCAAATCCGATTATTTTAAGCTGCTCCGGTACGGAAATATGGAACTTGCGGCATGTCTGCAGCGTCTGCGCAGCAATGACATCACTGTTTACAAACATTCCGTCCGTTTCCGGATATTTCTTCAATATATTTTCCAGCATTTCATCATATTCCATCCGATAATACTGGGTATCCTCCGTGTTTATTTCCACAAAAGGAATCTTCTTTCTCTCACAGACCTCCCTGAATCCTTCCGTACGCATGTCCGCGGGCATGGACAAAGTGCCGATATTGCCCACATGCAATAAATGCTTACAGCCGCATTCAATCAGTTTTTCCGCCGCCAGGGCGCCGCCCTGCTTGTTGTCGCACTCTACGGAAGCAGTTCCATTATCTAAAAATCGCTCTATGGTAATCACCGGAACATCGACGCCGTCAAATACATCCAAAGCCACGGAACCGCTGCACAAAATAATACCTGCCACCTTATGATTGATGCACATTCTTATGTATTCTTCTTCTCTTTCGTGGATACACTGCGAGTTGCACAGCATAATCTTATATCCCTTTTCATACGCCCTTGCCTCCAGATTGCTGATCATCTCCGCAAAATACGGATGGCTCACATGGGGTACAATCAATCCTATGGTGTTAGTGCTTTTCATTCGAAGGCTCCTTGCCGCTTCGTTTGGTTGATAATTCAGGTCCTTCATTGCATCGTCGACTTTTTTACGTGTATTTTCACTTATATACCCCCGGTTATTGATTACCCGGGATACCGTACTGGTAGTTAACCCCGCCAATTTTGCAACGTCTTTCAGAGTGGCCATTTGATATCTTCTCCTTTCCTCTATCTTATATGTACACGCTCTGCTTTTTTCCCGTGTTTGGCCTGCAAACCCTGGCTTTTCATTCATTCATTTTCCTGAATAAATATATAAGCTTCAGATATAAGCAAACGCTGTTCCTATTACAAAACATCATACCATAGAAAAGCACTTTTTTCAAGTCGCCTGACTTTTTGCGGGGCACCGGTTTAAAGCGCCGTTATTTTCTTCCATCATCTTATTTTTTAATACCCCAAAAGCCGCAGAACACAAGGCTCTACGGCTTTTGGGGCGGGAATTATATGTATAAATATTCTTTTACTCCTTGATTTTAGCATCAAACGCGGACATTGCTTCGGAAATTTTAATCTGCTGTGGGCAGACCTTTTCACAGCTGCGGCATCCCACACAGGCAGAAGGCCGTTTTTCCTCGTCTATCGACGACAACGCCATAGGCGCGATAAAGCCTCCTCCCGTAAATTCATGCTCGTTATACAGCTCTAACAGTCTTGGAATATCAAGCCCCTTAGGACAATGGCTCACACAGTAGCGGCACGCCGTACAAGGCAAAAGACCATTTAACAATCCCTCCGCAACCGAAAGCAGCGCATCCATTTCTTCTTTGTTAAGGGGTTTATCCGATGAAAAGGTTCCGATATTTTCTTTTAACTGCTCCATATTAGACATGCCGGAGAGAATTACTTTCACACCAGGAAGCGTCTGTAAATAGCGGAATGCCCATGCGGGAACATCTTCCTCCGGCCGCAGAGCCTTTAACTTCTTCGTATTCTCCTCCGACAGCTTGCAAAGACGTCCGCCGCGCAGCGGCTCCATTACCCATACCGGTATCTTATAGGAATCCAGTAACTCCACCTTAGCCTTTGCATCCTGGAAAGTCCAGTCGAGATAATTAAGCTGTATCTGACAAAATTCCATATCGGCCCCATAAGCTTCCAAGAACCGTTTCATAACCTCATAATTCCCATGGGCCGAAAAGCCAAGATGCTTAATCCGTCCATTTTTCTTCTGTTCCATCAAATACTCATAAATACCGTATTTTTCATCCAGATACGCGTCAATGTTCATCTCGCATACATTGTGGAACAGGTAAAAGTCAAAGTAATCTACCCCGCACTTTTCAAGCTGCTTTTCAAAGATCTCCTTTACTTTAGACATATTGGAAAGATCGTATCCCGGAAACTTTGTGGCAAGATAATAGCTTTCACGGGGATATTTCCTTAATGCCTTTCCCACTACAAGCTCCGAATTACCACTATGATAGCCCCACGCGGTATCAAAATAATTGATTCCATGCTCCTTAGCGTAGTCTATCATTTCCTCGGCCGCCGCGATATCAATCTGAGCGTCATCCCCGTTAACCACCGGGAGACGCATCGCGCCAAATCCAAGCGCTGACAAATGTAAATCCTGAAAATCCTGGTAAACCATAACCTAACCCTCCTTAAATAGTAATATGGCAGGAAAGATTTTCTCCCTGCATGGATCTGTGTTCAATCTCCGACACGCTTCGCGAATCGGTTTATTGCATATAAAAGAAATTCATCTGTGGCAGCCACAGATGATTTCTAATTTTCATTATTTTAGAATATTATTTCTAATTAACCCATTGCCTCTTAGGCTAATACCGTGCTTTATCTGCTTCCACTTACATATTGCCAAACATTCTCACAACCAGAGAATTGTCATCCTGCATTTTCCTGCGAAGCATTGACATACGGTAATCCTTCATAAGTTTCTCGCTCTTTTGCTGTGAAACCGCCTTGCCAATATCCAGATCTTCAATTCTGCTTCTGGATGAAAGCATTTCCTCCGAAGCCGATCTGGTATAATTATAGGCATGATACATCGCGTTAGTGGATGCGCCGGTACGGCTTCTCGCCATGCTGATCTTATCCATAGCGGCATCAATATCTTTGATATTGAAATCTCCCGTAACATTATAGCCTTCAATGCCAAGAGCTTTTAGGGTTGCATTCTCCATCTTAATGGACATTCCTTCGCCTGCGGAAGGATTCGATGCGATATACATATCCGCCATGCTGCCGTCAAGCAGATTCTTTTCATTATACTGCGTACCAACCGCAGTGCGCTCAATATCCTGCAACAGCTGGTCTATCTCCGCCTGAAACATTTCCTTGTCATCACTGCCGTATATTCCATTTGACGCCTTAAGACTAAGCTCACGGATTCTCTGCAGGGAATCCTGCATCGTCCCAAGAGCGCCATCCTGAATATTGGCAACACCGATGCCATCGCTAATGTTGTTGGAAGCTACATCAAAACCATTGCCTTGCTTTTTTAACTTATTGGCAATCGCAAGTCCGGCCGCATCGTCAGCTGCTGTCCGGATTCGTTTTCCACTGGCTATTTTTCCATAGATGGAATTCGTTTTATAATTAGTGTAATAATTATTACTAACTGGCGATATTCTCATAAATACTCCCTTCCGCCTAAGCAACAATATATTTCATTTTGCTATGACCAATCCATTCATCTATTTGTAGTACTATTATACTATATGCATCCTTTAAATACAATATCTTCGAGGGATTATCTTCCAAATATTTTTCTCAATCTGATACTTTTCACCGGCGTATAAAAAGCATCTCTTAATTTTCAGGCATTTCCAATACCACCATCTTATACCTATTCCTGACAAAGCTTACGGACCTGTTCTACCGCTTCCTGTATCAATTTCCCCGTACTGTAACTGGATACCCCCACTATAATATTATCGCAGTGATTAAAAGGGATAAAAACTCTTTTCGCGTCGCTTTGCGCAATTGCCTTAGCCATTACAGGGGTTATTTCTCCAAACAAAGAATCCGCTATCACAATGCCTACCGGTCCAACAATCACATCTGCCTTTCTGGCTGCCACCACAACCGCATTCTCACCTGTCGCAGCCTGATCCGCCCCGGCCTTTAACATAGCGGTCGTAGCTGTCACATTTGTTCCAACCGCCCATATCGCCGCACTGCTTATGGATTGTTTCATAGATGAAATCAGTTGTTTCCCTATACCCCCGCCCTGAGCGTCAACAACAAGTATGTTCATTTTTATACCCCCGCATACCGCAAGCTGTGCTTGCAGTACTGTCACCGATAAATAGTTTGGAAGTTTACTTCCAAACTTCTCCTTCCCGCATACCGCAAGCCGTGCTTGCGGTACTGCCACCAATAAATAGTTTGAAAGGAACTTTCAAACTTATACTCCCTGCATATGGTAAGCTTTGCTTGCCATACTGCTGCCAATAGAAATTCCGGAAATTTACTTCCAAGCTTATTCCAAGCTTAACTTCATTTCTATGTTTTTCCTGTTTAAGTTATTCTATATTACTATAGGTATCTGCTTTTAGCAAGCCGTATTTATTTTATTTGAAGTATCCGCAAAGCACTTAAAATTATGCCTCAAACTGCCGATATATAAATATAACTTTTAATGGTAAACGGAGTTGCCATTACGAAATCTGCAGTCTATTAAAATCATGGAGGATTAACATGGGTATGCGAATCGGTTCAAACAATTCTAATGCGGCTATCATAAGGTTGAGAAATGCGAATGGTTCTTCGGCAGGCACTGTCCGCATTTCATCTCCAACCAAGAAAAAATTCAAACGTCTGAATTACAATTTTAAAGAAATTTCTTCTCAAATACTGCTCACTAAAACTTCCGGCGGCGCAAGCCGAATCAAAGTCAAAGCCCGCCAAAAGGTGGCAATGCTCCAGGGCAAGATGTTAAACAGCACCAGCGGCGATTATGATTCACGGGAGCTGCGCATGGCCCTTGTCCATGCCCAAAAAATGGAGCGTATTGCCCGGAAACGGATGAAACACCTAAAAGAAGAAGAACAGGCAAAACGAAACGGAGCAAATAATATAGATGAAATTATCGACGAAGAAGAAATCTTCGAACTGGAAAATATGGACGAAGATGATACTTTAGAGCTAAGCAAGGAAGAACTCGAAGAGCTGATGGCGGAATTGGAAAAGCTCATGGAAGAAAGCATGGAGGAATTGGAGGATGAAATGGGCCTTGACGAATTGTCCGAAGAACTTTCAACTTTTTCCTGTGAAGAAATGTCTCCCGAAGATCTCGAGCGCATGAAGAAAAAGCACCGTTCGGAGGAACTGAAGGAGATCGTGGAGGCGGATATGAAATACCTGAAAGCCATGATCGACAAGATGCTCCAGGACAAACAGGAAACCGCAAACAACGTGTCCCTCCAGCTTTCCGGCATGGAAGTTCCCGTGGATATTCCCGAAACTCCTATTCCTGTGGAGGGCGGGCATGTGGATGTTACTTTGTAATACATGATTTGAAAGCGAATATTAAACAAACGCCGCCATGCTCCGCAAGTCGGCTTATTGTAAATAAATAGCTGCCGCACTTTGCAATCCCATGGTTGACAAAGCGCGGCAGAGTTTTTTGCTATTTTTCACATTCCGGGAATAGACATCTATTTCCCAATCTATTTTTCCATGCAGGACTTTTTCCACGCTTCCCAACATGTCGCTTTGCAGCGCAAACAATACATGAACCATTCGTTTTCACACTTCCCGACATGCCACATGCCGCTTTGCGGCACAAACAATACATGAATTATTTCAGAAGAATCGCCCAAGGCGATTCTTCGAGAGATGACTTAGATTTTCTTAGGCGGCGTCCTTTGACGCCTTAGAAAATCTGCATCTCTTCTTCACACTTCGTCATTGATACAGCACATAATCCTGCACATTTCTGACAAAGCCGCTTTCCACCAGGGCTTCCACAGCCCCGGCCGGATAATCTTTTACCACAATCCGCTTTTTCCCTCTAAAAATGCTGCCTTTTTTATATGCATCCGTAAACAAACGCAAAATCTCCGTTACCCCCTCCTTCTCAAAAACCCGCAGCGTTTTGCCCTGCTTTTCAAAAAGAACAACGGGTACGCCGCCCCGAAAGGCCACGGCTGTTCCCGGCAGGTTCGTAAACTCCCTGCCCTTCTCATGGGAAAGCAGCTTTCCAAAGGGCTGCCATGGGTCGGCGGCACACAAAAAGGCCGCCTCCTGACCGGGATGAAGAAGGCCTGCGCTCACCCTTTCGAAATCCTTTCTGCGGATAAACTGTATACCGGAAAAACCTTTTACGAAATATCCCCTCCTTACTTGTCCCGTATATTCCTGAACACGCAGGACGGTTAATGCTTCCTGCCAGGAAAGCCCGTAAAGCGCAGCGGTTTCCCGGCACAAAATAAGATAATTGTCAAAGCATCCGTCCATCTGCTCCTGCACCGTTATTTCCCGAAGAGGCCGCACCAAATCCCACCGTCCGGCCTGCAAAGCCTTTACCCGAACGCCCACACGCACTCTGGCGGCAGATTTTTTTGTCTTTTCTTTATTCAGCCATTGCCGCACCGGTAAAAAGCTATCCGCATACACTACCCCCTTTTCCATCAAAGACAATAGCGTATCATAAGGCGATTCCCCGGATGGCAGTACGCCGTTTAACGCCTGCATAAAGCTGGCGCCCCGTCTTATAAGCGCCTGTGTCATAAGCTTTTCCTTTTCCGAAAGCTCCTCCCAAGGAATTTGCGGCTCTTTCTCCCAGTCAATAAACTCTGTTTTGTCAAAACGAACCTTGCCCCCGTCTTCCATGTGCCAGAAAAATTCTCCTGCCGAAAGCAGACTGTCAAGCAGGCTTTCCTTATAATTTTTCACTCTGGCAGGAAGAAAATATTCCTCCCAGGCCGCCCCCGGAAAAGCCCTGCCTGAAAGCATTGAAACCGCTTCTTTTATGCATTCCTCCGGCGGCAGGGGACGTTTCAGCCGGGAAACAAGAAGATCCGCGTAAGCGTTTGCGGGACAGGTAACAATTTCTTCCCGCAATGAACGCAGAGTCCGTGTCCTTGCCCGCTTATAAAGCTGTGCATGGTAGTAGTGGACTTCTTTGCCCTCACCGGCGTCATCGCAGGGCTCCTCCTGCGCTACCGCTTCTTTCCTTTTACACAGTTCCGTAAGCACTGCCCTGGCGGTTTCCCATTGCCAGCCGTATCTGTGCATCACCTGCCGGATGCTTGCCCCGCCGCGGTAACGGAGCATCCTGCGGACGATGCGAAGGGCTTCTTCAGTTTCCGTTTCTCCGGCATACAAAGTCTCCGCACCCTTTTCTTCTGTCTTTTCCAGGGCAATCCTGTATTCTTCCTCGAGCTCCGCGGCAATCCAAAGTCCCTGCTCCAAATAAAGCGCGCGCCCTTCCGCGGCAAGCTTTTCCAGCCATTCCACCGGAACGTCTATCTCGCCTGCCGCCAAATCTCCCTCCGTCATCAAAAGTGCGTGCAGCTGCCGCTCGTCCTCCGGCAGCTTTTCCCTGCCCTGCGGGTTATTGCCGTAGCTGATGGCCGAAAGCTCCTTTTCACCCGGGCGTAGCAGTTCCTTCTCCTTCTTTAAAGCTTCCTCCACCGCTCCGTAGATTCCACGGGGCGTAGGCGCATAATCGTACATCACCGCCGCCTCCTGGGCCCACTGCAGGGGCAGCGACATCGGGGAGGGCGTTTCGGTGTAAATCTCATGCACCAAAATCTCGCCGGACTGAATTTTTCCCAGCAGATTTTGTACGCCGTCCACATCCCACAGCTGCTCCATACACTCCCTTTCGGTTTCCCGAATTAAAGGATGCTCCTTTTCCCTGACCACCTGATCCAGCATTTCCGCGCTCCGCAGCCGCTGCATCCACAAAGGCAGCCTTCCGTTTCTGCGCACCCCCATCATCAGAGCCCGGCCGCAGTTATAGCGAAAGGCCATATTAAAGAGCGGCGTGGCGGGAAGCAGGGCTGATAAAATATCCCTGCTCGTTTCCGGGCGCACCCTTTTTAAAAGCCCATCCCCTATCGCCTCATTCCCGTAAGAATAAAGCAGAAAACCATCCTCCTCGTCAACGCTCCCGATATTGATTCCCATTTCCTCCCTGGCGGTCTGGGCAGCTAGCAGTGCAAGGGGCGCATTGACGCGCCGTCCGAAAACGGAGTGAATCATCAACTGACTGTTGCCGGATTGATCCCTGAAATGCTCCGCCACAATCACTTTGTCGTTTGGCAAAATGCCTGTGGCCTCCATCTGCCGTTTCAAATATCCGCAGGCGGATTTTGACGCGGACGCATCCAGCCCAAGCTCCGAGAGGGCCTCCAGAAGCTTTCCGTCCTCCGCCGCTTCCTGGAGCCTTCGTAAAATCCGGCCGAAAGCCTCTCCTGTCTCTTTCGCCCTTCCTTTTATCTCTCCCTTCCAAAAGGGCAGACGGGCCCCTTCCACAGGCGCTTTCGTGACCGTCACCGTATCCCGGTCAATGCTCACCACCTTCCACGCAAAGGCTCCCAAAATAAACCGGTCGCCTTTTTGCGTTTCATAGACAAACTCCTCGTCCGCCTCCCCCACCTTCACCCCTTCCTGAGTCCGTACGGTGTAAAGCCCTTTATCGGGAATTGTGCCGCCGGTGGAAAGGGCAAGCATTCTGCTGTAGCCGTCTCCCTCCACCTTTTCATGGATTCTGTCATACAAAACCCTTGGACGGGCCGGAACGTCTCTCTCGTGCTCATAATCTCCTGCCAGCATCCCAAGCACAGACTTCACGTCCTCCTTCGTCACCTGCTCAAAAGGCCATGCCCGGGGAAGGATTTCCATTACCTCGCTCACTTCATAGCTCTTAAAAGCCGCCATGGAAACCAGATGCTGCGCAAGCACATCCAGACAGCCTCTGGGGGGATTCATTTTCTCCACATACCCCTCCCTTGCAAGCCGGGCCGTCATCCCACACAGGATACTTTCCGCCGGCGTTCTGGGAAACAAATACATCAAACTGGTGCGGGCAGGGTTGTGTCCGGCCCGGCCTAATCTTTGCATTGTGCCGGAAATCGTGCGCGGACACCCCACCTGCAGCACCTGGTCAATTTCCCCCACGTCGATTCCAAGCTCCATGGAAGAAGTGGCGCAAAGAAGCCGCAGCCTCCCCTCCCTTAAAGCCTGCTCCGTCTCCATGCGCTGATCCTTGGAAAGGCTTCCGTGGTGAACCCGGGCAAAATCCTGCCCGCCCAAAAGATTCACATAATACGCCAGCTTCTCCGCGTATCTTCTTCCCTCCACAAAGGCAATCACGCTTCGATTCCCCTGACAATACTGATGAACAAGGGCCGAAAGCTCCTGCCATACAGGGTCTTTTTTTCTCCTTCTGTTGTCCACATAAGAGCCAAGGATTTGAAGCCGCACCTTCTTCTCCATAGAAGGAGCCGCCACAAAAACCGACTCCGGAGCCAGATACCTTGCCGCATCTGCAAGAGGCGAAATCGTGGCGGATAAGCCAATTCTCTGCAGCGGCTTTTTGCAAAGGGCGTCCAGTCTGGCTATGGACAACATCAAATGAGCCCCCCGCTTCGTATCAATCAGCGCGTGGAGCTCGTCTATAATCACCGCCTGTGCCGTGGCCAAAACATTCTGCCCTGTTTTACTTGTGAGCATCAGATACAAAGATTCAGGCGTAATAATCAAAATATGAGGCGGCTTTCTCACCATCTGTCGCCTCTCCTGCTGGGTCGTATCGCCTGTGCGGACCGCCACCCTGACCAAATCCTCCCCGCCAATCCCAGCAAGCGGTTTTCTTAAATTCTCCCGAATATCCGACGCAAGGGATTTCAGAGGCGACACATAGACCAGCTGCAATTCCTGCTTCAAATTGCCTCCGGCCGCTTCTTTTTTCATCCTGTCCAAAAAAACCAGAAAAGCGGAAAGAGTCTTTCCTGTTCCCGTAGGAGCCGACACAAGCACATGAGAGCCTGACGCAATAGCAGGCCACGCGGCGCACTGCACCGGCGTAGGCTCCCCTAACGTCTCCCTGAACCAATCGGCGGTTATTTTGTCAAACAATTGCAAGAAATCTTTCATTTTCTTATTACCTATTCTAATTATCTTTACCGCCTGGCTTGTTACCCGCGGAAGACAAAAAAACATGCAACAAACTGACGGGGCATCAAATCTTACAACGCAGCTAAACTGCGGGGCAAATGACTCTCGCAGCATTCGACAAGATGGATACGGGCTCTTTAGCCCCGGACGCATCCGCCCCACTCATTGCTCGCAGGAATAAACAAAACAGCCTGCTATCAACTATCCTTATTTATATGGTAACACCTAATATCAGGCGCAGCTTGACTTTGCAGGGCACCTGTACTTTATCCTTTATTTTATAAATAAGTAACCTGAGCGTCGGCATCATAAGTATGGGGCGCCTTCTCCACCGCCTTATGGCCCACTGCTAATGCAATCTCATACTCATAACCAGCCGGGAATTTCAAGGCTTTTGAAAAATATTCCCTTTTTTCTCCCCGAAGGGCGTCATAAATACAGCCGATAATCAAATTGCCAAGGCCAAGCTCCTCCGCCACAAGAGCCATATTTTCCACTGCAATGCCTGCGTCCAAAGGACTCCATTTGTAATCCTTGTCGGCGCTCAATATAATCACCGTGGGAGCCTCATAGTAAAAATTATGCGCCTGCTCCTTCAAACCGCGAAGACGGTTCTTTTCCTCCTCAATCTCCTTTAAAATCGGGTGTTCCCCCTTCAAAACCGTAAAGTGAATCTCCTGCTTATTGGCCGCCGTAGGCGCCTGCAGTCCGGCCTGAATCAGGCTGTCAAGCTCTGTCTGCGTCAAAGGTTCCGTGGTATAGCCTCTGGTTGAACTGCGTGTTTTTACCGCCTCAATTACATTTCCCATTCTTCTACCTCCTGCATTGTGCAAGCTATGCTTGCGATACTGCCTTAATAAATAGTTTTGACTCTCTCAAGTTTCTTTGTACCGGTATCCTTTTAATCCTTCATAAGGGCGCTCCATACGTTGACGCTGGAAGCCATTTTCTTTAAGCTGGTAAGCTCCCTTTTCATATAGTCCTCTAATTGCACAATCTCTTCCTTAGAAAAACCATTGCTTGATAAAATAGTGCATTCCGGGATTTTACCCTCCGCATTCCGTACGCCGTCATCAAAAGTTACGAATGCATAGTTTTTTCCATCTTTTTGAAATACCGGTGATACGGACATATTGAATGCGTCTTTCATGTTCTCTCCTCGTTACTATTTTACAGTGCTTTTCGTCTTCTAAGTTTCCCTTTCCTGCCTCCATTATAGCAAAAGCGGACACCATGTCAACATTCCATTATTGTAATGCATTTTCGCAATACATTTTTAGTTACTATTCACGGCCAATGTCATTAAGTTAAGCTGATTGAAAAAACTCATCCTATGGTCTAACTCAAATTTATCAATAAATTTCAGAAAAGGGGTTGACACAGAGCCTGAAATGTGCGGCCGTTTTCGCTGATTATTATCAGCGAAAACGGCCCTTGAAATTGGTTCTAAACCATTATTTTATTCCAATTTCAAGGAGGTATACATATGTCATTCCCACAAATGCCTTTCCCACACTTAGTCAAATCAGCCCTATGGAAAATCGTGGACGCCATGGCCCTAAATCCTGTCCCCTTTGTTAAAAATCCTGCCAAGGACTTCACCCGCAAACGCAAACTCGACTTCGTCCGGATGATCCGTTTCTGTATCTGCATGGAAAGCGGCTGCTTAAGCCATGAACTTTTGAAATATTTTTACTTCAACCCCGATGAGGCCCCAACAGCCTCCGCCTTCGTCCAGCAGCGTGCAAAGCTTCTTGCGCAGGCTTTCTGCCACATCTTAAAACAGTTCAATTCCCGCTTCCCTTTGAAAATGTTTTTGGGAAAGTATTCCCTCATCGCTGTTGATGGCTGTGAATTTAATATCCCCCGTAACCCTGATGACCCCTCCACCTTCCATCCTGCCAGCGGCAGGTCTAAAAAGGGGTTTAACTCCCTCCATTCCATCTCTTTGTTTGACCTGGTTTCTAAAAGATACCTGGATGTGGCCCTCCAGCCGGGAAGGCTGAAAAATGAATTCGCCGCCCTCTGCCAGCTCATTGAACGCTTCCCTTCCGACTCCTCCCCCATATTTGTTGCCGACAGGGGATTCGCCAGCTACAACGTTTTCGCACATGCACTTGAAAAGGCTTTTACTTTGCCATACGCGCCAAGAACCTCAACACAATGCGCCTCCTTGGGGCCGGCAGCCTGCCTGACCGGCTTGACAAGTGGACTGATGTCATTCTCACCAGGTCAAATGCAAAGAAAAAAAGGCTCCATCCTGAACTGGCCTGCCTCTACCGCTTCATATGCAAAGCAGTCCCCTTTGACTTTATCACCGACAGTTCCCCCGAATACCCTATGCGGCTTCGGGTAGTCCGCTTCCCGATTGCGGAAGGCTCATACGAAAACATCATCACCAACCTCCCTGAGGATACCTTCCCCATGGAACTGATCAGCCTTATTTACCAGATGCGCTGGGGCATTGAAACCTCCTTCCGCGACCTCAAGCATACTATCGGGACCACAAATTTCCACTCCAAATCCCCGGAATATATTGAATTTGAAATCCTCTGCCGGATGATACTTTATAATTTCTGCACCATTATAATAATCCAGGTCCCCACACAAAAAAAAACGGACAAATGGGAATACCAGGTGAATCTGTCAATGGCAATTAAAATATGCTTTTCTTTCCTTTCGGACCATGCAGCCCCCGGAAGTGTAGAAGGCCTGATTGGCCAATATATACTGCCAATCAGGCCGGGCAGAACCTATACCCGCCAGTTAAGGTTCCAAGCTCCCGCCAGCTTCGCCTACCGTTTCGTGTAAGGCGCAGCTGCCTCTAACAGTATAACATCTTTTCAGACAGATGTGCAGTCTGTCTGTTTGTCATACTCAAAATTTCTCATTTCATTCTATATCTGATTATAAAATTTTGGAATTGCTGACCCAATTTCCCCATTATCCCAGCTCATGATAAATTTGCGACAAACAGACTCTATTAAAACCTTCTAAACTTAATGACATTGATTCACGGCCAATGTCATTAAGTTAACGGCTGCGGACGCCGGGAGGAAAATAAAATTCTCCGTCGCCGCGCTCTCGCTCCGTAAAAAGCGTAGCGGACACTAGGTTCGTGAAGGACCTCACCAAGTGCCGACGCTTTTTAAGGGGCTCCTTGAGAATTTTATTTTCCTCCCGGCTGGTTTTGGCGCTAATCTTAATGACATTGATTCACGGCCTGAGGGCCGCTCATAGTAACATTCGGGGCGATATTTCGAGTTTTGCTGTCGCAAAGATCGCCCCTCACTCCTGTATCATTTAACATAAGGTCAGCCCGCCACCTTCTGCCGAAATCACTGAAATACAAACGAAAAGACTTTACACCTGATTTATAATATACTACAGTCATACATTAATCATAACATATTAACAGCCTATCGGAAACAGGAGGATAATATGACAGATAACGAATTATTACTCGCAATATCAAACATGCTCGTTCCTATTAAAGATGATATTCAGGATATGAAAGTCGAAATAAAAGATTTGAAAAATGAAGCGAAGGATATTAAGATTAGAGTTAAAAAAATTGAGTTGACACAGGAAACCATGGTTTTACCACGATTAAACACCATAGAAGCCTGTTATACATAAACCTATGACCCGGTATAAGGATAATATTGAGACATACGAATCCATGAGGCAGGAAATATCTATTCTTAAAAAGGTTGTTGCAGAATATAGTAAAAAGCTACAAAAATTAGCTTAGTATAAAACACAGGTCATCTCTATGAGTAGCTCTCGGGCCGTGAAAAGTAACAATTATTCCAATTATTCAGAAATCTTTTACATTTTTTCTTGAAGAAAATTATAATTTATGATACACTAGATTCATGCAGATGTAGTTCATCGGTAGAATATCAGCTTCCCAAGCTGAGGAGGCGGGTTCGATTCCCGTCATCTGCTTTGTTTAAAATAGCGGAAGCCTTGTTTTTGTGGGACTTCCGCTATTTATATGTGGCTATTATCTGATAGAAATATTCTGCTGTTATCTACAATATTTTAGCTTTAGGCCAATCGTCTTATTTGTCAATCCAAATTCTTTGCAGGCATTTTACATTTTTGTGCTAAGTGTCAATAATGTTAGCAGCGATATCATTACCTGCATTATCTGTAATATTTGCCCACTATCCATTTATGTTCTCCTTTCTGTTCAAAGGTATTTAAGCCTGTCCGCGCGAACTAAAGGTTATTATTATTGTACCAAGAGGGTGACTATTTCACAATACGTCATTTATCGCGCAAATCTGTAACTGCCCCAAAGTCAATAACCCCGCTGCAAGCAACGGGGCTTTCATTTTATAACGCTGCAGAGCAGCAAGGTAAGTGACCCTCGCGACATTCAACAAATATCTGCTTCTCAGCCGCCTGGTTAAAATAAGTACTCAATATCTAAAATTGAAGTCTTCGGTACCGGTTTATGCAGGCCAATATCTCCTGCTTTCTGGGTCTTGCCAGCGAGGAAGATATGTCGCCCCGCTCAAACAGGCTTTCAAGGCCGTTTTTATCAATCTGTTTTTCCAAAAGCTCGCTGATTTGCATTAAGTTCTTTTTTCCGTCCATCATTTTCAGCTGGGCAAATTTTAGAATCCACGCAAGGGCCGCCGTCTGCTCCTGATCCTTTAACTGCTCCAAATAGCGAAGCTCCACATTTTCCCTGGAAAGCATCAGTTCGCTGGTACCCATTGTTTTTATTTTAATGCGGTCGTCCTTCTTAAGTCCCATATCCGGCTTAGGGCACCTTTGGTCAAGGTAAGGGGGGAACTTATCCTCATCCCCGCTCATGGCCGGGTAACCCTTGGCGGCCTTTTTGGCCTTTTCCGTGATGTCATAGGGAACATATTCTTTCATCTGTATTACGGTATCCGCCACGTGGAAATATGACCCCGAGCTTCCCGCCACAATAATAGAAGAAATATCCAGATCCCTGTATAAGCTGTTCACACGGCAGATAAAAGGGGTGATCGGCTCCTCCCCTGCCGAGATAACCTCCTGCATGAGCTGATCGCGAATCATAAAGTTGGTGGCGGAGGTATCCTCGTCGATCAAAAACAGGCTGCTGCCCGCCTCCACCCCTTCCATCAGATTTGCCGCCTGGGAAGTGCTGCCGCTGGCGTCCTCTGTGGAAAAATGAGCCGTATCCCTTTTGCTGGGAAGGTTTCGGATAAAAGGGGAAATGTCCACATTGGCAATACTTCTGCCGTCCTCGGCCCTTAGCTTTACCGCCGTCCGATCTGTAATCACAAGCTCTCTGCCATCGCCGGAAATATGGTTGTACACCCCGTTTTGGAGTGCCTGCAAAATAGTGGACTTCCCGTGATAGCCGCCGCCCACAAATAAAGTAACCCCTTTTTTAATTCCCATTCCGCTTACCTCTCCCCTGTTAGGCAGCTTTAAGGTAACTTTAAGAGAGTCCGGCGTTCTAAAGGGCACCGCTCCTTTCATTGGCTTTTCGGAAACGCCGCTCTCCCTTGGAAGAATGGAACCGTCCGCCACAAAAGCGCACAGAGAAAGCTCCGGAAGCTTTTCCCTGATAAATTCCTGATCCTCGCAAAGGCAGATAGCCTGCTTTAACTTCGTTTTATCGATTCTGGCATAATACAGGCTTTTTCTGACACATTCAGGCAGGATGTCAAACAACATTTTCTCCAACTCTCTGGCGTTGATGGTCCTGCCGTTTGCCGGGAACCCCGCTTCAAACCGCAGGGTAATATCGCCGCCTATGGCCTTTCCTTTTGCTGCATTCCCCTGTATCGCGTTACTCCCGTCAATATCGCTTAGCGAAGTACCATTCCGGGCAACGCGGCCCTGGGCCGGACTACTTGATCCGATGCTGCCCACATTTACCTTAAGAGCCGTTCTCTCAAGCACCTGCTGCCCACATCTTGAAACGGAAAGCAGGCCGCTTTTTCCGGAACCTTTTGCCTGAAAGCTTCCGCCGCTGACCTCCCTTCCAAACAATCTGGTGAGATGATCCTGTAAAGTCACTCTTTTCGCATGAGTATCATAAAAATCGGAGGGGAATCCTGCCTTTTCTCCCTTCACCCACACGGAAAGCCTTGAGGGCGCCGCAAAGGGGTCCCCCTGCACATGGTCAATAGAAAGCATATAATCCTTGAAATCATACTGCCCCCGCAACTCCTTATAGGCCGGATATCCCCGATGGTCAATACTCTTTAATTTATTTCTCAATTCAATAGCCGACTGCATATTTACACCTCTGCATCATTGCGATTCTTTAAGACAAAACTTAGATTTTCTCAGGCGGCGTCTTTTGACGCCTTAGAAAGTCTTTTCGTCTTCTTTACATTTCCGACATGCCGCCTTACGGCATCAGCAATACATAAATTATTTCGATAGAATCGCTTCGCGATTCTTTAAGACGAAACTTAGATTTTCTCAGGCGGCGTCTTTTGACGCCTTAGAAAATCTTTTCGTCTTCTTTACATTTACGACTTGCCGCCTTACGGCATTAGCAATACATAAATTATTTCGATAGAATCGCTTTGCGATTCTTTAAGACGAAACTTAGATTTTCTCAGGCGGCGTCTTTTGACGCCTTA
>CAJUKV010000024.1:0-12700 GCA_910587305.1 uncultured Lachnospiraceae bacterium | reverse complement strand
GAAAATCTTTTCGTCTTTTACATTCTTTCCGGCGCTGAGAAGCCAAGCACATCAATGCAGGTTTCCAAGATATCCCTTACCAGAATAAGGAGCGCAACCCACCCTGACTTCTTCTCATCATTTTCTTCCGTTACGATTTTGGTCTCGTGGTAAAAGCGGTTAAAAGCGTTGGCAATACCATAAATATATGCGCACAGCTTATGGGGCGCCGTCTCCCTGTAAGCGGTCTCCATTGCCGCCTGGAAACCTGCAATTTCAAGCATAAGCGCCTTTTCCGCCTCGCTTCCCGCATCCCGGATTGGAGCCTCTTTTTGAAAAGCATTGCCCTCCTGCCCCTGCTGCTCTTTTATCTTATTTAAAATAGATTTGATTCTGACAATGGTGTACAAAATATAAGGGCCCGTGTCTCCTTCAAAGGAAGTGAATTTGTCAATATCAAAAATATAATCCTTGGACGCCTGGTTGGACAAATCCCCGTATTTGATTGCGGATAAGGCAACCACCCTGGCCGTCCTACGCGCTTCTTCCTCGTCAACCTGGCGGTTATCCGTAATCTTGCGGTACATTTCATCATTAATTTCCTTTATCAGGAGTTCAAGACGCATAACGCCGCCCTCCCTTGTCTTAAAGGGCTTGCCGTCTTTTCCGTTCATGGTGCCAAAGCCAATGTGCAAAAGCTCCGTATTTGAGTCCACCAGCTTTGTCTTTTTTGCACAGCGGAAAACCTGCTCAAAATAAAGTTCCTGGCGCTTATCCGTAAGATAAATCATTCTGTCCGGATGATAGGTTTTCATTCTGTCCATAATGGTTGCCAAGTCCGTGGTGTTGTAAAGGGATGCGCCGTCTGACTTTAAAATCATGCAGGGCGGAATCTCCTTTGTGTCCGTCTCCTCTTTCACATCCACCACAAGAGCGCCGTCGCTGATGTAAGCGTATCCTTCCTTTTTCAGATACTCCACCATACCCGGTATCAGGTCATGGACATCGGATTCTCCCTTCCACAGCTCAAACTCCACGTTTAAATTATCATAATTTTTCTTTAAATCCGCCACCGACACCTTCATAATATGATTCCACAGCGCGCGGTAGCCTCTTACGCCCTTTTGCAGCTTAAAGGTTGCATCCATGGCGCGGTCTTTGTATTCGGCGTTCTCCTTGGATTTGGCGCTGGCTGTCGGATAAATTTCCTCCAGCTCCGAAATGGTAAAGGGCGCCTCCTCCGGATAGTCTCCCATAAAGCTTTCGTCAAAGTATACCAATTCCGGCTGTCTTTCCTGCAGTTCCGCGATAATTAATCCCATCTGCAGGCCCCAGTCTCCAAGATGGATATCCCCAAGCACTTCATGTCCGGCATACTTTGCGATCCGCTTGATGCTCTCACCAATCACAGCGGAGCGCAAATGTCCCACATGAAGAGGTTTCGCCACGTTAGGTCCGCCGTAATCCACAATAATATGATTCGGCTCCTCAGGCATGTTAAGGCCAAACTTGGGTTCTGCCCGCATCTGGTTTAAGTAGTCTGCCGTAAAATCCTCTCTCACCTTCAGATTCAAAAAACCGGGCGTAACCGCCTCCGCCTTGCAAAACACTTTACTGTTCTCACACATTTTGGCCACATCACCGGCAATCATAATGGGCGCTTTCTTATAAAGCTTCGCTCCGGCCATAGCGCCATTGCACTGGTATTCACATAAATCCGGCCGGTTGGACAGGCTCACCTTTCCAAGCTCCCTGTCATATCCGGCCGCCTCAAACGCATTCATCATTTCTTCCGATATGAGATCCAGAAATTTTTTCATCCGCCACTTCCTCCTGTTTGTGTCAATTTAGCGGACAGGCGTCTTTCCCCTGTCAGTCGTACAAGCCTTCGCCGTTTTCATGGCGTATTTCTCCCTACGGGCCTGTACACAAATTCTCATGCCGCGGCGACTCCCTTCGCCCTCCGCACATTGATAAAAAAAACCACAGCAATCTTATCACTTCAACTATCCTAACATTTTAGCGCCATTTTATCAAGCATAAGAGGCATTCCTTTTTTCGAGCAGGAAAGATTTTTACCCTGCTCGCCGTGCGGCCCCTGCGCCGCTTTAGCGGCATATTTCCAAAAAACGCAGCAAAATCTTTCATCTAACGCCTATTCTTTATCCAAAGCAACTACAGCAGATTTCTCATGTGCGCCATTCCTTGAGAAAACACAGCCGCAGTAGTTCTGCCTGTAAAGCCCATGCTCCTTTGACAGCTCCACAGAGCGCTTATAGCCGTTCTTCTTTTTAAAATCAGAAGGCAAAAAAAGAACGCCGTATTCCTTAGACAGCCTTTCCCCGATTTCATTTATTTTTCCTGCATTTTTAAGAGGGCTTATGGTAAGGGTGGTGGTAAAATAATCTGCCTGCGCTTCCTTCGCCTGCTCAGCCGTTCTGCGAAGCCGAAGCTCGTAACACACAAAACATCTTTCCCCGCCTTCTTTGCACTGCTCTAAGCCCTTCACAGCTTCAAAAAACAAACCTTTCGGGTAATCCCCTTCCTCCACTTTGATGAGATAGCCGGATACTTCCCCCTCCAAAAGCTGCCTGTTAAATTCTTCTATAAGCCGCTTCTGTTCCGCCATTCTTTTCAGATATTCTTCCTGCTCCGTGATATTCGGATTGTAGTAAAACACCGTTATCTGAAAAAAGCCCCTGAGGTACTCAAGCACATAGCTGCTGCAGGGGGCGCAGCAGCTATGCAAAAACAGCTTTTTTCCTTTATTTTCCGTATTTTTCAGTATCTTCTCCAGTTCCAACGAATAATTTTTATTTCCGTTCCTTGCTCCCATAAGATTCCTGTCGCTCCTTCCTGCTTTCCCGGCCGACAGACAGAGCCGACCTCTTCCTAAGTCTCCCTATATCCATCACCATCCTAACGCTCTCTTCTTATCATCATATCACCCTTTTTCTTTTCCTCAAAGAATTATGTGATTATTCATAGGAACTTTTTCATTTTTTGTATTTTTTCATAGGAACATTGTGTTTTGTCAGGAGTAAATACGCCCCGTGGTCGAACATTTCGAAGGAATTTTTTCGGGAGCTTCTTATCTCTTTCTATAAATAATATCGTCACGGCCCGGCCCGTTAGAAACCATCGTCACAGGATAGCCAATCTGTTTCTCGATAAATTCCACATAGTTCCTGCAGTTTTCCGGCAAATCTTCGTATTTCTTAATCCCCCGGATATCGCATTTCCATCCGGGAAGCTTCTCAAGAACGGGCTTTGCCTTTTCCAGTTTATGGGTAACCGGAAAATCTGTGGTCACCTCGCCGTCAATCTCATAACCCACGCACACAGGAATATCATCCAGATAACCTAGCACATCCAAAACGGTGAAGGCAACGTCCGTAGCGCCCTGCAGCCTGCAGCCATACTTAGAGGCAACACAGTCAAACCAACCCATACGCCTTGGACGGCCTGTGGTTGCGCCGTACTCTCCCCCGTCGCCGCCGCGCCTTCTAAGTTCATCCGCTTCATCCCCAAATATCTCCGATACAAAGGCGCCTGCTCCCACGGCTGAGGAATATGCCTTGCACACGGCAATGATTTCTTTGATTTCATAAGGCGGGATTCCCGCGCCGATTGCGCCATAAGCGGCCAATGTGGAGGACGAGGTTACCATAGGGTAAATCCCATGATCCGGATCCTTTAAGGTGCCAAGCTGTCCCTCCAGCAAAATGGTTTTGCCTTCCTTTATTGCCCTGTCAAGATAGGCGGACACGTCGCACACGTAAGGCGCAATCATTTCTTTATATTCATGTAAGGTTTCCAAAAGTTCGGACGGCTTAATCAGCGGTTTATGGTACATGTGCTCTAACATGACGTTCTTCTGTTCGCAGATTCTTTCCACTTTTTCCCTTAAAAGATCCTCGTCAAAAAGCTCACTGACCTGGAAACCGATCTTTGCATATTTATCAGAATAAAAAGGCGCAATGCCGGATTTCGTACTTCCGAAGGACTTTCCGCCCAGCCGCTCTTCCTCGTATGTATCCAGCAGGATGTGATAAGGCATTACCATCTGCGCCCTGTCGGATACCAGGATCTTAGGCATCGGGACATTTCTGTCCGTGATGGACTTGATCTCGTCAAAAAGCAATGGGATGTTAAGCGCCACTCCGTTTCCTATAATACAGGTGGTATGGCTGTAAAAAACCCCTGATGGCAGCGTATGCAGGGCAAATTTTCCATAATTGTTGACTATCGTATGCCCCGCATTGGCCCCTCCCTGAAAACGGATAATGACATCCGCCTGCTGTGCCAGCATATCCGTTATTTTTCCTTTTCCTTCATCGCCCCAGTTGGCGCCCACTACCGCTTTAACCATTTTTTATTCCTCCCTTTCCTGTTGAATGGCTTTGAGAATTTCCCTTTCCTGTCTTGTGGCTGATTTTCTTCCTGCCCGCCAGACGGCCCGCGTGCTGCTTTAATGGCATGTTTCCGCTACGCAGGTCTGCGCAATTGAGTAGGGAAGATTTTCTCCCTGCTCGCCGCGCGGCCCGTGCGCCGCTCTGGCGGCATACTTCCTCTGCACGGGCCTGTGCATAATAAAAGCAGGCTGTAAAAACCTGCTTCTATATATCAGTTTTTACTTTATGATTATACGCCCGGCATACTCATAAGTAAAATCAATATTAATTATAAATATCATAAGTATAAATTATAAGAAAATTCTTCTACAATTGATTATCAGCTACATATAACAGTGCCTGTGCCGGTTTTGACCGTGGGAAAAGCAATGCGGAAAAAAGAACGTTTGTATCGACCAATATCCGCATTTTTATTATCCCTTTCCCAATACATTTTGCGAAGCGCCCTTCCGTACTTCGTCTACAAGAGCCTGCACATCATCTTCATGGGAAATCCCCATAGCTTCGGCTGCGCCTGAAAAAGCAGACTGCGCTTTACGGATTGCATGGGCGGAGGCATTGCGCAAAACAACCTCTCCGTCCTGTTTTTGGTAAAACAGAATTTTGTCGCCGGCTTTCAGGCCGAGCAACCGGCGGATTTCTGCCGGTACGGTAATCTGCCCATTCGAAGAAATTTTCACTAAATTCATAAAAGCCACCCTTTCCATTCTTGAAATCGAAAGAAAAATTGAGGTTCACTTTTATTATACCCTTTTCAGGTAAAAAGTTAAACTGCCATTTTCAAGGAATCTCTTTACGGCTTACGCCACTTGGAAAATTCTTCCCCGCGCACTTTCTAATATCCGAATACCTCCACCGCTTTTTTCATCTTCCCGATAATCCCAACCCCAAATGGACAGTTTCGCTCACATCTGCCGCAGGCAACGCAGTCCGATGCATGGCGGGGCAGCAGCTTATAGTGATCCGCCACCGTCTCCGGCACTTCCCCCTGGGCCAGGCACAGGTTCAGGTACTTATTCACTTCCGCCACGTTGATCCCAACGCTGCACGGCGCGCAATGACCGCAGTACATGCAGTTTCCATGAAATTTGAATTTATCCATCTGAGAAAGCACAAGGGAGTAATCCCTCTCCTGTTCGGAGGCGTCATAATAAGAGGCCAGCTTTTCTATCTCACTTATGCTGTGGCAGCCTGCCATGATGGAAACCACCCCCGGTCTTGTCAGGCAGTATTCAATGCACTGATACTCATTAAAGGCTACGCCGAAGGGAGAGAGCTTTTCATTTAGCATATCTCCGCCTCCAAAAACTTTCATGACGTCAATCGCAACGTCTTCCCTCTCGCACAGCTCGTACAGGGCCTTTCTGTCAGGATCCATACCGATAAAGCCGTTTTGGTAACTTTCCTGTTCAAACAAAGCGTTACAATCCTCACTTGCCGGCTGCATATCATAAGCGGCATTGACGGAAAACATCAAAACGTCAATCAGACCTGTCTCTACGGCCCTACGCGCAACCACCGGATTGTGGGAGCTAAGCCCGATGGCGTGAATCTTCCCCTGTTCCTTTAACTCTTTGCAATAGGCAATCACCGGCCCGTTAAAGACCTCCTCGAAATCCTTTTCCGCATCCACATAATGGATCATACCGATGTCCAGATAATCCGTTCCAAGCCTGTTCAGCTGGTCTTCAAAGCCTGCCTTTGTCTTCTCCAAATCCCTTGTCCTTAAATACTCCCCATTTTCCCAAACGGAACAAATGTGGCCCTGGAGTACAAGCTTTTCCCTTTTTCCTTTCATAGCCGCGCCTAAATTGTCCCTGAAATCAGGATTGGGCGTATACATGTCAATAAAATTGATTCCAAGGGAAAGGGCTCTGTCCAGCATTTCCTGAAATTCCTCCGGCGATTTACCGATAAATCCCTCGCATCCTAAGGCAATCTCGCTTACCTTTAAACTATTACATCTTTTTAATACTCTGTACTCCATTTTCATCCTCCAATTTTAAAACTGTTGTTATAAATTAAATTCCCGCTTTCCCTAAAAGTCAACAAGGGGATGTTGCAAAACGGCAGATTCATACAATATATAGCAGCCATATGCTAGAGGTTTGGCATATATTGTGCAACAGCCAAGTTTTGCAACCGCCCATCCATCTTGCAACGCTGTAGAGCGGCGGGGTATGTTACTCTCGCGGCATTCGCCAAATCTCTAAGTTAACCAACGGTTGGCTTTAGGCAGCTACTTGGCTCATTGCTCGCGGGAATCAAGCTTCACATCCATGCTTCCGGATCGGAATCCCTCTAAATCCAATGTGATGTAAATATATCCCAGCTCCTTTAAGCGTTCAATGATTTCCTTTCTATGTCCTGTCAGTATTCCAAAAGCGTCCTCGTCCACCTCAATTCGGGCGATATCGCCATGGACCCTGAGTCTGATATTATGTAAACCAAGGCTTTTTAGATAAGCCTCCCCTTTCTCCACCTGGGCCAGCATCTCATAGTCAAGCGCTGTCCCATAAGGAAATCTGGTGGCCAGGCAAGGCGTTGAAGGCTTGGAAGATGTCTTTAAACCATACTCTGCCGCCAATTTTCTTACTTCTTCCTTGCAAAGGCCCGCATCCGCAAGAGGGCTTACAATCCCAAGCTCACGCAAAGCCTTGATGCCCGGGCGGTACACATGAAGGTCGTCCTCATTGGTTCCCTCTAAGATAGTCCGAACGGAAAGCTCCGCCGCCTTCTCCTTGATTTTCAGGAAAATCTGTTTTTTACACAGATAGCAGCGGTTGACCGGGTTATTCATAATGCCTGCTTCCTTAAGCTCATCCACCTTAAGAACGATATGCTCCGCCCCGATTTCCTTACATATGTCTTTTGTTTCTTCTATCTCTTTCAGTGGATGTAATCTGGTATGTATGGTCACCGCATACACCTGCTTTCCGGTTTTCTTTGCCTCATCGCAGGCCATTTTCAATACCAGAGCGCTGTCCACGCCGCCGGAAAAAGCAACCATGATATCCTCATGCGCATATCCTTTAATCAGCGAAAGGAGTCTTTCTTTTTTTGCCAAATTCCCATCCTCCATCATAATCCCCATGTCATTGTTTGCGCTGTAAACCTTAAAAGTCCTCAGGCAGCGATTTTTGAAAGTCATCCATTACCTGCCAAAAGGATTTCCCGCTTTTTTCCGCCAGCGCTATGACACTGTCATATTCCGGATAGCGCCGCTCCTGTCCATCCGGCAGCGTGCACTTTTTCACCTTTAACTCGCCCTCGGGCAGCGTAATGGCATCATTATCCCTTGGGAGAAGGGTACGATCCATCTTAACGCGTCGAATGCCGATTGTAGTGGTTTCCCGAAAGATAATCCTCTCCAGCGCTTTGATCCGGTCTTCATCACAGATTACCGCAAGCTCATAGGCCGGTCTGCTCTTTTTCATATAGACGGGGATAAAGTGCACGTCCCTGGCGCCCGCAGCCATCAATTTATCCATGGTATATCCAAGGGCTTCTCCTGTGCAGTCATCTATATTTGTCTCAAGTTTATAAATAAAATCTTCCTTCTTTGCGTTTTCGATTAAACTTTGGCTTTGATATGTATTCTTTTCCTGAATCAGCATGGCGCGCAGCAGGCTGGGCCTTTCATAGTTCCGCTTTCCAGCTCCGATGCCAATCCTGTTTATTACAAACTGCTTTGGGAGCTCGGCGCCTGTCTTTACGGCTGCCACAATCGCCGCTCCCGTAGGTGTAACCAGCTCTCCTTCCACTTCCGTAAACCGGATGGGAATCCGGTGTGCCTCCACAATATTGGCTACTGCCGGAACCGGAACGGGCAAAATACCATGCTGGCACCTTACCGTGCCCCTGCCCTCGCACAAGAAAGGAACGATTACCTCTGTGATATCCAGATTGTCCAGACATACCGCCACCGCCACAATATCCACAATAGAATCTACCGCCCCAACCTCATGGAAATGCACTTCTTCCATGGGAACGCCGTGGGCTTTGGCCTCCGCCTCTGCAAGAACATGGAAAATTTTAATCGCAGTCTCCTTAGCCCTGCTGCTTAGCTCTCCCTGCTCAATTATCTCCATAATTTCTCTAAGCCCGGTGTGCGTATGATCCGTGTGTGTATGTCCTGTGTGAGTGTGCCCTGTATGCTCATGCGGGTGATGCTCGTGAGGATGTCCCTGCTCACACGCTATTTCATCATGATGATGTCCGTGGGAATGTCCGTGTTCCTGGTCATGGCTGTGCGCATGCCCATGCAGGTATTCCATATCATGATCGTGATTTTCGTGCTCCTTATCCAGCCGCACATGAAAGTCACATGCGTCCAATCCCGCTTTCTTTACCCGGCTTACTTCCACCTCATATCCATGTACCGGAAGGCTATGAAGCGCTTTTTCCAGCGCTTCCCTGTCCGCCCCCGCATCCAGAAGCGCCGCAACCGTCATATCGCCGCTGATTCCCGAATAACATTCCAAATATAGTGTATTGCCCATCATAGTCCTCCCTGTTTTCCGCAGCCCACAATTAAAGTGCGCCTACATTTCCTTCTCATGCCGCCCACATCCAAGCCTGTTGATCTGTGTGGCAATGTAACCGGCCCCATAGCCATTATCAATATTCACCACCGCTATTCCATTGGCACAGGAATTGATCATGGTCAGCAGCGCCGAAAGCCCATGCATGCTTGCCCCATATCCCACCGATGTGGGAACCGCAATCACCGGCCTGCTCACCAGCCCTCCTAACACACTGGCAAGGGCTCCCTCCATTCCGGCCACCGCTACCACGCAGTTTGCCTCCTGAATGATATCAAGCCTTGAAATAAGCCTGTGCAGACCGCTGACGCCTACATCGTAAATCCGATCCACCCTTGCGCCAAAATATTCCGCCGTCTGAGCGGCTTCCTCCGCAACAGGGATATCCGCCGTGCCCGCCGTGCAGACGGCTATTTTCCCATATCCGTCCTTATCCGGCTTTTCCACCTTTAGGATATGGGATACCTGGTCATATGTGACTTGGGGAAGCGCCTCTTTCACCACCTCATATTGATGGACACTTGCTCTGGTTCCAAACACTTCTCCATTTTGCTCAAATAAACGGACATAAATATTGACCAAATACTCGTCCGGCTTCCCACTGCAATAAACTACCTCGGGAAAGCCGGAACGTATTTCCCGATGGGTGTCAAGCTTTGCATAGCCCATTTCCTCAAAGGGCTGTTTTTTAAAGTATTTCTCCGCATCCTCTATAGAAATCTTTCCTGATTTTACCTGCTCTAATACTTCCCTTGCCTCCACAAAACGATCTCCTTTATGTCTTCTCAATTCATTCTTCCTGTTTCCAATAGCCTGCAGGTCTGTTTCCAACGACAAATAATTGCGAAACCAAAGATCTAAAAATACATCGGCTAAATCTATCGGCCAAATATTTTCACATCCCCCTGTTTCGCAATTCATCGAATCCTTTTACTTTATTATTTTACCAAGTGTCGACACTCTTTGCGCGATTTTACATCCAATTTCATTCAACGCAGCCCACTGTGTCTCCTTTATTTGCCTCAAATTCACACAATTGTGACTTACATCCGGCAGCAAGCAATTTCCCAATGTACTCCGGAAAGGCATTCGGGCTGACAGCCTGAACGCCTTCTTTTTACAATAAGACGACTCGCGAAGCGTGTCGGCGTTTGTTATGCACAGGCCCGCATCCGGAAATTTGCTGCCAAGGCAGCATGCGAGCCGCACAGCCAGTAGGGAGAAAACCTTCCCTACTCGGTTAACAAACGACATTAGAAATTTCGCTTCTTATACTTCCACCACCCATCCTTCGGGCGCTTTGATTGTTCCCATCTGAATGCCTGTAAGCGTATCATACAGCTTTTGGGTCACAGGTCCCATCTGATTCATGCCGCTGGGGAAGCAGATTTCATTTCCGTGATTCACTACCTTTCCCACCGGTGAAATCACTGCTGCCGTGCCGCACAGGCCGCACTCTGCAAAATCTTTCAGCTCATCCGCATAAACTTCTCTCTCCTCAGCTTCCAAGCCAAGATATTCTCTGGCAACCTGCATAAGAGAACGCCGCGTGATAGAAGGAAGAATACTATCCGACTTAGGCGTTACCACCTTACCATCTTTTGTGACAAACAAAAAGTTTGCCCCGCCTGTCTCCTCCACCTTAGTTCTGGTGGACGCATCAAGATACATATTCTCATCATAACCCTGCTTATGGGCATCCATAATTGCATACAGACTCATTGCATAATTAAGGCCCGCCTTGATATGTCCTGTACCTCTTGGCGCCGCGCGGTCAAAATCGCTGACACGGATGGTAAGAGGCTTAACCCCGCCTTTAAAGTAAGGCCCTACCGGAGTAGTAAACACACGGAACTGATATTCCTCCGCGGGCTTTACGCCAATTACCGAATTGCTCCCAAACAGGAAAGGACGCACATAAAGCGTCGCGCCGCTGCCATAAGGGGGCACATAAGCCTCGTTTGCCCGGATCGTCTTAAGCACTGCTTCCACAAATTTATCTTTCGGAAATACGGGCATCTCCAAACGCTTCGCGCTCTGTTCCATTCTCTCGCCGTTTAAGTCAGGACGGAAGGTTACGATTCGCCCGTCGGCCGTAGTGTACGCCTTCATGCCTTCAAATACGGTCTGCGCATACTGCAGAACGCACGCGCACTCATTGATAACCACATTGGCGTCTTCCGTAAGAGCGCCCTCATCCCAGGCGCCGTTTTTATAATTGGCTACAAACCTGAAATCCGTCTGAATATAGCTAAATCCAAGGTTAGCCCAGTCAATATTTTTCTTCTCCATTATCCCGCACTCCTCTTAAGTTTCCTGTTAATGTTAATATGTTTTGAACTTTTTTTATTATTGTACTTTTTTATGCAAAAGTCAATAGGCGCAAAGGAAGCCGGAATATAAAATCCATGCTTTTTATGGACTTTACGGCACATATTAGGCAGTCACCTGCTTTCCATCCCCGCAAATCGTACCGGTATTTGATGCTTGTATTTATAGCAAATGGTCTCTAAAGTGTAAAGGCTGTCCCATTGTATGCTTTACCGAATCCCCTCGACATTTTCTTCCGTTATAGCCGTCATCTCATTATACCCGACCGTCTTTTCCTGCCCGCCCATCAACTCAATTAATAGTCTGTCATACTCTTTCTCCGATATGGGTTTTTTGGGCATTTCATAATAAGTTCCATGATAAATATTGCTGTCCATTCCATGATAATACCGTATCTCTTCAGAATGGACTCCACCGCCATCCTCTGATAGCGCGTCCGTTACGGTGACTGTGAAATCCTTCTCGATCTTTGTAAAAACGAAAGCAAAATATCCGTGGTTTCCATAGCTGCTTTTTACTATATTCAGCCGGGGTGCATAACCGAAGCGGCCAAAGGACGAAAAGGAATCCACCATTTCCATCCGCTCTGTGTCCGGGTTATACTTATAAATCACGATTCCATCTATGTGTCCGGTTCCTTCGCAAAGTAAAAGCTCCGGAACATCGTCCTCGTCAATATAAGCCGGTTCAAATCTCACCTGGCCGGGATTGTGGAAATCTGATGCGTATTCCTGATTTCTTAGAAAATCCTGCATGACCTTCCCATAATCAGGTTGTGCATGCGCCTCTTTTATGCTTCCGCCTGCAAGACAGAGAGCTGTTACCAGAAAATGAAGTATTATAGTGCTTATGCCACTCCCCATTGCTTTATCCTCACCCTTCCCAGCCTTTTCAGCCTTTTCAGCTCTCTGCCTGACGCTATGTGTGTTTAAAAATTTTCCTCCATACTTTTAAAACTTTGGAAAAAGTAATTATAGTCTATTGCCTGGAACGGAAAGCGTTTTATCAATTTCTTAGGCAATCCGCTCAGGGCAATTTGGGACTCATAGGCTACTCTGATAAAATCATAGGCATTACTAAATAATAGTAATTAGGGCTGCTTTGGTTTGCCGCCCATTCAGATTTAAAAAGTAAAATCATTGATTTTCTATTTTTTCCATCTGCTCGCCCTTATTCCCCTATCCTTGATAAATTGAAACCAAAATGTTTCCATTTTGTTCAAAATAATTTCGTGATTAAGTGCATAAACAGCTTCGGATTTTCCTAAATATCCATCTGTTCCATATTTTTTCTTTTCTCTTTTTTAGGCTTCTGACATTCGGTTTTTATCTTGGCAATTATAATTATGCGCTAATTCATTGTATATATCAACATATTCTTGAGTTTCCGCAGTTTTATCCACAAGGTCCTGATTTTATGAGTATCATAGTG
>CAJUKV010000023.1 GCA_910587305.1 uncultured Lachnospiraceae bacterium | reverse complement strand
AACCTTGAAATGACGGAGTCAGAGTCCGTTGCCTTACCGTTTGGCGATAGCCCAAAATCAATTACTTAAAATAGTATACACGATAACAATTTATTTGACAAGTATTTTTTTAAATTTTTTTATAAAATATATAGTTTGAATATTATAAAATTTTTTGAATATTTTTTAATACTTTTGAACATCCTATGGAAAAAAATGTTTTCAAATTTACAGAAATCTGGTATCTTTAATTTATAAGTATTCCTATATATGCATCTGAATCAGGAGGGTTATTTTATGAGATATTTTTTTAATGGAAAAATTGAAAAAGAAAACGACCTTTACACAATCCGCATCCCCTTTAATGTATGGGAGGTCTGCAAAAAGCGTGATGAGATTGAAGCAGAATTGATTCTGGACAACAAAATTATTGAATGTGATTTAATTCCTGAGGCAAAGGGCAATTACAAAATCCATCTGCAGGAAGAAGACGTTTCACATGTTGACATCACCAAAGAGCACAAAGTTCTCCTTCATATTACCAAAAGCTTGATTCAAATTAATCAAAACAGCCCTTACAATTTTGACAATCCCATACGTAAAATTGACGGTATCGACATTATCATTCAGCCCGAAGACGGTCTCTGCGGCCAGACCTGTGTTGCCATGTTAGCGGGCGTTACCATTGCCGAAGTCATCAGCGTTATGGACTGCCGCGAATGGCAGGCTACCATGGGTCGTGTCATTTCCGCTTTAAATTACTACGGCATTGACCACAGCGACGTCATTGTTTATACGGAAGGCCAGCCGGCCACTCTCCCCAAATGCTGTATCCTGATGGAAAAAATGGGGCTTTATTGCCACTACCTTGTTCACTATGACGGCAAGTTCTATGATTCCAACTTGGGCATCGTTCCCGAATATGATATGAGCAAGCTTCTTGGTTACCTGGAAGTAAAAGTTGAATAAAAAACGGGTACGCCTTATACTCTTTTATTACGGTAAAATCCCCCGGCGCTGCCGGGGGATTCCTGTTTTAGTTTTAGTTTCCTGTTTCCACACTTTTTCTATACTTCAAAAATCAAATCGCCATAAGTAGGAATCGGCCATACTTCCTTATCTACCATCATCTCAACTTCATCGGCCGGCGCTCTTAATTCATCCATAGCGGCCTTTACCACATCTTTATAATAGAAAGCCTGCTCTTTTACATTGCTCACATCCCCTGCCTTTGCCACGGAATCTTCCAGTTTTTCCAAAGCGGCCTTCATCATAGACAGCTTTTCGGAAACGGTCTTTAGCAAATCAGCGGGGGCGGATGCATCCGCTCCTGCCTCTCTTACCGCAATAACGGTATCCGCAAGAGATTTGGTGTATTTAATTACGGCAGGTATAATCTGCTTGGACGCCATATCAATCATGGTAAGCGCTTCAATATTGATGGTTTTCGCGTAGGTTTCATAAAGAACCTCCTCACGGGACTCCAGTTCCGCTTTGGTGAAAATACCAAATTTTTCAAAGAGCTTTACCGCCTTATCGGTTGTAAGGGTATCCACCGCCTCAACCATGGATTTGATATTGGGAAGCCCTCTCCTTTCGGCCTCTTTTACCCATTCCTCCGAATAGCCATTGCCATTAAAAATAATTCTCTGATGCTTTGTCAGGTACTCTTTAATTAAGTCATGCACTGCCAGGTCAAAATCTTCCGCTTTTTCGAGAATATCGGCCGCCTCGCAGAAAGCCTCCGCAACAATTGCGTTTAAGATGGTATTCGGGCTTCCAATGGAATCCGAAGAACCGACCATACGGAACTCGAATTTATTTCCCGTAAAGGCAAAGGGTGACGTTCTGTTTCTGTCCGTTGCATCCTTTGTAAAATCGGGCAGGGTGGAAACGCCGGTTTCCAGCTTGCCGCCCTGTAACACATGGGCCGCCTCGCCGGTTTCCACCAGCTGCTTTACCACATCCTCAAGCTGTTCTCCAAGGAAGATGGATATAATTGCCGGAGGCGCTTCATTCGCGCCAAGCCTGTGGTCATTCCCCACATCGGAGGCGCTTTGGCGAAGTAAATCCGCATGTATGTCAACCGCTTTGATAATGCAGGCAAGCACTAACAGAAACTGAATATTTTCATTGGGCGTGTCGCCGGGGTCTAACAGGTTCACCCCGTTATCCGTACCAAGCGACCAGTTATTGTGTTTACCGGAACCGTTTACACCTGCAAAAGGTTTTTCGTGCAACAGACAGGTGAGCCCATGGCGGCCCGCCACCTTTTTCATCGTTTCCATAACCAACTGGTTGTGGTCAACCGCAATATTCGCCGTCTCATATATGGACGCCAGCTCATGCTGTGCAGGAGCCACTTCATTGTGCTGGGTCTTTGCCGAAACGCCAAGCTTCCACAATTCAATGTTTAAGTCCTTCATATATGCGCCGATTCGTTCCCGGATGGTGCCAAAATAATGATCTTCCAGCTCCTGCCCTTTTGGCGCAGGCGCGCCAAACAAGGTGCGGCCTGTGAAGACAAGGTCGGTTCTTTTTAAGTATTTCTCTCTGTCTACCAGAAAATATTCCTGCTCCGGTCCCACGCTTGCCGCTACTTTGGTAGCTCCCGTGTTTCCGAAAAGTCTTACAATTCGCAGGGCCTGCTCATTGATTGCTTCCATGGAGCGGAGCAAAGGGGTTTTCTTATCCAGCGCCTCCCCTTTATAAGAGCAAAATGCCGTAGGGATACAGAGAATCACGCCGGTTGCATCCTCTTTTAAGAAAGCGGGCGAAGTGATGTCCCAAGCGGTGTATCCCCTTGCCTCAAAGGTGGCTCTCAATCCTCCCGAAGGAAAAGAAGAAGCATCCGGCTCGCCCTTAATCAGCTCTTTTCCGGAAAATTCCATAAGCATTTTTCCATTGATATCCGGGTGGGAAATGAAAGAATCGTGCTTTTCCGCAGTGATGCCTGTCAGGGGCTGAAACCAGTGCGTGTAGTGGGTTGCGCCATTTTCCACAGCCCAGTCCTTCATCTCCTTTGCGACAACGTCCGCCGTTGCCAGCGATAACTCGCCGCCATTCTCCATTACCTTAATGGCTTCCTTATAAACATTTTTGGGTAATCTTTCTTTCATGATAGTGCGTGTGAATACCTTGCATGCAAAAAACTCTTCAACGTTAATTACTTCACTCATCCCTCTACTTCCTTTCACAGTTTCCCTTACAAATAAAAAATGCCCCAAAAAACTTTGGAACATCTTTGTTCGTAACAATACTTTATATTTTCTTCGCCCTTAAAGATACACGATAATCTGCAAAATTGCAATACTTATTTTTATTTTCATCAGATTTCGCCAAAAAGAAATTGGATTCGGTAGCCTGAATAGGCATATTTGTACAGCCTGTCACGTGTTTCGTACCACCTGCCAATATCTCTCAAAATATCATTCGGAATTTTTGCGAACCCTTAAAATATCATATTGTTCCGGCCGCCGGCTTAATCCAACCCACAAAATCTCCTTAGCGTGAGGCGCGCTTAAAACCGCCTCTCCCTCCCCTGTGGTCAAAGACAATACCCGGACCGGTACATTTTTTCCGTCCGGTTTCATAATCTCTATATCCTCTCCCACACCGAACTTATTTTTCTGCTCTATCCTGGCCAGCCCTTCCCCGGACACTTCTTCCACAATGCCAAGGTAAATATACTCGCTTATATAGGTACTGTTATCATAAATCTGCATGTTCTCATCCGGCTTACCAAAGTAAAAGCCGGTGGAAAACCGGCGGTAAGTGCATTTCCCAATCTCCTGCCTGTACCACTCCATATTGGCCCGGTACTTTTCCTCCGATTCCAGATAATCGTCAATGGCTTTCCTGTAAGTTCTTGCCACCGTAGCCACATACAGCGCGTTCTTCATTCTTCCTTCTATTTTAAAGCTGTCAATGCCTGCATCCAGCAATTCAGGAATATGTTCTATCATGCACAAATCTTTGGAATTAAAAATATAGGTCCCCCGCTCATTCTCGTAGACCGGAAGATATTCTCCCGGGCGCTTTTCTTCCACCACCGCATATTTCCATCTGCACGGATGGGTACAGGCTCCCTGATTTGCATCCCTTCCCACAAAATAATTACTCAGTAAGCACCTTCCGGAATAGGAAATACACATAGCGCCATGGATAAAGCTTTCTATTTCCATATCTTCCGGTATTTTACGGCGGATTTCCTTTATTTCCTTTAAAGAAAGCTCTCTGGCGCAGACAACTCTTTTGGCTCCCAGTTTATGCCAGAACAAATAAGTCATGTAATTTGTATTATTCGCCTGAGTTGAGATATGGATGTCAATTTCCGGACAAATTTCCCGGGCCAAAGTAAACATTCCCGGATCCGCAATAATCAGAGCGTCCGGTTTCATTTCCCTTAATTCCTGAAAGTAAGCCTTCGCCCCTTCAAGATCTTCATTATGGGCCAATATATTCGCCGTTACATGCACCCGCACGCCATAAGCGTGGGCAAACTCAATTCCTTCCCTCATCTCCTTTGGCGAGAAATTTTTCGCCTTAGCCCGAAGGCCAAAAGCCTCTCCTCCTATATACACGGCATCCGCCCCAAAGCGCACCGCTGTTTTCAAAACCTCCAAAGAACTGGCAGGTATCAAAAGTTCAGGTTTTCTCATTTACTCCACCCTGTTTTTCTTAACGCTTACCGTCACGCCATCCCCTACCGGCAGGATGGCCGTCTCAAGCTGATCGTTATGTTTTAATTCATAAAGGTACTCCCGCATCCTGGCGTGAATGGTCCGATCCCTTCTGGTAACTGCAAAGCGGGACTCCATGATATCCCCCTCCTGCAGCACATTATCAGATATAAGCAATCCGCCTACAGGCATTAACCGCAGAATATCCGGCAGGAAATGGATATACTGCCCTTTTGCGGCGTCCATGAAAATAAAGTCGTAAGGCCCCGGAAGTTTGGTTAACAGCTCCATAGCGTCACCCTCTAGCAATGTGATTGCCTCCTCCTTTCCCGCCCTCCTGAAATTTTCTCTGGCAAGAGGAATTCTTTTTTCGTATTTTTCAATCGTAGTAATCCGGCAATCTTTCGGTCCATATTCACTCATGAGAAGTGCCGAAAACCCTATGGCGGTTCCCACTTCAAGTATCTGTCCGGGTTCCTTCATGGCAAGGAGGACTTTCAAGAGGCTCTGCATCTCCGGCCTTATAACCGGTACATTTGTCTCAATGGCAAACTGCTCTATTTCATTTAAAAAGGGGGTATTGCCTCTGTCAAGGGAATTGATAAACGCGCTGATCCTATTCTCCGCTTTCAGGCTGCTCAGCTCCATCCGGGGACACCTCCTCCCCGTCCGCGCCGGCATTTTCTATTTCCCCCTCCGGATCTCCCTCTTTCGCTTTATCAGAATGTGTCTCTACGGGCGCCGGCGTGCTTCCCGATTCCTCATCTTCCTTTGATGCAGGATCGGCCATGATTTCCAGCATCTGGCTTGCCGTCATATCCGTGCTTAAATCATATATGCCCGGAACAATTTTTCCATGATAAGCGGAAAGAAGCTCTTGTACAATGAACAGGTTTGCATCTTCAATCAATCCCCTTTCCTCCAGCATCCGGGCAATTTCTTTTAGGGAAGCCGATTCCTCCACACTCACCGTAATTGTTCTTCCTCCGGAAGCAGACACAGGCTGGTCTGCAAACACCCGATATCCAAATTCATAAGCCTGCGTAGCGCTACGAAAGACAAAAACGATAACCCCAGCAATAACCACCACCTTAATTATGGTTTCTACCACCGTAGCTATTAAATATTTCATACTCATAAAATAATCATCCCTTTCTGAGCGTTAAGGATCCTGGGAAATAAACTCCTCAAAGTCCAGTTCGTCCGCAATAGCTATATCAATCTCCTGCATCAATCGGCAAAATGCCAGCTCGGCGCGCAGGAAGTCATTTACCATAGGATTTTCCCTGAATTTTTCATATTCCCTTTCAAAGGCTTCCATTTTTTCAAACAGCTCGTCAACTCCAGTCGTATTTTGCATCTCATAATTTCGCCGACGGAACTCATTGATTTTCTCATAAAGCTCGGGATCTTCCTTTATCTTTTCAAGCTGAGAACGATACCTTCCGTAGGTTTCCGTACTTTTAATGGAATTAACAAACCATTCTACTGCCCCATCCATTTGACTATCCAGCATGATTATTTTCTCCTTATATCTCCATTATAATAGGCAGAATCATGGGACGGCGTTTTGTTTTTTTCCACACATACTCGCCCAGGGCATCCTTAATGGAACTTTTTAATTTACCCCAATCAGTAATGCCCCTTCTCAGGCAGCTATCTACCGCCTCATTTACCACAATTCTGGCTTCCTCCATCAGCTCGTCGGATTCTCTTACATATACAAACCCTCTGGACACAATATCAGGACCGCTTACCAATTCATCACTTGCCCCATCCAGCCCAAGCACCACGATCATAATACCGTCCTCCGCCAGATGCTGCCTGTCCCTTAACACGATGTTCCCAACATCGCCAACTCCCAGTCCGTCTACCAGAATATCTCCTACCGGCACTTTTCCTGTAACTTCCGCTTTTTCCTGGGTAAGCTCCAGCACATCGCCGGACTGTAATATAAAAATATTTTCCTTTGCAAAACCAAGCTCCCTGGCGATTTTAGCCTGTGCCTTTAAATGCTTATACTCCCCATGAACGGGAACCGCATATTTGGGCCGCACCAAAGTATAAATCAGCTTGATCTCCTCCTGGCAGGCATGACCTGAAACATGTACATCCTGAAAAATCACGTCCGCCCCCTTAAGCAAAAGCTCATTGATCACATTGGTGACAGCCTTTTCATTCCCCGGAATTGGATGTGAGGAAAAAATTACGGTATCCGTAGGGCCAATTGAAATCTTTCTATGGTTATCCCCGGCCATGCGGCTTAAAGCCGCCATACTTTCTCCCTGGCTCCCTGTTGTAATAATAACCGTTTTTTCATCCGGATAATTCTTAAGCTGTTCGATATCAATTAAGGTGTTTTCAGGGATGCTTAAATATCCTAAATTGGTAGCTGTTTCAATAACGCTCACCATACTGCGGCCTTCCACTACCACCTTGCGGCCAAATTTATAAGCGGTATTAATAATCTGTTGCACCCTGTCCACATTAGAGGCAAAGGTAGCTATAATAATACGGGTATTTTTATGCTCCTGGAAAAGAATATCGAAGGTTCTCCCTACCGTACGCTCCGAGGAGGTAAAGCCTGTCCTCTCTGCGTTGGTAGAATCACACATAAGTGCAAGTACGCCTTTTTTCCCAATTTCAGCAAACCGCTGCAAATCAATAGCATCACCAAATACCGGCGTGTAATCCACCTTAAAGTCCCCTGTATGCACCACAATACCCGCCGGAGAATAAATAGCCAGCGCCGCTGCGTCCACAATACTGTGATTTGTCTTAATAAACTCAATCCGAAACTGTCCAAGATTAATAGACTGTCCAAATTTTACCACTTTTCTTTTCGTATTGTTTGTAAGGTTATGCTCTTTTAGCTTGTTTTCAATAATTCCCATGGTCAGTTTAGTTGCATAAATGGGAACATTTACCTCCCGCAGCACATAGGGCAATGCACCGATATGATCCTCATGCCCATGTGTAATGATAAATCCCTTTACTCGCTCAATATTGTTTTTTAAATAAGTCACATCAGGGATGACCAGGTCAATTCCCAGCATATCGTCTTCCGGGAAGGAAAGACCGCAGTCCACAACAATAATACTGTCTTCGTACTCAAAGGCAGTAATGTTCATGCCAATCTGCTCAAGGCCACCAAGCGGAATGACCTTCAGCGCCAAGCTGCTTTTCTGTTCATTTTTTTTCAATCCGTTTTCCCTCAACTTTCTTTAAAGCGTCTTTGCAGCTTCCCGTTATAGCTTAAACAAAATCTGCCCTTTGCGTAACTTGCTTCTACCCTTTTCCGAAAGGTTTTTACACAAACTTAATTGTTTACGAAATAAACAGGTTGCCTGTCATAGACGCCATATTTTCTATAAACAACCGCCACTTTAACAATGGACAGTCTGTTTTCTTACGGAATGCGCAACACATGCGCATTCCTGGGCCGCGAATAGTAACAACACTACATAAATTGTTTCAGAAGAATTGCATCCCTGCGATTCTTCGTAAGATGACTTAAATATTCTCAGGCGGCGTTTTTTGCCGTCTTAGAATATCTTCATCTCTTATTCGAACGCAACATCCTCAAGGAGATTTTCAAATACCTCCGCAACCGCGTTCATCTCCGTATCATCTTCTACGATCTCATAGATACTCTCCCCGGTTTCCTGCTCTGAGATCTCTTTCAGTATAAGAGCTTCTCCATCCCCTTCCCGGGTATCTGTCACTAAAATATACTGCTTTCCGCCCAGCTTTGTCTGTTCTAAAATATAAAACTCCACACTTTCCCCTGTGTCAAGTATAAATTTAATCTTTTCCAATTATTATCTCCTGCAATCTAAAAATCCTTGTAAAATAAGCACAGCTGCAATCTTATCCACGTATTCTTTACGGTTTTCCCTTCGTATTCCGGCCTCTATCATTGCTTTATCGGCGGCAACGGTAGTAAGCCTTTCATCCCATGTATGTACCGGCAATCCTGTACGCCGCTCCAGTTTTTCCTTGAATACAAGGGTTGCTTCCACCCTTGGCCCTAACGTATCGTTCATATTTTTGGGCAGTCCTAAAACAATTTCCTCTACCTGATATTCCTCTATCAATTCCTCTATTCTTGCAAGAGTCTGACGTAATTTATTTTCTTCTTTTCTTCTGATAATTTCTATTCCCTGGGCTATAATAAGCAGCTGATCGCTGATTGCCACGCCTACCGTTTTCGCCCCATAATCCAAACCCATAATCCGCATTTTTTTACTACTTTCCGTATTTTGGCCGTATTTTTTATTTCCAGTGACTGCTCTTAATATATTCCGTCAGCATTTCTTCCACCAGTTCGTCCCTCTCTACCTTCATAATCATGCTTCTGGCATTTTTATAGCTGGTAATGTATGTGGGATCCCCTGACATAATATACCCTACAATCTGATTAACAGGATTATACCCCTTCTCGGTCAGCGCTGCATATACATCTGCAAGTATTTGTTTTACGCTTGTATTATCTGTCTCTACTTTGAAAAATTGTGTATTTCCTAAATCCTGCATAAATAACACCCCTTAACATTAACATTTACTCGCTCTTATCTTACTCCTTTTTATTATAAAATTCAATGTATTTGCGGCTGAAACAGCAAAATATCTGACATAAGAAAGCCTGTAAGCGTACCTTTTTGTATCTGACCCGAAAGATCATCCTTTGTTTCACAGGCTGCGCGAATGTACTCTTTCGTATGGCCAATCTGATAATTTCTTCCGCCTATTGTCTTTTCTTCCTCAAACAACACTTCCGTCTGTTTATGTAGATAGCTTTTTCTGTACTCCTTTGACATTTCCCGTTCCATCTCTAAAAGCGCATTGCTGCGCCGGGCCTTCTCCTCCTCCGAAACCTGCCCGTCCATAACGGCTGCCGGCGTCCCTTTCCTCTTAGAGTATTTGAAAATGTGCATCTCATAAAATCCGATCATTTGCAAAAACTCTTTTGTCTTTTCAAAATCCTCCCGTGTTTCCCCCGGAAATCCCACAATAACATCAGTGGTAATGGCCGGTTCGTCAAAATATTTTCTTAAAATACACACCTTGTCATAGTATTCCTTTGTAGAATACTTTCTATTCATTCTCTCAAGCACCTTATCACAGCCGCTTTGCAGGGAAAGGTGAAAATGCGGACAGAGCTTCGTACATCCAAAAAGACCCTTTACAAATTCCTCCGTAATGATCCTCGGCTCAAGGGAGCCTAAGCGAATCCTCTCTATACCGGTCTCCTGCTGCAATTTCTCTATCAGCCACAGCAATCTACTCATGGAGAAATCTTTTCCCTGCGTCATGCCATAAGAGCTCAAATGTATACCCGTAAGAACCACTTCCTTATATCCATTTGTGGAAAGTCTTCTTACTTCATCTAAAATGTCCTTCGGCTCACGGCTGCGTATCCTTCCCCGCACATAAGGAATAATACAATAAGAACAAAACTGGTTGCATCCGTCCTGTACCTTAATGAATGCCCTGGTATGCTCCGCCGTATGGTACAGATCCATAGATTCATATTCATCCGTATGGCCAATATCTATCATCGTCCGACCCTGCAGAGTCTTATCCTCCTTCGCCCCTTCTCTTTCTTTCTTTGCCAAAAATTCCTCAAGAATAGGGAGCAAATCCTTCTTTTTGTTGTTCCCGATGGCAAGATCAATGCTCTTATCCTTTAAAGTTTCTTCCCCTCCTGCCTGGACATAGCATCCTACGGCCACCACCACCGACTCGGGATTCATCTTTTTTGCCCTGTGAAGCATCTGCCTGCTTTTTCTGTCCGCAATATTGGTTACCGTGCATGTATTTATAATATAAATATCGGCCTTTTCATCAAACGAGACAATCCTATAGCCCTTTTCCTGTAAAATCTGTTGCATATAATCCATTTCATATCCGTTTACTTTGCATCCAAGATTGTGAAATGCTACACTTTTCATCCTTATACCCCCGCATATCGCAAGCTGCGCTTGCGATACTGCCACCGATAAAGAGTTTGGAAGTTTACTTCCAAACTTATACCCCTTGCATACCGCAAGCCGTGCTCGCGGTACTGCCACCAATAAGTAGTTTGGAAATTTACTTCCAAACTTGCCACCTTGTTTTTTGTATTGTTTTATCATTGACTTTTTCATCCCAAGCCCTTACTATAATAGCACAGGGTCATAGAAAGAAAAGGAGGTAATTAAGATGAAAACAGTACAAATTTCGTTAAATTCTATTGATAAGGTTAAATCTTTTGTAAATGATATTTCAAAATTTGATTATGATTTTGATTTGGTTTCCGGCAGATACGTGATTGATGCTAAATCCATTATGGGTATCTTTAGCCTGGACTTATCCAAACCCATCGATTTGAATATCCATGCGGAAGATAATATTGATGAAGTTCTTGAAGCTTTAAAGCCTTATATGATTTAATGAGCCCTGATAATAAGGAGAACATACATTAAGAATTGTGAGCTGGCTATATGCCAGCTCATTTCCATCTCACCACTTCCACCTCATCCGTATCAATTGCTTTCTGCACCAGCTCGTCCATTTTTTCTCCTAATTTCAATTCGTGACGTTTAATCACATTTAAATTGGGCTTTGTTACCGGATGCTTTGCCACGAAGATCGTACAGCAGTCCTCATAAGGCAAAATAGAGGTTTCATAAGTTCCAATCTTCTCCGCCACATTCACGATTTCCATCTTATCAAAGCCAATTAACGGGCGGAAAACAGGAAGCGAGCACACTTCATTGGTCACCGCTAAAGACTGCACCGTCTGGGATGCTACCTGTCCAATGCTCTCCCCTGTGATCAAACCCAAACAGTCGTTTTTTTCCGCCAGCTTTTCCGCAATCCGCATCATGTACCTGCGCATTATAATGGTAAGCTCCTCATGCGGGCATTTGTCATAAATATACAATTGAATATCCGTAAAATTAATGGTATGGAGGTAAACCGCCCCCGCATAGCGGGAAACCTGTCTGGCCAAATCCACCACCTTTTGCTTTGCTCTGTCACTGGTATAAGGAGGAGCATGAAAGTAAACCGCATCTATTTTAACGCCACGCTTAGCGATCATATATCCTGCCACCGGCGAATCAATTCCTCCTGATAAAAGGAGCATCGCTTTTCCATTGCTTCCCACCGGCATGCCGCCGGGACCTGGTATTTCCATAGAATAAATATAGATTTTTTCACGAATTTCCACATGCAGCATCACATCCGGTTCATGTACATCCACCCGCATCTCGGGAAAAGCATCTAATACCGCACTTCCAAGCTCCCTGCTAAGCTCCATGGACGTCATGGGATAATTTTTTCTTGCTCTTTTTGTATGAACTTTAAAGGTGATATTCTTATCGGCGTACATCTTGTCCACATAATTGGTAAGCGCCTCTGCCAGCTTTTCATATCCCTCGTCCTCCACATGGACAACCGGACAGATGCCTGAAATGCCAAACACAGTCTTTAAATTATCCACCGTCTCCTCAAAATCAAAGTCCGAAAGGGCATGTACATAAATTCTCCCATCCGTACGTGTTACTTTAAAATCGCCTTCGCACCTTCTGAGCGCATATTTCACCTGATGAACCAACGCGTCTTCAAACAAATATTTATTCTTTCCCTTTACACCAATTTCCGCATACTTGATCAAAAAAACTCTAAACATATTTCCCCTTTTCTCTATAAGCCGTCGAATACCCCCGCAGCAAACCGGCCGGACGCCGGCTGCGGGGCAAAAAGTAATTTTAACAATAAAATAAATTTCTTATTGCCTGGTATATTTCCTAAGCATGGGAATTATATCATACAACATCTGTAAAGTATAGTTTATTTCTTCCATTGTTGTGAAAACCGAAAAGCTGAAGCGTATGGTGGAGCCAAGCAGCTGCGTATGGATTCCCATAGCGCGCAATGTTGCGGAAGGCTGTGGCTTACGTGCCGAACAAGCGCTTCCTGCCGAGACATAAACGCCTTTATCTTCCAGCGCATGAAGAATTACCTCGCTGCGCACCCCCTCAAAGGAAACGCTCACAATATGCGGCGCGCCGGTTTCATCCGGATGTCCGTTTACAATCACATTGTCAATCTTCCGTACTCCGGATACAAATGCTCTCTTTAACCGGTACAGATTTTCTACCTCCCGGTCCAGATCGCTATAAATAATTTCAACTGCTTTTGCCAGCCCGGCAATAGCCGGAACATTTAATGTGCCGGAACGAATACCATTTTGCTGTCCGCCTCCAAAAACAATGGGCTTTATTTTCACCCTTTCATCCACATATAAAAATCCAACCCCTTTAGGTCCATGTATTTTGTGCCCGCTGACAGACAATAGGTCTATTTTCATTCTTTTGGGGTATATTTTGCATTTCCCATACCCCTGTACGGCATCCACATGGAACAATATCCTGGGATTTGTTCCTTTAATAAACGCCCCCGCCTGGGCAATAGGCTGCACGGAGCCTACTTCATTGTTTGTATGCATGATAGACACCAGAATCGTTTCCCCTGTAATGGCGCGCTGCAAATCCTCCAAACGAATACATCCTCTTTCATCTACCGGCAGATAAGTCACTCGAAACCCTTCTTCCTCCAAATGCTTCATGGTTTGAAGAACTGCAGGGTGTTCAATCTGCGTCGTAATCAGATGCCGGCCGCTTCGGCAATTGGCATAGGCACATCCCATCAATGCAAGGTTATCTGATTCCGTTCCTCCGGAAGTGAAAAAAATTTCTTTTTGATTGACTTTTAAATTTTCGGCAATCACATCCTTTGCATAACGTATATATTTTTCCGCCTCAACGCCTTTCCTATGGAGACTAGAGGGATTCCCATAGTCTTCACACATAATCCGGGTCATTAGGGCTGCTACCTCGTCAAAGCTTCTGGTGGTTGCCGAATTATCTAAATATACCTCCATATTAATCCTCCATTCCTGCTGGCAGTTATAAATTAAAATACTTGCTTTTTCAATCTATAGCCTTTAGAGCAGAACGTTCTTTTATCCTACTATTACTATATGATTATTGCTCCAAATGGTACATTATAATAGAAAGAACTGTCATGCCTGCAGTTTCTGTTCTCAAAATCCGCCTTCCCAATGTAACAGGTACAATACCCGCCTTTATAGCATCCTCAATTTCCTCTGTAGAAAATCCTCCCTCAGGTCCAATAAAAACCGCCACATTCTTCCCCGGCCGGAGGCTGTCAAACACTTCTCTGGTCTTTTCCATCCCCTCTGCAAGCTCATAAGGAATTATTTTGATATCGGCACACCGGCTATAATCTATGGCTTCCCGAAAACTCATCACATTCCGCACTCCGGGAATTATCCCTCTTTTGCTTTGCTTGGCCGCCGCCTCGGCGACCTTCTTCCATCTTAAAATTTTGCTTTGGGCCTTGCGTTCATCCAGTTTTACGACAGATCGATTTACCGCCACGGGTATTACCTCATACACGCCCAATTCCACTGCTTTTTGGATAATCCACTCCATTTTATCCGCTTTGGGCAGCCCCTGAAAAAGATATATTTTGGAGGGAAGCTCCACCCCGTCTTCTTTGATAAAGCGCACCTCGCAGACAATCTCTTCCCCGTTAAACTCCTTAATGCCGCACCGATATTCCTTCCCGTCCATTCCATTGCTAATGGAAATCTCTTCCTCCACCTTCATGCGGAGTACATTTTTAATATGATTGACATCTTTTCCTGTTATAATTATCTTATTCCCCTGAATCTGCTCAGGTTCCACAAAAAACTGATACATCCTTTGCTCCATCCCTCACAGCTGCTTTGGCAGACCGGCCTGCTGCCAAATGTCTAACTGTTTTTCCGCGCTGTCACGCTGACCCATTCGCCCTGATAATTTATCTCGAGAATCTCTAGCCCTGCCGCCTTCACCGCACTGACCACGGTTTCTTCCTTATCGTCAATAATACCCGATGTAATGTAAATACCGCCCTTTTTGAGCTGATGAACAATCACCGGTGTCAGATCCACAAGCACTTCCGCCAGAATATTGGCAACCACAATATCATAGCGCCCGTATCCAACCTTATCCTGTATGTCCTTTTCCGTGATAATATTCCCTATCATCATGGTAAAATCATCCGCTGCTATCCCATTTGCTTCCATATTTTCCCTCACCGCATCCACTGCGCAGGGGTCAAGGTCCGTTCCCACCGCCTTTTTTGCCCCAAACATAAGAGAAAGAATTGCCAAAATTCCGCTTCCGGTTCCAACATCCAAAAGAGTCGTCTTGGGCGTAATATATTGGCGCAGCGCCTTGATGCAAAGCTGGGTGGTATCATGCATACCGGTTCCAAAAGCCGTCCCCGGATCAATATGCAAAATCATTTTCTCCGCATCCTCAGGCTCCACATCCTCCCAGGATGGAATTACCAGCACATCCCCTATCGTAAACTTGTGGAAATATTGCTTCCAATTGTTAATCCAGTCAATATCCTCCGTCTCCTCAACACTGACCGCGCCCTCACCTATATCCATAAAATCCCTTAAATCTTCCAGTTCCCTTTTCACATTATCCAAAATAGCTTCCGCCGTGGTTTCCTCTCCATTCAAAATAAGCCATGGCCGTCCGTCCTCCATAAGCTCGTCTTTTTCCTCCACAAAGAAACTTAAATATGCTATTCCATCATCCTCAGGGCCGTCCGGCAAAATGTCCACAAACATCTGCTCTTTCTCAAGGGCGGTGAGCGGAACCTTGTCCTCAATCTGCGCTCCCTCAAGTCCTATATCATACAGCGTGCTGATAATAATATCCTCCGCATCCGTTATTGTTTTAATTCGAAACTTCATCCATTTCATAAGTTAAGCCCTTTCCCAGCCAAATAAGCGGCCCCTGGGCCGTGAATGGTAACTCCCGAAAAGATCTCATGGGAATAAACAACTCTGCCCCATTGACTGCTGAATATTTACATATTATCATAGAAATAGTATTGGTGCTATAAAAAAATATCCACTTTCCGGAAAGGATATAACGGTAAAGCCGCAGACTCCTCTGTTATAAAGGGATTTTTTATCATGATACAGGACATTTATCCTAAAATTTATCATAATGAATATCACGATGTAAAACCGGCGGAAAATGATTTTATCTTTGTTTTTTATAAGAATACGGTTCTTTTGCGTTTTTGGGAGGGGAAGCTTCGGTATCCCACTTTAAAGGAAATGGCAGGATTTCACTATGTGTATTACTATTTATTTTGTATAGACAATTACAAATATTTTCTGGCATTCCCCGGCCTGGAACCGGAACAAAATAAGGCGGATATTCCTCTTTCTCTGCCGGATTATCATTACGAGGATGTGCGCATTTTTCGCTCCGCAGGTTCAAAGCACAGCGCTTTTGCAGGTATCACCGCCCACCACCTTTTTATTTGGTATCAGGCAAACCGGTTTTGCGGACGGTGCGGACATAAAATGAGCCCCGACCACAAAGAAAGAATGCTGTTTTGTTCTGACTGCCATAATATGGTTTATCCCAGGATCTCTCCTGCGGTAATTGTCGGCGTTCTCAATGGGAATAAACTATTGATGAGTAAATATGCCGGCCGGGCCTACGCAAATTACGCTCTTATTGCCGGTTTTACGGAAATCGGTGAAAGCGCGGAGCAGACCGTGGAAAGAGAGGTGATGGAGGAGGTAGGCCTAAAGGTAAAAAATATACGCTATTATAAAAGCCAGCCCTGGGCCTTTTCCGGCAGCCTGCTTATGGGATTTTTCTGCGAACTTGACGGCTCCGACCGGATCACCCTGGATACCAACGAGCTTGCGGAAGCCGGATGGTATGCACCTGATGAAATCGATTTGGAGGATGACTATGTAAGCCTTACAAGAGAAATGATAATGCTATTTAAAAATGGGAACCACTGCCACAAAACCGCACTGCTTTAATCCCGTCGCCTTCCACGCTCCAGGACGTGCAGACGGCAGGAATGATTTTTTAAATACGCTCTGTGGATGTACTTGGCTGAATATTCTCACAGCATACGTTTCTTTATGCTTTCCGGAAAAATACTATTCCGGAAAGCACTGCTGCCATTCCTGAAAGCAAAAGTCGCAGCCAATCCATTAAAAGCCAAAATTCTCCACCGCACACGACGCCAGGCGTTGTATTATATTCATCCGCATAAACGCCCATATTCCAAAATAACCGTATAGATATCATCAAAACAGCCAGGCTGCAAATAAAAATTGTCAACGATACGATTTTCCTATGCATTTTCGCACCTCCCGCTATCACTTTATAAACCTGAACCCTTACCTCTGAATTTCCTATGGTACTTAAACACAATCGCAGATGTTTTCGGAAGGGTAATATTCATTTTTCCTGCTATCACCGGATATTCGCATTCTTCCGTGCTATAGCCTTCCTCCGTAGTGAGCATCACACGCTTCACGATACTTTTCTTGGGAATTCCCAGATGCCAGACGGAAAACTCTCTGGTTACCTCATGATCATTGTTGTTTACCAACACAACAATAGCCTCTTTTCTGTTGAATCTTCCATAACCCAATATATTATAATCCCCGTCTATATATTTCAGGGAACCGGTACGTATCTCCTGATTTTCCTTATGAATGCGAATCATTTCTTTATGGAATTGTATCAATTCCTGATCCTCATGCCCCCAGGGATAAGTCCTTCTGCTGTCCGGATCAGTGAAGCCGCACACGCCTGCCTCATCCCCATAATAAATAGTAGGCGCTCCCGGCCAGGTCATCTGAATGACTACCGCTTCCCGCAGCACGGCTTTATTAACCCCTTCATCCGCCGCCTGCGCACCCAGTGTATTTGTCCTTCCCACTTTCCTGTTTGTTCTGGTCAAAAATCTGGAATGATCATGATTAGAGAGCTCATTCATTGCAATTTGTAGCGAAGGCGTAGTAAAGCTTGCCATATAATGCCGCATGGAACCCATAAAATTATCGGTGTTTCCAAACATATCCCCTCTATAATCATCGCTGTGTTTCTGCATACCTGTCAAAAACCATGTTACGGGCTCCATAAATGCATCATAGTTCATGACCGTGTCCCACTCTTTACCATTCAGCCATTCCCTTGGATTGCCGTAATGCTCTGCCAGCACAATAGCGTTCGGGTTTGCCTGCCTTACGGCTTTTCTGAACTCCTGCCAAAAGTAATGGTTAAATTCCGGACTATGGCCTAAGTCCGCCGCCACATCCAGCCGCCATCCGTCCGCATTATAAGGAGGGGAAACCCATTTTGCGGCAACATACATAATATAATCAAACAATTCCTTTGAAGTCTCATAATTTAACTTTGGCAGGGTATCATGCCCCCACCATCCGTCATAGCTTCCGTTATAAGGCCAGTCATTCTCATTATAAAACTGAAAGTATCCATTATAAGGACTTTCCTTACAGATGTGCGCTCCCTTTTCGTAACCTTCTACATTCTCATAGATTCTTTCTCTGTCCATCCATTTATTAAAGGAGCCGCAGTGGTTAAACACACCATCAAGAATTACCCTTATTCCCCGCCTGTGAGCCTCCTTCACCACTTCGGCAAACAGCTCATTACTGGCCTCTAAATTCTTTTTGTTGGTAACCCTGTCAATATATCTGGATGCAAAACGGTTCTCCCTGCACCCCTCAGACAGCAGCTCACCCTCATCGCTGATTATTTTCCCAATATGGGGATCGATATAATCATAATCTTGTATATCATACTTGTGATTGGAAGGTGAAACAAACAAAGGATTAAAATAAATCACATCTATCCCAAGTTCTTCCAGATAATCCATCTTATCAAGAACTCCTTGCAGATCACCGCCGTAAAACTCACGCACCCCCATTACGGCCGGATATTTATCCCAGTCCTCCACCCTCACGGTCTTATCCCCAATATATTCATATTCGGAAGTCAGTACATCATTTGTGGAATCTCCATTGTAAAAACGGTCTACATATATCTGGTATATAACCGCTCCCTTCGCCCATCTTGGCGTCTTAAACCCTGGAATTATCCGAAAGGCATACTCGGGCAGGGCCTCTTTCGCCACTCCCCTGGCATCGTATATACATTTTATTTTACCCACCTGTACCTCAAAATAGTAGGAGAACTCTTCATCCTCCACTTCTACCTGACAGGCAAAAAAATCAAAATTATCATCGCAGCTTTCCTTCAGCATTAAATGCCTAACGTCTCGGTTTACCAAAAAAACTCTATCTACATTGTTCAAATCCGCCCGAAACCTGATTGTCACCTGCGAATAAGGATTGGGCTCCGGCGGAGATAAATAATCCTCCGTCGTATCGCTAAACAAAGCTTTTCGATTAAAAACAGGCCGCATACCTGATATATACTGCCTGGTCCGCTCCGCTTTCATCAACCTCTCAAAATCCATACTAATAGCTCCACTCCTTTAAAAATTATGCACACCTTATATTACACTATTTTAAGGAAGTTCGTCAACCGCCTAACCGCATACGTAAAAAAGACAGTAATTTTACTTACTGTCCTTTTTAGAGAAGGTATTTCTTTCTTATGGGGGTATAGCAAAAAACTATATAATGTATTGGGGGGTTACAAGTAGTATAATACCATACCCCCACTTTTGCGTAAATACCCACGATTCACAAATATTACAAATTTGACCCATCATTTTTGTGCAATGTTTACAGTCAACTTTCAAAAAAAGCTTCCGGTGAAGTATCATTCACATGAAATAAACCTTCAAATTCATCTCTACCAATTTTTTCTTTCTTAAGGAGTAGAGCCGCACAATCATGAAGCACCTGCACATGCTCTAAAATAATGGCTTTTGCTTTCCCATAACATTCATCGATAATGTTCTTTACCTCTTTGTCTATCTCACCCGATATCAATTCGCTATGGCTCTTAGCGTGGGCCAAATCTCTGCCAATAAATACTTCGTCGTCATCGCTGTTATAGTTGATAACGCCAATATTTTCTGACATACCGTACCTGGTTACCATATCTCTTGCAGCCTGGGTGGCTTTTTTGATGTCGCTGGATGCTCCCGTTGTAATATCGTCAAATATAATTTCTTCCGCAATTCGTCCGCCTAAAGATACCATAATATCCTGCAGCATTTTACCCTTTGTGATAAACATTTCATCTCTTTCAGGAAGCGGCATCGTATAGCCTGCCGCCCCAAGCCCCGTAGGAATAATAGAAACCGTGTATACAGGGCCTACGTCCGGCAGTACATGAAATAAAATTGCATGACCGGCTTCATGATAAGCCGTAATTTTCTTTTCCTTATCCGTAATGATACGGCTCTTCTTTTCGGCGCCAATTCCAACTTTAATAAACGCTTTTTTAATATCCTCCTGTTTCACAAAGCTCCTGTTTTCCTTAGCCGCCACAATAGAAGCTTCATTCAAAAGGTTTTCAAGATCCGCTCCGGTAAATCCTGCCGTTGTCTGCGCAATCTGTTTTAAATCAACGTCTTCCGCAAGAGGTTTATTTCTGGCATGTACCTTAAGAATATCTTCCCGGCCGCCGATATCCGGTCTGTTAACGCTAATCTTCCTGTCAAAGCGCCCCGGCCGCAGAATCGCGGGATCCAAAATATCCACACGGTTTGTAGCTGCCAGCACAATAATCCCTTCATTCACACCAAATCCGTCCATCTCAACAAGTAACTGGTTTAAGGTCTGCTCTCTCTCGTCATGTCCGCCGCCCATGCCGGTTCCCCGGCGTCTTGCCACTGCATCAATCTCATCTATAAACACAATACACGGTGCATGCCTCTTTGCATCCTCAAACAAGTCCCTGACTCTGGACGCGCCTACACCTACAAACATTTCCACAAAGTCAGAACCGGAAATACTAAAGAAAGGTACGCCCGCCTCCCCTGCAATTGCCTTGGCAAGCAGCGTCTTACCTGTGCCCGGCGCTCCTTCTAAAAGCACCCCTTTGGGAATCCTTGCTCCCACCCTGGTAAATTTGGCAGGCTCTTTTAAAAACTCCACAATTTCTTCCAGCTCTTCTTTTTCTTCCTTAAGGCCGGCTACATCCTTCAGCATAATCTTTCCGTCTCCCATGGAAAGTCTTGCCCGGCTCTTGCCAAAATTCATCATTTTGCTGTTGCCGCCTGTGTTTTGGCTGTTCATCATCACAAAGAAAAATACCATTACGATGATGGCAAGCAGTACCGGAAATACGCTTGTTAAAAACCAGCTTTCCTCCTGTACCTTCTTTACCTCCGGATCTACCCCGTAGGAAATCAGCAGCTCTTCAATTTCCCTCACATCCGTTGCATACAAAGTTCTGCTTGGTCCTTCGCTCAATATAAAATCCACCTCGCCGGTAGGCGTCTCCCGGCTGGGGGAAATACTGGCATACACCACATTGCCCTTTTCCAAATCTTCTATTAATTCTCCCCTGGTATACTCAACCTGGTTATTGTCTAACAGATTTGGGATAACAAGCAATGCCAGCAATAACAACACCAGTACAAAATACGCACTATATCCTTTATTTCTCTTATTCAATTTCTTACCCCCTGCATACCGCAGACTTTCCTTGCGGTACTGCAATCATATTTTCTCCGAAAAAACTTTCTTACTCAAATTCCACTATCCCAATGTAAGGAAGGTTCCTGTATTTTTGGTCATAATCAAGCCCATATCCTACCACAAACTCATCAGGTATCTGAAATCCCGTATAATCTACATTCACATCCACAACTCTCCGATCCGGCTTATCCAGCAAAGTACAAAGCTTAAGGCTTTCAGGCCCTCTATCTTTAAGCATATCCAAAAGATAGCTTAAAGTACGCCCGGAATCTACAATGTCTTCTATTACAATAACATTTTTCCCTTTCAGCGGTTCATCCAAATCTTTTACAATCCTCACCACGCCGCTGGATTTGGTTTCACTGCCATAACTTGAAACCGACATAAAATCCAGAGAAACCGGCACGGTAATCCTTTTGGCTAACTCGCACATAAAAAAGCTTCCGCCCTTTAACACGCATACAAGGTGAACCTGCTTTCCTGCATAGTCTTTGCTGATTTGCTCGCCAATCTCCTGTATTTTAGCGTCCACTTCCTTCTCAGATAACAGTACTCTAATTTTTTCAGCCATTTCAAAGACTCCTTTCTTCTTATGGCGGCATACTTAAACGCCGCCGGTACTTATCCCTCACGCTCTACGGCTCTTACCTGTAAAACCGTACGGGTATTCTTATGTACTTTATAATAGTCGCTGATTCGGTAACCTGGTATCCATATCACATGGGAACCCTCTGCCAGCAAATAAATCTTATTCCGCTCCTGTCTGGGGACTTTTTCATTTACAAAAAAATCCTGCAGCGATTTACGTCCCATCCCATTGTTGATCATAAAATAATCTCCGGATTTTCTGGTTCGAAACACAATAGCCGAAGATATTTTATCATAATCAAACCATTTCGTATATGTTTTTTCCGGAATATTTTGTGAATTCCGGCAAAAAGGCTCCGTAAGAGTAAGCTCCACCTTTCCTAACCCCGGCACACATACCGAGGAAGGAAAGCAGGCCCCCACCTCATATTCCGCCAAAGGCAAAACCGGCTTATCTTTCTCCGCTTTATCCCTCTTTTTTATCATACCCAAATCATATTTTTTATAAACCGCAAGATGATATGGTAAGTGAAGCTCTCTACTGCCTGTTCCCCTAAAAAGAGACTCCATCCCCTTAATATGAGCCGCCGTAATATCTTTCTTACATCCGGCTGCCATGGCAACACTCTCAAGTAAAATGCGTCCCCGCAGATATTCGTCCTCCTTAAAAAGCTCGGGTATTCTGATTTCAACCGTCCCCTGCTCCCCGCCTGCCTGCACGCATCTTTTCAAGGCGTCCTTTGTCTGCCTGCCGATATATTCCTCCGCCTCGAGAAGCTGCTCTGCCGCCCGGTTCATATTTACCACCGCGCCTTTACAGACTTCCCTTTCCGCATACGCCAAAATATGATGCCTGATACGGTTCCTGGTGTAAATATCCTGATCATTGGTACTATCCCTGCAAAAACCAATTTCCTTTTTCAAAAGCCATGCCTCTATCTCCTTGCGCTGCACACATAAAAGCGGACGAATCACCTTTCCATTTACCGGGCGTATACCGCTTGCCCCCGTAAGCCCTGTTCCCCGGAACAGATGAAACAGCACGGTCTCCGCCCGGTCATTGCCGTTATGGGCAACCGCAATCCTTCCTTTCCTGCCTCCCAGCGCCCCCTCAAAAGCCTGATATCTTATTTTTCTTCCTTCCTCCTCATCGGAAGTCCCGTTTTCTCTTGCTCTTTCCTTCACATTTTCTTCCACAAGATGAAAAGGAACCTCCAGCTTCCTGCAAAGCTCTTGTACAAAAAGCGCATCCTGCGCCGCATCCTGACGTATACCATGGTTCACATGCACCACTTCCAGGTCAAAGGAAACCTGCTTTTGAATTTCCATCAGCAAAAAAAGGAGGCAAACAGAATCTGCGCCCCCTGAAATTCCTGCCACTATCGTATCTCCCTGCTCTATCATACGATATCTATTCACATAATCCATTACTTTCTTAACCATATCTTATAATATAGCTCAAATCTCTAAAATGTCAATCACCTATTTATTGCCCGGCTATTTATTGCCGTTTCCAAATCCCAATTACCAGCACTGTCATATCATCCCGAACCCTGCCCCTGCTTTGATGAATACAAAAATTTAATATTGCATTTGCCATCTCTCCCGGGTTTTCCAAGTTCGTATTGCCAATTAATTCTGAAAGCATGTCCTCCCCGATTCCCTGGGAAAGGGCGTCTAATATGCCATCGGAAACCATAACAATATAATCTCCATCCATTAAGGTTCTTCCTACCGCCTCTATATCCGGCTTTTTAAAAACCCCCATGGGAAGATTGCCTGATGAAATTCTGTCCACCAAATGCTGCCTTTTGATATAAGAGCTAGCGCTGCCCACCTTAACAAAATGACACTCTCCACTGTACAAATCCATACTGCACAGATCCAGCGTGGACATATTGGAATTTTCCCCTCCTGCAAGTAATGCGCTGTTAATCATCTGTATTGCTATTTCCATTTGAAAACCCGCTTCTAAAAACTTTTGCATCAGCTCTACCACCATAGTGCTGTCATTATTCGCTTTTTCGCCGGATCCCATACCGTCTGAAAGTACTACCGTAAGATTTCCCATATTTGTCTCAAAAAAAGCATAATTATCCCCCGAAATCTTTTCTGTCTCTTTCGTTGCCTTCGCAACTCCTGTCAAAACATGGAATTTGGCTTCTTCCACATAATAAAAAGTTTCCCAGTCTGTCCCCACAAAAAAAGCGTTATCCTGGGCGCCTACAAGACGCATGTTCAAAAGAACCGAAAGTAAATCTCCAATTTCCTCCGAAGACAAATTATTTTTCTTTATATTTCTCATGGTAAGCGTAACTTCCATACGGCCTGACTCATTTTCAATCAAGTACAGATTTTTAAGCTGAATCTCCACCTCCCTGAGCGCATGGGAAACCTGCTTAAACCGCCTTTCCCCCATAGGAATACATCTTCTGGATTCCTCCGCAAGCTGCGTCATAATCTGGGCCATCTCCTGAAGATGCGCAACCATCAAATCTTTATTTTCGTTGAGGCGTTTCTGCCATATGTAGTCTCTTCTGTCACTCTCTAATGCTATATCCGTTTTTTCTCTGTTATTCTCCGTCTCTCTGAAACTTTCCGCCAACTCCCTGATGGAATCTGCGTAGGTAAGCAGTTTTCTACGTCCGTATTCCGGTAGTATGCTGTTAAATTCTTCTCTTTCGCTTAATACCTGTTTCCTCATAACCGCTCCCTCCTGCAAGGGATTATTATACACGGTATATAAAAAATATTTTGTCAAAAACAAACCGTGAAATCAGAAAATATTTTGACAACAAACGCCATTTTGGCCCTGCCTGTCTAATGTTAAACAAAACAGGCTATCCCGCAACGGACAGCCTGCCTCAATTTTCATCTCTAAATACAATTTCGCCTTCATACACCAAACCAAGCTTATCTCTTGCTATTTCCTCAATATATTTCTTGGTATGCGTATACTTTTCAAACTCTTCTATTTCCAGCGCGCGTTCTTCTTCCGCCGCAATCTGTTCCTCCAATGCCGCTTCTTTTTGATGGTAGGTTTCCTGCTTCGCCATAAGCTCCACACTGTTAAACGCTACCACAACAAGCAGCATGATCACGACCATGAAAACCAAAAACATGCCAAAACGGTTCTGCCGCCTTCTTCTATGTGCAACCACTCTTGCCATTATATTTTTATCCCTTCATTTTCCAGCTGCCCATTTCGAGGGCGACTCCCCTTAATGCTTAGATAATGTTATTTTAAGTAATTTCAACTTACCCGTCAACTTGTTTTTTAAATATTTCCCCGCTTTCTTTCCTTTCCGGAAAAAACGCCCGAAAAGCAAACCTGTTTTTTTCCCTAAAAACCGAGCCGGTCTAAGAATAAACCGCAAAAAGCAAAAAAATACATGAAATATACGCTCTATTATTGTGGTCAAAATATTTACAAACAGCGAGCTGACGCTTTTTTTATATACAAGCATTCCAATAGCTGCTCCAAACACCGCAAACCACCTTAAAACTCCATTATTTTCCTCATAAAGCATATAAAAAACGCCGATTGCACAGGCAATCCAAAAGATCATGTCCTCCAGAGAAATCAAAAAAAGACTGTGGCGCACCAGCCTGCGCAAAATCAAAAAGCCATCATAAGCAAAAGTAATTGCAATTCCCAGCAAAAAGGAATGCAGCAAAAATGTTACCTCATTTACAATATCCGGGCTCATAAACACCTACTTAAACAATCTTGCCAGCAATGACTCTCCCTTAGCGCCAATCCCCGCCTGTTCCGAATAAGTGAAGCTGTCAACCCTTCCGTCCACATCCACTTCTCCCTTATCCAGGGTAAGCCTGCTTACATGTAATTCATTTCCCTTGATCATTAACATACCTTGTTCCGTTTCCAGAATTATTTCATTTTCATCAAAAGACAATACATCATTTATACCTGTCAAATTACATGTTCTTCTATTGTTCAGCATTAGCTTATGTGCTCGTTTATTTACATTTGTCAGCTCTTCCATATGAATCCTCCATGCTGTCAATACCCCGTAAATCCCTTTAAAAAATTATATTAGAGAACTTGTCAATATAGAATCACTTTTTTATGAGCCAACAAATTTTTGTCTATAAATATTTAAACAGCTCTTTTGCTTCCTCTTTTTTCACTGTTTCCTGTACATTCAGTACTTCTACCTTCACATCCTTATTGCCAAAAGCAATCGTAATAACATCTCCAACTTTTACATCTGCCGATGCCTTAGCAGGCCTGTCATTAATAAAAACCCTTCCCGCGTCACAGGCTTCATTGGCAACTGTTCTTCTCTTGATTAACCGGGAAACTTTTAAATATTTATCCAATCTCATTTCTATACCCCCTGCATATCGCAAACTTTGCTTGCAGCACTGCTGCAAGCAAACGCCGACACGCTTCGCGAATCGGCTTATTGCATAAAAAGAACCTGCACAAAGCAGGTTCCCTAATTACTTTATCTTATTCGTTGATCATATCCTTTAAAGCCTTTCCTGCTTTAAACTTAGGAGCCTTTGATGCCGGAATAGGCATTACCGCACCTGTACGGGGATTTCTGCCGTCTCTTGCTGCTCTCTTGGACACTTCGAAAGTACCAAAACCAACTAACTGAACCTTTCCATCTTTCTTTAATTCTGCTGATACAACATCAATAAAAGCCTTTAAAGCCTGCTCCGCATCCTTCTTGGATAAGCCAGCCTGTTCTGCCATTGCAGCAACTAACTCTGTTTTGTTCATTTCAAACTCCTCCTCTATTATTATATGAGTGTTTTCAGATGTCTCTTCTTGAAACGCCTATATCTATATATATCGTCTCTGGGTATATTTGTCAAGGTATATTTCCCCGGTCCAAAACATTTTATACATTTTTAAAGTAACAATATAACCTTTCCTGCGCTTAAGCAAATCAAACCGCAAAAGCTTTTTCCTGTCCATATAGCATTAATCATTTTCAGGCAAATTTGAATCCCCGTCAAGTGCGTTGCCGCTTACCGTATTGCCGCTTACCGTATTATCATCATTTTCATTTCCCGTATGATCATTATTGTCCGTATTGCCGCTATTGCCTGTATTGTTTGTATTCCCTGAATTATTATTGTTACCTGTATTATTACCTGAACTGCTTTGGTTCCCTGCGCTTTCCTGACGTTTTTCATTTTTATCCTTATCTTCGTCAAGATTATTGCCGCTTACCGTATTTTTATCAACATTATTGCCACTTACCGTACTATCGCTATTTTCAGGATCCAAATCCGGGAAGGAATAAGTGACATCCTTGTCATCATCCGCAATATTTATACTGTAGCTCCTGGTAATATAGCCCGTTCTTCTTAAGGTAATCGTGTGTTCTCCCGGCGTCTTATCATAAGTAACCGGTGCAATCCCCATATAGAGATTATCCTGATATACTTCAACATTCGCAGGCGTATCGATGGTAACCGTATTGGTCTTTTTTTCTTCCTCCACATTATTGGTAACGCTGTTCCCTGAAACAGTGGCTCTCTCCACTAAATTCATCTTAACAGTGGTTCTGCCTCCCTCCACCTGAAAGTACTGTGACAGAGTTTCATAACCCGAAGCCTCTGCCGTAGCCTGATGGAGCCCTACTGCCAGTTTCACCGGATATTTCGTTTCTATCTTCACATCATCCACATACACCGCCGAGGGTGTCGGGGTAATTTCAAATATTACGGTACCGTCCTCAGGCTCGGGAATTTCAATATCCTCAAGGTTCAAAACCGTTTCCTTATTTCTCCCAATGGTCACTTCCCTGATTTCATCCACACCATCCGCATTGAGTCTGACTGTGTAGCTTCCCTCCGGTACCGTAAACAGCATATCAGGAGCAATCTGAGAAATTACTGCCTGTCCAATCTCTATCCATCCTCCCAAAACGGCATCCTCATTTTCAAGCTTCAAGTACCCATGCCCTTTATCCACCGTAATGCTCATAATATTATGATCCACTCCATGAAAGGAAAGCACATCATGACGGATAATCTGGGAAGTATCAATTATTTTCCCATCTGAAAATACCATTACATTTCCGCCAATGCTGTACATTTCATCTCCAATTGCCGCGCTCTGGTTACCTGCATCCAAAATATATCTGTCTATCCCTTCATAGCTCCAGGCATCTTTAGACAGATTAATGGTTCCTACCTTTTCCAGCTCATCATTATAAGAAATATCTGCAATATCTCCGGCCTTAAGCTGCGCCATTGTTATAGCGCTTCCATATTTATCGCAGATAAGCGTGGCGCCACTATAATTTAAAGTTCTACTCTCATTTCTGTTAACCAGGTGCACCGTAATAGTTTGTTCTTCCTCATTCGTACCTTCAATAATCACCGATGCGTCAGAAGTATAAATATCTACGGCTTCTTCTTCCTCTCCATTCTCATAAGAGCTTGCAAAAGTAGACTCGTGGGCCAGGCTGGCGGCGCTGCATCCTGTCAATATAAGGCACAGCCCACAAAGAACAGGTTTTATCAACTTTTGTATATTATTTCTATTCATCATCATACCCCCTGCATAGCAAAAATAGTACTCGCTATGCCGTGCCAATTATTCGTTTCATTCTCTTTCTGACTTACAGTATATCACTTACCCGAAATTAGTCAAACGCTTACAAAAAATTGCCAGCTCTACATTTCCACAGGACAAAGCCCATAACGCAGCTTAAATTTATCCAGGAATTCCCTTTTATCTTTTTCCTGCTCGGTTATCTTACACAATTTTTCCAGGTTCTTACCTGGAATCCATGCTTTTCCTGAATTATAATAAAAATTGACAATTTTCCAGAACTTTTCCGGATAGGCCAGCCTATAATAAAGCTGCAGATATTCTTCTTTTGCTATAGGTCTTATCTTCTCATAAGAGCCCACCAGCTCAAATCCCACGCTTTGCGTCCAATTGCTCTTTTCCAGCAGCTTTCGCATAAACAGATATAAATCTCTGACAGGAGAGTCAAAAACGCATTTTTCAAAATTAATCAAATGCATTCCATCCTCGGAAATGATGACATTGTGATGCTGATAGTCCCCATGGCACACAAACCGGTTCTCCATCTTATTTTGGTAAAACCGCAGCTCTTCCGTTATTTGTAATGCCAGGTTAAAAAAGTAGTCATAATTTCTCATCAGATATATTTCGAAATCCGTCTTCTGACTCCGCTCTTTCAAATATTTCCTGACTCTGCGCAGCTCCTTATTATGCTTATCAAACTCTATATGAGCAGGATGGGACATACTGCCGCCATTAAAAGAGTCCTCCATATAGGATACCTTGTGAAACCGCGCAAGCATTTCGGCTGCCTGCCGGCATTCATCCATATCCTTAACATTACATTCCCGCCCCTCACAATAAGTCTTAAGAATGTAAAAAGTTCCATCCTGATCCTGTGTTAAAAGCTCCTGCTCTTTATTTTTAAGAATGCCTTCTACATTCCCAAATCCTCTTTCCCTGATCATGGTAAGCAGCGCATCCTGAAAAACAGCCTTTTCCTTATGGCCGGTATATTCCTTCCATATAAGAGTGCCCTGCCTCGTTTCACAAAGAATAGCGCCCCGCCCTCTCCAAGTACGAAGCACCTCTATATCATAATTTTCCAGCAGACTGACGCTTCTGTCATTCACAATGATTACCCCCAATTTGTGTCATATCCTATCATATGAATGACCGGTCTGAAGTATTACTGAAATTCCTTCACTGCTTTTAAAAGGATCTCCCTTTTGTTTCGGGAAGGATCCTCCACAACAAAATCTAATAACTTTTTTAACGCTTCCCCCAGTTCGGGCCCCGCCTGCATTCCTGTCTCCTCAATCAAATCTTTTCCCGTAACGGCCAGATCCTTCAGGGAAACACACTGCTTTTCGGAAATAATTTGGTGATAAACCTGGTAAACGGCTTTAAGCTTTTCTTCCTTCTCCTCACGCATATAAGCGCTTTGCGCCCTGATATCCGCCGCCTTTACCTGAAATAAAAGGGGAAAAATATCCTCCCCTGTTTTCAAAATTGCCCGCCTGACTCCAGCGGGATCAGGTTTTACATCATAATCATGATATTTCACCAGCTTTGTTACAAAATAAATCGTTCGGTTGTCAAATTTTAATCTTTTTAAAATGTCTCGTGCCATTTCCGACGACACGGCGGGGTGCCCATGAAAGTGATGGATACCTTTTTCATCTAATGTGATCTTCTTTGGCTTTCCAATATCATGAAACAGCATAGCCAACCGCAGCATCTTATCAGGCTCTATTTCTTCCATAGATTTTAATATATGCTCCCCTACCTTATAGCAGTGATGGGGATTATTTTGATCCGTTTTCATGCATATGTCAAACTCCGGCAGTATCACCTGTGTAATTCCTGTCTCATAGGCAAGGCGTAACTTTTCCGGGTGGGGGGATGTGACCAGCTTTACCAGCTCCGTCTGAATCCTTTCAGCGCTGACATACTTTAAATTCGTATTTAATTCCCTGATGGCCCCTGCCGTATTTGCTTCAATCTCATATCCCAGCTGTCCCGAAAATCGCACGGCCCGCATCATCCTGAGAGCGTCCTCCCCAAACCGCTCTTTGGGTTCCCCCACGCAGCGGATGACCTTCCTTTTTATATCATCTATTCCGCCAAACACATCCACCAGGCCGGCCTCATCATTGTAGGCCATCGCATTGATTGTAAAGTCTCTCCGCTTTAAATCCTCAAAAAGGCTTGGGGTAAAAGTCACTTCCTTCGGATGCCGCCCATCCTCATATTTACCGTCAATGCGGTAGGTGGTCACCTCAAAGCCTTCCCGTTCAAGCATTACCGTAACTGTTCCGTGTTGTATGCCGGTGTCTATGGTATGCCCGAAAATGCCTTTCACCTGCCGGGGTGTTGCGGAAGTCGTGATATCCCAGTCGTCAGGTTCCCGTCCTAAAACGGAATCGCGGATACAGCCTCCTACGGCAAACGCCTCATAACCGGCTTTCCTGATGGAACCAATAATGTACCTTACCTTTTCAGGCAATTGAATGATCACTGTATCCGCTCTCCTTCTGATTTCATAATATCTGGTCATACTCCCCGGCATAGGCGGCTTTCCTTTACGCCTCAGAAAGTCTTCATCTCTTTTTCACGCCTTAGGCGCCGGAGGATTGTTTAATAAGCTTTCCCCCAATATACCATCTTCCTGGCAGGTTTTCCACAATAAACACAAGATTCCGACAGGCACTCCTGTTTGAATGGCATACAGCGGCTGGTTACCGCCATATTTTCTTTAATGGCTTCCTCGCAGGCCGTCTCCCCACACCACATTGCCTTCACAAAACCGGTTTTCTCCGCAAAAGTATTTTCAAACTCTTCTCTATTCAATGCTGTGTAGGTATGTTCCTCCAAATGCTTCTTTGCCCTCTCGAGCATTTCCGTCTGCATTTTGTTAAGCAGCTCTTCCACTGTTTTTTCCAGCTGCTCCAGCTCTACCTCAACCTTTTCCCTGGTATCCCGGCGGCAGATGATACATTTTCCTGCCTCAATATCCTTAGGCCCGATCTCCACACGCAGCGGAATACCGCGCATCTCCTGCTCGGAAAACTTCCACCCCGGACTCTTATCACTATCATCCACCTTTACGCGGAAACTGCCAAGCTTTTCGCAAAGCGCATACGCCTTATCGAGAACCCCTTCCTTCTTTTGCTGAATCGGTATAATCATAACCTGGGTAGGCGCAATCTTAGGCGGAAGCACCAGCCCCGAATCGTCCCCGTGAACCATAATAATCGCGCCGATGATTCTGGTGGAAACTCCCCAGGAGGTTTGATGTACGTACTTTAACTGGTTATCCTTATCCGTAAACTGGATGCCAAAGGCTCTTGCAAAACCATCTCCAAAATTATGGCTGGTTCCGGATTGAAGCGCTTTTCCGTCATGCATAAGCGCCTCTATCGAGTAAGTGGCATGGGCTCCGGCAAATTTTTCCTTCTCCGTTTTGCGCCCTTTTATCACAGGTATTGCCAACACTTCCTCACAGAAATCCGCATATACATTCAGCATCTGTTCCGTTCTCTCCTCAGCCTCTTTTGCGGTTGCATGAGCCGTATGCCCCTCCTGCCACAAAAATTCCCTGGAGCGCAGGAAAGGCCTTGTCTCCTTTTCCCAGCGAACCACGCTGCACCACTGGTTATACACCTTTGGCAGGTCGCGATAAGAATGAATATCTCCCTTATAAAAATCGCAAAACAGGGTTTCCGAAGTAGGCCTTACGCACATTCTTTCCTGAAGAGGATTTAATCCGCCATGGGTCACCCACGCAACCTCAGGTGCAAAGCCTTCCACATGATCCTTTTCCTTCTGCAAAAGGCTCTCAGGAATAAACATAGGCATGTATACATTCTCTACGCCTGTTGCCTTAAACCTTTCGTCCAGCTGCCTTTGAATATTTTCCCAGATGGCATATCCGGCGGGTTTGATAACCATACAGCCCTTTACATTAGAATAATCGATAAGCTCCGCTTTTTTTACCACATCCGTATACCACTGGGCAAAATCTTCGCTCATAGATGTAATTGCCTCTACCAATTTTTTTTCAGCCATTTTCTCCTCTTTTCCGTACAGCCTTTGATTTAAATTACAGAAACAAATGTGTTTAACATAACCGTAACTGCCTTTGCAATTGCACAGTCCATGGGCTGTACTGACAAGGCTCTGCTTATTCCGGGCAGCTATAATAGAAAGGGTGGCACACCTCTCCACCCCAAAGGGACCGGAATCCGGCGGTACCACCCTACTTAATGCATTATAAACATTCTCTTTTCTTACCGTTAACGCCGGTGCTACGCTGTGCTTAAACGCTTTCCTTATTTCATATCTATTTATATGCATTACCAGTCAAACCTGCAATACCATTATTTAACATGTTCGGCGTGTTCACACAGAGCTCCAAGGCAGGTTCCGGATATTTCACTTAAAAATCTTTCAGCTTCTTTGGCGTCTGAAATTCAGCTTTACCAAAGAGATTTTCTCTCTGGAAGGTTCCTATCCGTACTAGTCCTTTTCTACGCTACGTTTCATTTGATTAGCACTCCGCCTTATGCGGATTGTAACATGATTGTAGGCAAAAAATTTCATTTTGTCAACTTCAAATTTTCTCCCATCCCAAGTAAAAGAAATAAAAACGGGAAATTTAATACCTGGGCGAAGCTTATCATGTTATGAACGAAATAGCACGTTATACACACTACAAACAGATAAAGCGCAGGATTTTCTTTCCCCTTCCTCATGCAGCTCCCTGCAAAAGCAACAAAAATGCCAACATACAGGCATGTTCCCAAAATGCCCGTATTAATCAAACAGGTAAGCAATTCGTTATGGGCATTCGTTAGCCGGCTGCTTCCAAAATTATCCCGGAGCATTGCCGCCACTTCTTCCAGAGAGTAAATATAAGCGGAAAAGCAATCCGGACCGGCCCCCAGAAGCTTTCGGGAAAGAGGCATCTGCCGGTATGCTTCCAGGCTTCCTGCAATGGCTGCCCCCCGGCCATTTCCCCAGGTTTTCCCAAATGAAAACAACTCTAACCGGTCAGAAGGCGAAAATCTCTGTCCACAATTTAACAAGGCTAACATTAAGTACCATAAAATACCTGCCGCCAACGTCATAACCATTATTCTGTGAATAATACTTTGTATTTTTTCGCTTAATTTTCCTGTTTTCCTTATTCGGAGCAATCCATATGCCCCTAAAGCCCCTACGCCAATAAGCAAGGGGAAAGGGGAAGACGATACTCGCACACACAGGCTGTCCGTGTCATAATTATACCCCTCGGGTATTATCAACCGCAGCATATCCATTGCCTGTGCGGAAAATCCCCAAAGAGAAAGCAGTAAAAAATAATTTTCCATCCACATCCTCTTTTTAACGGCTATCCATAATAAAATGGAAAACAATGCTGCCCAAAAAAGAAAAATGCTGCTTCCTCCCTGACAAAATCCTGCCACAAACACCATAAATGCATAAATTCCGTACATCCATTTCTTTCCTGTTCCAATCACAAACAAACTGATACCAATCGGCGCTACAATGGAAAGGTATCCGCAAAACCAGTTAATATTCCCCAAAGTGGAAATAAAGGCGGAGTCCCGTATCTTTAGGGGAATCAAATAAATGGAAAACCGATCCAAAATCCCAAGCAAGAACACAACGCCTGAGGCCAAAACTGCCGTATGCCAAACCGCCCTGCCTCCATTCCAAAGCCTGGATATGCCAAAATACAGGGCGCACAAAGTAAGCAAAAGGGCCACTCCCATATACCAGCCCTCTGTTCCGAAAAGCGCCTCCTTTTTATCATATGAAAATGTATAAGAAATAAATATCTCGGTGGCATAAAGTATTACAAGCATATCTATTAAGGATATTCTATCCCAATTGGTTAGATATGGTTCCCTTTCTCTGATGCGGCAGTATAATCTCCGGCCTCCATAAACTGCCCCTAAACCTGCCAGTATCATAAGAACTGCAAGAGAACTGTAAATGAAAAAATGGTATTTTGCCTTCGCAATGTCCACATATCCCTGATGCATATAAAAAGGATATATTCCAAAAATCAGCAATAAATATGCAGTTGTAAATATACTTCCTGCCTTCTTAGCCAATATTCTACCTTCCCGCTACTTCCGACTTCATATTAAAAATAGTATAGCAGGAAAAATATTTTACTGTAAATACAAAAGTTTCTCATTACTTTTGTTGTATTCACTCTTGGCATAATATACGCTTTCTCACGGTCTGCGCAGTAAATGCGCAGACCTGGCTGAATAGATACTTCATACGTTCTGCCTACGGTAAATGGCATTTTTAACAATATTGCCTGAAAATGTCCTCCTGTGCTATCATATAGTAAACGGAATTTCTCATGTCGTTTGCTATTTAGAATGAATACCGGCGTCATGAACACTATTATGGATCGTTTGAATCCCACCATAAAAAGGAAGGAATCCTTCGTGCAAAAAAATATTATTTTTGAAGATAAACATATTATTATTGCTTATAAACCGGCCGGTATCGCTACCCAGACTGCCAGAGTTGGCCAACAGGACATGGTAAGCGAGCTGAAAAACTATCTGGCAGGAAAGCCGGAATATAAAGGCAGAAAAGAGTCCTATCTTGGACTAGTCCACAGACTGGATCAGCCTGTTTCCGGGCTTTTGGTCTTTTCTAAAACCAAGCAGGCATCCGCAGAGCTTGGCAGACAAATTACAAATGGACAAATACAAAAATTCTATTATGCGGTGGTTTACGGAAAACCGGAGGTAGAACGGGGAACATTGACAGATTACCTCTACAAAAATCCAAAGACAAACCGGTCTGTGGTTGTAAAAGAAGATTTTCCTCAGGCCAAAAAAGCTGTTTTGGATTTTGAACTTATTAAAACAATGCTTGCTTTAGATGAGAATTCGGATTTGGTAAATTTTGCTAAATCTAACAAATTAGGAGTAGTCTCCCTCATTGATATCAGACTGATAACGGGCCGTCATCATCAGATCAGGGTCCAGATGTCCCATGCGGGTATGCCGCTTCTTGGAGATATGAAATATGGCGGCGAATTGTCAAAAGAACTCAGCCGAAGAACCGGCTGCCGGAATGTGGCGCTGTGCGCCTATAAGCTTACCTTATTCCACCCTGTATCAGGGGAAAAGATTACTTTTGAAAAACAGCCGGAGGGAGAAATATTTTTTCCTTTCTTTTCCAGCGGGATTTAAATTCATATTGTCATATTTTATTGAAAATTATCCATACTACCAATAGCGCCGGTAGTCTAAAAATTCATACTTGCTTTTATACATAAAGCGTATTGAAAATTTAGTAATTATGAAGGATTGGATGAAAGGCATATTATGGAGAAGGTGTGGTTATTTTATGAAAATTAATCTTACAGCTAATGGGAAAAAGTATTTAACGGCGGCGATTGTCATTCTTTCCGTATATTTTGTCATGAAATATATAAGCCCTATCGTCTCTCCCTTTCTCCTTGCTTTTCTATTAGCAGGACTTTTAAATCCACTGGTATTATCGCTTCACAGGAAACTTAAAATACGCAAATCCATTCTGGCCGGACTTATCTTATTTTCATTCTGCGCACTGGTTATCGTATCTCTCTGGCTTATTTTTTCTTCCCTTATCGCCAACAGCAGCAAAATCGCCGGCTGTATACCTGATTACCAAAAAGACCTGTGCCTTTTACTGGATGATTGCTGTAGCAAGGTAGAACAAAAATTCGGCGTAGACGGCACACAGGTTGAAAATTTTATTATTGAACAAATGAACGTCTTTGCAGAAAATCTGGAAGTCAAGGTTTTACCTGCGGTTATGGGCAAATCCGTAGGATATATGAAAAACATTGTAAGCTTTATCAGCTTTATTGCCGTCATGATCATTGCCATACTTCTTATCATGAAAGATTACGACAAATACCTGCTAAAGCTGAAAGAAAATAAAGATTTTCAGGGCGTTCGTGATGTGGGCAGGAAAGTCTTGTTTTATGTCAAAACATTTATGAAAGCACAGCTTATTATTTTATGCATTATTAGTACCATATGTGCAGTTACTCTCACCTTCACAGGAATGAAAAGTGGTATACTTTATGGAATACTCACAGGTTTTATGGACATGCTTCCCTTTATTGGCACCGGCATTATGCTTGTACCTCTGGCAATATTCCGTTTGATTAGCGGAAATTACTGGCAGGCGGTATTATGCTTTCTTCTCTATGCGCTCTGCGCTCTCATTCGTGAATTTTTAGAGCCCAAACTGATTGGGGAGCGTGTAGGCGTTTGGCCGGTGGGCATTTTATTTGCGGTTTTTGCCGGTATTCACTTATTTGGCGTTTGGGGCATTGTCAAAGGCCCCTTATCCCTGGTCATTATCTGTGAAACCTGCAAATATTTCTGGAACTTACCGGAAAGCACATAACAGGCTTCAAGCTTTCAACGCTTATTGTTTTTAACGCTTAATGTTTTTAAACCTTAAACCGATACCCTACTCCCCAGATTGTTTCAATGTATTGAGGCTTTGCAGAATCGTATTCAATCTTTTCCCGAATTTTCTTAATATGCACCGTAACAGTTGCAATATCTCCAATAGAATCCATGTCCCATATTTCCCTGAACAATTCTTCCTTGGTATACACATGGTTCGGATGCTCCGCCAGAAAAGTGAGAAGGTCAAATTCTTTCCCGGTAAACGCCTTTTCCACACCATCAACAATCACCCTTCTTGCCGTCTTATCTATACGGATACCGCGGATTTCAATAATATCATTATTTTTCTGGGTGGAACCAACCAGCCTGTCATATCTTGCCATATGCGCTTTTACTCTGGCAACCAGTTCGCTTGGGCTAAAGGGCTTGGTCATATAGTCGTCGGCGCCAAGACCTAAACCTCTTATTTTATCAATGTCATCTTTCTTGGCAGAGACCATAATAATGGGAATATTCTTTTCCTCCCTGATGCGTTTGCATATCTCAAACCCGTCCATTCCCGGCAGCATTAAGTCAAGTACAATCAGGTCAAATTCCTCGGACAAAGCCGTTTGGAGTCCTTCTTCCCCCTCGTTTTTAATTTTTACCTCAAATCCGCTCAGTTCAAGATAGTCCTTTTCCAAATCCGCAATTGCTTCTTCGTCCTCAATAATTAAAATTCTGCTCATTTTTTCCTCTCTTTCGAAATTTTATTTTTATGCTAACCCCATGATTCCGCCTTGCGGAATCACAAATCCGAATGAAGAATGCCTGTTTTTCAAGGTATTCTTCTAAGTGTGAAGATAGCTTGCTTTGCAGGCTTTAAAAGTTCTTAGGCGGCGTTTTTTGACGCCTTAGAACTTTTCTTCACACTATTTCCTGATATTTACGGATTACAAAATGCATACAGGTCCCTTCATTTTCCTTACTGGTAGCCCATATATATCCACCGTGATCCTCAACAATTTTCTTTACAATAGAAAGACCTATCCCGCTTCCTCCCTGGGCTGAATTTCTGGATGTATCCGTTCTGTAAAAACGCTCAAATATTTTGGGTAAATCCTTGGCTGCAATGCCTTTCCCATTATCCTCTATTTCTACCCGAATAGAATCCAGCTCATCCAGAATACGGATATCAATCTCTCCTTTTTTCTTATCGATATACTTGACACTATTCCCAATAATATTGTTGATTACTCTTTTCAGCTGCTCGGGATCCGCAATAATAAGCGTCCCAGGCGTAACCAGATTGGAATAATTCAATTCAATATTCTTTGACTCTAAGTCAAGCCCCACTTCTTCTATGCAATCGCCAAAATATTCGGAGACGTCTATCTTGTGAAAATGATATGGTATGCGGTTAGAATCAATTCCCGAATATACGGTCAGCTCATTAATCAGCCTGTCCATATCGTTGGCTTTATTATAAATCGTCCTGATATATTTATCCATTTTTTCCGGCGTGTCCGCCACACCATCCATAATTCCTTCCACATAACCTTTAATAGCCGTAATCGGTGTTTTCAGATCGTGGGATATATTACTGACCAATTCTTTATTCTGCTTTTCCGCCAAAATCTTTTCATCTGTGGACTCCTTAAGCCGAAGCCTCATATCTTCATAATTCCGGTAAAGCTCCCCTATTTCCCCATCATCCTTATCAGGAAGCCTGTACTCCAAATTTCCCTCCGCAATATTTTGCATCGCGATATTCAGCTGATTAATCGGCGCAAACACTCCCCGGCTAATCCAATTAGTTAAGAACATACTGGTAAAAATCAGGATAAGCATAATGGCTATCGCCATATCGATAAACAATTTCCTGGATATAATAGGATTGGTTTTGGTAATCACAAAAAAGCTTCCTTCATCCCCATTTTGAAAATAAAAGTCCATCTGCCTTACCAGCTTCTCCATATCATCCAGATAAATATTCTGTTTTTCGTTTTCCTTTGCACTATCCTCCCGGAAATCCGGCAATGCCAAAAAAATCTGCTTCGCCGCCAGCTTGTTTCCCGTATAGAACAACTCGCCCTCTCTGCGCACAATAATATAGGAAGACTTATCGGCTATTTTTTCATTCATGCCATACAAAATATCATAATTTTCAATTCCCAGAGGGTCCTTGTCTAATATCGCCTTAACCTCCAGAAATATCTCTTCCGACATGAGTTTAGAAGCCTGTGCAGGGTCAATGAGCATATTGTAATCTTTATTTCGAAGACCATACTCCTCCTGCCCCCTTATTAAAGCTCCTCCGATACAAATAAAAGCTGTGCAGGCAAGCGCCAGGGGAAGTAAGATAATTGTCAGAAATGTAATGACAAGTCTGGTTTTAAACTTCATTTTTATACCCCGCATATTGCAAGCTCTACTTATGTTGCTGTCATCAATAGCACCTTTGCCTTTTATACCGATTATAGCACATCAAATATATGGCCGGTTATTAAAGAATAAATGAATCTATAAAAAATTTATAAATTGTTATTGACAACTATATGAAAATTATTATAATAAAACAGTAATAGTTACTAATATTTACCAGAGAGGAACTCGTATGAATCTAAAGCACAGTAAACAGCGGGAATCTATTAAGGAATTTCTGGCTACCAGAAAAGATCATCCCTCTGCGGATGTGGTTTACACAAATGTCCGTCAATTCTTTCCCAACATCAGCCTTGGAACCGTATATCGAAATTTAACCTTGCTTGCTGATATTGGTGAAATTGCACGTGTTCGAGTAGGTGATGGCGTAGATCATTTTGATTATGATACTTCGCCCCATTATCATTTCATCTGCAAAGAATGCGGAAATGTAATTGATTTGGACATGCCTGTCACAGAACAGATGGCTGCTATAGCCCGTGAGAACTTTGATGGTAAAATTGAAGGACAGATGACCTATTTTTATGGTCGCTGTAGTAATTGCACCGAAAAAATTTTATGCAAAGAAAAGGAGAACTAAAAATTATGAAATTCGTATGTCAAGTATGCGGCTATGTCTATGAAGGCGATTCCGTACCGGAGAAATGCCCTGTTTGTAATGCGCCTGCGGAAAAATTCACGGCTCAGGATAGCGAAAAAGTATGGGCTGCGGAACACGTAGTAGGTGTTGCTAAAGGCGTTAGCGAAGATATTCTCGCTGACCTGCGGGCAAACTTTAACGGCGAGTGCACGGAAGTTGGTATGTACCTTGCTATGGCAAGAGTTGCACACAGAGAAGGTTATCCTGAAATCGGTTTATACTGGGAAAAAGCTGCTTATGAAGAAGCTGAGCATGCAGCAAAATTTGCCGAGCTCTTAGGCGAAGTTGTTACTGATTCCACAAAGAAAAACCTTGAAATGAGAGTGGACGCTGAAAATGGCGCTACTGCTGGTAAATTCGATCTTGCAAAACGTGCAAAAGCTGCTAACCTTGATGCGATCCATGACACCGTTCATGAGATGGCCCGCGATGAGGCAAGACATGGCAAAGCATTTGAAGGACTTCTTAAGAGATATTTTAGCTAAGAATAAAAATACTTTTTTTAAAACTTCATTTTATATTTGTATATGAAAGGAGATACTATCATGCAGAAATATTTTTGTAATCCCTGTGGATACACCTATGATCCTGAAAAAGGAGATCCTGAGCACGGAATCGCTCCCGGAACCGCATTTGCAGACCTTCCTGCAGATTGGGTATGCCCTCTTTGCGGTGTAAGTAAGGATATGTTCCAGCCTTGCATTGACAATTACAACTAAAGCAAAACGCGGCCGTCTTTGGCGGCTGGCTTATTAAAGGCCGACACGTTTTGTGAATCGGTTATTGCAATGAAAAAAGAAGCAGGCGCAGCGCCTGCTTCTTTATCTTTAAAACTCTTATGAAAAATCAGTTAATCTTAGAATATCCAAATCCATTTGCAAAGGCGTCAATTGGTTTTCCTTCTTTACACAATGAACATCCTTCCGGATCATATGCCTTATAATCCGGAATATCCGTAATTGAAAACAATGATCTGATTGGAATCCCCATTACGCTGTTTGCCGCGCTGAAAATTGCACTGATTCCGCTGATTTTTGCCCCGTAATATTTAAGCGCCTGGCTTGTCTTTACGATCGTCTGTCCCGTTGTTGCGGATGTCAGAAGAATAAGCACATTTTTCCCTTTCACCATGGGAATCATATTCTCCCTGAAAACAAGCTGGCCGGAATTTACATATTCAGGGGTTACAATATAAATGGTATTATGAGAATTCATAGAATATATGCCCGCTCTTGTCAAATAGTCCGCCAGAAAAGCGCCAATAACCTCGCATCCGTCAATACAGACAATTGTGTCTACCACCGTGGTAGCCGCTATTTGTTCGCTTAACGCCCTGGCCGTTGCCGAGGCTTCATTAAGCCTGCACTTTAAAGTCGACATATCCAAAAAATAATTTACGTGTGAGTTTGGCGTCACAAAATGTCCCGGTATTGCTTTTAAAACTACATTATGATGCGATTTTGATTGAATCTTAACAGTCCTTTCCATAGGCATACCTCCTTAAATTATGTACCATTAAATTGTACAATAATATTCTATTTATATAGTAAATGATAAGACAATTTAATGCAATAATTTATTTTAGTTTTATTCCAATGTGTAACTGTTCAGATATTTTTCCTGTTCCGGCGTGAGCACGTCAATTTCTTTTCCAAGGAACGCCAGTTTCCTCTTAGCCACATCCTGATCCACTTCCCTGGGCACATCAATCAGTTTTTCCGTAAGCTCACTGCCATGTTCCACCAGATACTTGGCGGACAACGCCTGAATTGCGAAGCTCATATCCATAATCTCCGCCGGATGTCCGTCGCCTGCCGCCAGGTTAACCAATCTGCCCTCCGCTAAAACAAAGATCCACTGACCCGTAGGGAGCTTATAGCCCATAATGTTCTTTCTCTGTTCTCTGGTCTCAACCGCAATCTCGCGCAGCCGTGCCATGTCAATCTCACAGTCAAAATGCCCGGCGTTGCACAAAATAGCGCCATCTTTCATAACCTTAAAGTCTTCCTCGTCTATTACCTTATCGCAGCCTGTAACGGTTACGAAGAAATCTCCCACTTTAGCCGCTTCATTCATAGGCATAACATCAAACCCATCCATAACGGCTTCAATTGCCTTGATCGGGTCAATCTCCGTTACAATAACTCTTGCGCCAAGCCCTTTTGCCCGCATAGCGGTTCCCTTGCCGCACCAGCCGTAGCCTGCCACCACCACAATCTTACCTGCCACAATCAGGTTTGTAGTACGGTTAATGCCGTCCCACACGGACTGACCCGTGCCGTAACGGTTATCAAACAGATGCTTGCAGTCCGCATTGTTTACGCGCACCATGGGGAATTTCAGCTCGCCCGCATGGTTCATTGCCTCCAGACGGATAATTCCCGTGGTGGTTTCCTCGCATCCGCCAATGATACCGGGTATCAGCTCCGGCATCTGCGTATGAACCATATTTACCAGATCGCCTCCGTCGTCAATGATAATATTAGGTCCTGCCTCCAGCACGTGGCGGATATGAGAACTGTATTCCTCCGGCGTACAGTCATACCATGCATGAACTTCAAGTCCGGCCTTAACCAGCGCCGCCGCCACATCATCCTGGGTGGAAAGCGGGTTGGAGCCGGTCACAAACATCTGCGCCCCTCCTGCCTTTAACACCAGGCACAGATATGCCGTCTTGGCTTCCAGATGAACGGAAAGCGCAATTTTTTTACCTTCAAATGGCTTTGTCTTTGAAAATTCTTCTTCCAGAGTGCGAAGCAGGTCGCAATTTCTCTTCACCCACTCAATCTTGCGCTCTCCGGACTCGGCCAAATGAATGTCTCTGATTTCACTGCTCATAACGATTTCCTCCAATAAAATATAAGATAGATTCAGCCGAATTTTTATTATAGTGATGGTCGTCTGTCCTATCATCACTTTTTGTTATTATTCAAATGTGTGTTGCTTCTTCTATATACTGCACATCTGTGAATAATAACTATATAATAACTGTCATGCAGCTATTACCCTTAATATTCTTTCTTATCCAGGCCCATACGGACGATAATATCGTTTACCTTTTTATAAACCATATCTTCGTCTAACGTCAATACTTTTCTGTCTTCCATGGTTATTTTTCCATCAATTATAACTGTTTCCACCTCTGATCCGTTAGCAGAATAAGAAAGACCGGCAATCAGGTTGTTTCTGGGCGTCAAAGACGGAGTATTTAAATTTAAAATAGCGATATCCGCCTTCTTTCCCACCTCAAGCGAACCTGTTTCCTGCTCAAGTCCAAGCGCCCTCGCTCCATTTATCGTTGCAATACGGAAACCTTCTTTTGCGCTGATACATTGAGGCGTCTTCTTAACCCCCTTATGTATAAGGGTAAGCAGGCTCAGCTCATGGAACATATTCAGACTGTTGTTGCTGGCCGCGCCGTCGGTGCCAAGGCAGACATTGATTCCCTTTTCAAGCATTGCCGGTACGGGGGCAAAACCGTTTCCCAGCTTCATGTTGCTGGCAGGATTGGTTACCACGCTGACATTCTTTTTCTTCAAAATATCCATATCGCTCTCTGTGATCTGTACACAGTGGGCAGCTATGGCAGGCACATCGAATAATCCGTTTTGATCCGCCATCTCAATAGGCGACATGCCGTACTTTTCCTTTATCTGTCCTATCTCGCTTTCACTTTCCGAAAGATGCACATGAATACCCATGTGGTTCTTTTTTGCCTCCTCGGAAACGATACGCATGTATGCGTCGTCGCAGGTGTAAGGCGCATGAGGGCCTAACATAAAGGTAAGTCTGTCGCAGTCTTTCGCCGCATCTCTTTCTTCATAGGCCTGTCTTAATCTCATTTGGCCGCCTTCATCATCACCGCTTCCCACCAGACCGCGGCATATGACGGCTCGCATACCGGACTCCTTTACCGCCCTTGTAGTCTGATGAATATTCATCTGCATATCGTTAAAGCAGGTGGTTCCGCTTTTCATCATTTCAATGATGGCAAGACATGCTCCCCAATAAGTATCCTCATCCGTCATCTGCTGCTCTATCGGATCAATGGTCCCAAAAAGCCAGTCCATAAAACTCAAATCATCCGCCACATTCCGCATAAAAGACATATAAGAATGGGTATGGCAGTTGATCAATCCCGGTATGGCAAGCCTGTCCTTTCCGTCAATCACTTTATCAGCAACAAAGCCGGAAGGCTCCGCGCCTATTGCCGCAATTCTGCTGCCCTCAATATAAAGATTGGTTTCTTTCACTACGTCATGATCGCCCTCCGGCAGCACTGCCAGAATATTTTTTAATACGATTCCCAAAACTTTTCACTCCTTACTTTTAATTATCTTTTTCATTTATAACTTTTTCATTTACTTCTTTAACTCAATTTATCATTCCTCTTACTCATAAAAATCTTAAAGGTTCACAATATTTCTGTTTTCTCCCTTTAAAAACGCTTCAATATTTTTGCAGGTTTCCGAGACGCATCTGTTTCTTGCCTCATTACTTGCCCATGCCAGATGCGGCGTAATAATCAACTTGTTACTGTCCATAATTTTACTTAATGGATTGCTGTCTTTCATGGGTTCCGTGCCGGTCACATCCAGCCCCGCCCCCGCAATATAACCTTCCGTCAACGCGGTATACAGCGCGGCATCGTTTACCACCGGCCCTCTTGCCACATTAATCAATATAGCACTTTTTTTCATCTTTTGAAATGCTTCCGAATCAAATAAATCCCTTGTTTTATCACTTAGCGGGCAGTGCACCGACAAAAAATCCGATTCTTTCAGCAGCTTGTCAAATTCCACTCTCTCATACTCCGTACATGTACTGTTTCCCGATGCGGAATAAAAAATTACTTTACACCCAAAGGCTTCGGCAATTCCCGCCACCTTTTTTCCTATATTTCCCATACCCACAATCCCCCAGGTTTTACCCGCAAGCTCCGTAAAGGGAATATCAAAATTTGAAAAACGGTCCTGCGCCCCATAGGCCCCCGATTTCACATACTCATCATAATGGCGGAGCTTTTCAAGAACATACAGACAAAGCGCAAAAGTATGCTGGGCCACCGCGTCCGTGGAATAGCCCACAATATTTGCCACTTTAATTCCCCGGCCTTTACAATACGCAATATCCACATTATCATACCCTGTGGCAAATTCGCAAATCAATTTTACATTGGGCGCGTCCTTTAAAGTCTCCTCGTTAAGAGGCGCCTTGTTTGCAACAATAATTTCCGCATCCTTTACTTTTTCCTTTACATCTACGGCTGTTGTATTCGGATATGCCGTCACCTCCCCCAACGCGTTCAATGTATCCAAAGAAACATCCAACCCTACGCTGTTTCTCTCCAAAACCACTATTTTCATACGCCTCTCCTTAATAAGTTGAATATTATAACTATTTTTTTATTATATATAAATTATCCTCTTTTGAACAGGTGTTAAAAAGCAATATTTAAATCCAAAATTTATTGTTGACAATTTTCCTTTCGTGCGTTAATATGGTAAAAAATTAAATATCACCTAAACCGTTGAAGCGGAGATAACGGTGATGATGCTCCTACAGAGAGCCCGGGGCGCTGAGATCGGGCGGAAAACAAGTCATCAAATGGACCGCTGAGGGTGCAGTGAACAACAATTTTATTTTTTTCTTTTATGAATTGTTAAGTATTCTGCAACGTAAGGCATACGTCAATTGCCAGGGATATGTTGGTATCCTGTTAAGTGTACGGCTTAAGCCGTAAATCAAGGTGGCACCGCGGATAGTTTTCGTTTTATTCGTCCTTGACAGAAATAATTTCTGTCAGGGACTTTTTATTTTGCAAAAATATTCTATATATGAATGCCATTACAGGCGGAAAGGAAAAGCTATGATTCAACCCGAACTTCATGTACTAAAAGAATTGTGTGGACAAAACAAGTACAAAACAGCTCCCGTCAGTATGGAAATCTTATCGGACAAAAGAACTCCTATTGAAGTTCTCAAAATTCTTAAAAACGTTTCCGGCCACTGTTATCTGCTGGAATCTGTTTCCGACTTTGAAAAATGGGGACGTTATACCTTTTTAGGCTACAATCCAAGCCTTGAAATCACTTGTCAAAATGGCCAAATGAAGGCAGGATCTCTTTCTTTTGAGACAAAGAACCCCGGAAAATACATCCGCCAAGTCATTGAAGAGCATAAAAGCCCTCGTTTTTCCTGTCTTCCGCCCTTTACCGGCGGATTAGTGGGGTATTTTTCGTACGACTACTTAAAATACGCAGAGCCTTCCCTGCACCTTGACGCTGCTGATACCGAAGGCTTTAAGGATGTTGACCTGATGCTTTTTGATAAGGTGATTGCCTTTGACAATTTTAAGCAAAAAATTATATTGATTGTAAATATCCGGCTTGACAGACTTGAGACAGAATATAACAGGGCAATTCTTGAATTAAAACAAATGGCGGAATTAATCGGCAACGGTACTCCCGCTGCCTGCCAGCCCGGCAAATGCATCACTGAATTTCTTCCGCTTTTTCCAAAAAAAGAATATTGTTCCATGGTGGAAAAAGCCAAACACCATATTAAAGAGGGCGATATTTTTCAAATTGTCCTGTCCAATCGACTGGAAGCCGGTTTTGAGGGAAGCTTATTAGATACTTACCGCATCCTTCGCACCATAAATCCTTCGCCCTACATGTTCTATTTTTCCAGCAGTGATCTGGAGGTAGCGGGCGCCTCCCCGGAAACCCTGGTCAAACTGGAAAACGGCATTCTCCATACTTTTCCTTTGGCAGGTACCAGCCCCAGAGGAAAAACAGAGGAAGAAGATAAACTTTTGGAGAAAAAGCTCCTTGCCGACCCTAAGGAACTGGCGGAACATAATATGCTGGTAGATCTGGGAAGAAATGATATTGGTAAAATCAGCAAGTTTGGAACCGTTCAGGTAGAAAAATATCTCTCTGTAGAAAGGTTCTCCCATGTTATGCATATTGGGTCTACCGTGCGGGGAGAAATACGTGAGGATGCGGACGCACTTTCCGCCATAGATGCCATTTTGCCTGCAGGAACACTTTCCGGCGCTCCAAAAATCAAAGCCTGCCAGTTAATTAGCGATTTGGAAAACAACAAACGCGGCATTTATGGCGGCGCCATAGGCTATCTGGATTTTACCGGAAATCTTGATACCTGTATTGCAATCCGAATCGCCTATAAAAAAGGCAATAAAGTATATGTGAGAAGCGGCGCCGGGATTGTGGCGGATTCCGTTCCTGAAAAGGAATATCAGGAATGCTTAAACAAGGCCGCCGCCATTGTGAAAGCATTAAACGCCGATACACTCCGCGAATTGGCTTAATGAATAAAATTCCGCCGCCCTTTGCATGCCGGCCTGTTAATAATAGAGAGGTAGACCAATGATTTTATTAATCGATAATTATGATAGCTTTTCCTACAACTTATATCAGTTGATTGGTTCTTTAAATTCTGATATAAAAGTCATTCGAAATGACGCCGCATCCATAAAGGAAATTGAAAAAACAAAGCCGGAGGCAATCATCCTTTCTCCGGGCCCGGGAAGACCGGAGGATGCCGGTATCTGCCTTGATGTCATCAAAGAACTTGGGTGCAAAATTCCCATTTTAGGCGTCTGCCTTGGCCATCAGGCTATCTGTATGGCCTACGGAGGAAGAATTTCGTATGCAAAGAAACTGATGCATGGAAAACAGTCCCAAACGACACTTGATCTTACCTGTCCGATTTTTCAGGGGCTTTCCGAAAATATTCCGGTTGCCAGGTACCACTCTCTTTCTCTGCTTGAAGAAACCCTTCCTGCCTGCCTTACCATTACTGCCAGAGCAGACGACGGTGAGGTGATGGCGGTTCAGCATAAGAATTACCCCGTCTACGGACTTCAATTTCATCCTGAATCAATCCTTACACCGGAAGGAAGGAGTATTATGAAAAATTTTTTAACAATTACAAAACTTTATAAACAACACAAGGAGGAAAAAAATGATTAAAGAGGCAATTATAAAAATTGTTGATAAACAGGATTTGACTTATGATGAGGCTTACGCTGTCATAAACGAAATTATGAGCGGTGAAACCTCACCCACACAAAACGCGGCCTTCTTAGCCGCTTTGTCCACCAAAAGCACCAAAGCGGAAACCATTGACGAAATTGCCGGCTGTGCCGCCGCCATGCGCGATCATGCCATTAAAGTGCCGCATCATATGGATCTCATGGAAATTGTAGGTACCGGGGGTGACGATGCGCAGAGCTTTAACATCTCAACCACCTCCGCGCTGGTAGCGGCAGCCGGCGGCGTTAAGGTCGCCAAACACGGCAACCGGGCCGCATCCTCTAAATGCGGAGCGGCTGACTGTCTTCAGGCTCTTGGCGTAAACATTGATTTATCCCCTGAAAAATGCGTTGAACTACTTGAAAATGTTGGTATCTGCTTCTTCTTTGCACAAAAATATCATACCTCCATGAAATATGTCGGGCCCATCCGCAAAGAATTGGGAATACGAACTGTCTTTAATATTTTGGGTCCATTGACCAACCCTGCTTCTCCCTGCCGGCAGCTTCTTGGGGTTTATGACAAATCTCTGGTGGAGCCCCTTGCAAAGGTTCTTAACAGCCTTGGCGTAAAACGCGGCATGGTAGTTTACGGCATGAATAAAATGGATGAAATATCGGCAGGCAGTCCCACCTATATTTGTGAATTCTGCGAAGGCAAATATGAGACCTACACCACTGCGCCGGAAGATTTCGGGCTGATTTCCTGTACAAAGGAAGATTTAACAGGCGGTATGCCGGAAGAAAATGCCCAAATCACTCTTTCTATATTAAGGGGTGCAAAAGGGCCTAAAAGAAATGCGGTCGCTTTAAACGCCGGCGCCGCCCTGTATATTGCGGAAAAGGCGGACTCCTTCACAAACGGCGTCAGGCTTGCCGAAGAATTAATAGATTCCGGCAGCGCTCTTGCCAAACTGGAAGCTTTTAAAGCCGTTAGTAATTTACCATAAAATAATTTTATATATTCTTACTTCTCATATATGAATTATAATGAAAAAATATTTAAATTCTCATGTAGGAATAATCATCTACAATTATAGTCTTAATCGTATTTATGAACATTATGAGAAAGCTGAAAATCTATTTTTAACTATTTATATAAACTATGATTAAAGCAGTCGGAGGTGAAGTAATGGAAACTATTTTAGATACCATAGCCGCCTACGCCAGACAGAGGGTGGAAAAGGCCAAAGAGATTCTGCCTTTTAAAGAACTTAAAAAGCGCGTCCTTGCGCAAAACTGCAATACCGGATTTCCCTTCGAAAAAGCCCTTGCCGCCGAGGGAATCAGCTTTATATGCGAATGCAAAAAGGCTTCCCCTTCCAAAGGGCTGATTGCGGAAGAATTTCCTTATCTGACCATCGCCAGAGAATACGAGGCGGCGGGTGCGGCCTGTATTTCCGTGCTCACCGAGCCCAAATGGTTTCTTGGTAAAAATGAATATCTGAAAGAAATCTCCGACGCGGTAGCTATCCCCTGTATCCGCAAAGATTTCACGGTAGATGAATACATGATTTATGAAGCAAAGCTTTTAGGCGCAAGCGCAGTTTTACTTATCTGCTCTCTGCTTTCTACGGATACTTTAAAACGCTATATCGATATTTGCGATTTCCTTGGCCTTTCGGCTCTTGTAGAGGCCCATGATGAAAAGGAAATTGCCTCTGCCATTGCCGCCGGAGCGCGTATAATAGGCGTCAATAACCGAAATCTTAAAGATTTCACGGTGGATATCAACAACAGCAAAAAGCTGCGCTCTCTGGTGCCGGAAAATATTTTGTTTGTCGCGGAAAGCGGTATCCGCTCCGGAAAGGATATAAAAGCTCTTGAAACGGTCCGCGTGGATGCTGTCTTAATCGGCGAAACTCTCATGCGTTGCCGCAACAAAAAAGCCATGCTGGAGGAACTGCGAGGCCGCCATTTATGAATTTAAAAGCTTTCGGAAAAGACATTTGGCGAATGCTGCGAGGGTCAAATACTCCGCAGCAAGCTGCGGGGTCTTTGACTTGATTCATATCGCCGCAAAGCGGCAATTTAAAAATTTATATATCGGAAAGGAAAGCTTATTGGTATGACAAAAATAAAAATATGCGGCCTTAAATCCACACAGGATATTTCTTATGTAAACGCTCTGAATCCTGATTACGTCGGCTTTGTTTTTTTACAGGGTCGGGCGCGCTATATTTCCCCCAAAGATGCCGCAGCTTTAAGAACGCTTTTAAATCCGGCAATACAAAGCGTCGGTGTTTTTGTAAATGAGCCATTAGAAAATGTTGCTTCCCTTTTAGATGAGGGAACCATACAGCTTGCCCAGCTTCATGGTCAGGAGGATGCCGCCTACGCTCTAAAGCTTAAAAGCCTGTGCCACAAACCCATTATGAAAGCCTTTATCATAAAAAGCAAAGAGGACATCCGTAAAGCCCTCGAGTTTCCTTGCGATTATCTGCTGCTGGACAACGGCCTTGGCACAGGTAATACATTTGACTGGTCGCTGATACAGGATATGCAGGAGATTCACAAGCCTTTTTTCCTGGCAGGAGGCTTAAGTCCCTCCAATGTCAAAGAGGCTATTCAAAAAACACATCCTTACGGAGTGGACGTCAGTTCCGGTGTGGAGACAAACGGCCATAAGGATTACCAAAAAATGAAAGCTTTTATGGATGCCTGCAGTGCGGCAACCAGCGAAGAAAATAAAAGGGAAATTAACCGGGTTTATGTTTCATCTTAAATTTACGGAAAATGTAAGAGTCAAAGACTTCGCAACTGCTTGGCTCATTGCTCACGGAAATAAAATATTATAAGAAAATGGAGGGATTTTTTATGTCAAATTCCAAAGGCCGGTTCGGTGTTCACGGCGGCCAATATATTCCCGAAACTCTCATGAATGCCGTCATTGAACTTGAGGAGGCTTATAACCATTATAAGGATGACCCTGCGTTTAACAGAGAACTTACGGATTTATACAACGAGTATGCAGGGCGTCCCAGCCGCCTTTACTATGCGGAAAAAATGACACGGGATCTGGGCGGCGCAAAAATATATTTAAAAAGGGAGGATCTAAATCACACCGGCTCCCACAAGATCAACAATGTGCTTGGCCAGGCATTACTGGCTAAAAAGATGGGAAAAACCAGGCTGATTGCAGAAACCGGCGCAGGACAGCACGGTGTTGCCACGGCTACCGCCGCCGCCCTGTTGGGGATGGAATGCGTGGTCTTCATGGGCGAGGAGGATACCAGAAGGCAGGCCCTTAATGTATATCGAATGCGTCTTTTAGGCTCGGAGGTTATTTCCGTCAAAACAGGAACCGCAACTCTAAAGGATGCGGTGTCCGAGGCCATGCGCGAATGGACCGGCCGGATTGACGACACTCACTACTGCCTCGGCTCCGTTATGGGCCCACACCCTTTCCCAACCATTGTCAGAGATTTTCAGGCTGTAATCTCCCGTGAAATCAAACAGCAGCTTTTAGAAAAGGAAGGCCGCCTTCCCGATGTGGTAATGGCCTGCGTGGGCGGCGGCAGCAATGCCATGGGAACTTTTTATCACTTTATAGAGAATAAGGAAGTAAAACTGATTGGCTGTGAAGCCGCCGGGAGAGGAATCGATACCTTTGAGACGGCCGCCACCATCAGCACCGGACGGCCTGGTATTTTCCATGGCATGAAATCCTATTTTTGTCAGAATCATTATGGACAGATTGCACCGGTCTATTCCATCTCAGCCGGTCTCGATTATCCCGGCATAGGGCCTGAGCACGCATGGCTCCACGATACGGGCAGGGCGGAATATGCAGCCGTCACAGATGAGGAAGCCGTAAACGCTTTTGAATACCTTTCGCGCACAGAAGGGATTATTCCTGCCATCGAAAGCGCCCATGCCATTTCCCATGCCATGAAAATCGCGCCTGCCTATTCCAAAGATAAAATAATTGTCATTACCATTTCCGGACGGGGCGACAAAGATTGCGCCGCTATTGCGCGCTATAGAGGGGAGGATATCTATGAATAAAACAGACACTGTCTTTTGCCATAAACCGGCTGATTGCATTCAGGAAGCTTTTAAGGATGGAAAAGCGTTTATTCCTTTTATCACCTGTGGAGACCCAGATTTAGAGACCACGGAAAAAATTGTTCGCAGCATGGCGGAAAACGGAGCGGACCTGATAGAACTTGGCATTCCCTTTTCCGATCCCACCGCAGAAGGCCCGGTCATTCAGGAGGCCAGCCTCCGCGCCCTTAAGAGCGGCGCTACCACGGACAAAATTTTTGACATGGTAAAGCGCCTGCGCAAAAATCTTTTTACCCCTATGGTATTTATGACTTACGCCAATGTTATTTTTTCTTATGGAGCGGATAAATTCATCGGTACTTGTGCCAAAATTGGAATAAACGGGCTTATCCTTCCCGACCTGCCCTTTGAGGAAAAAGAGGAATTTGACGATATCTGCCAAAAGTATGGCGTGGCCCTTATTTCCCTGATTGCTCCTACTTCCCAAAATCGGATTGCCATGATTGCCGGCAAGGCCCAGGGCTTTGTCTATATCGTATCCAGTCTGGGGGTGACAGGCGTCCGCAATGAGATAAACACCGATATTGCATCCCTTGTAAAATTAGTGAGAGAAAACACCCAGGTTCCCTGCGCAGTGGGATTTGGAATTTCCACCCCTATGCAGGCGGCAAAAATGGCCGCCATTTCCGATGGGGCCATTGTAGGATCAGCCATTGTGAAACTGATTGCCCAATACGGACGGGACGCCGCCGAACCGGTTGGCCAATATGTAAAGGAAATGAAGGAAGCCGTCCTTCAAACGTAAAAAAGGCTCACAAATGAGCCTTTTTTATCCGACGCTTTCCCGAAGCGCGGGACACATACTTTTCCACTTTCCGCTTAAATATCTCCATACAAAGCAACCCACCCGGAAGATCCAATCCAGCACCATAGCAATCCAAACCCCTACGGCGCCCATTCCCATATGAATACCAATTATATAGCTGAATCCAATCCGAAAAGTAAACATGGAAAATATGGCAATCACCATTGTAAATTTCACGTCGTTACATGCCCGAAGCGCATTCGGCAAAACAAATGAAAGCGGCCACAAAAGCATCGCCATCCCATTGTGGATCCACACAAGCGTTTTGGCCAAAACCAGCGTTTCACTGCCCAGACCATAGAAAGAAAGAATCCAGGGCAGCGACAACAATATGATACTGTTGATGCAGGCCGTGCCCGCGTAAGTCCATACCAGCAGCTTCTTCGTATAATACCTGACCTGATTTGTATCCCCGGCTCCCACACAGCGGCCAATCACCGTAATCATGGCAAGCCCCATAGCCTGACCGAGTATACACCCAAGGCTGTCCAAATTATTTGCCACGCCGTTTGCCGCAATCTGCACCGTTCCAAAAAGGGAAATGATACTTACCACCAGAACCCTGCCCAGCTGAAAAATACCATTTTCGATACTGCTGGGAATCCCGATGTATAAAATCTTTTTTATCACCCTCATCTCCACATGAAATTTCTCCCGGCTTAAATAAATCATGTTTTCCGGATTTTTCAACATAACATAGAGAACCACTCCCGCTACGGTTCTTGAAATCAGGGAAGGTACCGCAACTCCTGCGGCGCCCATTGAAAGCCCGTAGATACAGATGGCATTCCCCGCTATATTGATCAAATTCATTAAAATAGACACTTTCAGCGTAACCTTCGCATTTCCCATAGCCCTGAATAACGCCGCACAAGAGCTGTAAACAGCCAGGGAAGGAAAGGACAGTGCGGAAATGATAAAATAAATACTGGCATTCGCCATAACATCCGCATCAATCCGCCCAAAAAACAACCTTAAAATCGGAACATTCAAAACGATGGCAAAGACAGCTATGATAACTGCAATCACTCCTGAGGCAAAAATCAGCTGCTTCGCGGATTTGTTAGCCGACTTCATATCCCGGGCTCCGATGAACTGTGAAGTGACAACAGTCCCGCCCGTGGCCAGCGCCGCCAGTACACTGATAATCAGATTGTTTATCATGTCCACCAGCGACACGCCGGAAACAGCTGCCTCCCCCACGGAGGATATCATCATGGTATCCGCCATGCCTACCGTAATTGCCAGAAATTGCTCCAAAATCAGGGGCAAAATCAGCTTTTTTAAATCGCTTTTGCTAAATATAAAATTCATTTTATTTTTTATAATCTCTTAAGTAACTCTTCCCTCTGCGCTTCATAGCCGGGTTTTCCAAGAAGCGCGAACATGTTCTTCTTGTAGCTTTCCACACCGGGCTGATTGAAAGGATTTACCCCAAGCAGGTAACCGCTTACGCCGCAGGCAAACTCAAAGAAATAAAAGAGCTGTCCCAGATAATATTCGTTTACTTCGGGAACCGTAACCATGAGGTTGGGAACCTGTCCGTCCGTATGAGCAAGAATTGTCCCGTTCATTGCGCTTTTATTTACAAAGTCCACGCTCTTGCCCGCAAGATAATTTAATCCGTCAAGGTCAACCGGTTCTTTCTGCAAAATAATTTCCTCTCTGCTGGTCTCAACATTGATCACCGTCTCAAACAAATTCCTGGAACCATCCTGAATAAACTGGCCCATAGAATGCAAATCCGTCGTCAAATCAACGCTTGCAGGGAAAATACCCTTCTGATCCTTGCCCTCGCTCTCTCCATAGAGCTGTTTCCACCATTCGGAAACATAGTGAACGCTGGGCTCATAATTTGCAAGAATTTCAATTCCTTTGCCTTTTCTAAGCAAAATGTTGCGGACAGCCGCATACTTAAGCGCGTCGTTTTCCTCAAAAGGAGCTTCCAAAGCCGCCTTACGCCCTGCCTGTGCGCCTTCCATAAGTTTATCAATGTCCGCGCCGCTCACTGCAATGGGCAAAAGACCTACGGCCGTGAGAACGGAAAAACGTCCGCCTACGTCATCAGGAACCACGAAACTCTCATAGCCTTCTTCGGTCGCGAGATTCTTAAGAGATCCCCTTGCCTTGTCGGTGGTAGCATAAATTCTCTTTGCCGCTTCTTCCTTCCCGTATTTTTCTTCCATCATTGCCTTAAATACGCGGAATGCGATAGCAGGCTCTGTGGTTGTACCGGATTTGCTGATCATATTGATAGAGAAATCCCGATCGCCAATTACATCCATCAAATGTTTGATATAAGTAGAGCTGATGGAATTGCCTACAAAGTAAATCTCAGGCGTTTTCCTTACTTCTTTGCTCACAACATTGTAAAAGCTGTGCCGTAAGAACTCAATGGCAGCCCTTGCCCCTAAGTAGGAGCCTCCGATACCGACTACCAGTAAAACCTCGGAATCGCTCTGAATCTTAGCTGCTGCCTTTTTGATTCTGTCAAACTCTTCTTTGTCGTAATCTACGGGGAGATCAATCCACCCCAGGAAATCATTCCCTGCGCCTTCCTTAGAAACCAATACTTTCTTTGCATCCAATGCCAGCTTCTTCATGGATTCCACCTCGTGGTCCTTAATAAAAGAAGCAGCCTTGGAATAGTCAAATGTTACTTTCTTCATGCCTCCACACTCCTTTTTGATAAATATAGTTTTTAAATATTACTCTGACTTGTACGATAATTTTCCCTTCATCTATCCGCTTTAAGTGTAGCAAATGAGCCTGCATTTTTCAAGCAATTCTCTCAATCAGGCCCAAAAGCTCCTGCATATTAACAGGCTTTGCCAAATGTGCATTCATACCGCATTCCATTGACTTTTTCCGATCTTCCTCAAAGGCATTGGCTGAGATTGCAACAATGGGAATATTCGCTAAAGTGCTGTCATCAAGTTTTCGGATATTCCTTGTAGCCGTATGTCCATCCATCACAGGCATTTGTATATCCATTAAAACCAAAAAGTATTCATTCGGCTGGGAATTTTTTAACATTTCAACTGCAATACTTCCATTTTCAGCCGTATCAACCGAATATCCTGCGTCTGTCAAAAGTACGCTCATAATCTCAAGATTAATCTTGTTGTCTTCCACTACAAGAATTTTCCCCTTTTCCAAATGATTCTCTTTTTTCGTCAAAAGCAGGTCCTTTGAACGATCGCCTTTATTCTGAAGCTTGAGATTTAATGTGATGATAAAGCGGCTCCCCTTGCCCGGAATACTGGATACCTCTATGGTGCCCCCCATTATTTCCACAATATTTTTTACAATAGGAAGCCCTAGCCCTGTACCTTTTACTCCGCTTAAGGTTGTATTTTTCTCCCGCTCAAAGGGCTCAAAAATATGCCCCATAAACCCTTCACTAATACCAATTCCCGTATCTTCAATCGTAAACTGAAAAATTGCAAATTGGCTTGACGCTTTCTGCTCTACCACCGATAAACTAACTGCGCCGCCTCCTTCCGTATAATTTATCGCATTACCTGAAATACGTAAAAGGATCTGTTTCAGGTAATCTCTGTTGCTGTATATATCAGGATGCAAAATTCCATCTGCTTCCAGCGCAAACTTAATGCCTTTTTCCTGCGCCCGGGGAAGAATATTTGCCTGTACATCCTCCATAATTTCATAGAGATTACATTCCGCCTCCAAAAGATGCTCTCTGCTCGTTTCCAGGCGTGATAATTCCAGCATATCGTCCAACAACTGTACCAAATCCTGACCGGAATGCTCAATCTTATCAAGAAAGTCCTGCAATTTTTCCGTATCATTCAGATGCGCTTTAGCAAGCGTTGTAAAACCAATAATTGCATTCATTGGTGTACGGATATCATGAGACATATTAGCCAGCAAAACATCTTTTACCTTGTTCGAGCTTTTGGCGTGATTTATAGCTTCTTCCAATATCTTATTTTGCTCCGTTTCATGGCGGACCGCATCATCAATGCTCCTGCATCCTACCATAACTTGAAAATCATTCCCTACATTTCCCACATTGACCACACACAGCTGCATGTGTTTAACTTCCCCGTTCTTCACAATCCGATAATTCACATGATAAACCTTATTTCCGGAAAGCTGATCCTTAATATATTTATAATCGACGGCCTTTAAAAAAATATCCGCATCTTCGGGATACACCCACTCCTTTGCATAAGCAGAAAGAAACTCCGCAAACATACTGAGCTCATATTTTTCATCCTTAAAACTATTAAATATCCGGTCGCTAACCTGATACGGATGAAAAATATTTTCGCTAAAATCCAAATGAAAAATAGATTCGTAATCAATGCTGAGTCCGTCAATCAACTCCAGCCGCCGAAGCTGCTCCTGATTAATAATTTTCAGCCTTTTATCATAGGCATCAATCTGATTTCGTAATTCTAATTGCTCTTGTCTCTTTTCTTCCTCCTGACGCTTACGCTTTTCCGTAGCATCGCCTACAAATACATAAAATACATCCCCATAAAATTCGCTATGCGTAAAATGTCCATAATCTTCTATCCAGCGGATTTCTCCGCCCTTTTGAATTATCCGGTACTCCACATAATCCAGATCATATTTGCTTTCCGCAATCTGCTGCTCAATACTCTCCTCCACGTAATCCAGATCATCAGGATGTACAATCCCACGAAAGCTACCTCCCGTCAACTCCTTAAACTCTTCCACTGTATCACAGTTAAATATACGAAGCATTGCTTCGTTGGCATAAATAATTTCTTCATTGCCATCTGCATGGTATATAAAAAAACCTCCCGGCATCTTATCTATAATTGTCCTCATATTTAGTACTGCCTCATTAACATCTACAGTATTTCCTAAAGGACTACTTTGACCAGGCAAAAAATATTCCTTTGACATAAAATCATTACTCATAGATGTGCCCCCCGTCATAATTCCAAATGACTGTCAAATGTCTGCATACCGTATTTGCAAGCTTATAGTATATAAATGAACCGACTGTATATTTATAATTATTAAAGAATATAATAATCATAGCATGTTTAAATTCTTCTGTCATCAGAGATTTTCTTTATATTAATGCAACAATTTAAACACTCCGGATTAATTTGGCAAATTGAACTCATCATTTGTACACTTACGAATGATTTTCTTGGTTTTCTCCACAGGAAGCGGCACATCCTCCTCATTAAAATATTCGATGTTTACTACCTCTACTATCACCTCGCGATTATCTTTTCCTGCCGGCACAAGAACAAAATCACCAACTTCAATACTATCATCGTCCGTCAGATAATAATAGCTCTTGCATCCCTCGTCAAAGGTAACGCTGCAAAAGATGTATTCCGATTGACAGCGTTTTATCTTGCCATAAACCGATGGGTCAAGGATTTCACCCATACCATAAAAACGTATGAACTCAAACACCTCTTCTGCAAAATCTGCAAAATCTTCCGGCAGACCGTTTTTATCGTAACTGCCTTTAATAACACGCTGCGTATTTTTCTTGTAATCAATGGTAATTCTATAATCCTTTGTTTCATTAGGAGAATCAATCACGTCATCGGGATTTCCCTCAATATGTGAAAATAAATCTTCTGCATCAAATTGTTCAAGCAGACTTTCAATTCCGCCCTCAATCTCGTACTTGTGGGAAACCTTGCAGCCTGTTCCAATGTTCAGGATATGTTCAAGGGTTTCTGTTGCCCTATCAATAATCAGATGCTCTGTATAATCCCATGTGACAAATTCCCATGCCGCCCCTTCCGGTCTTTGTCCCGGTTTGATTTTGGTAACTCTGTGATAATCCAATGTAATTTTATTTATTATATCCGATTTACAATTTCCATTAAATACATACAAATCATCCATACCAATGACATTACGCACGAGGTCAGATAAATCCGTACCCTCATAGTCAAAATCGGCACACAACGAACCACAGAATTTATAGGTTATCCCCTCCGTATTGGTTAGTTCCATCATCCAGTTACCAATATCTGTTCCAAAAATCTCATCATACCTATTGCCAAAATAAGCTGCAAGCGCCTTAAACAATCTATCCGTATCTGCCTTTTCGATTCTGAAATTCCTACTCCGCGCTTTTTCGTATTTCTCGCCACCATATCCGAAGTTATATCCCGAAAACCACACACAGCCCTCATCGTTGATAGTAAGATGCTGCTCTACTTCTTTGTCCGATTTCGGCATAGGGCCATAACCGATAATATTCGATATGATATGCACCTTTTTCAATGTTCCGCGAAATACAAAGCCAAGAGCAGCACAATCCTCCGCCATACATTGTTCGGACAATTCTATATGTTTGGACAATAAACACACTGTCTCCACATGAACTGTTTATAGATAGCCTTATCCTTTAACGCCCCATGCACTCCCATAAGCCCCTAAAA
>CAJUKV010000022.1 GCA_910587305.1 uncultured Lachnospiraceae bacterium | reverse complement strand
GTAAACTAAAAATAGTTTGAAATTTCATCCTATTTATATTAAGATAAAATTGAGTAGTTTTTACTTATTATATGGGGGTATCTAATGGACTTAATTAAAGAAAAATGGGATATAATTAAAGAAACTCTTAGAACAGAATATGATTTGTCAGATATTTCCTACAATACATGGGTAAAGCCTTTAAACTTTTACAGTGAAAAAGATGACATTGTGACAATCATGATTCCTTCTGATCAGGCCCATGCCCTTAAATATATTTCTTCTAAGTATAAAAGCTATTTTCAAGTAACAATATCTGAAATGATGGATCACACTTACGATATTTCTTTCATCCTTGAAAAAGATGCGGAAAAAGAAGCAGCCTCCTCCAAAGCAGTATATAACATCAATTACATAAATGCCAACCTAAATTCAAAATATAGATTTGACACTTTTGTTGTAGGAGGAAACAATAAATTTGCCCATTCTGCTTCCCTGGCCGTAGCAGAATCTCCCGGCGAAGCATACAATCCTCTTTACTTATACGGAGGAGCCGGCCTTGGCAAAACTCACCTGATGCACTCAATTGGCCACTTTATACTGGATCAAAATCCTGATATGAAAGTGCTTTATGTTACCTCAGAGCAATTTACAAATGAAGTAATTGAATCTATCCGAAGCGGTAACGCTGCAAAAATGAACAGGCTCAGGGAAAAATACAGAACTGTAGATGTTCTTTTGATTGACGACGTACAATTTATCATAGGTAAGGAAAGTACACAGGAAGAATTTTTTCATACCTTTAATGTACTTCATTCCGCAGGTAAACAAATTATTCTTTCATCTGATAAACCGCCAAAAGAAATGGAAACCTTGGAAGAAAGATTTCGTTCACGCTTTGAATGGGGCCTTATTGCAGATATACAGCCTCCTGATTATGAAACCCGTTATGCTATTTTGAAAAAAAATGCGGAAAATTATAATAAAGAGATAAAAGAAGAAGTATTTCAATATATTGCAACAAATATTAAATCAAATATCAGGGAATTAGAAGGCGCTTATAATAAAGTGATTGCCTTTGCAAGACTCAATAAACTTGACATCACTTTAGAAAATGTACAGGAAGCTTTAAAAGATATTATATCCTCCAATGCAACCAGACAAGTTACCCCAAAGCTTATTATAGATATAGTAGCCGAGCACTTTAGTATTTCACCCGAGGATATTGTGTCAAGAAAGAGAAATTCAGAATTTGTGCAGCCAAGGCAGATTTGTATGTATTTATGTAGACATTTAACAGAGGAATCTTTACAAAGTATTGGCAAAGCCCTTGGAAAAAAGGACCACACTACAGTTATCCACGGTATTGAAAAAATAACGGAGGATATTAAAACAAATGCAGAGCTTAAAAACAGAATAGAAATCATTCGAAAAAAAATAAATTCTGATTAAACATGAACCTTTTAAGCTATATTGAGGATAATAAAAAGGTTATTCCCAAAGAAAATTTTTAAAATTTGTTTTATCCACATGTTTTACATTTCATTTTTCATTGAAAAATAGTATAATAAAAGAGTTATACACAAATTAACACCCCTTATTAAATATTATTACTAAATTCATTATATATTAATAGGGCACTGAAAATATTTTTTCATATTAGATTTCGTATTTTTTGCTAATGTTATCCTTGTGGATTATTTTAAATAAGAAAGGAAGTCATAATTAAATGAAATTAATTTGCAGTAAATCAAACCTGTTAAACGGAGTACAGATTGTTTCAAAAGCTGTTCCTAATAAAACTACAATGTCTATTCTTGAATGTATTTTAATAGATGCCACAGGAAGAAATATTAAATTAATTGCCAATGACATGGAACTTGGTATTGAAACAATAATAGAAGGAGATATTGTTGAAAAAGGTCAAATAGCCCTTGATGCAAAAATTTTCCTTGATATTGTAAGAAAGCTTCCTGACAATCAGGTAATCCTTGAAACGGATAAATCCTTTAAAACAAATATTGTATGTGAAAAGGCAAAGTTCACAATTATAGGAAAATCAGGAGAAGATTTTTCGTATCTTCCCTCCATTGAAAAAATAGATCACATTGTACTGTCCCAGTTTACCTTAAAGGAAGTGGTAAGACAAACTATTTTTTCAATTTCAGACAATGACAATAACAAATTGATGACAGGAGAATTGTTCGATATAAACGGGGACACTTTAAAAGTTGTTTCTCTTGACGGCCATAGGATTTCAATTCGTAAGATAGGATTAAAAAATAGCTATCCTTCCAAAAAAGTAGTGGTTCCGGGGAAAACGTTGAATGAAATCAGTAAAATTCTTTCCGGAGATGCAGATAAGGATGTATCTATTTTCTTTACAGGAAAGCATATTGTATTTGAATTTGATAAGACTACGGTAGTATCCAGATTGATTGAGGGAGAATATTTTAGAATTGAACAGATGCTCTCCAGCGATTATGAGACAAAGGTGACCATTAATAAAAAGGAATTGTTAGAATGTATTGACAGGGCTACCCTTCTTGTAAAAGAAGGGGATAAGAAACCTATCATCATAAATATTACGGATGGCGTATTGGAGCTTAAAATTAATTCTACCATAGGAAGTATGAATGAAGAAATTGATATTACAAAACAAGGAAAGGATTTGATGATTGGTTTTAATCCTAAATTTATGATAGACGCCTTGCGTGTAATAGAAGATGAACAAATTAATGTTTATCTGGTAAATCCTAAAGCGCCTTGTTTTATAAAGGATGCTGCTGAAAGTTATATTTACCTGATACTTCCCGTTAATTTTACTACGGTAAATTAAAAATACCATCTGTAGAGATTTGATTAAAGAGGAAAAAAATGGAAATAATAAATTTAAAAGACGATTATATAAAATTAGGGCAGGCGCTCAAGGCAGCTAATTTGGTTCAATCAGGTGTGGACGCTAAATTTGCTATTCAGGATGGTTTGGTTAAGGTAAACGGAGAAGTGGAAACCAGAAGAGGAAAAAAATTATATAAGGGAGATGTTGTAGAATTTGAAGGAAACCAGATTAAGATTGCAGATTGATTTATCTTTACAGAAAGGCTGGAAGGTTGAAAACTTAAGATGATTATTAAATCTCTTGAACTGGCTGATTTCAGAAATTATGAAACATTAAATATAAGCTTTGATGAAGGAACCAATATACTTTATGGGGATAACGCCCAGGGCAAGACAAATATTCTGGAAGCGATTTATGTTTCGTCTACAACAAAGTCCCATAAAGGAAGTAAGGATAAGGAAATTATAAATTTTGATAAGGAAGAAGCTCATATCAGAACCTGTCTTTTAAAAGAGGCTGTGGAGTACAGGGTAGATATGCATCTTCGCAAAAGCAAATCAAAGGGAATAGCGATAGACGGGCAAAAAATAAAAAAGGCTGCGGAGCTGCTTGGTCTTTTAAATGTAGTATTTTTTTCACCGGAAGATCTTTCGATTATAAAAAATGGACCGGCGGAAAGAAGAAGATTTGCAGATATGGAGCTTTGTCAGTTAGACAGCTTTTATCTTTATAATCTCAATCATTATAATAAAATTATTAGTCAGAGAAACAAGCTTTTAAAAGATATGTATTTTAATCCAAGCCTGAAAGAAACCTTAAATATATGGGATTCACAGCTTATCTCTTTTGGAAGTAAAATTATTGAAAGAAGAGAGCTTTTTTCAAAGCAGCTTTGTGAAATTATATCTGATATACATAGTAAATTATCCGGCGGAAAAGAAAATTTGGTTATCAAATATGAACCTGATGTTGAAATAGAAAATTTTGAAAGGAAAATGAAAGAAAATCAGGAGAAGGATGTACATGCAAAGATAACATCCACCGGACCTCACAGAGACGACTTTTCCTTTATTGTGAATGGAATTGATATACGCAAATTTGGTTCACAGGGACAACAAAGGACGGCTGCTTTGTCCTTAAAGTTGTCAGAAATAGAGTTGGTAAAAAAAATGAAAAGAGATTCGCCTGTTCTTCTTTTAGACGATGTTCTTTCCGAATTGGATAGTAACAGGCAAAATTATCTTTTAAACAGTATAGGCGATATACAAACAATTATCACCTGTACGGGTTTGGATGAATTTGTGAATAACAGGTTTAAAATAAATAAAATATTAAAAGTTACCGGAGGTAGTGTGGAAGTAATGTCGTAAACGACAAGGTAGAGGATAATAGATATTTTTTGATTTGATGGAAAGGACATGGATTTTATATGAATAACGATTACGGTGCAGATCAGATTCAGATATTGGAGGGGCTTGAAGCAGTTAGAAAAAGGCCTGGTATGTATATTGGTTCCACGTCCGGCAGAGGTCTTCATCATCTTGTATATGAAATAGTGGATAATTCTGTTGATGAAGCTCTTGCAGGGTATTGCGACACCATTACAGTTACAATTAATGAGGATAACTCTGTCACTGTAACCGATAATGGAAGGGGTATACCTGTTGGAATTAATCATAAAGCGGGACTTCCTGCAGTGGAAGTTGTTTTTACCGTACTTCATGCGGGTGGCAAATTTGGAGGAGGAGGATATAAGGTTTCCGGCGGTTTACATGGGGTAGGTGCTTCCGTAGTAAACGCTTTGTCCGATTGGCTTGAAGTTGAAATTTATTTGGATGGGAAGGTTTATAAGCAAAGATATGAAAGAGGGCATGTATGTTATTCCCTGGAAGTAATTGGTGAATGTGAAAGAGAAAAAACGGGAACAAAGGTTTCCTTTAAACCTGATGCTACGATTTTTCAGGAAACAACGGAATTTGAATTTGATATTTTAAAGCAAAGACTTCGGGAAATGGCCTTTCTCACCAAAGGTCTCCTTATTATTTTAAGAGATGAAAGAGTGGAAGAAGGAAAAGCGCCTGTTGAGAGAAAATTCCATTATGAAGGTGGTATAAAGGAATTTGTAACTTATTTAAACAAAAGTAAAACTCCTTTGTATGATAATATTATGTATTTTGAGGGCAGCAAGAATAACGTTTATGTGGAAGTTGCCATGCAGCATAATGATTCTTATACGGAAAGCTCTTATAGCTTTGTAAATAATATTAATACCCCTGAGGGAGGCACTCATTTAGTTGGTTTTCGTAATGCACTTACTAAAACCTTTAATGATTATGCAAGAAACAATAAATTATTAAAAGAAAACGAGCCTAACCTTACAGGTGAAGATATAAGAGAAGGATTGACGGCAATTGTCAGTATAAAAGTAGAAGATCCCCAGTTTGAAGGACAGACCAAACAAAAACTTGGAAATTCGGAGGCTAGGAATGCGGTAGATAATATTGTAAGCGAACAACTTACTTATTTTCTGGAACAAAATCCTGCCGTGGCAAAATTAATATGTGAAAAGTCAATTCTTGCCCAGCGTGCAAGGGATGCGGCCAGAAAGGCAAGAGACTTGACAAGAAGGAAAACTGCCCTTGAAAGCGCCGCTCTTCCCGGAAAATTGGCGGATTGTTCCGATAAGAACCCGGAAAATTGCGAGATTTATATTGTGGAGGGAGACTCCGCCGGCGGAAGCGCAAAGACGGCAAGAAGCCGTGCAACCCAGGCAATTCTTCCTCTGCGCGGTAAGATTTTGAATGTGGAAAAGGCAAGGCTTGATAAAATATATGGAAATGCTGAAATCAAAGCAATGATCACCGCTTTTGGAACCGGTATTCATGAGGATTTTGATATTTCAAAATTAAGGTATCATAAAATTATTATTATGACGGATGCGGATGTGGACGGAGCGCATATTGCAACATTACTTCTCACATTTTTATACCGGTTTATGCCGGAGCTCATTAAACAGGGATATGTATATTTGGCGCAGCCTCCTCTTTATAAGCTGGAAAAAAATAAGAATGTATGGTATGCCTACAGCGATGAAGAATTGGATAGGATTCTTTCCGAAGTAGGGCGGGATCAAAACAATAAGATTCAGCGTTATAAAGGTCTTGGAGAGATGGATCCTGAGCAATTATGGGATACGACGATGGATCCTGCAAAAAGAATTCTTCTGCGCGTTACCATGAATGAAGAGGCAGAATCTGAAATAGATCTTACCTTTACAACTTTAATGGGTGATAAGGTAGAACCAAGACGTGAATTTATAGAAGAAAATGCCAGATTTGTTAAAAATCTGGATATTTAAGTTTCTTGTAAACGCTTTTAAATGGAGGAAAAAGTGGAAGATAATATTTTTGATAAAACCCATGAGATAGATAAAATTCATGATGTGGATTTAAAGAAAACCATGGAAACGTCCTACATTGATTATGCTATGAGTGTTATTGCTTCAAGAGCGCTTCCGGATGTAAGGGATGGTTTGAAGCCTGTACAGAGAAGAGTTCTTTATTCCATGATTGAACTGAATAACGGACCCGACAAACCCCACAGAAAAAGCGCGCGTATTGTCGGCGATACAATGGGTAAGTATCATCCTCATGGCGACAGTTCCATATATGGTGCTCTGGTTAATATGGCACAGCCATGGTCATTTCGTTATCCACTGGTTGACGGGCATGGAAATTTTGGTTCCGTAGATGGCGACGGCGCCGCCGCTATGCGTTATACGGAAGCAAGGTTAAGTAAAATTTCCATGGAACTGCTTGCCGATATCAATAAGGATACGGTGGATTTTGTTCCTAACTTTGATGAGACGGAAAAGGAGCCTTCCGTTCTTCCCAGCCGTTATCCCAATCTTTTGGTGAATGGCACTACAGGTATTGCGGTTGGTATGGCTACCAATATCCCTCCTCATAATTTGAAGGAAGTGGTTGAAGCTATCATCAAAATTATTGATAACAGAATTGTTGACGACAGGGATACGGAAATAGAAGAGGTGCTTTCTATAGTAAAAGCGCCTGATTTTCCAACAGGAGGTATCATTTTAGGTACCAGAGGAAGTGAGGAAGCATACAGAACAGGCCGTGGAAAGGTAAGAGTCCGCGCTGTTACCGATATTGAGACTATGCCAAACGGCAAATCGAGAATTATTGTAACAGAGCTTCCTTACATGGTAAATAAGGCCAATTTGATTCAAAAAATTGCCGAGCTTGTAAAGTTAAAAAAAATTGATGGAATTACCGACCTTAGGGATGAATCTGACAGGGAAGGTATGCGTATTGTTATAGAGCTTCGCCGTGATGCAAGCGCTAATATTATCTTGAATCATTTGTTTAAACACACGCAAATGCAGGATACCTTTGGCATTATTATGCTGGCTTTGGTTAATAATGAGCCTAAGGTTTTAAACATTCTTGATATGCTCAGGGCTTACATATCTCACCAGGAAGAGGTAGTTACCAGAAGAACAAAATATGATTTAAATAAAGCGGAGGAAAGAGATCATATTTTGCAGGGATTATTGATAGCCCTAGATAATATTGATGAAGTAATTAGAATTATAAGAGGAAGCCGCAGTACGCAGATTGCCAAGGAAAGCCTGATGGAAAGATTTGGTTTAACGGACGTTCAGTCACAGGCTATTGTGGATATGAGACTTCGGGCTTTGACAGGTTTGGAAAGGGAAAAGCTCGAAAATGAACATCAGGAACTTTTGATTAAAATTGCGGAGCTGAAAGAGATACTTGCGGATGAAAAGAAGCTTTTAGGCGTTATCAGAACGGAAATCAAACAAATTTCCGATAAATTCGGAGACGATCGTAAAAGTAAAATTGGTTACGATGCCTTTGATATTTCGATGGAAGACATGGTTCCCAATGAAAATACCATTATTGCCATGTCGAATTTGGGATATATCAAACGCATGACCATCGATAATTTTAAATCCCAGCATCGTGGCGGAAAAGGAATTAAGGGGATGCAGACAATAGAGGACGACTTTATTGCGGATCTTCTTATGACAACTACCCATCATTATGTCATGTTTTTTACGAATTTTGGAAGGGTTTACAGATTAAAGGCTTATGAAATACCGGAAGGAAGCAGAACCTCAAGAGGCGTTGCAATTGTAAATATTTTACAGCTTAATCCAAATGAAAAGATAAGCGCCATTATACCTGTTAAAGACTATGAAGAAAATAAAAATCTTTTTATGGTAACAAAAAACGGTATTGTTAAAAAGACAAGTATTATAGAATACAGCAATGTACGCAAAAATGGATTGGCGGCTATTAACTTAAGAGATGACGACGAATTAATAGAAGTAAAAATTACGGATAAGGATACGGAAATTTTCCTTGTCACCAAATATGGAATGTGTATCAGATTTAAAGAGACGGATGTCCGCGCCACGGGAAGGGCTTCAATGGGCGTTATCGGTATGAGCCTTGGAGACGGCGACGATATTGTAGGCATGCAGCTTGACCATCAAGGAGATTCCCTTCTTATTGTATCTGACAACGGTATGGGTAAACGTACTTATCTAGATGAATTTACAGTCCAAAAGCGTGGAGGAAAAGGCGTTAAGTGTTACAAAATAACAGAAAAAACAGGATATGTGGTAGGCGTTAAGGCAGTCAATGACGATCACGAAATTATGATGATTACCACAGGCGGTATCATTATTCAGATACCTATGGAAGACGTTTCAACCCTTGGACGTATTACTTCCGGAGTGAAGCTCATTAATCTTGACGAAGGGGTAACGGTTGCACAGATTGCTAAGGTAAGGGAAAAAATTTCCGACGGTGATCACGAATTTGAAAATATTGATGACGCTATGGAGGATATCCCTGAGCAGGATGTATCTGACAGAGAGATAGATTCTGATTTTTTTGACGAAGATGTGACGCTTCCGAAAGAGGAGGAGGAAGAATAAGAAAGGTAACTATTTAGTAAGGTTATACTATTAATAAGGAGGGGTGGTATGGTAGGAGCAATTATTGGAACAATTGTTGTCATTTTCGTGGTTATTATTTTAATTACCGGATATAAGAAGGCTCCGCCGGATACGGCGTATATTATATCCGGCCTGCGAAAAAAGGTAATTATAGGAAAATCAAGTGTAAAGATTCCATATTTTGAAAGAATGGATAAACTAAGCCTTAAGCTGATTCCCATTGATGTAAAAACATCAAATGCCGTTCCAACGGCGGATTATATTAATATCCAGGTAGATGCGGCAGTCAATGTGAAAATCAGCAGCGAAAAGGAGAAACTTGCGCTTGCAGCGGAGAATTTCTTAAACCAGAATACTCAATATATCGGCGGAATAGCAAGAGAAGTTCTTGAAGGCAATATGAGAGAAATTGTGGGCCGCATGAGATTGGAAGAAATGGTAAGCGACCGACAGAAATTTGCCAATCTGGTAAAAGAAAATGCGGAGCCTGATTTAGCGGCAATGGGTCTTGATATTGTGAGCTTTAATGTTCAAAATTTTGCGGACGGCAACGGCGTGATAGACGATTTGGGTATTGATAATATATCGCAAATTAAGAAAAAAGCTGCCATAGCGAAGGCGGAAGCGGAAAAAGAAATAGCGGTTGCAAAGGCGGAAGCAGATAAACAGGCAAACGATGCGAGAATAAACGCGGAGCGAGAGATCGCAAAGAAAAATAATGAGCTTGCCCTGCAAAAGGCGGAATTGCAAAAGATGCAGGACACAAAACGTGCCGAGGCGGACGCGGCTTATAGCATTCAGGAGCAGGAGCAAAGAAAGACGATTGAAATTGCTACTCAGGAGGCTACCATTGCAAAGCAGGAAAAAGAGATTATTTTAAAGCAAAAGGAAGCGGAAGTAAAAGAAAAGTCTCTTGACGCGGAAATTAAGAAAAAGGCGGAAGCGGACAAATTTGCCCGTCAGCAGCAGTCGGAAGCCGAGTTGTACGAAAGAATGAAAAAAGCGGAAGCGGATAAGTTTGAACGGGAAAAAGAAGCGGAAGCAATGAAAGCTACGGCGCAGGCGCAGAGATTTGCAAAGGAACAAGAGGCGGAAGGAATCAGAATGGTGGGCGAAGCGGAAGCGGAGGCTATTCGTGCCAAAGGTATTGCGGAAGCGGAAGCCATGGAAAAGAAAGCAATTGCTTACCAGAAGTATAACAATGCCGCTATGGCGGAAATGTTGATTCAGGTATTGCCTGAAATTGCAGGTAAAATTGCGGAGCCTCTTACCCAGATTGACAAGATTACAATTATTGGCGGAGATAACAGCAATGGAGTAAATACTGTGGCCGACAATGTTCCGGGCGTTATGACAAAGCTTTTTGAAACGATGAAAGATACGGTTGGAATTGATTTGGCTGAGATTGTGAAAGCCGGTACATATGACGCTAAGGTAAACAGAAATATTAACCTTACAAATATTCCTGACGATAAACTGAAAGATGCTGTGGCCGCTGTTTCGGGGTCGGTGGTGAATAAAGAGATAGAGGATTCCGTTTGATAAGGATATTATAAGGATATAAAAAAGTCCGTACAGTAATGTATGGACTTTCATTCTAACCGGAAGTTCGGCTGATAAAAATCTTGTAAAAGAAAAGAAGGTAAATAAAAAATTGGAGGAAAAAGGAATGAACAAAAAATTATTGATTGAGGAAGGTAAAACCTTTCTTGGAATTGAATTGGGTTCCACCAGAATTAAGGCGGTGCTTATTGACGAGGCGGGCTTTCCTTTGGCGTCGGGGGCTTATGAATGGGAGAATCAATATGTAAACGGTATATGGACTTATTCTCTTGAGGATGTATGGGAGGGAATTAAGGAGTGCTATCAGGATTTACTTCAGGATGTGAAAAAAAAATATGATACGGTAATCACCAGGATAGGTTCCATGGGAGTGTCCGCTATGATGCATGGGTATCTGGTTTTTGATAAGGACGATAACCTTTTGGTTCCTTTTAGAACCTGGCGAAATACAATGACCCAGGAGGCTGCCTCTAAACTTACGGAGGAATTTCAATACAATATTCCTCAAAGATGGAGTATCGCTCATTTATACCAGGCCATTTTAAAGAAAGAAGATCACGTAAAGGATGTCACTTTTATGACTACTCTTGCGGGATATGTCCATTATAAGCTTACGGGAAATAAGGTAATTGGCGTAGGTGATGCCTCAGGGATGTTTCCAATAGATATAAGTACGGGCAATTATGACCAGGGTATGGTGGACAAGTTTGATCAGTTGGTAAGTGGCCAAGGATTTTCTTGGAAGCTTCAGGATATCTTACCTGAAATCATGACGGCAGGAGAAGTTGCCGGTACGTTGACAGACGAGGGAGTATCTTTACTGGATATAAGCGGAAATTTGCAGGCAGGTGTTCCCCTATGTCCTCCCGAAGGAGATGCAGGTACCGGAATGACGGCTACCAACAGTGTGGCAAAGAGAACAGGAAATGTTTCGGCCGGAACTTCCGTTTTCGCTATGATTGTACTGGAAAAGGAGCTGAAAAAGGTTTATCCTGAAATTGATCTTGTCACTACGCCGGATGGAGCATTGGTTGGTATGGTTCACTGTAATAACTGTACTTCCGATTTAAATGCATGGGTCGGTCTGTTTGATGAATTTGCGGAGTGTATTGGCGCTAAAATAGATAAAAATCAGTTGTTTTCCATACTTTATAACAAAGCTCTTGAGGGAGACGCAGATTGCGGCGGCCTGATTTCCTATAATTATTTTTCAGGGGAGCCTGTGACAGGATTTGAAGAGGGAGCTCCTTTGTTCGTGAGAAAAGCGGAAGATAACTTTCATCTTGCGAATTTTATGAGGATGCACTTGTATTCGTCTCTGGCAGCGTTAAAATCAGGTCTTGATTTGCTGCTGAAAGAAGAGGATGTTAAGATAGACGAAATGTTTGGTCATGGCGGCTTCTTTAAGACAAAAGGCGTTGGACAAAGAATTGCGGCGGCCGCTATGAATACGCCTGTTTCCGTGATGGAAACTGCAGGAGAAGGGGGAGCCTGGGGAATTGCACTTCTTGCAGCTTATATGTCGTGCGGAGAAGAAAAAGAAAGTCTGGAAGATTATCTGAAAAATAAGATCTTTAATGGACAGGCCGGGAGTAAAATGGAACCGGATAAAAAGGATGTGGAAGGATTTGAGAGGTTTATGACCCGTTATATGAAGGGGCTTTCTATCGAACATGCCGCTGTTGACGCGTTATAGTAGATGCAGCTTCCACGCCAGCTGCCGGAAAGGAACGGAGAAAAATGTTAGAAGATTTAAAAAGTTTGGTTTATGAAGCTAATATGAAACTGCCGGAATATGGCCTTGTTACCTTTACATGGGGAAATGTAAGCGGCATTGATAAAGAAAAGGGACTGTTTGTGATAAAGCCAAGCGGCGTTGATTATGATAAATTAACGCCGAAGGATATGGTGGTGATGGATTTGGAAGGAAATAAGATAGAGGGAGATTTAAAGCCTTCTTCCGATACGGCCACACATTTGGAGATATATAAAGCTTTTCCGGAAATAGGCGGAATTGTTCATACCCATTCTTCTTATGCCACCAGTTGGGCACAGGCGGGTAGAAGCATTCCCTGTTATGGTACCACCCATGCGGATTATATTTATGGGGAGGTTCCCTGTTTGCGGTGCCTTACGAAGGAAGAAATTGAAGATGCCTATGAAAAAAATACCGGATGCTTGATAGTCAATGAATTTATCCGTATGAAAAAAGATCCGATGGCCGTACCGGCTGTTCTTTGCAAAAACCATGGCCCTTTTGCCTGGGGGAAGGACGCTATGGATGCGGTTCATAATGCGGTGGTTCTTGAGGAAGTGGCTAAGATGGCGTACAGGACGGAAAGTATTTATCCTAAGGTTTTGCCGGCGCCAGGGGAGCTTCAGGATAAGCATTATTTTAGGAAACATGGTGCGGATGCTTATTATGGGCAGTAGATATTAATTGGTTATCCGTCCGCTTCACAGCTAATAGAAATTCAGTCGTCGCCGCGCTTTCGCTCTATAAAAACGCAGCAGGCGCTAGGCAAAAGCTTAAAAGCTTTCGAAAAAACCTCACCAAGCGCTGGCGTTTTTATAAGGGCTCCTTCTTGAATTTCTATTAGCTGTGAAGCTATGTTTCTGGATGGCCTGTGGAAATAAATAGAAAAAATAAAATTTATAGGATTGACAAAATAAATATTATTTGATAGTTTAATTGTTAGTAAATGTAAAGGAGATGTATGGATGATTATTTTTTCTACGAAATAACAAACTGAATAGGTTGTGTGTAGAAGAAATCTTTTTAAGATAATTTGGAAATTATCTTGGAAAAGCATCCTAAATCTTATTACAATAAGCTGTAATGCGAAGAGTGACAGCGTTTGTTTTACAGTTACTATCATAAATGAATATCTTATTAAAAATTATGGGTTGAAAATATTTGCATAGTTTATGAAATTATGTAGATATCAATATGAGTAACAGTAATAATTTTTATTTATGATATTTATAGTTTGTGACATGTATTATGAGGTGCGGAAGTTTTCTTCTGCACCTTTTTGACGCCCAGAAATGGAACAGGTTAAGGAGGGATGTATATGTCACAGATTAGCGTAAATAATATGACTTTCTATTATGAAGGAAGTTATGATAATATTTTTGAGAATGTGTCTTTTCAAATTGATACGGACTGGAAACTGGGGTTTATTGCACGAAATGGGAAAGGGAAAACCACTTTTTTAAAGCTGCTTTTAGGAAAATATGAGTACAAAGGCAGTATCAGTTCTTCCGTAGAGTTTGATTATTTTCCTTTTGAAATCAGGGATGTAAATAAAAATACGATTGATGTGATAGAGGAAATTTACCCTGATTATGAATTTTGGAAAATATGCAGAGAATTAAATTTTCTGAATGTAGACGCGGAAATTTTTTACAGGCCCTTTTCCACTTTAAGCAATGGGGAGCAGACGAAGGTGATGCTGGCGCTTCTTTTTTCAAAGGATAACCGTTTTTTGTTAATTGACGAACCTACAAACCATTTGGATATGGAGGCAAGAGAGATTTTAAAGAAGTATTTAAACAGCAAAAAAGGATTTATTCTTGTGTCCCATGACAGAAATTTTATGGATGGATGTGTGGATCATGTTCTGGTAATCAATAAGACAAATATTGAAGTGCAGCAGGGAAATTTCAGCTCCTGGTGGGAGAATAAAAAAAGACAGGACGCCTTTGAACTTGCTGAAAATGAACGGCTGAAAAAGGATATAAAAAGATTGACAGAATCGGCCAGGGTAACGAAACAATGGGCCGATAATGTGGAAGCCGCCAAGATAGGATACAAGTCTAATAAGTATGAGAAAAGTATAGGTATAAGATCATATTTAGGAGAAAAATCCAGAAGAATGCAGATGAGGCGTAAAAATCTGGAGAGAAGGCAGATAAGAGAGATAGAAGAAAAATCTGACCTTTTAAAAAATTTGGAAACAGTGGAAGATTTAAAAATATTTCCTTTACAGCATTTTAAGAAAAAGTTGGTTGTTATGGAAGATTGTACGATTGCTTATCCGGACAACAGGCAGGAAAATAATGCTTATGGGGATACGAAAGAACTGATAAATGGATTTCATTTAGAAGTAATTCAGGGTGAAAGAATTTTTTTGAAAGGGAAAAATGGCTGCGGAAAATCAAGTATTATGAAAGCCATTTTAAGACAGGTTTGTGAAAAAAGTAATGAAAATGTTGAAGGTTTGGAACATTTGATAAAAGATGCTCCTGTTTTGAAAAAAGGAAATATTGAAGTGCCCAATCAAATGATTGTATCTTATTGTTCTCAGGACACCTCCATGCTTCATGGAACGGTGAAGGAATACGCGGCTGAAAATGGTATTGATGAAACGCTGTTTATGGCGCTTTTAAGAAAGCTGGATTTTCCAAGAGTTCAATTTGAAAAGAAAATAGAAGACTACAGTGGAGGACAGAAGAAAAAAATTCTCATAGCCGGAAGTCTTTGTAAAAAAGCGCATCTTTATATTTGGGATGAACCTCTTAACTTTATTGATGTGTTTTCCCGTATGCAGATTGAAGAATTGATTTTAAAATTTAAGCCAACCATGATTCTCGTGGAGCATGATAAGGCTTTTATGGAAAAAACAGCGACAAAAATTGTGGAATTATAAGAACTATAAAATGAAATGGGGATGACATACACAATATGCCATCCCCGTTAAGGTAAAAAAGTTATAAGCGGATTTAAGCGTGAGACACAGGCATCGAGATACCGTTAATGTAAACATAGCAAAGTCTCTTATTACAGTTGGATAACTTTCTAATCAGGCTTTCAAAGCAGTTACTGCGATGATGGAAAATACATTCCGATATTTTTGCTTTGTTCATAGCCTGGTTTTTCTTCTGTGTTGTGTAAATAGTTTCCGGTTTTCTTCCCATAATTAACATTTCACTTTTTCTCATATCAGAATCCTCCTTAAAATATATTGAATGATTTTTTATTAACATAAGGATGGCCGGCGAAGCCTGGCATCCGTTGTTTGCTTCTTTTTAAGATGGTTTTATCTTATCAAAAGAAATCATATAATTATTGTACATATTTTGGTTTTATAGTATATTTTTTATATAGTTTGAAATGGTTTTATATTTTCTTTTGATGTATTTATTATAGAAAATGTGTATTTTGGTATCAATTTGATTTTTGTGGCAAATTTATAAGAAAAACTAATAGGAAAAAATTTTTTTATGGAGAAAGGCATATTTTTTTAAATGAAAAAGCATGTTGTAAATGAAAAGGAATTAAGATATATAGAATTTTTAAATCGGGAGACGGATAAACGGCATCATACGTCGTTAGAAGATAATCTTCAGTATGATTTGTTAAAAGCCGGCGATTTGAGGGCGATAGAAGAAAGCGAAAAGATATTATATTCTGGCCTGCAGGGAAAACTGTCGGATGATCCTGTGAGGAATGCAAGGTATATTTTTGTATGCGGCGCCGCTTTGGCCAGCCGTACGGCTATTTCAGGGGGTATGCCGTCGGAAAGGGCTTTTAATATCAGTGATTTGTATATCCAGAAAATGGATAAATTAAACACCGTAAAAGAAATCCATGCATTGCAGGTTGATATGTTTTCCCTTTATACTCATGAGATGGCGGAACTGGATAAGAAAAGCGTATTTTCCAAGCCGGTTACTCTTTGTATGGATTACATTTATCATCACCTGCATGAATCTATTCCCGTACAGGAGCTGGCCAAATTAACAAAATTAAATGGAAGCTATTTATCTACCTTATTTAAAAAAGAAACCGGCGTCACAATTTCAGAATATATTTTGTCGAAAAAGATGGAAGCAGCCGGAAATATGCTGAAATATTCCGATTATTCTTACGCGGAGATAAGCTCTTTTTTAAATTTCAGCTCTCAGAGCCATTTTATCCGGGTATTTAAAAAGCAAAAAGGTATTACTCCACGTCAATATCGCGAAAAATATTATACGATTGTTGTGGATGAGCAGGGGAACAGAAAAGAAAGCGTTCCCGGAATATTTTAAAAAAAATGAAAGGCAATTTTTTGTGCAAATTCTTTATTTGCATGAAAATAATGAGTGTATATTTGAATGGCTCTCCATCTTGAAAAGTTCCATTTTCTGAGTGGTAATTTTTGAGGAAGATGATTTTCTATTTTTTCAGGATAGCTCCAGTCAGTATGATTGTATACAATATTTGCAGCATATGAAAGAAACCAGTCATTTTGCTCATATCCAAGTTCTTTTGCTTTTGCAAAGATAACAGGCGCGGCGTCGTTGGACAAACGCTGCAAATAGTAATAGTCGTTATAGGTATTTCTGCTTTGATTGTCAGATTCCGCATCGTACGAAATGCGCTTGCTTTGGAAAGAACTGTTACTTAAATTGTATGCGGCAATCCAATAATCCGGGCGGGAAAAGGAAAACAGAATATAAAGCGAGGTTACCGTTATGATACAATATTTGGTAAACGGGAACTTTTCCCTGTAAATCATAAGCAAAGCGCCGCTTATGAGTAGTAAAATAACAAGGAGCGCCCACAAGACAAATATTCGCAAAAAGGTAAGGTAGTATGCCTGAATATAAAGTATCATTCGATAGGTACCGGATGCAATCATAATATAGGTACAGATGGATATAAAGGTGAGAATGACTTTTAAAATAATATTCTCACGAAAGCGTTTCATACAGGAAAGCACCAGCGCCAGATTGATGATACATACAAATACCAGCTGGAAAAAGCCTTCTCTTGCATAAGAGGAGTAGGTATAATTTGAAGGAAGACTGCCAAATCCTCCAAAAAGATATACTACCTGGATATAACAGAACACCAGATAAACCAATGAAATGATTCCTGTAAAAGTAATGCCCATGATAGGCTCTTTTGTCCTTTTATCGGGTATTTCTTCTTTTAGATTATGATTGCCGATACGGCTCATAATAGCGTATGATGCAAAAAAGGCAAACAAAAACATAGAGATAATCCCATAAATGTCGTCTTCAAAATCAATATAAAAGTGAAAAGTAAAAATTTTATCAAGCATACTTGAAAAAACTGCGTCCGCCTGATAAAGAAGGAGCAGAATAATAAACAGAAGGGGCAGTGCAATTAAAATACCGAAAAGTATATATTTTATAATATATTTTAATCTGGTTTTCTTATAGAGCAGGCTGTCCTTTGAGGAGTTGCCGTCTGCGGTATTTTCGGAGGCTTTGTTTTTATAATAAGTGGAAAAATCGGTAAATGGCCTGAAAATATATGCTATACAGGTAAATATTACATTAAAAACGGAACCTGTATATTTTGCCAAATCCCACTTTTTATCTTCATACAGGTTATGGAGCATCATATAAAAGAATAAAAAGAAAATCCCCACCTTATTGAAAAATATTAAAACATAAGAATCCGTCAGACAGGTGCTTAAGCCAAGTAAATGTAAGCTAACGAGAGGAAAGACAGTAAATTTTTTGGCGGTAATCCCTGATTTTTTCATATATAAGAAGAAAAGTAAGCAGGTTCCGCCTACAAAAAAAGGGTAGGTAATTCCCGAATTGTTTTTATACAAAAATAATGTATAAAAGAATGCATAAAGAAGACTTCCTGTTGTCATAAAGATAAACAGAGGGTTTGTTTTTGTTCCATGAGTTTCAGGCGTTATTTCCTGTATTTCGGTTAATTTTGATTCTGTCATTTAGATTTCCTCCCTATCTTCTACATATTCTAAAATATCGCCGGGCTGGCAATGAAGCGCCTTACAGATAGCATTTAAAGTGGAAAGCCTCACGGCTTTTGCTTTGTTATTTTTTAATATGGAAAGATTAGCCAGCGTAATATCCACTTCATTTGCAAGTTCCGTTAGTCCTTTTTTCTGCTTTGCCATTTCCACATCAAGATTTATTTTAATAGCCATATGAATTTCAAAGCTCCTTTCTCAACCTGAAAATTCCCAATAAGAAAAAGAATAAGCGGTTTATATTGTCAGATCATTTTCCAATTTATAAGTTACGGCCTTATCGAAAACACGGGAAAGCACTTTGCTGAACAACCCTGCTATGACAAATACGAGAATTACTACGATTACGGCGGGGGTCAGGTAAAGAAATAATCGGCAGCTGGTAATTAAAGCAATGAAGAAGCTGTAAGTGCCCATTTTGTTCAGACTTGTTACATTTTGGCGGATAAAACAGTTATCTGCCAGTACGGATTTAAAAATTTTTCGAAGCTCATAAATAATAAGAACTGCAAAAATACCGGAAAAAATAAACAGAATACTGAGCCGAAAAGTATTTTGTGCGAAATAGGTATTGTAATTCCCATAAAATGAAATAATCAAAGGGACAAAAACAGTAACGATTATTCCGGTATAAAACAAAAAATCTAAAAATATTTTTGTAAAGACAGTTAATTTGCTTTTCATAAAGACCTCCTTGTAAATATAATTGTTCAGACGAAACGGTTTTGGCAGTCCGGTGAAAAATGAATTGTTATGAATGTTTTCATTTCGGTTTCCGTATATGGAATATACCACCAATCAAATCGATTGTCAATAAATTTTTATTGAAAATCAATAAATATTTTTTACTATTCGATAAAAATTAAAGAATTGTTAAAAAATATTTTTTTGTGGCGGAGTTACAGATAAAAATGCTATAATAAAAACACTTATATCCAATTCATTTATATTTTCAGGAAAGGTGTTTGATATTCTTGCAGGTTAATCGGTCAAAATTAAAAGAAAAACTGAATGAAACTTTAAAAGCCGTATTTCCAATATTAGCGATTGTGTTGATTTTATGCTTTACAATCGCCCCCATACCTCCCAGTATATTGGTGTGTTTTTTGATTGGCGCGTTATTGTTGATTGTGGGGATGCTGCTTTTTAATGTGGGAGTAGAAATGTCCATGACTACTATGGGGGAGAGAGTCGGGACAATCATGACAAAGTCGAGAAAGCTGTTTATTATGTTGGCAATCGGTTTTATCATGGGCTTTATTATTACGATTTCCGAGCCGGATTTACAGGTATTGGCAGAGCAGGTGGCCTCTATTCCAAATATTGTATTGATCTTATCAGTGGCAGCAGGTGTGGGAGTATTTTTGGTGATTGCCTTGCTGCGTATGCTTTTTAGCATTGCATTGCCACATTTATTGGTATTTTGTTATGCGGTTGTTTTTATTTTGACTTTATTTGTGCCAAAAGATTTTTTAGCGGTGGCATTTGATTCCGGAGGCGTTACAACAGGTCCTATGACCGTACCGTTTATTATGTCGTTTGGTATCGGTATTGCCGCAATCCGAAGCGATAAGCATGCGGCGGATGACAGTTTTGGTCTTGTTTCCTTATGTTCCGTGGGACCTATTATGGCAGTGCTTATTTTAGGTATGATTTATAATCCGGGGCAAAGCGAGATAGTTTCAGATTCTATTCCGGTAGTGGATAACACGGTGGATTTGTGGGGATTGTTCGCCGACGGATTTCCTACATACATAAAAGAAATGGCGGTTTCTCTTTTGCCTATTGTGGTTTTCTTTGGACTCTTTCAAATGGCGTCAAGGGATATCAGCAAAAAGGCCTTGATTAAAATTGGTATTGGCCTTGTGTATACCTATGTAGGTCTTGTGCTTTTTCTTACAGGGGTAAATGTGGGATTCATGCCGGCAGGAAATTATTTAGGACAGACCATAGCAGGGCTTTCTTTTGCATGGATTATTATTCCTATCGGTACGATAATTGGTTATTATATTGTTAAAGCAGAGCCGGCAGTTTTTGTCCTGACAAAGCAGGTAGAGGAAATAACGTCCGGGGCAATATCCGCCGGTGCAATGGGAACCAGTTTGTCCATTGGTGTGTCTATGTCGGTAGGTTTGGCCATGGTCAGAGTTCTGACAGGTATTTCTATTATGTGGCTGATTATTCCAGGATATGCCATAGCGCTCATATTAACGTTTTTTGTGCCTAAAATTTTCACTGCTATTGCTTTTGACTCCGGCGGGGTGGCGTCCGGCCCCATGACAGCTACCTTTTTGCTTCCCTTTGCAATGGGTGCATGCGGGGCAAGAGGGGGAAATATTATTACGGATGCCTTTGGTATTATAGCTATGGTAGCCATGACGCCTCTTATTACCATTCAGACAATGGGTATGGTATTTAAGCTGAAAGAAAGCAGACTGCGCAAAAAAGTATCCGGCAGAGAAGGTTATGTTCCTTTGGAAGAATTTGGAGATATGGAAATTATCGAGTTGTAAAAGTAAAGGCGTTAAAATCATATTGTTTGGAAATGGGATGACATATGGGTAAATTATATCTGATGATAACAATTGTTGACAGAAAAGTTGGCAGAAAATACATGGAGCTATATAAAGAAAGCGGGCAAAATGTGATGTTTACCAGCTTAGGAGCGGGTACGGCGGCCAGCGATATATTAGACTATATGGGGCTTGAGGCTACGGAAAAGGTAGTGTTTTTTTCCATGCAGGAGGAAAGCAGTTGGCTTTTGGTGAAAAAGCAGCTACAAAAGAAAATGAAAATAGACGCGCCCGGAGGGGGAATTGCTTTTCTGGTGCCGTTTAGCAGTATTGGCGGAAAGAAAGCCCTGCAATTTTTACTGGAAAGCCTAGATTATCAAAAGGAGGAAGAATCAACCTTGAAGGATACGGTACATGAGCTCATTATTGTAATTGCAAATCAGGGAAATATAGAATTAATTATGAATGCTGCAAGAGGGGCCGGCGCTTACGGCGGCACAGTAATTCATGCAAGGGGAACAGGCATGGAGCTTGCCGAAAAATTTATGGGAGTTTCCATAGCCGCTGAGAAAGAAATGATTTTTATTGTCACAAAAAAGGATCAAAAAAATGCTATTATGAAGGCAATTATGGAAAATGCCGGCATGGATACCAAAGCAAAGTCTATTGTATTTTCTCTTCCTGTGACGGATACGGCAGGTTTAAGATTAATAGAGGATTAACCGTAAGGTTAATCCTCTATTATTAATCCCACAGGACAATGGTCGGAGCCCATAATGTCTTTGTAAATGACAGCGTCTTTCAAAGTATCCTTTAGGGTTTCCGAAACTAGAAAGTAATCAATACGCCACCCCGCATTTTTTTCTCTGGCTTTAAAGCGGTAAGACCACCAGGAATATGCCTGTTCAAGGTCAGGATAAAAATGTCTGAAGGTATCTATAAACCCTGCATTTAACAGCGAAGTGAATTTATTTCTTTCTTCATCTGTAAATCCTGCGTTTTTGCGGTTTGTTTTAGGGTTCTTTAAATCAATTTCTCTGTGAGCCACATTCATATCTCCACAGACAATGACAGGTTTCTTTTCTTCCAGCTTTTTGAGATAAGAAAGAAAATCATCCTCCCATTCCATTCGATAATCTAGTCTTTTTAATTCCTCCTGAGAATTTGGCGTATAAACGGTAACCATATAAAAGTGTTCAAATTCCAGAGTGATAACCCTTCCCTCATGGTCGTGCTTTTCAATGCCAAGGCCACAGGAAACAGACAAAGGCTGGCTTTTGGTGAAAATGGCGGTTCCGGAGTATCCCTTTTTTTCGGCATAATTCCAGTATTGATAATAGCCGGGAAGGTCTAACGATATCTGCCCTTCCTGTAATTTGGTTTCCTGTAAACAAAAGATATCGGCATCAGCTTCATGAAAAAAACCGGAGAATCCTTTTTCCACACATGCGCGCAAACCGTTTACATTCCAGGAAATAAATTTTTTCATAGGTATTTTACTTTTCCTTTCTATTAGCTTAGTCAGTGTGATTTATCAAATACTATATTATACAGGAATAGGAATTTAAAAAACAGGTGTAAGATAAAAAAATCATAAATAAAAGATATTAAGTGTCTAAAATCCGTTTTTCAATAATATCTAAGGCTCGTTCATTTTCCTGCTGACAGTGAGCTAACATGGCGTCGTTTCCCTGCTTTTCAAGAGATGATATGTCGGCCCCTAATTGAATATAGCAAACATAGTTTTCAATGGTTTCAATTCTGGATGCAGATATCTTGGCTCTGTTTTGGGGTTGGTTGGAATAGATATTAAGAAGCAGCTCACGGTATTCATTTAAATACCGTTCAACGGTCTGAATTTCTCCCTCTTTGGCTTTTACGATAATCATCATGTCGATACCTGCTTCCGTATGCTGATATTCAGCCATATAGTCATCATACATATTTTCGGAAATGCCTGTCCGTTCTGCCAGTTCTTCGGAACTGAGCAGGGTATCCGGCCAGTAATTGCTATCCAGTATATCTATGACGGCATCCTTTAGCTCGTCCATAGGGCCAACAATTTTATATTTGCTGCCTACCTGCAAAGTATTAACAGCATCTTCTTCTCCATTTCCTTCATCGACAAAGGCGTGGCTTTCATCATTTTTGTTTTTATCTACACATCCTGTAAGTAGCAAAGAAGTACTGAATATCAACAAAAGGAAAATATTTTTTTTCATAAAAATCCTCCATGTTTTCAATAGCCCACAAATTAATCTTTTACTAAGTATTTCCATGTATTAGACAAATTATGTAAAGGTATGTTAATATATCGTACAGGGTAGTAGAGAGTCTTGTCCGGATAAAATTGGAAGGAAGGTACAGAATGTTATTTAATTCATATATATTTATATTCATATTTTTACCGCTTACTCTTTTTGGCTGGTATACCCTGAATCATTTTAAAGCTTATGAATCCGCCAAATTCTTTTTGGCCGGTATGTCATTATGGTTTTATGGATATTTTAACGTTTATTATCTTGCGGTTATTGTTGCCAGCATATTGGGAAATTATTTGATTAGTTATCTGATGAAATTTTCTCGATCAAAAGCATCCGGATATGTAGGACTTATGGCCGGTATGTTTTTGAATCTCGGATTTTTATTTTATTTCAAATATTATGATTTTTTCTTTGAAAATATAAATTGGATATTTCATACCAATTTTAACTTAAAATATATTTTACTTCCTCTTGGAATCAGCTTTTTTACTTTTCAGCAGTTATCTTTTATTATTGACAGGTGCACCGGTAAAGCAGAACATTATTCTTTTGTAAATTATGTTACATTTGTTACATTTTTTCCTCAGTTGATTGCCGGTCCAATCGTATTGCATAAGGAGATGATGCCGCAGTTTGAGGATAGAACTAACCGAAAATTTAATGAGGATAATTTTGCAAAGGGCATTGTTTTTTTTACAATTGGTCTTGGAAAGAAGGTGCTGTTAGCGGATGTGCTGGCTATTCCTGTAAATTTTGGATTTGATCAGACGGCCTTTCTTGACACTCCTTCAACATTGCTGGTAATTTTGGCTTATACTTTTGAAATTTATTTTGATTTCAGCGGTTATAGCGATATGGCAATAGGACTTGGAAAGATGTTTAATATTGAATTGCCTGTTAACTTTAATTCGCCTTATAAAGCTTGTTCCGTGAAAGAGCTTTGGCAAAGATGGCATATGACTTTATCGAGGTTTTTTATTCAATACGTATATATTCCTTTAGGGGGGAGCAGAAAAGGTAAGATACGGACAATTTTTAATACCTTTATGGTTTTCTTTTTAAGCGGTCTGTGGCATGGGGCAAACTGGACTTATATTGCCTGGGGAACGATGCAGGGACTTTTGGTTATATGGGATAATCTGGGAATTATAGGTATAAAAGGCAGTAATGAAAAGGTTTTGGCAAAAATATATATACCAAGATGGCTGGGCTGGATTTTTACGTTTGTTTTTTTTAATTTATCTTTGTTTTTCTTCCGCAGTGAAAATATGACAAATGCGTTTCAATTATTCAAAAATGTTCTTGCTTTTAAGAATACGGGATATCTTTATAAGATTGTAGCAAATATGGATATACCGGAGTTTTATTTGTTAAAACAATTGATCAATATGAAAATGCCGGAAATGTTGAACTATATGTATATGTTTATTTTTATTTTGATGCTGCTGATAAGCGGATTTATTCTTACTCGCAGGAATACGGTTCAAATTGTAAAGGAATATCCTTTGAATACGAGGCTTTGTCTTTTTATAACGGTTATTTTTGTATGGTCTGTTATATCCTTTTCACAGGTCAGTACATTTATTTATTTTAACTTTTAACAGATGGTTACTGTGAAAATATCTTTTTCACAAACAAATATATGCTTGGCGCTCAAATTTGTGGGGTATTGGGAGCATGGAGAATTGAGATGTCACGAAAATTTATAAAACTTTTTTTCATATGGAGCGGAGTATTGTTTGTCCTTTGTATTTTGGCGGTAGGGGTATTTGATCCTTTTTTCCAGTACCATAAACCTATTAAGGGCCTTAAAGCCGTACTTACGGATAAGGAGTATCAATGTGTAGGTTCGCTTAAGACATTTGATTATGACAGTGTAGTTGCAGGATCTTCCGTAGCGGAAAATTATTATAATGACTGGTTTAACAAAGGATTTGATTGTAATGTGATTAAAGCAATCCGTTCTTATGGCGCTACGGCGGATTTATGCTTTTTGTTGGATATTGCTTTTGAACGTCAAAATTTAAAATATGTTTTTTATAATTTGGATCCTTCCGCTTTAGTGGCCGATACGGAAACTACTTACGCCCTGACAGGCTGTCCCATGTATTTGTATGATGATAATTATTTCAATGATGTTGCTTATTGGTTTAATAAAGGGGTTTTGATGGAAAAGATTCCCTATTTAATAGCCAATTCTATTATGGGAGATTATGACGAAAATAATTCTTATAATTGGGCGCAATGGAAAGAATTTAATTCCGATATGGTTTTGGGGCTTTACATTCGTAAGCCTTCTATTTCGGAAATGAAGCCGGCTAATTATTATGAAAATGTGCTTAAAGAAAATCTTACTTTGTTGGAAAACCGCATTAGCGCTAATCCAAATACGGTTTTCTATATATTTATACCGCCTTATTCTATGATGTGGTGGGATAATATTTATCGTGAAGGGGATACGGAGGCCTATCTGTATAATATGGAAAAGGCAATGGAAAGGCTTCTTTCTTATGAAAATGTGAAGCTGTATTATTTCCAAAATGACAGAGAGGTTATTTTAGATCTTGAGAATTATATGGATATTCTGCACTTTTCGCCGGATATTAACCATTATATCTGCGATTGTTTGATAAGCGGCAAACATCAGGTAAATAAAAGCAATTACCGGGAAAATATTGACGATATGCGTTCTTTATCCTATGAAATAGTGGAAAAGTTAGTTAAGCCCTATGAAAACAGAATCAAAGTGGATCTTTATGACGATTAAAGATATTTTTAAAAGCGTCTTAAAAGAAAGTCTTCTTAATAGAGGTTCATACAATTTCAAAGGTTTTTAAAATTGCCCAGACATAGGGCGCTCCAAAAACATTTAAAGACTTAGGGCCTTTGATTTGATCCGGATTTGCCTTTAATTTATTCAAAGCCTGTTCAAAAGTAGCTTTTGTAATGGATTTGGAACGTCTGTCCACAAAAATCTCACCGCCTTTCACGCTGTAAGTGAAAGGCAGTTTTTTCATGGTATAGAAGGTTTCATTTTGATGTTGGTTTAGTAATTGCCATAAAACGTCTATTGTAATATTTTCATTCATGATTATTCTTTTGCAACAGCATCTTCGATCAGTTTCATAATTGATTTGATTGAGGCGAGAAGATTACTTTTTCCCATCGCATCAAGATAGGTTTGTCTGGTAAAGTATAATTCCATGACCTTTTCGGCCAGTAAGTCAGGAGATAAATTATCATCGTCAAGTACCATGGAAAACCCCTGGGATTCAAAGGACTTTGCATTTAAAATCTGGTCTCCACGGCTGCTGTTTGCAGACAAAGGAATCAAAAGATTAGGTTTTTTAAGGGCCAGCAGTTCACAGATGGAGTTAGCGCCTGCCCGGGAAATAACAAGATCTGCCAGTGCAAGCATATCCTTTAACTCGGCTTTTACATACTCAAATTGTATATATCCTTCCATGTGAAGAAGCATATTATCAATTTTATCTTTTCCGCAGATATGGATAACCTGAAAGTCTGTCAAAAGCTTTGGAAGGGCTTCGCGTACCGCTTTGTTGATGGACGCGGCGCCAAGGCTTCCGCCAATCACTAAGATTACAGGCTTGTTTGCAGTAAAATTGCACATATCAAGGGCAGCTATTTTGTCCCCCTTTGTCAGCTCCTCACGGATGGGGGAACCGGTAAGCACCGCTTTTTCTTTTGGCAGCATAGCCATGGTTTCAGGAAAATTGCAGCATACTTTTTTCGCTACGGGGATGCACAGCTTATTGGCTAATCCTGGCGTCATGTCGGATTCGTGTATAATACAAGGGATATGCAAAGAGGCGGCAGCCCGTACCACCGGAACGCTGACAAAACCTCCTTTGGAAAAGACAACATCAGGGTTTATTTTTTTCAGATATTTTCTTGCTTCTCCCAGACCCTTTATAACACGGAAGGGATCGGTTATATTTTTGATATCCAGATATCGTCTGAATTTACCGGTGGCAATTCCATAATAGGGAATATCAAAATCTGTAATCAGTTTTTTTTCAATTCCGTCATAAGAACCAATGTAAGATATTTCATAACCGGCATCCCTAAGGGAAGGCAGAAGGGCAATATTTGGGGTTACATGTCCTGCGGTTCCGCCGCCGGTAAGGACGATTTTTTTTGTCGTATTTAAGTTGCCCATAAAAAAGCCTCCAGTTTTTAACAATTACCGTTTTTAAATTGTTCCAGAGCATGTGCCAATTGGTCAGGACAGGAAGTATTTTTAAATCCACAACGGATGCCTTTTAGTTTGGAAATGACATCGTCTACGGTCATACCGGTCACTAAACTTGCAATACCTTTTAAATTGCCATTGCATCCTCCGGAAAATTCCACGGATTTCACTATTCCGTCCTCAACCTCAAAATTAATAGAAGTAGAACAGGTACCTTTTGGTTGATATTTCATAATCACTCATCCTTTCTTTAATGGATAAGTATATCAGAAATCGTATACTATTTCCAGTGTGAAAAGGCAATTCCTGGGCTGTTTTTACGAAATTTTGAAAATATTTTACGATGACTTACAGTCCTGTAGTTATTGAGGGAAAAAACCCCTTCTACTATAATATAGTAAGGAAAGGAGGAAATATGTTTACATTATTGTCAGAGCATAAAATACTTACAGGATTCATTTCACTTTTTTTATTGTCCAGTGTTGCATGTCAGATGATAGCCGGCGTCATATATCATAATATGATTTCCGAGTCGGATAATATGTCTGATACCAATAACAAATTATTAAAGGAATGCAAGCAAAAATATGCCGATTATTATAAGTTAAATGGAAAGATGGTCAATACAAGTGTTTTTGTGGACCGGTTTTTATTAAAAATGCGTTTTGCGAAAATACGTCTTTCCAGGTTGACTCATATTTCAGGGCAGCTAATGATGCTTTCCATATTCGTGACAGGTTTGTCTATTTGTTTTTCACTGGCAGCGGGCGATACCATATTTCAGATTATACCCTATTATCTGGTTAGTATTCTTGGACTGTACTTGTATTTTTCTGTTTCGGGAATCGTTGATGTACAGGAGAAAAAGAAGATATTAAAAACAAATATGACAGATTATTTGGAAAACTACTTTACGCCGAGGCTGGAAACGGAAAAAGAAAACGCCATGGAGGAGGGAGTAAAAAAGAGGGAGAAGTATGCCAAAGAATTTTTTGAAAAGGAGGGTAGGGAAGAAAGGGCGCGGATAAACGAGGAAAATGCTTCCATGACGGTCAGTCCGGTTATGAGTCAGTATCAGGACGAACTGGAAAACTTGTTGGAAGAATTTTTTGCCTGAAAATATTACATGAGATATAAGCGCAGACTGTCTTTGGTCTGCGCTGTTTTAATGCAATAAGCCGATTCGCGAAGTGTGTCGGCGTTTGATGTACACGGGCACCCGGTACGCGATGGGGAAGATTTTCCACTAATTGATTGCACAGGCCCGTGCAGAGGAAATATGCCGCTAAAGTGGCACACAGGACGCGCGGCTGGCAGGAAAAAAGTAGCGGCGTTTGTTAACCGGATGGTTTTCAAAGGGAGGTATTTGTGCTAAGGTTATTGAAAAGTCGTTTGTCTTTTTATTTTAAGGAAGAAGCCTTTGATAGGAGAAATATGGATTTGGAAAGAAAAAAACACAGATATGAAGCCCTTGACAGTATACGGGGAGCAGTATTAATCAGCATGATTTTGTATCATGCCTGTTGGGATTTGGTGTATATTTTTGAAAAGGATTTTGGCTGGTATCAGGGACATGGCGCTTATATATGGCAGCAAAGTATATGTTGGACATTTATACTACTTTCCGGTTTTTGCTGGTCTTTGGGAAAAGAACCTGTGAGAAGGGGAATCATTGTTTTTATGGCGGGAGCGGTAGTTTCTTTGGTTACGATTATCTTCATGCCGGAGGACAGGGTTATTTTTGGTGTGCTCACCTTGATTGGAAGCTGTATGTTGCTTATGGTTCCCATAAAAAAAGTTTTAGAAAAAGTAGACGCCGGGTGGGGATTTTTCTTTAGCATACTGTTATTTGTCTTAACCAGGAATGTAAATAAAGGATATTTGGGGTTTGAGGGCTGGAATTTGATAAGGATTCCTGAAGTTTTATACCGGGGGAATATCATGACATTCCTTGGATTTGCAGAACCGGATTTTTTTTCTACGGATTATTTTTCTCTGATGCCATGGTTTTTCCTGTTCTTGTCAGGCTACTTTTTGTATTGTATGATAGGAGGGAATATTTACCGGCGCGATACCGTAAGCGAGATTTGCGATAAGCAGGAAAAGAAAAATAAGAAACAGATTATGGACAGGTATCTGACGAAAGGGTGGAAACCGCTTTCTTTTTTAGGGAAAAATTCTTTGATTATTTATTTGATTCATCAGCCGGTTATTTACGGGATATTTGTCCTTTTAGACAGATTTTCGTTATTGTAGCGTATGATAACCATGGGCTTTGTCTGTGTCAGCGTTAGATTTGCAGATGAATGTAAGTTTGGAAGTAAACTTCCAAACTCTTTATCGGTGGCAGTACCGCAAGCGCAGCTTGCGGTATGCGGGGGTATAAGAATGAAACATTTTTTATTGGCGCAGTAGGGGGTATAGGGATGAAAACAGGAGAAGCAATTGTTACTTTAAAAAAGGGAGGAGGCCGTACGATTAAGGCAGGCGGCATGTGGATATTCGATAATGAAATAGCAAGTATCATGGGAAGCTTTACAAACGGAGATATTGTGAGGGTGCACGATTTTGACGGTTATCCCATGGGAAAAGGATTTATCAATCAAAATTCTAAAATCAGAATAAGGCTTATGACCAGAGATGTTTGTAAGGAGGTGGACAGGGACTTCCTCAGAGAAAGAGTTACGGACGCTTGGGAATATCGCAAAAAGGTAGTGGATACACAAAGCTGCCGGATTATATTTGGAGAGGCAGACTTTTTGCCGGGATTGGTGATTGATAAGTTTTCCGATGTGTTGGTGGTGGAATCTCTTGCCCTTGGCATTGACAGGTTCAAAGAAGAAATAGTAAATCTGCTAAAAGAAGTTCTTTTACAGGATGGCATTGTAATCAAAGGAGTTTATGAGAGAAGCGATGCCAAAGTAAGAGAAAATGAAGGGATGGAGAGAGTCAAAGGGTTTCTTGGAGAGGAATTTGATACCAATATAGAGATAATAGAAAACGGAGTCAGATTTTTGGTAGATGTGAAGGAGGGGCAGAAGACAGGATTTTTCCTTGACCAGAAATACAACCGTCTTGCAATTCAAAAGCTTTGCAGGGGCGCTAAAGTATTAGACTGTTTTACCCATACCGGTTCTTTTGCTTTAAATGCTGCGGTTGCGGGCGCAAAGGAAGTAACAGGGGTGGACGCCTCCCAAACGGGAATCAATCAGGCTGTGAAAAATGCCATATTGAACAAAGTGGAGGACAGAACTATATTTTTATGCAGGGATGTTTTTGAACTGCTGCCGGAATTAGAAGAAAAAGGGGAGAAATTTGATGTGGTAATACTTGACCCGCCGGCCTTTGCAAAATCCCGTCAGGCCGTTAAGAATGCGGTTAAGGGATATCGGGAGATTAACCTTCGGGCTATGAAGCTGGTGGAAGAAGGGGGATTTTTGGCCACCTGCACCTGTTCCCATTTTATGTCTTATGAGCTTTTTACAGAGGTGATTCATCAGGCGGCAAAAAATGCGCATAAGAGGTTGCGGCAGGTGGAGTTCAGGACACAGGCGCCGGACCATCCTATTTTGTGGGCGGCGGATGAATCTTACTATTTAAAATTTTACATTTTTCAGGTTTGTGAAGATAAGTAGGATAAAATGTGTCCGAAATTCGTTGAAGTATCAGATGAAGGTAAGTATAATGAAGAATGTCAAATATAAAAAAATTGTAAATATTTCTTTGTCTTAATGTTTACGAGAAACAGGGAGGAGACCATGCGGACTCAGTCTATTGAATCGTATTTAAATTGTAGTTTTGAATGCGGCTGCGGACGAATACATAAATCTTTGTTTGCCCATTATATTTTTGAACCGGGTGCGATTAAAAAACTTCCGGCTCTTTTGTCACAGTTAGGGTACAAAAGACCCTACCTGATTTCAGACACCCATACCTATGAAATTGCAGGGCGCCGGGCGGAGGAAGCGCTTGGAAAGGCGGATATTAGTTTCGCCTCACATGTTCTGAAAAGTCCTGATAAGGGCGATTTGGCGGCGGATGAACACGCGCTGGGAAGTATTGCAATGGCAAATGATAAAGAAGCGGATATCATTATTTCCATAGGTACCGGTACGATTAATGACCTTGGCCGTTATTTCAGTTATATTACAGGCAGACCTTTCTTGTTGATTGCGACTGCCCCTTCTATGGACGGGCTTGTGAGCGGCGTGGCGCCTTTGATTTTTCATAACATGAAGGTTACTTTTCCTGCACAGGAGCCTTTGGCGTTGATTTGCGACGCGGATATTATGGCAGCGGCCCCGCTTAAGATGCTGGCGGCAGGAGCTGCGGATATTCTTGGAAAATATAACTGTCTTCTTGATTGGAAACTTTCTAATATCGTAAATGATGAATATTACTGTGATACCATAGCAGGCATTATGCGAACGGCGGTAGATCAGACGATGGAATGTGCGAGTGGGCTTTCATCACATGACGGCGAAGCGGTTTCCGTTCTTACGCAAGCGTTGGTGCTCTCCGGAATTGCCATGGATTTTTCCGGCAACTCACGTCCCGCTTCCGGCGCGGAACATCACCAGTCCCATTATTGGGAAATGCAATTTCTTTTTGACGGCACTGCGGCGGTGCTGCACGGCACAAAGGTGGGAATCGGTACTGTGCTGATGTTAGAGCTCTATAATCGGCTTTCGGAAATGGAAAAACCGGATTTTGCCAGGATTCGTGAAAATATTTCATGCCGTACTTCCATGGAAAACTGGGAAAAAGAAATGCGCCGCTGCTATCGGGATGGCGCAGAAGGAATTATTGCGTTAGAGAAAAAATCAAAAAAGAACGATCCGCAGGGACTGTTAAAGCGTCTTTTCGTGATAGAGGAAAAGTGGGACGAAATACAGGCGCTTGCAAAAACAGCGCCGAAAGCGTCTGAAATTTATAATATACTTGAGAAAATGGGTGCGGCAAGGATACCTGCGGATGTTGGCATTTGCCGGGAATATGTTTATGACAGTATACGTTATGGAAAAGAGCTGCGCGACCGTTATACCATATTACAGCTTTTGTGGGATATCGGAGAGCTGGATAATGCGGCGGAAAAATTAGTTGAAAAATATTGTAATAAAATCTGAAAATATGGATAAATATGTAATTGGATTAGATTATGGCACACTTTCGGCGAGAGCTGTTTTGGTTTCCGTAAAAAGCGGAGAGGTGTTAGCGGAAAGCGTTTATCCTTACCCCAACGGGATGTATCCCGTTGGGGTATCCTCCGATGGAAATTCCGGAAATTTACATACTTTGCCTGGGTCGGAAAAGAAACTGCCGGCAGATTTTGCTTTACAGGAAATTGATGATTATGTGGAGGCAATGTATGACACAATTCATAAAGTAGTCCAACTATCGGGCTGTAAGGCGGAGGATGTAATCGGTATTGGGATTGATGCCACATCTTCCACTTTTTTACCTCTGTCAGAAAATGGCGAGCCGCTGTGCAAGAGCGAGCGTTTCCGTACAAATCCCCATGCCTGGTTAAAGCTTTGGAAACATCACGGCGCGCAGAAAGAAGCGGATGATATTACGGATCTTGCCGTAAAACGGAATGAAAAATTTCTTATGCGCTGCGGCGGAAGGGTGAATGCCGAATGGATGCTGCCTAAGCTTTTGGAAATCCTCCGGAAAGCGCCGGATGTATATGAGATGACGGATAATTTCATGGAGGTAAGCGATTTTCTTGTTTATCTGCTGACAGGGGAAGTGACAAGGTGTATGTGCCATGCAGGTTATAAGCTTCTGTGGAACGAGGAAGATGGTTATCCATCGGAAGATTTTTTAAAAGAGCTTCATCCGGGCTTTTCTAATCTGAAAGCAAAGCTTAAGGGCAGAGAGGTACAGGTGGGAGAGTGCGCCGGGTTCCTGACAAAGGCAGCCGCCGGTAAATTGGGATTGAAAGCCGGAACGGCAGTGGCGGCTTCTATGATTGACGCCCATGTAGCGGTTTTGTCTGCAGGAATTGACGGCCCCAAAAAGGCGCTTATGATTCTTGGGACTTCCTGCTGTATGTTGCTTTGTTCGGAAAAGCTCTCTTATATACCAGGTATTTCCGGATGTGTCAAAAATGCTGTGCTTCCCGGGCTTTATGCCTATGAGGCGGGGCAAAGCGCCGTGGGAGATTTATTTGACTGGTTTGTGAAAACAAACGTGCCGGGCAGTTATGAAAAAGAGGCTGCCGATTTGGGAATCTCCGTCCATACGCTTCTTTGTGAAAAGGCAGGGCGTCTTGCGGTTGGGGAAAGCGGCCTGATTGCCTTGGATTGGTGGAACGGAAATCGTTCCTGTCTTGCCGACGCAAAGCTTTCGGGAATGATATTAGGGCTTACGCTTCGGACAAGGCCGGAGGAAATTTACCGGGCGCTGTTGGAAGCGGCGGCTTTTGGGATGCGCGCCATTTTTGAGGAGTTTGAAAGCAGTGGCATTATCCCGAAGGAGCTGTATGCCTGCGGCGGTATTGTATCTAAAAATCCGTTTATGATGCAGATTTATGCGGATGTGCTCGGAAAGACAATATTTACGGGTTCTACGAATCAGGGTTCGGCTTTTGGCGCGTCTGTTTATGCGGCTGTGGCAGCAGGCAGTGATGCCGGGGGATATTCGTCTGTGGCCGAAGGGGCGCGGGCTATGGGGAATATGGGAGAGAAAAAATACGAACCAATTCCTCAAAATGTTGAAGCTTATCATAAGCTTTATAGGGAATACAAATTACTGCACGATTATTTCGGGGCAGGCGGTAATGAAGTGATGCACCGGCTAAAATAAGTTTGGCAGTGACAACGTATCTGGGAGTGTAATTATGATGCAGGATGTTATATTGGATACTTTCATAGACGGAATTAAGCTGCTTCCGTTTTTATTTCTTACTTATCTGGTGATGGAGTACGTTGAACATAAGACCAGCGGCAAGACCGGTAAGATGATGCAAAAATCGGGAAAATGGGGACCGATACTCGGCGGAGCACTTGGGATTGTTCCCCAGTGCGGTTTTTCTACGGCCGCTTCTAATTTGTATGCGGGAGGAATTATCACGCCCGGTACTCTGTTTGCGGTATTTTTATCAACATCCGACGAAATGCTTCCCATTTTCATATCGGAGCAGGTGCCTTTAAATACCATTGTCAGGATTCTGGCGGTAAAGGCGGCAATAGGAATAGCGGCCGGATTTTTGATGGATGGGGTTATTCGAAGGAAAAAAGGGGAGAGCGGCGAAAAACTGAAAATAGATCATTTATGCGAACATCAGCATTGCCATTGTCAGGAAGGAAATATTTTAAAATCGGCAATTAACCATACCTTGCAGATTTTTTTATTTGTGCTTCTCATCACATTTTTTATGAATCTTTTGATTGGCAGTATAGGAGAAGAAACGCTGGCGGCGTTTGTCTCAGGAAAGCTGTTTTTGGGCCCGCTGCTTTCGGGGCTGGTAGGATTAATTCCCAACTGCGCGTCGTCTGTGGTGTTAACGCAGCTTTATCTGGAAGGGGTACTGGGGGCAGGATCTATGCTTGCCGGGCTGCTTGCAGGCTCCGGAGTTGGCTTGTTGGTACTTTACAAAGTAAATGATAATTTACAAGAAAATATAAAGATTACTTTGGCGCTTTATATGACAGGCGTATTATCCGGTATTTTGATTGAAATGACAGGGCTTGCATTTTAATTTGAAAAAAGAGATTAAAAAAGCACCATCCCCAAGGCAATTATGTCCTCAAAAATGGTACTCTGATGCGCCTTCAGGGGCTCGAACCCTGGACACCCTGATTAAGAGTCAGGTGCTCTACCAACTGAGCTAAAGGCGCGTAGAACTTAATTCTTTTGTAATTTTTGTTTTATTTACAACGCATGAGTTATTATAGTATAATGTGTTTTAGTTTGCAAGTATTTTTTTAATTTTTTTTTAATTTTATTAATTTTTTTTAAATTAAGGGGTACCGAAAGATGATATTTGATACACATGCACATTATGATGACGAAGCTTTTGATGCAGATAGGGATAAATTATTACAAAATATGTGGGAAAATGGGGTAGAGTTTATTGTAAATGTAGGAGCCAGTATAGACTCTACAAAGGAAGCAATGAAGCTTGCAAAAAAATATTCTTTTATTTATGCGGCAATTGGCGTTCATCCTTCGGAGACAGCCGGACTGACCGGAGAAGATTTGGAGTGGCTTAAAAAGAAAGCGGTTAATCCAAAGGTGGTTGCCATAGGGGAAATCGGGCTTGATTATTATTGGCCGGAACCAAATAAGGATATACAAAAGGAATGGTTTGAGAAACAGCTCTACCTGGCAAGTGAAGTAAATCTGCCCATTGTTGTGCATTCCAGGGAAGCGGCCCAAGACACTCTTGAAATTTTAAAAAGCTGGCAGAAGGATAAAACATCAGGGGTTATTCATTGTTTTTCCTACACAAAGGAGAGCGCAAGGGAATATTTGAACATGGATTATTATTTTGGGATTGGCGGGGTCATTACCTTTAAAAATGCGAAAAAACTGGTAGAAGCGGTTTCCTATATTCCCATGAACCGTATTTTGCTGGAAACGGACTGCCCCTATCTTGCGCCCGAGCCTTATCGGGGAAAAAGAAACCAGTCCTCTTATATTGATTACGTGGCGCAGAGGATTTCAGAGATAAAGCAAATCTCTAAAGAAGAAGTGTTGATGCAGACAATGCAAAACGCAAAAGACTTTTACTTTTCAGATAAGCGTTTCACTTTAAAAGATAAGGAGCTGTAAATATATGGCATATCTGGCAACACCTACGGCAACAGGTGAGATTATAAATAAGTATGGCTTTCATTTTCAAAAAAGATATGGCCAAAACTTTTTAATTGACGCCAATATATTGGATAAAATCATTAAGGCTGCCGAGATTACGAGAGAAGACTGCGTGTTAGAAATTGGACCGGGCATAGGCACCATGACGCAGTATTTGGCGGAAAGCGCAAAAGAGGTGGTGGCGGTAGAGATTGATAAAAATCTGCTTCCTATTTTGGAAGAAACGCTTTCAGAATATGAAAATGTGACGGTAGTCAACAAAGATATTTTAAACGTGGACATAGGCGCTCTTGCAAAAGAGAAAAATGAGGGTAATCCAATCAAAATAGTGGCTAATCTGCCTTATTATATCACAACTCCAATTATTATGGGGCTGTTAGAGGGTCAGGTCTCTTTTCACAGTATCACTGTTATGGTACAAAAAGAAGTGGCGGAGCGGATACAGGCCCGTCCCGGCACTAAGGACTATGGCGCGCTCAGCCTTGCGGTGCAGTATTATGTAAAGCCGGAGGTCATGATGTATGTTCCGCCCACCTGCTTTATGCCAAGGCCCGGTGTGGGAAGCGCCGTAATCAGGCTTACAAGGTTTGAGGAACCCTTGGTCAAAGTAGAAAGTGAAAGGAAGCTTTTTTCCATTATACGCGCCGCTTTTAATCAGCGCAGAAAAACCCTCGCCAATGCCCTTGCCAATTCTGCCTCGCTTATAAATGATAAAGGCGATGGAATGAAAGTGACAAGACAGGAGGTATATGACGCGCTCGATAAAATGGGGCTTAGTTCTTCCGTCCGGGGAGAAGTGCTTACTTTAGAACAATTTGCTGATTTAAGCAATTTCCTTTCATTTCCTGTCTTTTAAGGTAACTTATTTTTGCCATATCCTGATGACTTGTGTCATATTTTTTTGACATAAGAAAAGGCATATGGTAAACTTAAAAAATGAAAATAGGATAATTGTGCCTTATGGCAGATAATATATGAGGTGAGTACCTTGGATAAATATGAATACAAAGTGCGCGCAGATGAAATTAAGTCCCTGATTGCAGAGGGAGAATATGCGGAAGCTGTTAAGATAGCGGATGCCATTGATTGGCGCAGAGTAAAAAGCGTCATGATGCTGTGTACCATCAGTGATTTATATAAGATTAACAGAAGATATGAGGACAGCAGAGATATTCTCCTGTTAGCTTATGAGAGGCATACGGGAGGCCGCCTTATCGTTTATTCTCTTTGTGAATTGTCCATTAAGTTGGGAGAATACGTTCAGGCTCTTGAATATTATAAAGAATTTGTGCAGTTAGCGCCAAAGGACAGTGGAAGATATATCCTGCAATATAAATTATATGAGGCCCAGGAGGTAAGCTTAGAGGAGAGGATTGAGGTTTTAGAGGAGCTTAAAAAGCGCGATTACCGGGAAAAATGGGCTTATGAGCTGGCTTATCTTTATCACAGAGTAGGACTCACTTCAAAATGCGTTGAGGAATGTGATGAAATGTTCCTGTGGTTTGGGGAGGGAAGATATGTATTAAAAGCCTTAGAGCTGAAAATGCTGCATGGCCCCTTAAGCGAGGAACAGCAGCTTAAATATGATCAAATGAAGGAGACAGGCGGATTTATAGAGTCCGATTATGCGGTCGATCAGCAGATGATGCAGGAGAAAGCTGTTGAGGTGACAGAGGAAGAGGATGAAAATGAGTTTAGCCTTGAAGAAAATATATTAAAAAATAATACACAGGAAATGCCTGAAAAGGAAGAGCTTGATATACAGGTAAAGACGGTTGACGTCAGTCAGTATAATACTATTAATCTGCAAAAAGAGTTAGCAGAGAGCATGAAGGAGTTCTTGGAAGAAAATAAGGTTCCGGATACCACAATACCTGAAGACAGCGGAATAAGCAGACTGATGAAGACAAAAGTCTATGAACCTGTCACAGGATTAGACAGTCAGATTCACCCGGAAGAAAATGAGCCCGTAAAGATGCCAAATATTTCTTTAGAGCAGAGCGCGAAAGAGGCGCAGATGCAACCGGCCGATGAGTCTATCAATGATGTTTCTTTAAGAAAAGCCTCCTTGAACTTTGTTTCCTTAGAGAAAGAAAAAAAAGATAAAGCAGATATTAATGTAGAACAACCGGCCGCCGCCATGGTAAATCAGGGAAAGGCTGAAAATGAAAATTCCGAGGAAGTTTTTTTCGGGAACACAGCCGAGGTGAACATTCAGGACGTTATTTCAGAGCTGGCGGAAAAAAACGGTTCCAAGTCACTGTTTGAACCTGTAAAAGAACAGCTTGGAATGCCGACAGAAGGAGATAGTAAGGCGCAGCCGGAGGATGAAGAAGTTTCCCTTAGAAGAGCCAGCGCAGATCCGGCAATCAGCAATACGGGGATTATCAGAACCTTTCATAAAAAATCAGGCTACGACGATATGCTTTCCCAGGATTATGACGGGCAGATTTCACTGGTAGTTCCTGAGGAAGAAAAGGTAGAAAAACAAATTACCGGTCAGCTTAGTATTGAAGATATTATGGCTGAATGGGAAAAAATGAAGCAGGAAAATGAACGTAAGCGGATGGAGGATATCCGTAAACGTGTACATCAGCAGACAGATACTCTATTTGCCGATTTTGACGAAGCAACCAAATCCGGTCTTTTGGAGGAACTTGAAAAGGTAATGGTATCGGCGGCCATAAAAGAAGAAAAGAGAAGGGCCGCTAAGGAACGTCCAAAGGTTGTAAAAGTTGTTGATATAGAAAAGAAAAAAGGTGAAGACAAGGATGCGGCGTCCGAGGATGCAATTAAAAAGCAGCTTTTGAAAGAAGCGGTGGAAAAAGCAAAGGATTTTGAAGATTTTGAAAACAAGCTGAATCCTCTTGTAGCTAAGATATTAGAGACAGATGAAGAAGAGGTTTTAGAAGAGGAATCTATGGAACAAAATCCGGAAGAATTTTCAGAAGCAGATAAAACGCCGGAAGATTTTGGGGATGAAAAGGGAGCAAAAGAAGATATTTCAGCCAAAGATATGGACAAGAAAGATGACGCTGCAGGTGATGATGAAGACGGCGGCAAAGATGATGGTATAGCCGAGGGTATGGACGACGGCATGGAAAAAACGCCGGATATGGCAAGCAGGCATAAAAAAGTATCGAAAGGCAGTTTAAAGGGCGCCAAAAAAGTTCCTGCAAAGGGAGAGGAGTCCGAAGCAAAAGCATCAAATGAAAAAAGAGAAAAAAATATAAAGAAAGATGAGGAGGAGGAAAAAGAAAGCAAAACTACCGTCAGGGAAATGTCAGCCAGCGAGAGGGAACAGTTTGCTCCTTTTATCCATCACAAACGAACCAGAAGACAGATTGTGGAAGCGATTGACAATATCAGCATGGCGTCCTACACCGGAAATGTAATTATAACCGGAGAGGAAGGAACGATAGCCCTTGCCAAGCTGCTTGTAAAAGAGATACAGCTTTCAGACAGTAATTTTTCCGGAAAGGTTGCTAAAATTTCAGGGCTTACTATGAACAAAAAAGATGTAGCGTCTACTTTATCCAAGCTTTCCGGCGGAGCGCTGATTATAGAGGGCGCCGCTTCCATGAAAAAGGCTACGGTTGAACAGCTTCTGAAAGAGTTAAATCAGGAGGAAAAAGGGCTTATTGTTCTTTTAGAGGATATGAAGGCCGGAATGAATAATTTTCTTGAGAAATACCCTGATTTGAAGAATGTGTTTAATTTGAGGGTGGATGTGGAAGCTTTAGATGATCAGACGCTTGTAAAATATGCCAAGAAATATGCGCTTGATCAGGAATATGTAATAGATGATTTGGGGGTTTTGGCATTGCATACAAGAATTGCGGATATGCAGACCAGTGATCATGAGGTTACCCTTACGGAAATAGAAGAATTGGTGGACGAAGCAATTTATTATGCCGACAGGAAAACACCAAAGCATTTTTTTGATGTTCTGCTGGGAAAACGGTATGATGAGGAAGATATGATTGTGTTAAGGGAAAAGGATTTTATGCATTATTAAACAAAATTGGGGGTTTTAAGTATGGATGTAACAAAGAAAAAAATGGAAGAAGAGGTTTTTATTTCGGAAGCGGATCAATATCTGTTTGCACAGGGGACGCATTATGATATTTATAAAAAGCTGGGTGCGCATCCTTCCGTGCAGGATGGAGAGAAAGGTATGTTTTTTGGCGTTTGGGCGCCCAATGCCGCAAGTGTCCATGTAATAGGTACCTTTAACGGCTGGGATGAAATGGCAAATCCCATGAAAAAAATTGGGCCGGGCGGAATACATACCACATTTATTCCCGGAGTAGGCGTTCATGAGCTATACAAATTTCTGATTACAACGCCTTCCGGTGAAAAGCTGTATAAGGCCGATCCTTTTGCCAACAGCGCGGAGCTGCGCCCTGGCACAGCCTCCCGCACGGTGGATATATCGGGGTTTGAATGGACAGATGATGTCTGGATGAAAGAACGCAGCGGCAAAGATTATAATAAAGAACCACTGGCTATTTATGAGTGCCACATAGGCTCCTGGATGCGCCACCCGAGACCGGAGGAAAAAGGGTTTTATAATTACCGGGAGTTTGCCGATAGAATTGTGGAATATTTAAAGGAGATGAAATATACCCATGTAGAGCTGATGGGTATTGCGGAGCATCCTTTTGACGGTTCCTGGGGGTATCAGGTGACAGGATATTATGCGCCTACTTCCCGTTATGGGGAACCGGAAGACCTCATGTATCTTATCAATAAGCTGCACAGGAATAAAATAGGCGTTATTTTAGACTGGGTGCCGGCTCATTTTGCAACGGACGCTCATGGGCTTGGAAGATTTGACGGACAGTGTATTTTTGAAGATCCTGACCCACGTAAGGGAGAGCATCCGGACTGGGGTACTAAGATATTTAATTGCGGCAAGACAGAGGTAAAAAATTTCCTGATAGCCAACGTGCTTTTCTGGATTAAGGAATTTCATGTCGACGGTATTCGCGTAGATGCGGTGGCCTCCATGTTGTATCTGGACTATGGGAAACAGGACGGACAGTGGGTGCCTAATATTTATGGCGGAAACAAGAACCTTGAGGCTATAGAATTCTTTAAGCATTTAAATTCCGTAGTTTTAGGCACATATCCGGGATTCTTAACGATTGCGGAGGAGTCCACGGCATGGCCTAAGATTACAGGAAAAATTGAAGACGACGGTCTTGGTTTTTCCTTTAAGTGGAATATGGGATGGATGCATGATTTCTGCGAGTATATGAAGCTGGATCCTTATTTCAGAAAGGACAATCACTATGGTATGACCTTTGCCATGTCGTATAATGACAGTGAAAATTATATCCTGCCTCTTTCTCACGATGAAGTAGTGCATTTAAAATGTTCCATGGTAAATAAAATGCCGGGATATAAAGTAGATAAATATGCAAACCTGCGATGCGGATATACCTTTATGTTTGGCCATGCAGGCAAGAAGCTTCTTTTCATGGGACAGGAATTTGGCCAGGAGCGTGAGTGGAGCGAGGAGCGAGAACTGGATTGGTTTTTACTTGGGGAGGATTTGAATAGGGGCCTTCAGGAATATATGAAAGAGCTTTTAAAGATTTACAGAAAATATCCCTGCTTATATGAGTTTGATAATTCCTGGGACGGATTTGAATGGCTGAATTGTGACGATAAGGACAGAAGCACTTACAGCTTTTTCAGGAAATCATCTTCTAAGAAAAATAATCTTTTATTTGTAATTAACATGACGCCTATGACATGGGAAAATTATAAGCTGGGCGTACCCGCAAAGAAAAAATATAAGTTGCTTCTTTGCAGCACGGAGGAAAGATTTGGGGGTTCCGGCGAGGTAGTACCCAGTGAGATAACTGCCAAAAAGGAATTATGTGATTATAGGGATTATAGTATCACTTTTGATCTTCCTCCATATGCGGCTGCCATCTTTACTTTTTAAGGGAGATAAATATTAAGAGCATGAAATATTAAGAAAAAGAAAAGTTATGCCGAAATAAAGGGTGGATGCTTGACGCATCTACCCTTTTATTACAATTAGCTGGCCTGCGAAGCGAGACAGCGTTTGTTAATATAAAAAAATATATAATGCCTATATGAAAGGATTTTTATGAATATTGTATTAGAGGGAGCGGAGGCAAGAACCGCCAAGACGCCTGTGAGTGCAGACAGGGAAACAACTTCATACCGTACCCCCCAAAGGACACAAAATGTGGAAAGCGGCGGGTTTGCATTGGACATTTCCGGAACAGTTATGGAAACAAGCGCTTATGCGGGTCATGGACGGACCGTAGAGGAAATTATGCTGGAAGCAGAGCAGGAAGATATCACTGCTAAACGAAACTATATGGCGGTAATGTCCAATTGTATGTCAGATGAAGATTTTGCAGAGCTGCAAAAGGAAGGATTTCATCCGGGAAGCACAGATATAGAGACAGTTGTGACGATTCTGGATCATATAAAGACAGCGCTTTTAAAGGGCGGCAATGAGATCATTGGGTATACGGACACGGTAAGCGATGATGTGCTGAGAGAAATAACCAAAAGCCAGTCATTTGCAGATGAATTGAAGGAACAGTTTGCCAAGAGAGATATCCCTTTAACGGAGGAAAATGTCGCCGCTGTAATGAAGGCATGGAATATGTTGGCGGAAACAGATTCCCTCTCAGAGGGGGGCGTGAAATACATGGTTGAAAATGATATGCCGCCTACCCCTGAAAATTTGTATACGGCAAAATATTCGGCAGACAGTGACGGAAGCCGTCAGGGAAAAGGTTATTATGCCCAGGGCGGCGTAGGCGGCTATTATGCCAGAAAGCCTGAGAATATTGATTTTGAAAAGCTCCTCCCTCAAATGGAAAAAGTGATTGCCCAGGCCGGCTATAAGGTAAACGAGGAGAGTTTACAGAATGCCAGATGGCTTGTGGAAAAAGGGATTCCTTTAAATACGGACACTTTTTCCCTGCTTAGTGATATAAGGGAACAGAATTTGCCGGTATCTTATCAAGATTTTATTTCCGCAGCGTCCTGCGCGATAGCGGACAGAGTTCCCCCTTCAAAAGCGGATTTAGGGAAAAATAAGACATATCTTGAGAAGGCGGCGGAAATTATGGAAGAAACCGCTTCCATAGAAGATAAGGCGGCGGATGTTATTTTAGCCAGGGATTTGCAGCTTACCTTAAAAAATTTGCTGACTGTCCAAAGGGAGATATACGGCGGCAGGGAGATTTCGGATTTTTCCGAAAATCTGCACGGGAGAAGGATGCTGGAGGAAATTCGCCTGTCAATGACATTGGAAGCAAACTTAAAGCTTCTAAGAAGCGGCTACCAGATAGAGACAGCACCTTTGGAGGAATTGATTACCAAATTAAAGGAGGCTGAGGACAGTTACGCGAAAGCGCTGACAGGGCAGGTGGACAATGAAAAGGCCGGCGAAAAGGCTTCTTTGTATCAGGAAACTCTGGATATTCTTAAGGGGATCAGTTCTTCACCGGCGACCATTATCTGGAAGGTGTCAAGGACGGATACCTTAAGGGAAGTACATGCTTACGGGACCGGTCAAAGACGCGATTATGAAAGAGCAGGACAGAGTTATGAAGCGCTTATGACGGCTCCCAGAAAAGACATGGGAGATTCTATCCAAAAGGCGTTTCGGAACATAGATGATATTCTGCGGGATATGGATTTGGAGCTCTCCGACGAGAACAGGCGTGCGGTCCGTATTCTCGGATACAACCGTGCGGAAATCACAAAAGAAAATATCCGTGAGATTCGGGATAAAGACGATTTGCTTGGCGGCGTAGTAAGGGAAATGAAGCCGGGGCGGGTTTTAAACATGATACGGGAAGGCGTCAATCCTCTCATCATGTCCCTGGAGGAGCTGAAAGATTATTTAAACGGGCAGACAAATACGGCTGAGGAAATAGAGTCGTACAGCAAATTTTTATATAAACTTGAAAAACAAAAAGATATAACCGGGGAAGAAAGAAGCGCATATATTGGGATCTACAGGCTGGTCCGTCAGCTTGAAAAGACAGATGACGCGGCGGTAGGCGCACTGTGGCAGTCAGGAGCGGAATTTACCCTTGGCAATTTGCTCAAAGCGTTAAGGAGCACAAAGCGCGGCCCCGTGGATTATTTTGTGGACAATTCGTTCGGCAAAGTAAAAGCCCGTGAGACGGGAGTGGAAAGCATTACCAGCCAGATTGAGAAGGCTTATCGGTCCGGCGATATGTCAGATATACAGGAGTTAAAGCAGTTTCTTGACGAGGCAGGGGACGAAGAAGCCGGCAGAGAGTTTGACCGTATGCTGTATCAGGAGACGCGCAGCGCGGTCAAATCGGAAGAAGCGGTTTTAAGGCACTTAAACGATTATAACCAGCCTGTTACGGCGGATCACCTTTTGGCGGCGGGGAATCTGTTAAATGATCCCGGGTCCCTGTGGCAGGATTTGAAAGATATTCAAAAGAAAGACATGCAAAGGAGAGAGCGGCCTTTAGGGGAGGAGTTCCCAGAAAGGACGGAGGATTTTCCGGAAGAGGCGGGAGAGGAAGTGGTAAGGGCCTTAGACGGAAAAGAAAGCGCCGGGAGGGCATATGAAGGATTTACGGAAAGGGTTTTGGAAGTCCTTGAAAATGCGGCGTTCTCTGATTCCCAGACGGCGTTCGACGTGAAAGCCATAGGAATTCTGTATAAACAGATGTCTTTTATGAGAAATTTGTCCGCAGAGGAAAACTATGAGATACCGGTTCAAATCGGAGGTATGCCTGCTTCCATTAACCTTAAGATTATCCATAACGATAAGGCGGAAAGTCAGGTTGCCATTACTTTTGAGACCGAGCGCTTAGGGAAAACCGCCGCGGAATTTAAAATGACGGAGGATGGGCTTTCAGGTTTTTGTATTTGTAATAACAGAGCGGGCTGCGAATTTTTAAGAAATGGCAGAGAGCTTTTTGAGGAAAAGTTAAGCAATGAGAAAATACAGGCCGGAGAAATTTATTTTGCGGTGGGAGAGAACTTGAGTCTTAAGGATTTTTCCTTAAAGGAGTCGGCAAATCGTCAGGAAGGAAATGACTCTCAAATACTTTACCGGGCGGCCAGAGCATTCATAGAATATGTACAGGAAACAGGAACAATTCGTTAGCAGATATAGAGAAAGGAATTTAACTTATGAAAATTAATTTTAATGCATCGGCAGTTATTGCCACCAATTCTATGACAAGAAATGACAACAGATTGCAGCAGTCCCTGGAAAGATTATCCTCCGGCCTTAAGCTGGTACATGCCAAAGACAATCCTTCCGGACTTGCAATGGCAAAACGTATGAACGCGCAGATTGAAGGCATTACCCAGGCAACACAAAACTCCGGCGATGCCATATCTGTGGTTGAAATTGCAGACGGCGCTCTGGCGGAGGTTCACGAAATGCTCCAGAGAATCAATGAGCTTGCGGTGAAATCATGCACGGAATCTATTACCAGCGAAGACCGTGAGATGATTCAGGCGGAAGTGAAGCAGCTGAAAGAGGAGATCACAAGAGTTGCCAGGGATACGGAGTTTAACGGGCAGAGGATTCTGGACGGCTCTTTCGATTTGAAGGGTTATACGGATGATCCGAATGTAAAGGTAACCTATTACAATGATACCTTAAGAAGTGGAAAATATAACGTAAAGATGGATGTAACATTTAAGGATGACGGCACAATAGATACCGCGGAGCTTACTGCAGGATCTACAGGCCCTCAGTTCCCTGATGATGCCAAGGTGACCCAGATAGACGGCAATATTGTGACGATAAAAGGAAGTCAGAATTTTGAGCTTAAGCTTCGTATAGCGAATGATCCGGCAAATCCGGCGGTTCCGGGGGCGCATGTAAATGTAAACGTAAATATGGAGATCACAGGTTTTGGAGCCATGGATATGCAGATTGGCGCCAATGAAGGCCAGCAGCTGGATATTATTATACCCGAGGTATCTTTGGAAAATATGGGAATTAAACATATTGACCTGTCAACAAAAGAGGGTTCGGACGACGCTCTTGGAAGAATGGGAGAAGCCATCCATTTTGTGTCTTCCGTGCGTGGACGCCTTGGCGCATATCAAAACCGTTTGGAGCATACCATTAATACTTTAGATATTACCAATGAAAATCTGACAGGCGCTTATTCGCGCATCATGGACGCCGATATGGCGGAGGAAATGACAGAGTATACCACATTGCAGGTACTTGCACAGGCAAGCACCTCGATGCTTGCTCAGGCGAATGAAAGGCCGTCTCAGGTATTGCAATTATTGCAGTAGGGCAGGCAATTTTGAAAAACATTGCTTGATAGAATTATAGCGCTATCAATATAAGTGTGGAGCTATATTTGGAAAGGTTAAAAAATATGACGAGGGAATTAAAGCAGCAATACACACGCAAAATTACCCAGGCAAATAAAACGCAGCTGGTGGTCATACTTTATGAAATGTTACTCGTTTATATTGGCGAGGCGGAAGAAGCTTATAAAAGTGAGGATAGAGGCGGTTTTCGGGGGGGAATAAGAAAAGCGGAAGGATGCCTTAGAGAGCTTATGGCATCCCTCCACTTTGAATATGAACCGGCTATGAATTTATTGCAGCTTTATCTTTATGCCAACAGGGAATTGGCAAAAGCCGATATCCGTAATTCCGTGGAGGAATTACAGCATGTAAAAATGATCATGCAAAAGCTTCATGATGCTTATGAAAAGCTAAGCGAGCAAGATACATCCGGGCCGGTAATGGCTAATACACAAACTGTCTATGCCGGACTTACCTATGGGAAAAGCAGCTTGACGGAAAGCTTAGCCGATCAGGGAGGTAACAGGGGTTTCCGTGTTTAAAGGCGTAGGATGTGGATCTTCATCAGGCAGCAGGCTTAAAGCCGCTGCCTGTTTCATTAAAAACCGGTAGCGTTTTAAGACAGAGTTCACCTCATAAATATAACAATCAATCAAATCAGGCTCGGTTACATTATCAAAACCGGCGTAGGCTGTTTCAAGCGCTTTTATTGTCTTTTTTAGATCTGAAAGCAGTGCATTGCGTTCAATTTCTTTTTCCGAAAGAGTGTGATTTTCTTGAGAAATCCGACTGAAATACATCTTCATATTAATCCCCCATTCTTGCCGGTAGCCCCCAAATTTGGGCATAAGCACAAATTTGTGATTGATGGAATCAGTCGTCAGGCTGATTTATCAATCTACCTTCCATGCTTTTCGGCAGCCCGCAAAGTAGTTGCTCTTTACATATTATTCCGAAATTATCCAATAATTACCTATATGCTATGAGTATAAGCAATTATTTTTTCTTTTATTCCGGTATAGGTTTGAAATTTTGGACATATATTGAATTGAAAAGAGGAGGAACGCCAATGGATACAAATATAGGTGTTTTTTTGATAATTGGAATACTGGTATTGGTGCTTTTAATTGGAGCCATGAAAAGCCGTGCGGAGTGGGTTATCAATTTTATGCTGCGCGGAGTGTTGGGAATGATGTCAATTTACTTTCTTAATACTTTTCTTGGAGATATGGTGCCGGGGATGGGAATTGGTTATAATCCGATTACATTTCTTACGACAGGGATTTTAGGGTTTCCAGGATTGGCAATGCTATATGGGATAAATTTCTATATGCTTTTATGAGAGCGAAAGTATTTTAGGTGTTTGACAAGCAAATATCCCTGATTTTCAAGGGTTTCAGGCGCCTTTAAGGGGAGTTTTGGGCAGATTGTTGTAAGATGTGCCAAAAATGAAAAAGTTCACATTTACCACTTTACAATTTTATATATGTTCTTTATAATTCAGTTTATAAATCAAGAACGTTCTTTACAAATCAATTTATTTCTTAATTCATTTTGGATAATCAATTAGCTGTCCTGCGAAGCGGTGTTTGACGACAGATAAGCTGATTCGCGAAGTGTGGCAGCGTTTGATATATCTATTTGGAAAGAGTCTTTCCGAAAATCAATGAAAAATTTGTGACAGAAGAAAAGAAAGGGGTAGTTATTGGACAAAAGAATCCTTGCGATATTTGACGGCGAGGAGAGTTATGCATATCGGTTAATGGAGTTTATGAGTGAAAAAACAAATCTTCCCTTTAAAATTTTTATTTTTACAGATGGAAGTAAGCTATTCTCCTGTGCCAAAGTAAAAGACATAGAGTGTCTTCTCGTCTCAGAAAACGTATATTCAAAAGAAGTGGAAACTTTAAAAATACCACATATCGTTATTCTCAGCGAAAGCGGAGAAAATCTAAACAAAGCCTTGCATCATATCAATAAATACCAGTCATGTGAAAACATTCTCCATGAAGTTTTGGAATACTATACCAATCAGTCGGAAAATGTACCGGCAGCCTTGCGGGCAGGACTTAATAAAATGAAGATGATCGGTATATATACGCCTGTAGGAAGATGTTTACAAACCACATTCTCATTAACCCTTGGACAAATGCTTGCAAGAAATTACAAAACTCTTTATTTAAATTTTGAAATTTATTCCGGGTTAGGCCGTATGTTAAGCAAAAGCTTTAACAGTGATATTTCTGACCTGATGTACTATTTTACCTGTTCTCGTGAAAAGTTGGCTTACAGGATAGAAAGTATGGTGGAAACGGTAAACGGCTTGGATTTTATTCCTCCCGCGGAAATTCATCGGAGTTTAGCGGGAATCAGGGGGGATCAGTGGCTTGATTTATTTCAGGAAATAGAAAAAAGTTCCGAGTATGAGTTTTTATTATTGGATCTGACAGATGGAATGATGGATTTGTGGGATGTTTTAAAAAGCTGCAATTATATTTACACTATTTTCCGGGAAGATGGAATTGCCATGGCTAAATTAGAGCAATATGAAAAAGCATTAGAAAGTATGGATTATGGTGATGTTGTGGCCAAGGCATCTAAATTTAAATTACCTGTTTTTAAACAACTTCCGTTACGGTTTGAAGAGTTAACCTACGGAGAACTGGCCGGTTACATAAAAGAAAATATTTTTCCGGATTTGTTTAGAAAGGAATCAGATGAATCATAAGGAGTGTGCGGATTTACAGGAACTGATTATGGGAAAGCTAGACCTTTCCAAACAGATGACAGAAGATGAAATCAAAGAGTTGATAGATGGGTATATCACCCAGGAAGGTAAAAAGCGACATTTAGAGGTTGCAGTAAGGGAACGGATTCGCAAGGAAATCTTTCATTCGGTCAGGCAGCTGGGAATTTTACAGGAATTAATTGAAAATCCTTTGATTACGGAAATTATGGTTAATGGAACCGAAGGGATTTTTATAGAGCAGAACGGAAAGCTTGAAAAGCTCGCAATTTGCTTTGATTCTACGGAAAAGCTGCGACATGTGATCTGGCAGATTACGGCAAGCTGCAACCGTGTGGTGAATGAAGCGTCTCCCATTGTGGACGCAAGGCTTCCCGATGGGGCAAGGGTAAATGTGGTATTAGATCCGGTGGCAGTCAATGGGCCAATTTTAACTATCAGGCGTTTCCCTCCTAATCCCATTACCATGGAGCAGCTTCTTGCTATGGGATCTCTGTCAGAAGAATGCAGGGACGAGCTTGAAAAAATGGTCCGGGCAGGCTGCAATATACTGGTAAGTGGAGGTACAGGATCCGGGAAAACAACCTTTTTAAATGTATTATCACAGTTTATTCCGGAATCGGAACGAGTGATTACCATTGAAGATTCTGCGGAATTACAGATCAGAAATATTCCCAATCTGGTAAGTCTGGAAACGCGTAATGCCAATGTGGAAGGGTGTAAGGAGATTACCATCAGGGATTTGATAAAAGCATCTTTGCGGATGAGGCCGGAGGGTATCAGAATAAAAAAGGGAAAATTAAAGCGTAATAAAAAGCGTTTCCCCATCCCACACACACTCAGAAAGCACTTCTTTTGCAATCTCATTGCGCTCTTCAGCGCTGAACCCCTCAAAATTATCCAATAACCTGATGATCTCCTCCCGTTTCTCCATGGCGCTCTTCAGGTGGGTGGCGGCCCGGCGCTCATTGGCGGATGCGGTGAGCATTTTTTTCCTGAGGGAATTATACTCAATATCTAATTTCTCAATCTCGTTCACAATGTATTTTGCGGCGGCGGATCCTGAATTTGTCGCAAGGGTGCCGGTGAGCTTCTCAATTTTGCCCTGGCAGCGCTCCATGGCGGCCCGGAGGTTAGCGGTAGAATCAGAGGGATCCTGCCGCTCTTCCTTCAGGTACCGCTTCACGGCGGAGGGATCGTGCTGTATGGCCCGGAACACATCCAACACCTTCTCATCCAACAGATCCGCCTTGATCTGAGACATATCACACGCTTCAGCACCGGCCCTCATGCGTTTGGGGCAATAGTACCAGGTGGAAACGGAGCCATCGGCCTTCTTTTTCCTGCTCATGCTCATGGTACGGCCACACTTGCACCGGAGCACACCCTTCAGGAGCGGCAGATCATACTTTGCAACCTTTGAAAAAGTGTTATGCCCGAATTGTGCCATAATAGCAAAAAAGCGCTGATCTTCCATGTATGGCTCATGGAAGCCGATGCTCACTCTCCACTTCTCAGGCGGGGCCAGGGAATGGCGCTTTTTACCATTCACCCGCTTTTCCATGGTGCGGCCATACACAATGATCCCATGGCGGCCATCCCATTTCTCACGGGGGGAATTTTCATCAATCATGCAGCCTTTAGCTTCAAAATAATCATACATAGCCGGAGTGGCCCGGACACAATGCGGAGAGGTAAACATGCTATATAGTTGAGTGGTAGAAAGAAAGCTCCCGTTTAAAGAGGTGATCCGGTTATTTCTGCAATATGTTTCCATGTTCTGAAGGCTGAAGCCGTTCTCTAAAAATATGTCAATGAGATTGTTTTTGTAGTCGATCTCTGCCTGATTAAATACAAGCGTTTTGTGGGATTTGGATCCAAGGTCAACGGTGGCTATATCATAGCCAATAGGAGCCTGGCCGCCACACCAAAAGCCACTAGCCGCCAGGTGGTTCATGTTGTCGGTGATTCTGAGGGAATCTGTGCGAACTTCCAGGCCTGAAAAGATTACAGCCAAGTACATCATGGCCTCTCCCAGGGGTGTGGTGGTATCAATGCCATCTCTAACCGTGATAAATTTGATCTCATGCTCCCTCAGGTAAGAGTAGAAGGTGCAAAAGTCCATCATATCGGAGCATACCCGATCTATTTTGTAAATGATTACACAATCAATGAGGCCTGCTGCAATATCTTCCTTCAGTTGGTTCATGCCGGGCCGATCCATATCAGAGCGCACATAACCATCATCCTCATAGAATGAAATGGAGCTAACCTCTGAGAATCTCTGATCAATATGTTCTTTGCATTTGGTGAGCTGCATCTGTGTGCTCTCTGAAGTATCAACAAAATATGATTTTCTGCAATATATTCCAAAATTCATGCTATTTTCTCCTAAAAAAGGGCATAAAAATGCCCGGAATCTGATTGAAAGCTCCCGGAGATAATGCTAAAATATATTTTGCGGAATACATGAGCATTATCTCATGGGGCCCTGGTGAATAGCCGGGGCTTTTTATTTTAATTATGTGACTTCCAGGAAACCCTCATAATAGGGCCGATAATCCAATAAAGGCCACCAGTAAAAAGACCGAAGATCAGGATCCACATGGTTCTGAGATACCAAGGCAATTTTCTTCTGAGCATTGGTGCAGAAACGGTGGCAGCAGCGGAGGCAGAGGAGTTTGCTGAGTTATTGATCACAATCGGAGTATCAGATCCCTTCAGAGCTTCCACTTGTTTCCCACATTTGGGGCATACCACGCAATCTATATCTATAATCTGACCACAAAATTTACAATACTTTGTCTTATCCATTAACTTATCCCTCTCTTTGTGAAATAGAAAAATAGCGCATTAAAGTGGATAATACAACACACCTGATCCTCAAATTAGAAAGAAAGGTGTGAAACTATGATAAAAAAATATGTAAAGTACCATAGGAATGATGTATATGCACTTTATTACCGTAAAAACAACACAATTTACTATAATTTGAATTTTAATGCCATTACCAAGATCATATTACTGCTTTGAAAATTATCCGACATCCTTTTTGATATTAACCGGATGGTATTTTTCCTCTAATTCCTCAGGAGTGGCCGGGGCTTCAGAATACGGATCCATTGGCGGGCTGTCTTTAGGGGGGATTGCATCAAGAATAAATTGATCAATCACTTCCCTAGAAGGGCCATCCAATTTCTGATAGGCAACCATGATCCCCTTAATAACATCATACAAGGGGTTGCTTTTTTCTACGAGATCCGAAACGGCAGCAGCAGCCTCATCCTCTATCGGTATACGCATATTGCCGGAACCGGTGCGGAGCCACTCTTCACTTATGCTAAATTCCCGGCAAATAGCTTTTATATTTGCATCAGTGAGTGAGTTTCTGCCTGTTTCTATTGCACTCATGGTATTTTTCTTTAAACCAATCCGCTCTCCAAACTTTTCAAGTGTGAAGCCGAGTTTTTTTCGTGCTTCTCTGACACGTTCTCCTTGCGTCAAGTATCTCACCTCCATCCTTGAAGATAGCATAGCACACATGGAAATATAAATCAACAAAAAAGTTCATTAAATAGACAAACACCATTGACAAAGTGCATTTAATAGATTATTATGTCTATACAATGAACAAAAAGGAGGAGAACACATGAAAAAACAGAGTGATTTTCATAAAACGGTGCAAAACCTTATGTTACTGGATCCTGAGAGCCTTCTTCTGATTGACAGCGGCGTGAAGCTGCTTCTGGCAAGGCAGGGCATGGTAAAGAAGGCGGAAGAGAAAAAGGGAAAGCGCCGGGAAGAGCAGGCAGCAATCTGAAAGAAAGGGGATAAGCAATGAATAAGCAGGAATTTATAGACAAAGTGGCAGAGATAACTCAGAAAATACCGGTGGTACCGGATCGGGAGTATTCCATCATTGAGAAGGTTTACACCTTCCATCCGGCAATCAGTGAGACGGAAGGCAAGCGGCAGATCGCTGAGCTGTATGTGAATTTTGGAATGGCGCTGATCATGGATATGGTGCCGAGAGCGGAGCTAATGGCCAAGAAGGAGGAAGAGCTGAGAGCAGCCCAGATAGCACTCAGCAAAGTGAAGGAAGAGATTGAGGAGATCAGGAAGGGAGGGGCTATCTGATGGCAGCAGCAAAGATTGAGGCAATGTGGGATATGGATGGGAGAGATCATCCCGTTTTGGTATTGGAAAAGAAGAGGGGAAAGATCAATCTGGCAGAGGTTGAGGAGCTCCTGAGGTATTCAAAGAGCGGAGCATTTCAGGGAAATTATGTGTTGCTCATCCGGGCAGGAGAGGCAACGTGCGGCGGATCCGGTTGGATGGATGAGGAAGAGCCCAAAGGGGATCAGTGGTCACTCTATCAGGTAGAGGCAGAGGAGCCGTGCCCGGTATGCGGGCAACTGGCACCGCCGTTTGAGTGGTGCCCAATGTGCGGAGAATCCCTCACGGGGAAGGATCTGAACGCTGAGCAGGCAATGGGAAATGCTGAGTTTCTTCTGGAATCCATGAAGAGAGAAGCTCTCCGCATGATAGAGAGCACGGATCTTCAGGAGACAAGAAAAGCGTGGTACCACTCACACCTGGGATCACTGGACTTTGCCAGACAGATGGGCCTCATAACAGAGGAGCGGCGGCAGCAGTTATATAAACAATTTCAGAGGGAGGCAAACTATGGTAACGATAGATAAAAAAATTGAGTTGATCAGGCGGGAGCAGGAGGAATTGAAACACCGGGCCGAGGTAGAGGAAAAGGCCGTGCAGCTCATCACGGAAGGAAAGCATGAGGAGGCCGTGGCGCTTCTCAATTCTTTAGATGATGGAATACTGGCAGAGATCCAGATGGAAATGGAGATGATAAACGAAGAGCCGACAGCAAGGCAGAAGGCGCAGGAACGGAGAAGGAAGGCCGCGATCATTCTGGAAACACTGGCCAATGATGCCATCAATATGAATTGGAACTATGAGGAGGACTATCTGAAGGCGATCATGAAGGGCCTGAAGCGGGCAGAAGAGGAAGGTGGGAGCGAATGAGGCAGCAGGAGGTAAAAGTACATCTCACTCTCTCAGAAGGCTATCAGGAGCGATTCACAAGGGCCTGCATAAAGGTGGCCAAAAGAAGGATGGAGGGAGGGAACGGCGGCAGAGGCCGGAGGAAGGATGCAAAGAAAGTTGCTGAGGCAGTATAGAGAAGGCCGGTTTGACTACATAAAAAAGCCGGGAGCAGATCGGCAAAATCAGCTCCCGGTCATGCCCTTTGAGGACATAGTAACACCTACAAAAATTATATCACCAGAGGGCGGAAAAGTCAACGAAAAAACCCAATAAAATCAGGGTTTAGGGCCTTCTTGATAGCCCGTTCAAGATATTAAGGTTAGGTGGTGGTATGAGATTTGTATGTGAAAAAAATATTTGATATGGGATGGGTGAAGGAGATCCAAAAATACTATCCGGGGAACTATGGGGCACCCGGCAGGAAGAGGGGGCCGAAACAGAAGAGGACACCTGAGGACATAGAAAGACAGAACCAGAGGAACCGGGAGAAAAAAGTGCAGAGGATCATCATAGCCAACTTCAGGGAGGGAGACTGGCACCTCATCCTGGGATATAAGAAAGAGCTGAGGCCGGGATCCTTCAAGGAGGCCAAGAAGCAAGTGAGAAAATTTTTGTCTGATATGAGAAAGGCATACAAGAAGGCGGGGATCCCCTTCAAGTGGATATTGGTCACGGAGAGGGGAAAGCAGGGGGGATGCCATCATCACCTCATCATTGAGGACATAGCAAGGCCGGATCTGAACACAAAGAAGATGGTGCTCAAATTCTGGCAATATGGATCAAAGAGTTTTTATCCGCTGTATGAGGACGGAGAGTTTGAGGATCTGGCTGAGTACATAGTGAAGAAAGAGACAAAGGAAGAGGAGGAGGGGTGCTCATATTCCAGGAGCAGGAATCTGATCATACCGGAACCGAAGAGGGAAGTGATACACCGGAGGAGATGGAGGACGGATCCGAAACCGGAAAAAGGGTGGTATATCGTGAAGGATTCCGTGGTGAATGGAGAGAACCCGGTCACGGGGTACCCGTATCAGCACTATACCATGAAAAGGATTGATCCGGGAGGTGGTTCAGGATGAGATTTGAGGTGAGCATATTTGTGGAGAGCACATGGAAGGGCCCGGCCAGGAGGAGAGGGGTGGCCATGTGGATAGTGGAGTGCAAGAGGAACGGGGTGCCGGTGACAAGAGAGGGGCTGATCCGTCTGGAAGATGGCACTGAAAACATGGCCAACCTGATGGCCATAACAGCGGCGGCGGGGATCCTCACAAAAGAGTGCTCCATCCGAGTATTTACTCAATGTGATCACATTCTGAACACCATGCAAAATCACTGGCATATCACATGGCAGAAAAATGAATGGCATAACGCAAAGGGAAAGCCGGTGAAAAATGCAGAGCTATGGAGCGGGATGTTGGAGAGCCTGGGAAAGCATATGTATTCCGTGCATGGCGGGTGGCATGAATACCAGAACCTCATGCAAGGGAAGATCAGGAAGGAGTTGGAAGAATGGAAGAATACAGAGCAATGAAGGAAACGATCCTCAGGGCAGTGCAGGAAAACGTGAAGGGAACGAAGGAAGAGGTTGAAAAGACCGTGGAGGCGGTCACTGATGCGGTGATGGATGCCATTGCCGAGAATTACCGGAGCATCACAGAGATTCACTGCATTGTGGCAGCAGTGCGGGCCGGAGAGAGGGTGCAGATAGCCTATGCGGATCCTGAAGATCTGGATTTCATGGATCCCTACACAGTGAGGGCGTGTTGGTAGGAAGGAGGAAGGAAAATTGACAGAGGAAACTATGAGAGCGGCAGGGAAGGCGGCGGAGGAGCTGCTGAACATGAGAGGGCCCAAGTGTGAAATGAGCGCCCATGAGGCGGAGGAGAAGCTCAGGGAACTGGAAAGAGAGGAGGGCATGGAAAAGGTTTATGTATGCTCACAATATGGCAGCAGGGGAGAAAAGGCCACAAATTTAGAATTTGCAAAATTCTTCTGCATGATGGTGATTGAAGAGGGGAAAATCCCGATCTGCCCTCATTTATTCTATGCTCAGGTGCTCAATGATGATGTGAAGTCTCAGAGGGCGGCAGGCATGAGGATAGGATTGGAGCTCCTGAAGGAGTGCGGGGAGCTGAGGATCTTCACAAACATTTCTGAAGGGATGAAGGGGGAGATCCTGGCGGCAAGAGAGAGGGGGATCCCCATAAGAATTGCAGATATGGCGGCGATCTATTCAGAGGATCAGGCCGTATATGAAGAGCAGGGAATTATGCGGGAGCTTGTGGAGGTGCTCAATGGCTAAAAGCATAATTCAGAAGAGGACGGATCCGGTGAGCCGGGAGTGTTTCCTCTGCCGGGAAGAGGCTGAGAGAATAGGGTACTATGGAGAACTGAAGCATACGGGCCTGCATAAGCACCATTTTGTATATGGCCGGTTTGGTGCCTTCAGGAAGAAAGCAGAACATTATGGCCTATGGGGATATGTGTGTGCAGAAAGACACCACGAACACGGCCCGGAAAGCCCACACGACAATGCAGAGGTGGCCCTGCACCTGAAGCAAGTGGCTCAGAGGGCTTTTGAAGAGAAGTATGGCCGGGAGCTCTGGGAGCAGGAGTTTGGGAAGAACTACCTGGATATGGAGGTGGATGATGCTGAGTAAGTTTGTAAACAGTCTGAAGGATGTGGACTTGTCAAGGATAAAGATGCCCATGGCGGTGATATATGACGGCCCGAAAGATTTCCCTGAGATGTATCTATGCAGAATGTGGGAAGGAGCAGGAGGGCATCCAACCAACACGGCCATGCAGAAATTCTCTTTAGAAGAAATGCGGGAAGATATTCAGGCAGCAGGATTTTCAATAAGATTTCCGAGGGCGGCGGGTGATGATCCGGTCATTGTGGAAACGTGGATAAGATAAGGAGAAGAGGATGGATAATTTGATTGTGGATGCCTTTGCAGGAGGCGGCGGGGCGAGTGTCGGGATAGAGATGGCCCTGGGCAGATCGGTGGATATTGCGATCAATCACGATCCTGAGGCAATCAGGATGCACACCGTAAACCATCCGGGAGCTATTCATCTCACAGAGGATATTTTTGAGGTGGATATGAAAAAGTACATAAAAGGCCGCCATGTGGCACTGATGTGGGCAAGCCCGGATTGCACAAGCCACAGCAAGGCAAAAGGATCACAGCCGAGGAAAAAGGGCCTCAGGATCCTGCCGTGGGCAGTATATAAACACGCAAAGGCGATCCTGCCGGATGTGATCATCATGGAGAACGTGGAGGAGATACAGAAGTGGGGCCCGCTTGATGAAGGAGGGCACCCGATCAAGAGCAGGGAAGGGGAAGATTACAACAAATTCATAAACGCCATGAAGGGCCTGGGGTACCAATTTGACAGCAGGGAGCTTGTGGCGGCAGATTATGGGGCACCCACAACCAGAAAGCGGTGGTATGCAATTTTCAGGAAAGACGGGCGGCCAATCATGTGGCCGGTGCCCACTCACAGCAAAGGGGCAGCAGGCGGCCTCCTGCCGTGGGAAGAGTGTGGGAAGTATGTTGATTGGTCGGATCTGGGAAAATCCATATTCGGGCGCAAGAAGCCTCTGGCAGAGGCAACCATGAAGCGGATTGCCAATGGGATGGTGAAATATGTGGTGAATAACCCGGATCCATACATTGTGAAGAATGATGAGGCGTATGCCTTCTTGATCCAGTACCACGGGGAGCAGAAGGAAGGGGATGCACGGGGCCAGAGCCTCAGGGAACCGGTGAAAACCATTGACACAAGCAACCGCTACGGGCTTGTGGTGGCATTTGTGACAAAGTATTACAAAACCGGCATAGGCCAGGGATGTGAGGAGCCGATCCACACAATAACAACCTCACCGGGGCATTTTGGGCTGATCTCAGCATTTTTCATTAAGTATTACGGTACCGGATGCGGGCAGCAGGCGGCGGATCCTCTGGGAACTATCACAACCAAAGACAGATTCGGGCTTGTGAGCGCCGTGATAGATATTAAGGGAGAAAAGTATGAGCTGAAGGATATTTTCCTCAGGATGCTGAAGCCGGAGGAGCTGAAGATCATGCAGGGTTTTCCTCCTGATTATATCATTGACCGTGATATAAATTACAAACCTTATCCCATAAAGGAGCAAGTGGCCAGAATTGGGAATAGCGTGGTGCCGATCATGGCCCAGAAATTAGTGGAGGCAAACTGCGGGTATCTGAAGGTGGGCAGCAGACAACCGGCGCTCAGGATAGACACAAGCGGGCCTCAGATAAAATTTGTATAAAGAAGGGAAGGGATAAGCATGGCAAATTTGGCCGTAATGTATAGCAGCAGCACGGATCAATGGGCAACGCCGCAAGATTTTTTTGATGAGTTAAACAAGGAGTTTTCTTTTGATTTAGATCCATGTGCTGATGCACAAAACCATAAATGCGAAAGATATTTCACCAAAGAGCAGGACGGACTAAGGATGGATTGGGGGGGCAGCCGGGTATTCTGCAATCCGCCATATGGAAGAGAGATCGGGGAGTGGGTGCGGAAATGCTATGAGGAAGGACACAAGGAGGGCACTATTGTGGTGATGCTCATTCCGGCAAGAACGGACACAAGATATTTTCATGATTATATATTGAACCGGGCAGAGGTGAGGTTTGTGAGAGGCCGCCTGAGATTCGGAGATGCAGAAACGGGGGCACCGTTTCCCTCAATGGTTGTTATATTCAGGGGGCCTAAAATGTAAAGGAGGAGCAGGATGGCGAAAAAGAAAAGGCCGGTTGAGATTAACCGGAGCAAGTACAATCAGATCCGCAAAATGGATCATTACTCCATGGAGGAGTGCATTGCCGGATATTATGATCAGGGATATGCAGCAGGGTTTGAGGCCGGGCGGCAGCAGGCGGCAGATTCCTTTGATCTCTCCATAGCACTGGAAGAGATACGGAAAATAAAAGGGATCGGAGAGGCAAAACTGAGGGCAATCAATATTGCACTGATAGCGGCAGGGGCAGAGGACAGGGCGGCAGAGAAGGCCATGGAAGAATTGCAGAAGGCAGCAGGCGGCCAACAGCCTGAGAAAATATAGGAGGATAAGGATATGCAGACAATCACAAAGAAAAGAACAGAGAGAACGGATTGGGCCCAGGTGGCGGCCATGGCAGCAGGAGGCGGCCTGAAGGTAGAGGATG
>CAJUKV010000021.1 GCA_910587305.1 uncultured Lachnospiraceae bacterium | reverse complement strand
ACAGTGCTTAAAGTAATTATTCAATTGGTTTTCCCCACCCCGTGAAAAGTAACTTTTTATTTTTATCTTGCGAAAAAGCGCATATTAATTATAATAAATATTGGCGTAGTCTATCAAAAAAGAAAGGAACTAAACAGTATGAAGCAATGTATCATTCCTGATGATTATCAATCGGCACTAAACCTTCACGAAACCCAGGTTGCAATTAAGACGGTAAAGGATTTTTTCCAGAATCTTTTGTCAGAGCGTCTGAATCTTTTGCGGGTATCGGCGCCTTTGTTCGTGGATCCTTCTTCCGGCTTAAACGACAATCTAAACGGTGTGGAGCGTCCGGTCTCCTTCGGTATTAAGGAACAGGGCGACGCCCGTGCGGAGATTGTCCATTCCCTTGCAAAATGGAAACGCTACGCGCTGAAAAAATATGGTTTTCAGATGGGAGAGGGCCTGTACACTGACATGAGCGCCATCCGCCGGGATGAAGAAACCGATAATATCCATTCCATTTATGTAGATCAGTGGGACTGGGAAAAAATTATCTCTCAGGATCAGCGCCATATGGATACGCTGAAAGATACTGTAAAAAATGTATATAAAGTCTTACGGAAAACGGAAAAATACATGTCCATCCGTTATGATTACATAAAAGAAATATTGCCGGAAGAAATATTTTTCATCACCACCCAGGCCTTAGAAGATCTCTACCCTGATTGTACCCCAAAGGAACGGGAATATCGCATTACCAAAGAAAAAGGCGCCGTCTGCCTTATGCAGATTGGCGATTTGCTTTCATCCGGTATTCCCCACGACGGCCGCGCGCCGGACTATGATGACTGGACATTAAATGCCGATATTTTGGTTTACTATCCTGTACTGGATATCGCCTTAGAGCTTTCTTCCATGGGAATCCGCGTGGATGCCGCTTCCCTCCAAAGCCAGCTAAAAAAAGCGGGCTGCCCGGAACGCGCTCAGCTGCCTTTCCAGAAAGCCATCTTAAATAACGAACTGCCATTTACCATCGGCGGCGGTATCGGTCAATCCAGAATTTGTATGTTTTTCCTGCGCAAAGCCCATATTGGCGAAGTGCAGTCTTCCCTTTGGCCCTCATCTGCAATGGAAGAGCTCATGAAAAAAAATGTCGCCATTTTATAGTCCCCACGCTAAGGACTTTGCAGCAAATGCAAAGTCCTATCTCATATCCGTATACAAACAAACGATGCCGCCTCTGCGGGCAGCTCATCGTAACAAAAGGAAACTTACAGGCAGTTAAAATCTGCCTGCAGTTTCCTTTCTTTTCCCGATTTCCCCACTTTATTCCTATTATATGAACCAATGTCATTAAGTTAACGGTTGCGGACGCCGGGAAGAAAATAAAATTCTCCGTCGCCCTCTCGCTCCGTAAAAAGCGTCCGGCGTTGATAAAAGCCTGCTTCCATAATACCTTAATATTTCTTCAACAATTCCTTAAATTTTAACGCCTTCCCAATATCGCCTTCCACCTTAAGCATTTTCAGGCTGACCGCCTTGATGGGATCCAGGTGCCCTTCCGCTATTCTCTGCAATGTCTCCGCTTTACAGGTAAATAATGTATCCCTGTCATGATACTCGTAAGGCTCCACATACAATTTACCCTCTTTTGCCTCTACATAAAAGATGCCTTCCGCATCCCCCTCAATATTAAATTGGTAAGCCAAATGCTCTTTCATATCACTGATATCTAACTGTGTAAATTTCTCTTTCACCATTTCAAAAAGTTCTTCAAAATTCATAGACAGCCTCCTAATCTATCGACCGCTGGTCGAATTTCATTAACATAAGGACAATTTATAAAACATTGCTATATCCTTAAGATAACATTTATTCGACCACCGGTCAACCCTATTTCCAACAAAAAAGCTGCTACCCGCAAAGGATAACAGCTCTTTACTCTGTCCTTGTAATAATTTTTGCGATTCTTTCCGGATCCGCTCCCGCCGGTATCTCAAAGACCCCCGTACGGATTCTTCTGTCATACCCATTCTGAAATAAATATCTGTCAAACTCTGCGGCCGAGCTCACCAGACCTGCCTCCTGCAGCCTGACGCTTACTGTGTAAGACCCCTCGCCGCTATTGATTTGAATACTGCCGGACTGTGGGGACACTTCCCCGGCTGCCAAAGAAGGGTTTTCAGGCGCGGCCGTTTCCTCCGTTGCCGGCGCTTCCTGTACGTCTTCCTCCTCATCCAGCCCACCGGCATCAGGCGACGGCGATGCTGCCGGGCCTTCAGGCTCATTTTCCTCTTCCGATTCCGAGGAAGTCTCCGGTTCGATTACCTTTTCCGCCGAAGGCGCAGGCGTCTTTTCCACTTGAGATTCAGGCGTTTTTTTCGGTGAAGGAACTTCCGTTTTTTCCGCCGCAGCACTTGGCGATGCCTCGCCGTCTTTGGCCACAGGCGTCTTTTCTACCGTGTCTTGCGGCTGCGGTGTTTTTTCAAGGGGAGTTGGGACTTCCGACTTTGCCGGCTCATTTGCCTCACCCTCCGGTCCGCTTGCCGCATTGGCAGACTCTCCTGCAACCGTATCTGCCAGCACAGTGCTCTCCTCAACCATTCCAAGCTCTCTCGCCCTTTCCATGATCTCTTCATCGGTGAGAACCTGCTTTTTTCCACCGGCTGCAATTCCCATGATTAACGCCGTCACAACAATGCCTATTCCAAGGCCTCTCAGATAATATTTTAAATTCATCATATTTTACCAGCGTTCCTTAATTTCCTTCATATAAATCAATCACAAGCCTGACTTCTCCAACGCCAAGGCCAAGCTCCTTTGCTATCGTCATATCAGATTTGCCCGCTTTATGAAGCTCTAATATTTTCTCATTGCTATTTCTTGTGTCCGGATTTTCCTCTTCCTTTGCCGCTGTCTCCGGCGCAATAACAGGTTCCTCGTCTAAAGTCTGCGACATTTCCGCTTCCGCAAGCACATCCTCCGGCAAAATATCCTTAAGCGCCGCTTTTGAAACCTTCGATTTTCTCCGACCTTTTGAAGCGGCCTTAGGGGTTCCTTTTTCCTCCGCTTTTTCCTCCGTCGGTTTTTCAATTACTTCCAGTTTCTTAACGCTAATTGGCTTAAATCCGCCGGTATCCTGCCCTTCCTTTGTCTGCTGTGGCAAAGCTTCCGCCGTCTCTTTCGCCGGTTCCTTAGCGGCTTTGTCCATTGATGCGGCGGCTTCCATGGCCTTCTTGATATTATCCACCGCCCTGTCCAAAGCGCCCTGTATTCCTTTCGCCTTAGCCTCCGCTTCCTTCGCTGTCACCTCAGCGTCCGTCAATGTCTGTCTTATTTCACTTTCTTTTTTTATAGCTTCGCTGACTGTTGCCATCAAAGTGTCATGTTTATCGTTTAGCATATCATACAGAAACACAACTTCTTTATGATTTTTGTTGATTTCCTCAAGCACCGTATCAGAATATTCATTGACAGCCATTATTTTTTCATTGGTCAGACGTTCCATGGCACGCTCTGACTTTTCAATGGCATAGGTGATCGTTTCGTCCACCATATCGCTGACCGTAGATTTTACATTTCCGGCTTCCTTTTCCACCATTTCTCTGACAGCATCCTCGCTTAAACCCGCATCATACTGCACTTCTTCTTTTTTACCTGCCGGAATCAAAAAACTGGCTACAAAAACTGCAACTCCAAGCAAAATAAGAACTATCTCCATTACTCCCATATAAAATCCCCCGCGCTTTAACAGCTCTGGCAAAAATGCTTTTTAGATTTTCATATCAAAACCCCTTTGACTCTTTAAAAGCACCTTTCCATCTGTTTCTTTTTCTTCCCGCTTACGCCTTCGTCCGCCATCTCCGGCATATTTCCCATTGCCTTCATCCTTTGCATCAAAACGTTTTTCCTGTCTTTCCGCATGGTCGCCCTGACGTACCTGACGCACTCTGTTTTCTACGGTCCTGTCAAACTGCTGTTGAAAATTGTTCTGATCCACCGTTACCTTATTATCTTCGTTGTGCTTAATCGTAGTAAAATCTTGCGCTCTCGTTACCTGTCCCTGGAGCTCCACCCGGCTGATTGTCATAAAATACCATACCCTTTCCGGCAGATTTTTATTCTCTCTGCACTTAAAACGCGCTAAAAGATAAGAACTTTCATTCTTATACCCCTTGCATACCGCAAAATGCGCTTGCGGCACTGCCACCGATAAAGAGTTTGGAAGTTTACTTCCAAACTTAACAATTCCCAAAAGGTAACTTATACTGAAAAAATACCCATATAGCTGCCCATCTTTGTTTTCATTTTTTGAAGGGCCCTGGTATGAAGCTGAGATATTCTTGATTCGGATACCTCTAATACATTGCTTATTTCCTTCAGCGTTAAATCCTCATAATAATAAAGTAAAATAACCTTTTTTTCCTTTTCTGTCAGAAGCTCTAATGCCTGATGAAGTATTTTCTTTAACTCCTCTTTTTCTATAACCTCTTCCGGACTGTCAAAACGGCGCTGCTGAGTCTGCTCTGCCGGTATCTCGGCGCCGGATTCCATAAACTCATTTAAAGAAACCACCCCGGTAATCTTCATCTGAGACTGCCAGGCCGTATAATCATCCTCTGAAATGCCAAGATTTTGAGCAATTTCTTCGTCTGAAGCTGTCCGTCCCGTAGCAGCTTCAATTTCCTTTACCGCCGCATCTATTTTCTTTTGCTTCTGCCTGATGGTTCTTGGAATCCAATCCATTTTCCTGATCTGGTCAAGAATAGCTCCACGGATACGCAGACTGGCATAGGTCTCAAATTTAACTGCCTTCATGCTGTCGAACTTATCAATTGCATCGATCAACCCAAAAATACCATAACTTACCAGATCGTCATATTCCACGTTATACCCCAGGTACATGCTAAGGCGTCCTGCCACCAGCTTCACAAGCGGTGCATATTCCAGTATAAGCTTCTCCCTGATTTCAGGCGATTTCGTTTTTTCATAACTTTCCCAAAGCTTATTTCTTCCCGCTTCGTCCATTGCCACCTCCATCACCTAAAGTCACTCAAGTCTCTCCCTCTGCGTCGGCCCCGGCATTTTCCGTTTTTTCTCCCATCTCTCCCTCTAAAGACACTTCCTGCGCCTTTTGAGCCTCCTCGGCTTCCTTCGCCGCCATTTCCTCATTAATCTGCCTGACAAAGGAATTTACCTTCATTTGAATAAAACTTCCGGCCATATAAAAAACCAACAGAACAATCAGAAGAACCGGCAGCATCTCCTTACTGCTGTAATGAAAAAAATACATCATTAAGCTGACAACCGCTCCTGCAAGAAGCATCAAAAATGGAGCAAATAACTTATCTTTTTTCATAAAAATTTTCAGAAATTCCTTTCTGGAAATCCATTTTAGAAATCCATTTTCAGAAATACCTTTTCAGAAATATATTTCTGTTTTCACAGTATTTTCTCCGGCATACCCACGGAACGTATATGAAAGTCCCCTGTTTTAGGATAAAAAACCACTGTCCGACCGTATGTTTTTCCCGTATCCTCCGCAAGAATCGGGATTTTCATAGCATTAAGTTTTTTCTTGCTGGCAAGCACGTTACGTTCTCCCACACGTATATTGTCATTCTTTCCGCCAAATGCAAACATTTGAGCGCCACCGGCAATTTTAGCCACAAGTCTGTTTCGACTTCCTCCTAAATGTACAATCTCTTTTACCAAATCTTCTATTCCCGTATCTGCGAATTTGGGTCTATTTGTATTATTTCTAATTTCTGCACTATCGGGTAACATAATATGAGCCAGCCCGCCAATTCCGGTCATAGGATCCCTTATCGCAATTCCCACGCAGGAACCCAGCCCTAATGTAGTTACTCCATCATCACCTTTACATGTCTTTAAATCCGCCATCCCCACTTTTATAATTACACCCATGTTCTAACCGTCTCCCGCTTTTTCCGTAGAACCTACATTACACCAAGTGATCCCAAAATCTTCCCGTAAGACTCCATATCCGGAATCATAATAAAGTAACCATCTAATTCTACATCATCTGAAAACTGCGTTTCTATCAACAATATTTTATCCCCTAAAATACCAAATTCTACTGCCGGAACACTGAGCAGCGCTCCAGCCATATCAATGCCAAGCTGTGGTATGGACGGAATTATTTTCAGGTTGGTCAACCCGGATAGCGCGTTTAAATATGCACCGGTTATGATATTCCCCACTTCTTTGATTGCAGAGCACTCCATTTCCCCAAACTCATACTCTTCTTTCACTTCCTCATCAATACCAAGCATTCCGCACATCAATTTGTTCACCAAATGGGCGGCGGCACTCTGCGTAAGGATAAACATCATGCTGCCCTCTATATCTCCGGAAACCTGAAGATAGATGCCAACCATGATTTGTTCATCACCACCCACAACATCGCCTAACTCCTGAAAATCAAGCAGCTTAACCTGTGGTACGGACATATCCACTTTACAGTTTATTAATTGTGCCAGCGCCGTAGTAGCATTTCCGGCTCCAATGTTGCCTAATTCCTTTAAAACATCAAAATATTGATTGGATAATTGATCCATATTAAGGTCCTTCATCGTCCCTCCTATACACTATAACTATAACATTCTTCCCTTACTGTTTATCCATTCATTTTTCCAGAGCTACGGCATTCAGATCCAGAAGGGATATCAGCTCATTCTCATGCTTACCAATCCCCATAATAAAACTGGTTTTATCCTCTTTTCCATCATAGGAAGCTCTTTCAATCTGGCTTGGGCTTAACGTGACAACTTCCCTCACTTCATCCACAATAACGCCAATGGTGCCATGCTGTTCCAGTTTCAGAATAATGATTCTGGTAGCCTTGGTAAACTCGTCAGTCGCCAGATCCATCTTAAGACGAAGGCTCATAACCGGTATAACCTCACCTCGCAGATTTATAACCCCTTTCAGGTAATCGGCTACCTTAGGCACTCTGGTAATATGCTGCATACGTACAATATTATCAATGAATTTAATATCAATGCCATACTGCTCATGTCCAAGCTTTATCACAATATATTGCTGCGTGTCATCTCCTGCTTTTACATCAAATCCGTCCGCCCCGGAAACTCTCAGTTCATCCATTCTTTTTCCCCCTGTCCTAAATCAGCGCATTAGCATCTAATATAAGCGCTACTTCGCCATCTCCCAATATGGTTGCACCACTGATAATTCTGCATTTGCTGATGTACTTGCCAAGCGACTTAATGACGATCTCCTGTTGTCCTATCAGCTCATCGACCACCAGACCGGCCAGTCTCTCGCCCTTCTTGACAATAACTACCATAATATTTTCATCCGGCGCCTTACTGCTTTCTATATCCAATTCATTGCTTAATCTGATGATAGGAATCACGCTGCCTCTTAAGCTAATCACTTCTCTGTTCTCTACGAGCTTAACATCGCTTGGGCTGATATCCTCAATGGTCTGAATGCTGCCAAGAGAAATTGCATATTTTTCTCCACCAACCGTAACCATCAAAGCCTGAATAATTGCAAGTGTAAGCGGAAGCCTTATTGTCCAGGTACTTCCTTCCTCAAGGCTGGATTTTACTTCTACCTCGCCGCTTAAGGATTCTATCTTGGACTTAACCACGTCAAGTCCTACACCTCTTCCCGAAACGTCCGATATGGTCTTTGCAGTTGAAAAGCCGGCATGGAAAAGAAGATTGATAATATCCTTCTCGCTCATAGTCAACGCCTGATCAGGTGTAATAACGCCGCGCTCGATTGCCTTATTCTTAACGCTCTCTACATCAATTCCGTTACCATCGTCCTTGACCTCTATCACAACATTATTGCCATCCTGGTAAGCATTCAGGAAAATAGATCCCACCTCGGGCTTACCCCTCTTAACACGCAGTTCGTTGGACTCAAGCCCATGATCGGCAGCATTACGTAAAAGATGCATCAAAGGATCGCCAATTTCATCCACCACTGTTCTGTCAAGCTCCGTCTCCTCACCGGACATATACAGCTCCATCTTTTTATTCAACTTTTTAGATAAGTCGCGGATCATTCTCGGGAACTTACTTACGACGCTCTCAATAGGAACCATCCTGACTTTCATGACGGATTCATGGAGGTTTGTGGTTACACTTTCCAAATATTCAATATGCTCTCTGAAACCCGCCCCGCTTTCAGCCCTTGAATTTGAATCGGCCACCATGGAATTTTTCGCGATAATCAACTCGCTGACAAGATTCATAAGTACGTCCAGCTTTTCAATGTCCACGCGGACCGTCCTGTTTGCCACGGGTTTTCCGGCCGGCTTTTTGTCGTTTGCTTTCGCCTGGGTCTTTGCGGGAGCTCCCTGCTGGGTCTTAACGGCAGGCGCAGGCACTGCCGCAGGCTTTGTTTCTCCCTGCACGGCTGCGGCTTCTGCTTCCTGTGTCCCGGCAGTCTCCAAAGTCACCGTTACCTCATACGGCGCTGCTACTATCTTTTCAATTTCGGAAACATTTTTTGCTTCCTTTATCACCACATCCAAATCATAATCGGAAATCACAATAAGACTAAAGCTTAAGTCAAACTTTTCATCCTCAATGTCCTGTACGGGAGGATTACAGACAATAACTTCCGCTTTTTCCTCAATCTCCTTATATACCTGGAAAGCCCTTGCCGCTTTCAGAAGGCAGGATTCCTCCACAAACACAGTGATGCCATATATCCCTTTATCCTGAGACTTGGCCGCCTCTAAAACTACCTGTTCGGATTCCCCTAATTTGATATCCTTCCACGCTTCCTCCGGTTTGCTTTCCGTGGAAGCTTCTTTATTATCATCCTTTTTTTCTTCCGAAGGCACCGGGGTCGCTCCGCCCTCCTTGCTTGCTTTCAAATACTCATTCAGCTGGTTAATAAGCTGCTGATTATCGTTGGTTCCTTCGTCGGCGGTTTCCTGAATATTATTGGTATATTCCTCCAGAGCATCCAGGCATTGGAACAAAGTGTCAATCAAATTAGAATTGACCTTCATGGTACCGTTTCTTATCTCCGAAAATACGTTTTCCATATCATGGGTTAAGGTCTGCATCCGTTTATACCCCATGGTACCGGCCATTCCCTTTAAAGAGTGGGCCGCGCGGAAAATCTCATTAATTGTATCCGAATCCTCCGGCTCCTGCTCCAGATTGAGTATCTGGGTATTCAGGCTTTCAAGGTGTTCCTTTGTTTCATCAAGAAAAATTTCCAGATATTGATTTACATCCATCTAAATTACCCCCACGTTCCTTATAATTTCCTGTGCAATTCTCTCCAGCGACATTCCCTTACCGGAAAGCCCCGACATCACGATGCTCTTTGGCATACCGTACACGGTAGAGCTCTCCTCGCTTTGGGCAAATACCTTTATTCTTTTCTTTTCCTTTAAATTTTTGATCCCGACAGTGCCGTCCGCTCCCATACCGGTAAGAACTGCGCATATGATCTCCTCAAAGCTGCATGTAGCCAAAGACTCATACATGTAATTGGCGCAGGGACGTACCCCTTCCCTGGGCGGCTCATCCGAATAACGTATCACATGCCGCGCCCCGCTTCTCATGACTTTCATATGTCTTCCGCCACGGGCTAAATAGACCTGCCCCTGCTTAATCACGTCCCCTTCCGCCGCTTCTTTTACCGCCAGCGGGCTTAAGGTATTAAGCCTTCCCGCAAGAGCCTCGGTAAAGCCTGCCGGCATATGCTGTACAATCAAAACAGGCGCATTCAAATTGGCTGGCAGTAGCGGAATCAATCCCTGCAATGCCTTAGGTCCGCCGGTTGAGCTGGCAATTGCGACAATTTTTCTACCGGCTTTGATTTCATCTGCCTTTGTTATCATATTAAATCCTTTTCTAACTTAAACATCCGGCGGCAATTCAGGTGCAAAAGACCATCCTGGATTGTTACCCTATTTCCAACATATAAAGTATAGCACAACTTCATCTTCACATGGGTGCAAAGTAATCATTCTCTAATTTTTTTTGCGTTTTCTGATCTTTCTTTCTTCCTCGAAAATATAACGGATGATTTCTTCACGCTCTTCCGCATCAATATTAATATACTGTGCCCGGTGCTCATACATGCCCGGTTTATCCTCGAGCTCTTTAACTCTAAGCACCCTGGAGGCCAGCACATGTTCCTTGTCCTCCCCATCCAGGGACAAAATATATTTACAGTAAATAAGACTATCCGGTTCATAAACCCTATCCGTCACAAAGCGGATACCGCCTCCGCTGATATCCACAATAACGCCGCGTCTTACGGGAAGCCCCATTGCCACATAATCACGATTTCCCAGAACAGCCGTTATTTCTGATTTTTCAAGGAACCGCACCTCCATATCCAGCACGCAGTTTAACCTGTAATATTCTCTTCTCTGGTGTCTTCTCAAGTTGGTGGTAAGTTCCATTAGCAGAATATATTGCCCGCCTGATTTATATCTGTCTATCACATTAGCCAGACACTGATACAGCCCTGACGATGTATAAAAGCACAAGTCATATTCCGTATTCATCGGCAGCAAAATAAGTTTCATCTTCTCCATAGGCATTGCAATTTCAAGCCTGTCTTCTGAAAGAACGTCTAAAACCTGGGTCCGGTATATCTTTACATTATTGAGCTCATCCACATCCTGTCCCCGCTCCACTGCCTGCATTTCAATCTTGTTTCCCGGTTCCACATACTTTAATAGCATACTCCTACCTCCTGCTAAACAATTTTACCTGATAATAAACGTGAAAAGAAAGCTGCCACTCCTCTTTTCGGAACCAACTGTTCCATCTCCGGATCCATCATACTTGCGGCAATCCTCTCAAAAGCCGCTACCGATTTAGACCCGGGCGTCTTTAACGACACCGGTATTTGATACATCACCGCCTTGGGCAGCTGGCTGTCTCTTGGAATCACCCCAAGGTATGTAATGGGAATCTTCAGATAACTCCCCACCACAGCGTTTAATTTTCCAAAGAGTGCATCTCCTTCTTTCACCGCATCCACCTTATTGGCAATTATCTTGACTAAGGTTTTCTCCTTTGAAAACCTGGGATGTCTGTTAAGAGCCTTCAAAAGGGAATAGGAATCGGCAATGGAAGTGGGCTCCGGCGTGGTAATCAGTACAACCTCCTCGCTGGCAACCAAAAACTCCAAAACCGTATCTGAAATTCCCGCAGCCGTATCTACTATGATGGTATCCGCAATTGCATCCAGTTCGGAAAGATTGTTGATGATAAATGTCAGATAGTCCTTGTTCAAATTAGAAAGCCCCGTGATTCCAGAGCCTCCTGATATAAAGCCAACCTCCATAGGTCCCCATGTAATAATATCTCTGATCTTTTTTCCTCTGTATATCAAATCACTCAGGTTATATTTCGGCACTGCCCCAAACATAATTTCAATGTTCGCAAGGCCAAAATCCGCATCCAGAATAATGACTCTCTGTCCCATCTTTCTGAATTGTATTGCCAGATTAATCGCCACACTGGATTTTCCCACGCCCCCCTTGCCACTTGTAACCGTAATAACTCTTGCAAGAGGTTTATTTTGGTTTAAGGCGCCTGCTTTTATAATATTTCGTAATTGTTCGGCCTGATCCATTATATTCCTCACTTCCTGACATGCCGCTTTGCGGCACAAACAATGTGTGAAGAATGACCGTCAGGGCATTCTTCCGAGCATGAAAACAACTTGCTTTGCAAGCTTTAGTTGTTCTAAGGCGTCGTTTCCCAGCGCCTTAGAACTTCTCTTCACACTTTTATCCGTGGTTTTATCGCTATCCGTTCGTTACTGCCTGCAGCATAAAGCATGTTCACAGCAATATCAGTTCTTCTTGCCGCCTAAAAGCTGCTTTACTGTTTTTTGTGGATTAAATACCTCTATGTCCTCAGGTACATTTTGTCCATAAGTCACATAGGATAAGGGAGCCCCCGTATGAAGCCTGATATTGAGCAGGCTTCCCAAAGTACTTGTTTCATCCAGTTTCGTAAAAATAAGATTATAATCCGTCATAGCGCTGTAGCTGTCCGCAATACTGATCAAATCCTTATATTTTGTCGTTGCACTCAGCACAAGAAATACATCCTTTTGCGCCAAACCGTCCACCGAATGGATAAACCCAATCATTGTCTCCTTCTGGGCTTCATTCTGGGGCGAATGGCCTGCGGTATCCACCATAATAAAATCATAATCTCTGAAATCCCGCAGAGCCTGCTCTATCTCCTCCGTAGAATAAATTACCCGGAAGGGAACCTCCATAATATTTGCATAAGTGCGGAGCTGTTCCGCCGCAGCTATCCGGTAAGTATCAGCGGTCAAAAGCGCAACCTTCTTATCGCCCTCCACGCTGAATTTGGAAGCAATCTTTGCAATAGTAGTGGTTTTCCCAACCCCCGTAGGGCCTACAAAGAAAATAACCTTAGGGCCCTTTTCCGCAGGCGTTATCTCCATAGGCTTACCAAACTTAAGTATCATCTTTTGATACGTATTGGCAAGCGCATAGTTAAAAGGCATATTGGGCTTATTGATTTTCTTGATTTCATCCACAATCTGATTTGCATACTGCTCTTTCACTTCGTTCTCAAGCATTGTGTAATAGAGCAGTTTCATAAAACGGTCAACTTCCGTCTCCTCCTGCTCCTCGGCCTCATCCTTTGCCTCCTCCGGTTTTTGCAGCTGTTGTTCTAATAAAGTATGCAGCGTATTTATTTTTTCCTCCAGCTGCTTGTTCCCGGCCTGAGGATCCGCCTCCTTTCCCGGCGCCTGCCCCTGTTTTGGGCCTTCCTCCTTTGGCGCAGCGGGAGCCTTTTCTTTGGGGGGAATATCCTGAATCAGCGGCTGGGACTTTGGCTCTGCCTTTTTCGGCACAACCGTATTTACCGGTTCATCCTCAAGGGCCACGGTAACCTCCACCATCTGAGACTTTAAAAAACTTAAAATTCCTTTGTTCTTTACATTCCGGACATTCATGATTACCACGCCGTTGCCCAGTTCTTTTTTTGCACTTTCTACCGCCTGTGCTTCTGTTTTTCCCTGAAATTTTTTAATTATCATGCCGTCACCATTCCTACAGATTGTAATTCAATATTACTATCTATCTCATTATATGAAACCACGATTAAATCTCTATAATAATCTTCCGTCAATCTCTTAAAATACATACGCACGATTGGAGAAGTGATAACAATAGAACTCTTTCCTAAATTTTCCAGCTTTGCAATTTCTTCCCCTACGGATTTCATGATTGCTCTGGTTTTTTCCGGATCAAGGGTAAGATATGCGCCTGTCTCCGTCTGTTTTACGCTTGCCATGATCTCCTGCTCCAGCTTAGGATCCAAGGTTACCACGCTGGTTGTCTCCCCCTGAGGGAAAAACTTCGTTGATATGGCGCGCTTAAGAGACTGTCTTACATATTCCGTCAGAATATCCGTGTCCCTTGAGGTGGCCGCATAGTCCGCCAGCGTTTCAAATATGGTAAGCAAATCCCTTATGGAAATTCCTTCTTTTAAAAGATTCTGCAAAACCTTTTGAATTTCGCCAAGTCCTAAAAGCTTGGGCACAAGCTCTTCCACCAAAGAGGGATTTGTTTCCTTTAAGTTGTCGGTTAAGTTCTGTACGTCCTGTCTTGTGAGCAGCTCGGAAATATGCTGCCTGATAATTTCCGTCAAATGTGTGGCAATGATGGAAGGCGGATCCACCACCGTATATCCCATGCTTTCCGCACGTTCCCTCTGCCCTTCCGTAATCCAGATTGCCGGCAGATGGAAGGACGGCTCAAAGGTGGGAATACCTGTGATTTCCTCCTCCACATACCCCGGATTCATGGCCATATAATGGTCAAAAAGGATTTCTCCCTCACTGACCTGTATGCCTTTAATTTTGATAATATATTGATTTGGATTTAACTGAATATTATCCCGGAGCCTGATAATAGGAACCACCGTACCAAGCTCAAGAGCAATCTGCCTCCTGATCATCACCACGCGGTCTAAGAGGTCGCCGCCCTGGTTTACATCCGCAAGTGGAATGATACCATAACCAAATTCAAGCTCTATAGGGTCTACCTGCAAAAGGCTGTTGACATTTTCCGGCTGCCTGATTTCTTCGGCCGCAATCTCATCCGCATTTATCTCGCCCTCAATCTGGGCCGTCTCAAGAGTGCCTGCCACCATCCTGCCTGTGACGATAAAAATAAGGCCAAGGGTCAAAAACACAAGATCCGGCAGGGGGGTTATAATGCCCAATCCGGCAATCACGCCGCCCACCAAATAAAGCGCTTTAGGGACGCCAAAAAGCTGGCTTACCAGTACCGTTCCGAAATCCGCATCCTTTGATCCCTTCGTTACCAAAATACCTGTGGATAAAGAGATAAGCAGGGAGGGAATCTGGCTCACCAGACCGTCGCCAATGGTGAGAATAACATATTTTTGTATTGCCGACATAACGTCTAAATTTTGGAAAACCATACCCATGGCAATTCCGCCGATAATATTTACAAAAGTGATAATAAGACCGGCGGTGGCGTCTCCCTTTACGTATTTAACGGCACCGTCCATGGAACCGAAAAAGGTGGATTCCGCCTGAATCTTGTCTCTCCGCTCCTTTGCCTCCGCATCTGAGATGGCTCCGGTATTTAAATCCGCGTCGATAGCCATCTGCTTACCGGGCATAGCGTCCAATGTAAATCTGGCCGTAACCTCGGCTACTCTCTCGGAACCTTTATTGATAACCATGAACTGAATCAAAATTAAAATGATAAATACAATACTGCCGACCACCAGATTTCCGGCGCCTACATAATTGCCAAAAGTAGCAACCACCTGACCGGGATCGCCCGTGGTAAGAATCAATCTGGTTGAGGAAACATTGAGGGCAATTCTGAATATGGTGGTAAATAAGAGCATGGTAGGATAAAAAGACATATCCAGAACTTCTCTGGTGAACATGGTGGTAAAGAGAATGGTAAAGGCAATGGAAATATTGCAGGCAAGTAATATGTCCAAAAGCCAGCTTGGAATAGGCACAATCATCATGATAAATGCCGCAAGCACATATGCCGCAACGCCAATATCCGCTTTTTTCATGTCCATTCTCCTTTCTTTTTCTTTTAATTACTTTGGTATTTCTTTTACTATTTTTATATTTTACCTTTCAAGTGATATACAAAGGCAAGCACTTCCGCAACCGCCTGGTACAGCTCCGGCGGAACCAATCCTCCAACATCCACATTGGCATAAAGCATTCTTGCAAGAGGTTTGTTTTCAACAATTTCCACATTGTTTTCCTTTGCGGCTTCTTTAATTTTCAGAGCCAGATAATCTTCCCCCTTTGCAAGCACATAGGGCGCATCGTATTTATCCGGATCGTATTTAATTGCCACCGCATAATGCGTGGGGTTGGTGATTACCACGTCCGCCTCAGGAAGCTGCTGCATCATTCTGCGCATGGAAGCTTCCCTCATGCGCTGCTTCTGTCTTGATTTAATCTGCGGATCGCCTTCCGCATTCTTAAATTCATCCTTTACTTCCTGTTTGGTCATTTTCATATCTTCATGGAATTTCCATTTCTGATAAGCGAAGTCCAAAAAGGCAACCACGATATAAAGCGCCGCAATCCGGATTCCAAGATCTATGACGATCTCGCCAATCAATCCGATTGCCCGGTTTAAGGTAATATCATATAAAATATAAATCTGCCCCAGCCTGTTTTTCAAATAAGAATAGGCAACATATCCGATTATAGAAAGCTTAAGAATAGATTTTAGCAGTTCTATCATTGAAGCGGCAGAAAAGATTCTCTTAAACCCGTTTTTAGGACTTAATTTACTGAATTTAGGCCGCATAGGCTTTGTGGTCGGCCTCCATTTAACCTGCATAAGGTCGCATATAAAGGCCACTGCAAATCCCACCAAAAGTATCGGCAATATCAAAAGCAGGAGCTGAACCATCATACTCCGGATTACCACCTGCAGCGCTGCTATAGGCGTCTGTCCCTCGTATCTTTTCACCACATCGGGAATCTGGGCGTAAACCACATTGAAATACTCAATAAACCTTGTTCCTATGATCCCCAAATATATCTTTAATATGATAAACAGCGCAAGCATACTAAAAGCGTTTGCAATTTCCCTGCTTTTAGCCACCTGTCCTTCGCCTCTGGCATCACTTAATTTCTTGGCGGTCGGTTCTTCTGTCTTCTCGCCGCCCGGACCGTCCTTCGCAAAGAACTGTAGATTATAAGATAACAATAATTTACTTTTCTTCACGAATCCGCCTCCTTATTTCCTGTTTATTGAAAACCAAGCCTTTTTCAAACTTCCCGACATGCCGCTTTGCGGCACAAACGATACATGAATTATTTCAGAAGAATCGTCCAAGGCGATTCTTCAAGAGATGACTTAGATTTTCTTAGGCGGCGTCCTTTGACTCCTTAGAAAATCTTCATCTCTTCTTCACACTTCCAGGCATGCCGCCCTGCGGCACAAACAATGTGTGAAGAATGACCGTCAGGGCATTCTTCTGAGTGTGAAAATAGCTTGCTTTGCAAGCCTTAGTTGTTCTTAGGCGGCGTTTTCTGACGCCTTAGAACTTCTCTTCACACTTTTATCGAACCATGATCTCCACAAAAACAGATATCACATGCTTCATCTGGTCATAAATAAAATTAGCCGCTCCCGGCAACATGGCCGTGGAAAAAAACAGGATGCAAAGACCCGTCAAAACTTTCATCTGAATACCTACCGCAAACATATTCATCTGGGGCGACACCTTGGCAAGAATACCCAGCACAGAGTTCAAAATAATCATGACTGCAAAGATCGGCAAACAAATTCGAAAACCAATCACGATATAATCTGACAAAAATGCAATCACCGCCACCATTATTTTATCCCGCCTGAATATGGCTTCATTGACAGGAATCAGTGTATAAGACTCCGCAAGAGCCTTTAGCAAATACTGATATACACCGGATAAAATCAAAATAAGGGTTATCATGTAATTATAGTAAATACCCGTAATGGTAGTATTCTGTCTTGTGGCAGGATCCATCAGGCTTGCCATGGAAAGTCCCATCTCCATATCCGCAATCTGACCTGCAAAAGTAACGATTGTCGCACACAAATTGGCGGCAAATCCAAGCATCAGCCCGGTTATGACTTCCTTCATTACAATAATCGTATAGCCAAGCAGCGTATCATAAACAATAGTCTGACGGGGTAAACCCTGATAAAGCAAAAATGCAATACAGATGGCAAGAGCTGCCCTCACACGTCTGGGCGTATTACTCATGCTGAAAAAAGGGGCTGCAAACAAAAAACTGCCAACCCGCATAAGTATTAAAAAGAAATACTCTAAATCCGCATAAGTAAATGCATACTCTAACATAATTTCTTACCCTCGCATATCGCAGATTTTGCTTGCGATACCGCATTGATAAATACTTTGAAAGGGACTTCCAAAGTTTACCTTACATACCGGCTAAAATCAGACCACAACTCTACCATAAACCCGGACAACTCCGTGAGCATCCAGTTTCCCAGCAAAATAAGAGCAAGAAAAATGGAAATTACCTTAGGCACGAAAGTAAGCGTCTGTTCCTGAATGGAGGTGACCGTCTGAAAAATACTGATGATCAAACCTACCGCCAGCGATACCAATAAAACCGGCGCCGCCACCTTTATAACCAAAAACAATGCTGAGCTGGCAATCGCCGTAACCTCATCAACTGTCATTCTCTCTCATCCTTTCCGGGTTTTGTCAGTAAAAAGTTTCAACCAGGTGTACAATAATCAAATTCCATCCGTCCGCAAGCACAAACAATAATATTTTAAACGGCATGGAAATTGTTGTTGGCGGCAGCATCATCATACCCATACTCATGAGAGTGGACGCCACAACCATATCAATTACAATAAAAGGGATATAAATAATAAACCCTATGATAAATGCTTCCCGCAGTTCTCCGATAATAAAACTTGGAACAAGCACGGAAAACGGGATGCTGTCTAACTCGCCGTCCCACTCCTGACCTGAAATATCCAAAAACACCCTTACATCCTGGGTTTGGGTCTGGGTATACATAAAATCCCGCAGAGGCTTTGCTCCCGCCGTAAAAAATTCCTCCTGAGTGATCTCACCTGCTTCGAAAGGAACCACGGCTTCTTCATAAATCCTGGCAAGCGTAGGCTGCATAATAAAGTACGTCAAAAATAAAGCAATCCCAAGCATCACCTGATTAGGCGGAGCTGTCTGCGTATTGAGGGCTGCTCTGGTAAAATGCAAAACAATAATGGTTCTGGTAAAGGAAGTAAGGGTAATCAATAACACCGGCGCTAAAGCTATCAGTGTAAGCGTGAGCAAAATCCGAAGATTTGCATTGACCTCGCCATTACCATTATTTACCGTGACCGTTAAATTGTTCGCAATATTTAATTCCGATAAATCTTCCCTTGACTGAGCGCTGCCCGGTTCATCTATATTGGTTCTTTCCTCCTGAGAACCTATCAGATCAGAATCGGCCGCAGCAGCCTTAACTGACAGGGTGGGAATAATACACAATATGCCTACCGTCATCAGCAGGCATACCATCTTCCTTACTATTTTTGTAGTAAAACTACTTTTCATACCGGTTCTCCCATGCTTCCGATAACAGACTGAAAAATAAGTAATTTGCTTATTTTTCGTTCTGTTACCTATCCTTAATTTTTATCTTTTTCCTTCAGATTCTTGACTTTATCCAAAATACTGGCAAAATCTGTTATCCGCCCTTCGGTATTTTGGGGAAACTCAAGTTCAGATTCTGAAAGTTCTGAAAGCATGTGTACCTCGTCCTTTCCAACAGCAACTACAAGGTATTTTGTTCCCGCCCTTACAATTTGAATATACTTATTAGGAGCAATCCGGCAGGTCTCTATTATCTCCAGATTCCCATATACCATTTTTCCCTTTTGATACCCGGCTATCCATCTGGTAACCAGATAGGTGATGGCAAGAACGAAAACAAAAAGAATAAGCACTGTCATAAATTGGACATAGCTGTCCGCTTTTGAAACAGTTGTCAGCAGCATATTAGCCAACTACTTTCTTTACCGCTTCCAAAACACGGTCAGGCTGGAAGGGTTTTACAATAAAATCCTTCGCGCCTGAATGAATTGCGTCAATAACCATGGCCTGCTGTCCCATTGCCGAACACATAATAACCTTTGCACTGGGATTCGCACCCATAATCATCTTAAGGGCGGCAATACCGTCAACTTCCGGCATAGTGATATCCATAAGCACTAAATCGGGCTTTAACTCATTATACTTTTCAAAAGCCTTTGCGCCGTTTTCTGCTTCCCCTACTACGTTATAGCCATTCTTTGTGAGAATGTCCTTGATCATCATTCGCATAAACGCAGCATCATCAACAATCAAAATATTTTTTGCCATTTCTTTTCTCCTATTTTTTAATTAATTATTTCGGTTACGCGGATGCCAAAACTTTCTTCAATCACCACAACCTCGCCTTTCGCTACAAACTTGCCATTTACAAGTACATCTATAGGTTCACCGGCTATCCTGTCAAGCTCAATAATTGTTCCCGGTGCGAAGTCCAATATTTCCGAAATGGATTTCTTTGTTCTGCCAAGCTCCACTGTCACATCTAAAGGTACATCTCTGATTAAACCAATATTTTCCCGCCCGGGTGCACCTCCCATGTTGTTATTAAAATTCTGGAATTGTGCGGGCTGTACATTCATTCCCTGCATATTCATCTGTGGGTACCCCATATTCATTCCCGGCATTCCCATCATGGGCATTCCGTTCATCCCCATCATCTGGGGATTTCCCATTCCCATCTGAGGATTTCCTTGTGCATATCCCATATCAGCCTGACCTGCATTCATCTGCTGCATTGGCTCATTTACGGCAGGCGCCGTATAAGGTTCCGGCTGCGGCGCGGACGGCGAAGACGCCGGTTCTTTCGTCACAGCAAAAGTATCGTACAAACTCTTTGCAAAGTCAATAGGGTATAATTGCATAATAGTGCTGTCCACCAAATCCCCTATCTGCATTCTGAATGATATTTTTACAAATTTGCCCTGCAAAAACGGATCTATTTCACCGCCCGTTGCAATATCATTCAAATCTATTAAAGTGGCATTTGGGGGGCTGATATCTATCATTTTTCCAAGCATGGTGGACATGGAAGTGGCCGCAGCGCCCATCATCTGATTCATAGCCTCTGAAATAGCGCTAAGATGAAGCTCGCCAAGCTCGCCCTCCGTATTACTGCCATCACCGCCCATCATTAAATCTGCAATAATTTTCACATCATGTTCTTTCAGGATCATGATATTAGAACCGTGCAAACCGGTCGTATAACGAATCTGGATGAAAACGCAAGGACGTTCATAATCCGCCACCACCGAATTCCAATCCGCTATCATAACAGTAGGGGTAGTGATATCAACCTTCGTATTTACCAGGGAAAACAAAGTAGTTGCCGAAGATCCTAAACTGATATTGGCAATTTCCCCAATTGCATCCTTTTCCACTTCGGTAAGCAGCTCTTCATCGTCACTGTCTACCGCTGTTTCCGCCACATTCTCTTTCGGCTTTTCATCTTCTGCCTTTTCGGACAAATCCATACCTGAAAGCAGTGCCTGTATTTCATCCTGTGACAGTACTCCTCCGTCCATACCTTATTCCTCCTCTCTGATCACTTTCGTCACCTGAACTGCGTAACTATCCCTGCTAGAACCTGGAAGTGCGGTAAACTTTCTGATATTTCCCACATAAACCCTCATTTCTGAGTCCACTTTTGTATCCAGCCTTATAATATCCCCAATCTGCAAATTCAGGAAATCACTTACGGACACCTGGCTTTTCCCCAGCACTGCCCTTACAGGTATATCAATTCGCTTAATAAGCGATTCAAGTTGCTGTTCATAATTAATTGTATCATCTTTTTGCATCGTCGAATACCAATACTTCGTATTCAACTTATCCATCACATCTTCCAGAGTAAAATAAGGAAGACAAACATTCATGTACCCCTCCACATCGCCTATCTTGATGTTAAAGGAAACGATGGCAACCATATCGCTTGGCGCAATCACCTGAGCGAACTGGGCATTGGTCTCAATCCTCTCCAGCACCGGATTTACTTCAACCACATTTTTCCATGGTTCTCGCATATGCTGCAGACAGATTGACATCAACCTGTCTAAAATCGAAAGCTCTATCTCTGAAAAATCTCTGTTTTTCTCAAGAGGCATCCCCTGTCCCCCTAACATTCGGTCAATCATTGCAAAACCCAAGTTAGAAGACAGCTCTATAATAATATTACCGTTTAAAGGTTGAAAATCCACTATACTAAGTATTACAGGATTTGAAAGTGCATTGGAAAATTCCGAAAAAGTAAACGTCTCAGAGCTTGACACTGATACCTGAATACTTTTTCTTAAATAAACCGGTAGATTAGTGGAAAGCAGTCTACCATAATGTTCATAAATAATTTCAAGTGTTCGCAAGTGCTCTTTCGAGAACTTCGCGGGTCTCTTAAAATCATAGTTTTTTACTTGTCTATCCCCTTTTTCCGGCATCTGCTCAACATCCAGCTCGCCACTGCTCATGGCTGCCAGAAGACTATCTATCTCACTTTGAGATAATATATCACTCACCGGCTTACACCTCCTTCATCTCTGCCGAAATATTCTGTTCACACGGCATTTACTGATAAAGTGCGACCAGTGTTACATCAAAAATAAAATCCGAACCAAAAAGCTCCTGAACATTTCTTAGTATCTCACTTTTTAGCTGTTCCGAATTCGCCTTTGCCTCATCCATTGTATATTTCCCAACCAATTCAAAAATCTGTCCTCTGATTAAATCCTCCCTGCCGGAAAGATCTCCTTCCCCATAAGTTTTGTAATCATCATGTTTACTGTTCATGGACAGAGTCACGGTAATCACCCCGTAATGATCCTTCTCGTCTCCCTCCGCTCTCTTCATAGGGATCTGTAAATCAGCAATCGTATAGGTCGTAGTGTCCTCTAAAGGCACCGCCGCTACCACTTCTCCACCCGCGTAACCGCTGCTCATATCAAGACTGATTGCCGAAGCAATATCGCTTACCAGCTCCGCCGTCTTTCTGTTTGTGCCGGTTACACTGAACATCATAATCGCAGTAAGAACAATGTTTACAATTAGCAATACTAATATCAAAATTGAAATCAAATTTCTTTTCATAGTATCCTCCATGCTGCCAACACCTGCAAATTTTGGCGTCAGCACAAATTTGGTCCGTGAAAAATTTATTTTTCACAGTATACAGCCTTTCTCTGTCAATAGGAACTTAACGCATTATAAATTTTTATTTCAACACGCCTGTTTTTTGATCTTCCTTCATCCGAGGAATTGTCTGCAATCGGAATGTACTCCCCTCTGCCCGAATGCTTAATCTTACTCATGTCCAAAGTAGTGTTATCTTCCAGATAATAGAAAACTGACAAAGCCCTGCCGCTGCTCAATTCATCATTGTTTGAATATTTTGCGCCTGACATCGGTACATTATCCGTATGACCTTCTATTTCTATAACGCCTTCGCTGAATCTCTGTAAAATAACTCCAAGCTGCTCCATTAACGGCTCCGCTTCTTCCTTAATCTCCACACTTCCCGAATCAAATAAAAGCGCTCCGTTTAATGTAAGCTGCACATACTGAGAAGTAAATTCAATATCCACTTCTTTATCCAGATTTCTTTCCTCTAAAGCTTCTTCTACCTTTTCTGCCAGCTCCTCCGATTCCTTAAGCTTAGCTTCTTCCATAACTTCCACGGCGGTTTTTAAGTCTTCCGGTATCATATCCCCTTCCGCATCCCTGCCCGTGCTGTTTATGTAATTATCCAGCTCGTTTAATTGGCTTACCCCGTTACTGATTAGCATACCATCGCCAATTGCCGAGGCGCCCGCAGTAAAAATGCTGAATGTCTGATTAAAGGATGCTGCCAGCTGTTCAAACTTCTGCGCGTCCATTGTTGACATGGAAAACAGCATGACAAAAAAACAAAGAAGCAAATTCATAAGGTCTGCAAAGGTTGATTGCCAAGCCGGAGCGCCTTTTGGTGGTTCATCCGGTTTTCTCTTAGCCATTCTCATCACCTCCGTCATCCAGCACTCGGTCGCCCGGCGCCATGAATGACTTGAGTTTCTCCTCTATTACCCTGGGATTTTCACCCGCCTGGATGGAAAGGAGACCTTCAATCATAATCTCTTTGAGCATAATCTCACTGGCATTATTTGATTTTAACTTACCTGCAACCGGCGCACATATCCAGTTTGCCAAAAGGGAACCATACAGGGTCGTAATAAGCGCTACCGCCATGGAAGGTCCGATTGTTGAAGGGTTATCCATTTCATAAAGCATGTTAACCAGACCAACCAAAGTACCAATCATACCCCAGGCAGGGCCCATTGCCCCTAAGTCCTCCCAAAATGCAATCTTATTCTTATGTCTATCCTCTGTGCTAACCAACTCCGTTTCCATGATTCCACGCACCAATTCCGGGTCTGTTCCGTCTACAATCAGCAACACTCCCTTTTTCATGAAGTCGTCGTCCAGATTAGATGCGGCCTCCTCCAGTGACAGAAGGCCTTCCTTTCTTGCGATGTTGGACAGGTCAATAATCTTTTGTATCATTTCTCTGGTATCCGCATTAGGCGCTTTAAAGACTAACAGGAAGCTTTTAAGTCCCGCTATGTAGTCTGCAAGAGACTTTGATGCCAATACGGCAAAGAAAGATCCGCCAAAAGTAATAATGGCAGACGCCACATCCACATATCTGCCTATGTTCGCAATACCTGCCGCATTGATAATACCAAATGCACACATCCCAAAACAGAGTCCTAACCCTAAAATTGACGCTATATCCACAATTCCTCACCCCTTTGCCTTAATTCGCAAAAAAATCCTTTCTATACGATTTTACAAGATTTTTTACTTCTTGTCTACTTTCTTTTACAATTATTTTTCTGCCCGTGGTAAATGCTATTACCGTATCGGGAGTTTCCTCCACGAGCTCTATTAAATCGGGATTGATTAGAACTTTTATCCCGTTGATTTTGGTCACCTCTATCATAACACTTTGTTTCCTCCTGCGCTACTGTAAATTTTTTTCAGTAATGCTAATTAACAGTTTCTTTATGTTATTGTTAGCGGACGCTTGGAAAAACAAATATTCCAACGTCACCGCGCTCCCGCTCTATAAAAACGCAGCAGACGCCAGGCTCGAAAAAACCTCGCCAAGCGCTGGCGTTTTTATAAGGGTTCCTTTTGGAATCTTTGTTTTTCCAAGCTGTTTATTGGCTGTCCGATAAAATAACTTCATAAATGTTGGTATCCATTTACTACGCTAAAAGGAACCGGTTTTTGGCCCGGTTCCTTTGGCTTGTTTGTGTATTATATGCTTTCATATACTTTTATTTATATTGCGGATAATTCTTTTCTATGCCAATATGGGCATCAGATAAATGCTAAGAATTATCTCTTCAGGTTGGTTAATTCTTCGAGCAGGGTGTCAGATACGGTGATAATTCGGCTGTTGGCCTGGAAGCCTCTCTGGGTTGTAATCATTTCCGTAAATTCGGATGCCAGGTCAACGTTACTCATCTCCAGTACGCCGGATTCCATCTTGCCGCCGCCTGCCGTGATGTCCTCTCCAATTCCGTCAAAGGTACCTGAGTTTAAGGTTGCGGAATAAAGGTTGTCGCCTTCTTTGGAAAGACCGGAGGGATTTGCAAAGGATGCGGTTGCAATCTGACCTAAAAGTCTTCTCTGACCGTTGTCATAGGATGCGTATATTTTACCGTCTCTTTGGATGGAGATTCCGCTTAATTCTCCTTCTTTACGTCCTTCTCCTAAACCGGTCTGATCTCCGGCATATGCGCTGATGGTGGCAACACCGTTGTTGTCATAGTTGCTGGTTGCGGAGAAGTCTATTTCGATATCACCGAATCTGGCCGTGGCATTACTATCGCCAAATCCTATTGTGATGGTAGTATTTCCTACTCCGGTATAGTTCTTGTCGGCATTATGCGCCTGGCCAATGCTCTGGAATGTACCCTTACCATTCCTATAGTTTAGCAGCATACTTCTTGGCACAGCTGTGGCAGTCCCATTATATTCCTGATCCGCGTCATTCCAAGCGGGATATGTTGCTCCAACACTGTTATTGCCTGCACTAAACGTAACTTCCTTTCCAAGATCTGTCAGCAGGGGAATATCATTGTTAAACTCATCTTTCTTACGACTAGCCGGATTCGTCGAGTTGTCCATTTCATACTGGATTTCACCATCATCATTTGTCTGATACATAACAGTTCTTCCGGTTTCTTCGTCAATGATATCATCCAGTCTTACAAAAAATTGTCCCGTATCGCCGTCGATGGCGTGAACGCTCATTCTGGCCGTATATTTATAGCCCTGATTGTCGAAAAATTCCAAATCAAGCACGCGGCCATCCCCTTTTGGAAATGAATTTCCGATATCGGTATCGTTTTTATCAATCAGGCCGCCAACGGTAGCCTTTGAAGTCGCTTCCGGGGGATAGGTCATGTTTGTCTCTGTCATAATGCGCAAGGGCTTTACGCGGGCTTTCTGGATGTTGTTCGGGTTTGCAGGGTCTACGCCCCAGCCCATTACGTTGTAGCCGTTGCTGGTCATGGCAAGGTTGCCTTTACCGTCGATATAGAAGGAACCGTCTCTTGTAAAGAAATTTTCCGATCCGTTGTTTACTACGAAAAATGCATCTCCGCTGATCATGATGTCAAATGGATCGTTGGTGTTCTGGGCTGAGCCCTGGCCGGAGATGTTTGTCTTGATTGCGCTGGTTTTAGCGCCAAGACCAATCTGTCTTGCATTGGTACCTGCCACGCCTGTTACCGGGTTTGCACCTGATGCGGCCTGAGTGGTCTGATACATCAGATCTGCAAATGTCATGGACTGTGACTTGTACGCTGTGGTGTTGACGTTGGCAATATTATTACCGATTACGTCCATTCTTGTCTGGTGGGTTCTTAAACCTGCCACACCAGAGAATAATGATCTCATCATAATGAAATGACCTCCTTAAATCTCGTGCCGTATGTATCGCATATACGGCAAATGCAAGTATATGCGATACGTGCGCTTACGCGCTGTTCCTTCTGTCATTCAGGAACTTTAAGCCTCCCTAAGGTCCGGCTATATGATTACGGCACCGTCAATATTAGTAAATACGTTTTCCGCTGCATCCTGCCTGTTCATTGCTGTTACTACCGTATTATTGGGTATGTTTACGATAAAAGCAAGCTGGTCAACGATTACAAGCGATTCTTTGATTCCTTTCATCTGCGCTTTCTGTGCGCCCTCCTGTAAGCGTTCCATCTGGCCTCTTGTCAGTTCGATGTTCCGCTCCGCCAATCTTCCTGCGGCGTGCTTGGAAAATCTCACCTGCCCCTGGGCTCTGGCACGGCTGCTTTCTAAAATTTCCTGAAAAGACTGACCATCCGTGGCCAACTGCGATGTCCCGCTTTTATTTTGTTTCAGGTATTGATCCTGCAATTGTTCAATTGAAAGGTATCCTTTGTTTTGAACCTGCATATTAATCCTCCATGCTTCCAACAGCCCACAAATTGGGCCGAAGTACAAATTTGTGGTTGATAAAATTAGCCCTGAGGCTGATTATTCAACCTATCCCCTACTCTAAAAAATTTTCTTTAAGCGGTAAATCCTGCATCCTGCATTCTTAATTTCCATTTTGCCGGCAATCCATAAATGAAATATTTCTAAAATAATTGCCCTGCAAGGATATGAACTGAAACTTAATTTTTAAGCTTCTTCTCCGGCTACGGTGTTTTCTCCGGCTTCTTCTTTGTCGCCTTCGCCGACTTTATCGTCTTCTCCCGCACTGCCGCCTTCTTCTACCTTATCCTCGCCCTCTTGCGTCCCGTCGCCTTCTACCTTATCGCCGCCTTCCCCTTCTTCCGGTTTATTGGCATCAGCCGCCTCCTGCAGCTCGGCAATTCTCTCCACATAGCTTTGCAGTTTTTCTATGTTTTTCTTATCAATGAAAGACTGCTGGTAAGCTGTCATGTTGTTAAAGATTTTCTGCAGGCTCTCAATGTTTTCCTTATCCTCCAGTGTAATAAACTCAAGCCTGGGAAGTTTATTCATAGCCGCCGTAAATGATACTGCCAAATCCAGCGCTGACTGATAAGATTCGTCTACTACCGCAACCACATCATCTATGGAATAGAGCGCGCCGTTTATGGAAACAAAAGCCTGGTTGTTTTCATAGGCCACATACTCTACTGTGCCCTGAATTGACCTGGCGTTTCCTGCGCTGTCCACGGTATTTACCTCAACTAGCTTGCCCACCATGGCAGAAGCCCTTGTAAGCTCCATGGTTGACGCCATGTTCTGCATCTGCTCCACCTGTGAGAAGGTTGCATACTGGGAAATGTATTCCGTATTAGAAGTAGGCTCCAAAGGATCCTGATACTTCATCTGCGCTACTAAAAGCTGTAAAAACGCATCCTTATCCATGCCGTTTTTTGTTGCGGCTTTCTTGATGGAACTTTCCGACGCGGTTTCTTCAATTACTCCATTTTTTACTACTGCATCTACCATACTAAACCTCCATACTTTCTTTTAAGCGGTATAATCCACCGTGTTTCCATTCATTTCCATTACTCTGGCTGCAAGGATCTCCTCTTCGCTTGCTTCCTCACCCAAAATTCCTTCCGGCCCGTTTAAATTAATTCTTCTAAGGGGCCTTCTGTTGTTTCCGGATGAAGCGTCGGCGTTTTCATCTTTTCCCTGTCCCTGCCAGAGATTACTCTCAAATCCATGGCTTTCCACGCTAACCTGCACCGCTTCTACTTTTACTCCCTGTTCCCTTAAGCTTTCCTGGAGCGTTGACACCTGACTTTCAATAGCTGCTTTTACGGCTTCGTTTTGTACCTGAAACTGTGCCGTTATCTCGCCGCCCTTGGATGAAATCTGGATATGTACCGTTCCAAGACTTTCCGGATGCAGCTGCATTTCCAACTGTTCCATACCGGGCTTTAATTGAATCTTCATGTAATCCATAATCTGATCCATGATATTCCTTGACTGCTGGCTAAAAATTTCCGTAGTCTGTTCAAATGGAACCTCTGCCGTCTGTAATTTTTCTTCGGAAAGTGTATGGAGGAGTAAATTGCCCGCTCCGGCGTCCTGTGACTGTCCCTTACTGCTTTCGTCTTTGTTCTGATCTTGGTTATCCGCCTGTTCCCGCAGGGCCTCCACCTCTGTCTCCGGCCTCGCCGATGCTGCGTCGATAACTTTAATGGCATTGCCGTTTTCATCGGCTGACAGCCTCACCGTATCGTCTCCGGATTTCACCTCAACCGTAATCTGGGGCTCATTTGTTTCCACCAAAGCCGGTATATCCTCCGGTTTCGCTTCCACACGGCTTTGCATTTCCTCAAGCACTTTCTGCATATCCTCAGCGCTGATCCCTATTTCCTGTGAAAGTTCTGCTTTCAGTTCCTGTACAACGCCAAGCAGATTTTGCAGACTGTCAAAAAGATTGCCATCCGTAAGGAGCGCAGTTGCATCCTCGGCGCCGCTTAGCATTAATACAAGCTGCGTTAAATTAGACGGCTCAAAAAGCGCATATACCGAAAGCCCTAATTCTTCCATGGCTTTTTCCACTTCTTCTTTGGATACGCCTAATTCATTCGCAATTTCATCAATGACTTTTTCTCCGGCTTCCTCTATGGCCTGTTCCTGTTCTTCGGTCAGGCTTTCCGGCTTAGCCGTTTCTTTCACAGTTTCCTGAGGCTTTATGCTCTCCCGCCGGCTGTTTGCTGCCTGGGGCGCGGGCGTTTTAACATTGTTTCCACCGGTAACTGCCTGAAATTGGTTGTACGAACTGCCGCCCTTTGTTTTGTTCATCACATCGCCAAAACTCTCAGACCTGCTGTCCGTATTACCTGTTTTTACGGAACTTCGTCCTCCCGGTAAATTCATCAGGGGATTCACTTCCTTTACAGGTGCGCTTGTCATTTACATCCCTCCTGTCTTTATAAGTCTGTTAAGACGTAGCTATTCGGCCTTCGGCTTCATAGTTACATTAAGACTCTTTTTCAAGGTACATAATCTATATCGGTTCAAGGAGCAGATTCTTTAAGGCTCAGGATCCATAATCTTTGTAATCCTTGCCGCAATTTCAGGGTCCATAGCTTCTAAAATTTTCGCCCTGCTTTCTGCGTCCATCGCACCCAGTATTCTGACTGCCAAATCCAGATTATCTGTCATTTCCGACAAAATGGAAGCTGCAGCCTTAGGCTTCATTGTAGAATAAGTTTTTGCATATTCCACAATTTCACTGTCCTCCGCGCTCTGCGCCGCTACCTGTTTATAGAGATATTCCGCAGTTGCGGGATCCATCTCCTCATAATATTTCTTATACTCTTCTATCCCCGGGCCCTTGTCTGCGTAAACCACTTCCTCATAAAATTCCGTCTTAATCCTCTGGAATTCCACCTGGCTGTCCTCAAAAGTCTTAAGGCGTTCCACCTCGGCTTTCAGTTCGTCTACTTCGGTCGTTTTATCTGACTGTACGGACTGAGCCCTCTCAAGCTCAAGCTCAAGCTCTTTGATATAATCCACAGCCTCCTGAATACTCGTATAGCCACCGTAGCCCTCTTCTTCCCCTTCCGCCGGCACATCCGAATCGGTATTGCTCGGCAAAATCATATTAAGTACCGGTACATCCTTTAAAACAGGCGTCAGTACATTGCTTCCAAAACCGCCAAAATCCAGCTTAACAATCAGGCACAAAATTGCAACCCAGATTAACACAATAATAAAGGTGACCAGAAAAACGGATCCATTGCCGGCTCCTTCTCCATCCGCCAGCTCCTCTTCCTGGTCGGCAAGTTCCCGGGCCTTTGCTTTTGCCTCCTTGCGCTGCTGCTTTTGTTCCTGTTTTAATTTCTTCTTTTCTTCTTTGAGACGCTTTTTTTCCAGCTTCGCGTCATCGAAACTCATTTCTTCATCTATTGGCATACTTTCATACCTCCCGGCCTTCGCCTTTGCTGCAGGCTTTTTTATTTTCGTCCATGCGTGTAACTGGTGAGCTCATCCACTTCCTTGGCCTCCCTGGCATTTTCCTCATGCATAAACACCTCGAAAGCTTTCTCTCTGAGTCTCTCGTGGGTCTTACTTTCCTGCCTTGCAAGCTGCAATTTTAGGCGCGCCGCCTCCAAATTATCTTCAGCCAGCTTTACCTGCTGTTTTTGGAATAAAATAAACTCATCCATGATAGCAATTGCATCTCTGTTCTCTAAGATATCCAAAACCTTTAAGCTTTCCTTGCGAAGCTTTCTTCCTTCACTTTCATAGGATTCTTTCCTGTTAAAAAGCACCTGTAATTTTTCCTCTTCCTCATCCAGGCGAATCCTGGCAGCGGCAAACTCCATCTTAGCCTGCTCTTCCATTTTTATCTTAATATTTAAGATGCTCTGCATCCGGTATCTGAATCTGGCCATTTACGCTTCCGCTCCATTTACAAAAATTCTTTTCAAAAGCTCCACTGACTCCTCAAAGGTTATTTTATCCTCCACATCCTGCATTAAAAATTGGTTTACCTCTCCGATTTTCCGGATTGCATAATCGATCTCCGGGTTGCTTCCTGATTTATATGCGCCGATGTTAATCAAATCCTCCGCCTCACTGTAAGTGGCGAGTACGTTTTTCAGCTTACCGGCATAGCTTTTGTGGTCCCTTTCCGCAATCTGGCTCATACATCTTGAAATACTCTGCAGCACGTCGATTGCAGGATAATGATTTTTGTGGGCTAACTTTCTGTTCAGCATAATATGCCCGTCTAAAATACTTCTTGCGGTATCGGTAATTGGCTCGTTGAAGTCGTCGCCATCCACCAAAACGGTATATAATCCGGTGATAGAGCCCTTGTCGGACCTGCCGGCCCGCTCTAAAAGCTTGGGCATTTCAGAATATACGCTGGGCGGATATCCTCTGGAAACCGGCGGTTCCCCGCTGGCAAGGCCAATCTCCCTTTGGGCCATGGAAAAACGGGTAAGGGAGTCCATCATAAGTAAAACATCCTTTCCCTGATCCCTGAAATACTCTGCCACAGCCGTAGCCGTCTGGGCCGCTTTTTTACGCTCTAAGGCGGGCTTATCGGAAGTTGCCACCACTACCACCGAGCGTCTCATACCCTCCGGGCCTAAGTCTCTTTCAATAAACTCCCGAACCTCCCTGCCACGCTCTCCAATTAAGGCAATCACATTAATATCTGCCTTCGTATTTCTTGCAAACATACCCATAAGCGTTGACTTTCCCACGCCTGAGCCGGCAAAAATGCCAATTCTCTGCCCTTTCCCTACGGTAATCAGGCCGTCCACGGCTTTTACGCCAAGGGGTAACACTTCATCTATGATCTTTCTGCTCATGGGATCCGGCGGACCTGCCTCCACCGAATATTCCTCTCCCACAGGCTCCTGTCCCGTATCAGGCATTCCAAGGCCGTCTAAAACATGGCCAAGAAGCCCTCCGTCTACCCTTACCTTTAAAGGAGCCCCGGTATTTTCTACAATACTGCCGGGGCCAATTCCTACCACATTCTGGTAAGGCATCAGGAGATTCTTCCCCTCTTTAAAGCCAACCACTTCGGCCGGAGACGGTTTTTCCTTACGGCCGCCCTCCACGGGATAAATCATGCAAATATCCCCAAGCTTAGCCGCCGGGCCGGCCGACTCAATGGTAAGGCCCACTACGTTCACCACCTTACCGCTTACCTTAAAAAGAGAATCATCTATCACACTTATGTATTTTTCGAAATTAATTTTCGGTGTTATCAATATTATACTCCGCCCTCTCTTACTTCCAACATCATGCGAAGAATGGCCGTCAGGACATTCTTCTGAGTGTGAAGTTTTAACTGTTCTTAGGCGGCGTTTTTTGACGCCTTAGAACTTTTCTTCACACTATCTATAAGAAAGGAGCCGCAATTTCCGCTTAAGCTCCTCGAGCTCCGTTCCAAGGGAGCAGTCATAAATTCCTCCCTCTGTCTCAATCATACACTGGGCGTCTGACAGCGTAACATCTGTTATGATTTCCAAATTCCCCGCCAATGTGCCCGTTTCTTCCTGAATCCTCTCCTTCTGTGCGTTCACTTTAGGATAGTCCTTCTTGGATACATGTACAATAAAGCTCTTAGCATAATTCATTTTCTGCATAGCATCAATAATCAGATTGGCAACAATCTGATCGTATCCGCTTAAATCCACTTTAAAAATATGCTCGTAAATTCCCGCTAAATTTTCAATAAACTGTGGTTCTAACTCTTCAAGGATGCGCTCATATTCTCTCTCAAGCTCTTCCTTTTTTTGAATATATTCATCCTTCAGCGCCTGGGCCTGGGCCATTCCTTCTTCGTAGCCGCTTTGATATCCCTGCTCCTTTGCCTCGGCCAAAACGTCAATCCGCATTTTTTCAATCTGCATATTGGCGTCCTTTAAAACCCTGTCCGCCTGCGCATTAAGTGACTCCAGCCTCTCCTGGGCTTCCGCAATTTCCTGCTCCAGCTCTTCTTTTTCTTTCAGAGAGCCGCTCTTTAATATGCTCTCTCCTCCGTCTTTTGCAAGCAGGGCGTCCACTACCTCCGGGCTAATTCCCGGATTAAATCCGCCTTCGCCTTCCCCCGGGTCCTCCCCTTTGGCAAGCTGTTCGGCGATCGCCTCTTTCAGTTTGGATTCCACCAGCTCATTGGTATCTATCACGCGGGCGTCGCTGTCCACCATAACCCAGCCCGCTTTGTAAAGATTACTATACAACGATCTCGTCACCTCCACCTCTGGAAATTACGATTTCCCCGGCTTCTTCCAGTCTCCTTATGACGCCGACAATCTTTTGCTGGGCTTCCTCAACATCTTTCATACGAACAGGACCCATAAATTCCATATCTTCCTTGATCATAACGGCAAGACGCTTGGAAAGGTTATTGAAGATTGCAGTCTGTACCTGTTCATTGCCGCCCTTAAGGGACAGTGCCAGATCGTTATTATCAACCTCACGCAGCACTCTTTGAATCGCGCGATCGTCCAAAAGAAGAATGTCTTCGAATACAAACATTTTCTTTCTGATCTCGTCTGCCAGTTCCGGATCTTCCACTTCCAAAGTTTCCATAATATGTTTTTCCGTAGATCTATCCACCGTATTCAAAATTTCTACCACAGCATCCACACCGCCGATAATGGTGTAATCCTGGTTCACTAAGGATGAAAGCTTTGATTCAAGCACTTTCTCAACCTCTTTCACTACATCCGGACTTGTTCTATCCATCACAGCAATACGCTTTGCAACATCCGACTGCTGTTCCGGCGGAAGCGCCGAAACAATAAGCGCAGCCTGCTGCGGCGCTAAATAGGACAAAATAAGCGCTATTGTCTGAGGGTGTTCATCCTGTATAAAGTTAAGAAGCTGAGACGCATCTGTCTTGCGGACAAATTCGAAAGGCTTAACCTGAAGGGACGCTGTCAGCTTTCCAATCACGTCCAATGCTCTTTCGTTTCCAAGGGCCTTTTCCAAAAGCTCCTTTGCATAACCGATACCGCCCTCGGCGATATACTGCTGCGCAAGACATATTTCGTAAAATTCGTCTATAATTGCTTCCTTTACCTGAGGAGTAACACTTCTTGTATTTGCAATTTCAAGGGTCAGCTCCTCGATTTCTTCATCCTTCAAATGCTTGAAAATAAGCGCTGACCTTTCGGGTCCTAAAGCAATCAATAAAATTGCCGCTTTTTGAATCCCTGGTATTTTATCCTCGGTATTCTTTGGCATACCTGTCTAACCTCCCTTAAAGGCCCGAAACTGATCAGCCCCATTCCTCGTTTAACCAGTTGCGAAGAAGATTTGCTGCGGCCTCCGGATTTTCATCCACAAACTTTTCTATCAACTTTCTATTCTCAGAGATCTGTTCCACGCCGATATCTGCAATTTCAACCTCCGGCTGGGACTGAAGCAGATTTTCCACCGATAATTCCTCCGGCTGTACCGTCTCTTTTTCCGAACGCATACTTCTGAACACTACAAAACCAAGGAGAGCTAAAATTACTACAATAAGGACAATCTGCATAATATCCGAAGCGGAAATATTAAGTCCCTCCCTGTCAAAAAATATATTTTCCGTATAAGCAATAATTGCAATGTTTCCTACCGGGAAACCGGTTGCCTTAGAAACCAACTCATACCATTCATCCGGCACTGTCACCATTTCCTGGCCTGCATTTTGAAGCTTATATTCATCCCATGTAATCCCGCCGTCTAAAAGTCCCTGGGCTCTTATATCTTCTTCCCTGACAACATTCATATTCGTGCAGGCTAAAGAGATGGAGGACTGCTCGTAATTAATACTGCCCGGCAGGATATTCTGGTCGGTAATCCGCTCCGAAGGCAGATATTTATCTTCCTGCTCCGTAGTGCTGCTATTACTTTCCGCATTATCCTGATAAACATATTCCGGCTGTTCGCCGTTTGAGTCCGTTCCCGGAACATCCCCATTGGCATTGGAAGATTCCGAACTGAAGGTTCTCTGGGATGCTAAATAGCCCTGGGTATTTCCGTCTTCCACATAATACTGGTGATCCGTAATTTTCGTAGAAGAAAAATCCATATCCAGATTAACCGCTACTTCCACTTTCTCAAAGCTGCCGGTTCCCAGCATAACCTGTCTGACGTCATTTTTCACTTTGGTTTCCCACTGTGCCTTTACACCCATCTGGGAGCTGGCCGCCCCTGAGACGCTGTAATCATTGTCTCCGGTAAACAAAATGTTGCTGGCCGTATCCGTAATCACAACCTTTTCAGTGGTTTTATTTCCAATTGCAACCGCAACCGCCTTAGCCAACGCGGATGCATTATCCGTGGTAAATTCTCCTTCAAGCTCTAACACAATCCATATGCCGGATTCTTCTTCCGAGCTAATAAGGGTTCCGGTTTTTTCCGGTATGTATAAATCCACCACCGCGCTTTTAACGGAGGTAAATCTCCCAATAATATCATTGGCCAGCCGGCTTTCCAGATACAGCTCATATCTTTTTTGCTTATCCGCTTCGGTTGTGCTAAAGCCGCCCTCCGTCACCTTATCTATGGAGTAACTAAAGGATTGAATATCGTTTGACGCAAGTAACAAATTCGCCTGGGATTCCTGATCTTTATTGATTTTGATCTGATAGGCGTCATCCGAAACCTCGTAATCCAATCCCGCGCCTTCTAAAATCTCCGCCACTTCCGCCGCCTGCTTGGTCGTTTCACAATTTAGCAGCACCGTGTACTGTGGCCTGGTAAGTACCGTAATTAAAATTGCAAAGGCTAAAATAATTGCCGCCCCTGCGGATATGATAAATGTTTTCTGCTTGGTGGAAAATCTGTTCCACCAGGCAAGGATCTTTCCTAACAGTTCCTTAACGCGCTCTGCCATCACTTAAACCTTCTTCCGTTTATTTCCCCTACAGACCGCCGCAAGACAAAACCTTGAACTCTCAAATCCAAAGTTGTTTTCCGGCAGTTATCACTGTCAAACGCCGACGCCCCTCACGGCCCGGCATATTAAATCAAATCATAACCGTCCGGCCTTAGGCCAAACCGTCACGCTAAATCTGCATCTGCATAATTTCCCTGTATGCTTCAAGAAATTTATCCCGCACTGCCACCGTATACTGCAATGCCGTTGACGCCTTCTGAAGGGCAATGCCAAGCTCGTTGGTGTTGTCTGTCTCACCCAAAGCCCAGCGCAGCTTTTCATTTTCCGCGTCAGAAAGATAAGCGTTGGTAGTATTTAAATTTTCAATTGCTTTTTCAAAAAAATTGCCAAATTCTCCGGTAGACTCTGCCTGCCGTGCCGCCCGGGCACTCTCTGCCGCCTCTTTGACAGCACCGGAAGATATATTATAAAGCGATGCGATGTCCATCTAACGATTCCTCCTTACCCTGTTACTGACTTATAATTTCAAGCCCTTTCATCGCTATGCTCTTGCTTGCATTAAAAGCAGTGGCGTTAGCCTCAAAAGCACGGCTTGCGTCAATTAAGTTTGTCATTTCGGTCACAATATTTACATTGGGATATGTAACATAACCATTTTCATCCGCATCCGGATGGGACGGATCATAAACCATTTTCATCTGGGTCCACTGATCTTCCATGACCTTGCCTACCCTGACGCCGTTGCCCTTAAACTTGCTGCTGGCGCTGCCTAAAAAGCTGCTGAACGAATCCGCCCGCTCCCCGCGCTGTTCAAAGGTGACCACCTTACGTCTGTAAGGAGTTCCGTCCTGAGTCCTCGTAGTATCGGCATTCGCCACATTTTCAGATATCGTATCCATCCGGAAACGTTCTGCTGTCATACCGGAGGCGTTAATATCAAAAGAACCAAACATACTCATGCTTTCTTACCTCCTTACTTGATAACCATTTTAAGGTTAGCAAATTCCTGTTTAATGCTGTCGATTAATCCGTTGTACTTGATTTGATTTGCCGCAAGGGTAACTCCCTCCGTATCAATATCAACGTTGTTGCCATCCAAACGATATGAAAAATTAGCCCAGTCCGTATAGACTCTGGGTTCAAGCTCCTCGCCATTAAGACGTGCAACCTTGGCATCCACCGTCTCATACCTGGAATTTCCAAGGGCCTTACGCAGCTGAGACTCAAAATCAATATCCTGTCTCTTATATCCCGGCGTATCCACGTTAGAGAGATTATTTCCAATAATCTCATTCCTTTTCCAGGCAGCGTCCGCAGTCTTTCCAAGCACATTCACGTAGTCAAACACACTGCTGTTAATCATTTTAAAACTCCCTTCCACAATAGATTTACAGAAAACCGGAATCATTACATGAACTTCCAGTATAATCAACCCACTCTATTCCATTATAATTTATTTGGCAAAAAACACAAGAGTTTTTTGTAGAAATCTTCGACGGAATCCTTTCTATTTTATTCCCCAAAAACCATTTTTTATCATGGGATTTTCTTCCATGGGCCAAACAACGCGCGTTAGGCCTTTCCGTCCATCCCTATGTCGGATAAACGCCGGCCGCTTCACAGATCCGCTTATTGTAGCAGCGGCCTGCCCGCTTTTAACCGCCCTGTTATGTTAAAAAAGGATTTATGCCAACAAATCTGCCCATAAATCCTTTTATCTTGTCCATAATCCATTATATCCTTATTCAGTTCATTTCATGTTTTCCTTCCGAAGCTTTTCCACTTCGTCGAATACCATGTCGTTTAAAACTTTAATATAAGTCCCCTTCATCCCTGAAGATCTTGACTCAATAACGCCTGCACTTTCAAATTTCCGAAGCGCGTTTACGATAACGGAACGGGTGATGCCTACCCTGTCTGCAATTTTACTCGCCACCAAAATTCCTTCCATGCCGTTTAGTTCCTCAAATATGTGGACTACCGCCTCCATCTCGGAATAAGACAAAGTATTAATTGCTGATTTGATTACCGTAAGCTTCCGGCTTTCCTCCGCGTTTTCCTCGTTTACCGCCCGGAGCATTTCAAGGCCCACTACCGTAGTTCCATACTCACAAAGAATAATGTCGTCAATCTCATACTGATCGGCACACTTATAAATAAACAGTGTCCCAAGCCTCTCTCCGGCAATTTCAATGGGAGTAATAATCGCCCTGAACCGCTTCACATCCTCCGCCTCAAAGCCAAGGGTTTCCAGATTAACGTTTTCTTTGGTAGAGAGCACCGCAAGCAGTCTTTCATTCAGCATGGAATCAATAAAGCCTCCCACCTGCTCTACGATAAGCTCCGTGATAGAATCAACTCCGTAGGCGTCTCCTACTCCAAGCACTTTTCCTTTCCTGCTGATCACCAATACGTTGGAGGATAGTATTTCACACAATACCGAACAAATATCATTAAAAACGACCTTGCTGGAATTATTGTTGTGAAGAAGTTTACCAATCTTCCTGGTTTTATCCAATAATTGTACGCTGCCCATGCCATACCTCCGCTCTGTAATCTTTTTTCAAAGCTCGTTAAGGCTATACTACCATATAATTTAGGCAATTTCAACGACCAATCTGAAAATTTTATATAATTAAAAAAATTCAACGGAATATTCTGACTTATTTGCCATTTTCCGGATTTGGCATTACATGTCCGCAAGCCATATCCATACATACAAGCTTACTGCCTTTGTAAAGCATCATGGATCCGCACACAGGACATTTTTCCTTTGAGGGCTCCTGCCAGACCATAAAGTCACATTCCGGGTTATTGATGCAGCCGTAATATTTTCTTCCTTTTTTCGTTTTTTTCAGAACAATGTCCCCTCCGCACTTAGGACATGGCACCCCGGTCTTTTCATAGTAAGCTTTGGTAAAACGACATTCCGGAAAACCGGGACACGCTAAGAATCTTCCGTATGCGCCATACTTGATAACCATCTGCCTGCCACAGACCTCGCAGACTTCCTCCGAAACCTCATCCTGCAGTTTTACTTTTTCAAGTTCCCTCTGAGCAACCGAAACCGCTTCTTCCAAATCGGGATAAAAATTGGACACCACCGTTTTCCAGTTAACGTTTCCTTCCTCGACCCCATCCAAAAGGGCCTCCATATTTGCGGTAAAATTCACATCCACAATACTTGGAAAAGCTTCCTTCATCATATGATTGACCACTTCCCCAAGCTCCGTCACGTATAAATTTTTATTTTCCTTTACCACATAGCGCCTTGCCAGGATTGTAGTGATTGTGGGCGCATAGGTGCTGGGACGCCCAATGCCCAAATCCTCCAGTTCCCGCACCAAAGAGGCCTCCGTATAGTGAGGCGCAGGCTGCGTAAAATGCTGTTTTTTATCAAATGCAATGAGGTTAAGGATGGTGGAGGTATCCAGCTTTTGGGTCAGGGTATTGCCGCCCTCCTCCTTATCCTCCTCCTGGACGTAAACGCTGGTAAATCCATCAAATATCACTCTGGACGCAGCCACCGTAAAGCGGTGTTCTCCCGCGTCTATTTTAACAGAAGTAGTCTCATACTTTGCAGACTGCATTCTGCTGGCCACAAACCGTTTCCAGATCAGCTGATATAGCCGGAATTGGTCTCTGCTTAAGGATTCCTTTAGCTCTAAAGGGGTTCGGGTAATATCCGTAGGACGAATTGCCTCATGGGCATCCTGTATCTTTTTATTGCTTTTTGCTACGGTCTCCTTCTCCCTGGCATACTCCGCCCCATAATTTTCCCTGATATAGCTTTCGGCTGATGTCATAGCCTCCTCGGAAATCCTTGTGGAATCCGTACGCAGATAGGTGATAATTCCCACTGTTCCACTGCCTTCAATTTCCACGCCCTCATAAAGCTGCTGAGCCAGTCTCATGGTCTTTTGGGTGGTAAAATTCAAAACCTTGCTGGCCTCCTGCTGTAACGTGGAGGTGATAAAAGGAAGGGGGGCCTTCCTTACCCGCTCGCCCTTTTTCACTTCGCTGACGCTAAACGGGCTTTCGCCTATTTCCGCTATCACCTTTTCCACTTCCTCCCCGGAGGAAAGGAACTCCTTCTTGTTCTTTTTTCCATAATATTTTGCAACCAGGGGCTTTTTGCTTCCCTGCATGGAAAGGGATGCATCCAACGTCCAGTATTCCTCCGGAATAAAATTGTTGATTTCCTCTTCCCTGTCACAGATAATGCGCATGGCGACAGATTGCACGCGTCCTGCGCTTAAACCGCGTTTTACCTTTGTCCAAAGAAGGGGCGAGATACGATATCCCACCATACGGTCAAGGATGCGCCTTGCCTGCTGGGCGTTCACAAGATCCATATCAAGATCTCTCGGATTTTTCAAAGATTCCTTCACCGCATTTTTGGTAATCTCATTAAAGGTAATGCGGCACGTCTTTTTATCTTCCAGCTTAAGCGCTTTCGAAAGATGCCAGGAGATCGCCTCACCCTCACGGTCAGGGTCGGTTGCAAGATAAATCTTCTGGGCTTTTTTCACTTCTTTTCTCAGGTTTGCAAGTACATCACCTTTTCCCCTTATGGTAATGTATTTTGGTTCAAAATCATGCTCGGCGTCAAACCCCAATTGACTTTTCGGCAGATCGCGGACATGTCCGTTGCTGGCAGCCACCTCATAATTAGGCCCCAAAAATTTCCGGATCGTTTTCACCTTGGCCGGTGATTCCACAATTACCAGATATTTCGCCATAATGTTTCCCCTTTTTTAAGTTCCAAATATTTTCCGTCAACTGTCTCATCGCAAAATACGGTGTTTTTTTGATGTGTAAAGAGATCGGAATGCTTAAAAAATAAGCCGCCGGCCTTTCACATCCGTCCGATTTATTGCTTATGAGAGTCGCCGTGCACAACTATACACCAATTATTCCTCGGTTGCAAGTAAAAAATTCTTTGCGCTTTCATATGCATTATATGCGGCGTAACAGAATACAACACATCTTCCATGTGTATACAATGTATAATTCCTTATAATTTATTCCGAAATAATCTCATACTGCATCCACTCATACTTAAGTCTGGTCCCCTCTGTTGTTTCCGGTGGGAGAAGCGCTCTTGCCACAAGCTTTAAATCATCACTTTCCACATCTGTCCTTTTTAACTTTGCATAATCTCCATCAATGCTAATAACTTCGTAAAAAAATACGTTCATTTACATATCCTCCTTCTTTTTGGAGGATTTCTCCTCCTATTTTGATAGCCCGATTGTACCATATTCCAGAGATAAACGAAAGGCAGTTAATGAAATCGTGCAAAAACATTGTATCATGATCATTGCTGTTCACGGTCCGGAACGAATTTTCAAACACGCTCTGGCTCAATAGTTATAAGGCATCATTTTTTCCCTGTTTTACAAAATAGGTGCTTCCCACCTGCTTTGCCTCTCCTTCCATACAAAGCTCCACAAGCTTATGTAATAGATCCGTTATTTCTATGTCCTTTCCAGCCTTTCTCATTTTTTCCCATATTTCATCTACGGACGCGGGGTAAAAATCTAAAAAGGACCGTAGACTATTATAATATGAAGCTTCTCCTTTCTCTTCCTTATTTTTGTTCTTTTTTCCTTCTTCTCCTTTTCTGTTGGCAAGCACGGTAAGCTCAGCCATAATATCCTTGGGCGATAATGCAATGCCCGCCCCTTGCCGGATGAGAAGGTTGCAGCCGTCGCTTAACCGGTCCGTAAGCCGTCCGGGCACCGCATATACATTTTTTCCCTGCTCTAACGCCATATCCACTGTGATCCATGTACCGCTCTTTATTCTGGCTTCCACCACCAAAAGCGCGTCCGACAGTCCTGCCACAATCCGGTTTCTTTCAGGAAAATTTTGCTTTTTGGGCTCGGTTCCCGGAGGAAAAACAGACAAAATGCCTCCTCCCCTGTCTATGATTTCATGGTACAGCCTTCGATTGGACAATGGATAAATAACATCCACGCCGCTCCCTAAAACCGCATAGGTCTTTCCTCCGCTTTCCAGTGCCGCTCTCTGGCCTATTCCGTCAATTCCCCGGGCCATCCCGCTTACTATGGATATCCCGGCCCCCGCCATTTCCCCTGCAAAGGCCTGGGCCATGTATCTGCCATACTCCGAACACTCTCTGGCTCCAATTACCGCCACGCCAGGACCGCCCTCCTTTGGCAGACTTCCCAAACAGTAAAGGGCATATGGTGGATGTGATAAACGTCTTAGCCTTTCGGGATATGCGGCGTCTTCCAGAGAATAAAATGTTATTTTTCTCCGTAAAAGCTCTTCATATCTTTCTTCCAAAGCCCAATTCCCGGAAAAATCCTTTATCTTCCTGGCTTTATCCTCACGAATCACTTTTTTTAATGATTCTTCTCCGGCAAAATAAACTTCTCCGGCGCTTCCATAAGCCTTTAGCAGCTTTTCGATTGTCCTGTCACCAATTCCGGGCAGGTTGTGCATCCAATATTGATACGCTTTACTTTCCGCCATTTTTCTCCTCCCTGTTTCTATCTCCCATCGCCGCTTTTTGGTGGCATAAGTCTGTGTGAAGAATGCCGTATTTTAAGCGGCCCTCAAATGAAATCCCTTATCTGGTAACAGGCCGCCTCCTGCAAGTGTTTGGCTAAAACCTGCTTACTTTCCTCCAAATCGGCTATGGTCCTGGCAACCCTCAAAAGTTTATGGTAAGCTCTGACACTTAAATGAAAGGAGGCAAACAGCTTTTCTAATATCTCCTTTTCTTTCTCCCCAAGGCCGCAGTACTGTTCCATTTCTCCTGCCGTGAGCTCGGAATTAAACCGAATAGGCGTCCCCTGATACCGCTCTTGCTGCCGGTTTCTGGCTATGATAACCTTTTTTCTCATACTCTTGCTGCTCTCTCCTTTTTGCCCTTCCCGAAGCTGCCCTATTTCAACCCGGGGCGCGTCCACGCAAAGATCAATCCGGTCCAAAATCGGGCCTGATATGTGACTTAAGTAATTGTGAATCTCAAAAGGAGTACACCGGCACCTCCCCCTATCCGGGTAATAACCGCAAGGACAAGGGTTCATGGCCCCCACCAGCATCATATCTGCAGGGAAGGTAAAAGAACCTCCGCTGCGGTCAATCTGTATGACTCTTTCCTCTAAGGGCTGACGCAGTAAATCAATGGTCTGCCTTTTAAACTCCGGCAGTTCATCCAAAAAAAGCACTCCTCTATGTGCCAGGCTGATAATTCCCGGCCTTGGTATCTTCCCGCCCCCTGAAAGGGCCTGGGGAGTAATGGTGTGATGAGGGCTTAAAAAGGGTCTTTCTTTTAAAAGGCAGCTTCCTTTCGGAAGCTTTCCGGCAATGCTGTAGATAGAGGAAACCTCCAGGTTTTCCTCCAAAGAAAGGTCCGGTAAAATCGTAGGAATCCGTTTTGCAATCATGGTTTTCCCACCGCCCGGAGGGCCTTTAATCAGCAAATGGTGGAATCCTGCCGCAGCAATCAGCGCCGCTCTCTTTACGCCCTCCTGTCCTACAATCTCCGAGAAATCCACTTTATAAAAACTTTTTTGGGAAGGCTCCTTAAAAGGCCAATTAAGATCCGCCATCTTTGGCGGCAGCTCCGCATCCCGCTCTTTTTCCGGCAGTTTTAAATAGTCTATTACCTGCTTTAAATGCAAAACCCCGGCCGCTCTTAAGCCTGCTATCGAAGCTTCCTTTGCGTTTTCCTTAGGGACAATGCATTTTCGGACGCCTCCCTTAAAGGCTCCTGTCGCGATAGGCAGCACCCCCTTAACCGGCCTGATCTCTCCGTTTAGCCCCAGCTCCCCCAATACAAGCATACCCTCTGCCGACCTCAGCGGAATTTTTTCCATGGCTGTCAGCACGCCAATTGCAATGGGCAAGTCAAATCCTGTGCCTTCCTTCCTTAAATCAGCCGGTGAAAGATTCACCGCAACATGCATAGGAGGCAAATGGATTCCCATATTTTTAAGAGCAACCCTCACTCTCTCCCCCGACTCCTTTACTTCGCCGCTAAGACTCCCTACCATAACAAAGCACGGCAGCCCCGACGATAAGTCCACCTCCACCTGAATCAAATTACCTTCAATACCATAAACCGTACCCGACAAAACCGTACTGAACAACAAAACCTCCTTATACCTTACATTTCTCGCATTTTTAAAGAACTATGTTTACAGGAAAAAATTAAGAGTTTGTAAAAAAGAAATTTAGACCCCGCGACACTCGCCAAATGAACATGTCAGCATGTCCGCCCGGCTCGTTTCTTACGGGAATAAACAGGGCAACCGCTGTCACCCTTTGAAAACCGGCTTATTATATTTATGCTAATAAGCAATTTAGATATTTTTACTTTATCGAAAACAGATACGAATATCAATTAAATTTTTATAAAATTTTTTCTAAGAACTTCTTTCCTCAAAGGCAAATCCATATTTTCCAATTCCCTTTGATGAAATGCCCCTGCTTTCCCAAAAAACAGGAGCAAAAAGAGGTCTGTCATTTAAGACCGCCTCCTTTTACTCCTCACTTCTCACCCCTCCTCAAACTTCTCCCGCAACTTCCCCATGGCTTTCTTTTCCAATCTTGAAACATACTTTTTTAAGTTAGGGCCAAAAATTCTTCAACTTTTTATCAAAACTTCTTTTCCTTCAAAAGCAAAGCCATATTTCCGGATGCGGTCTCCGGAGAATCCCCTGCTCTCCAAATCCGCCTCATATCGCTGTTCCTCAATCTGTTTCAGTGCGGCATCCGCAGTATCCGCCAGCGATTTTTCTTCGCCGGAATCCTTGACTTTAAATTCTATGATTATGGCATTGTCCGTTCCGTTTTTGGGCTCCATTATCGCATCATACCTTCCAAAGCCGCTCTCCCTGTTGGAAGTTATGATATAGCGGTCTGCCAATTCCACGGACAACCCCAGCACAAAGCCATGGTAGAATCTCTCCGGCTGCGTCTCCATGGAAGGGTTTCTTCCGCTGTCGAAGTAGCTGAATGTGGCCAGGGCCACGCGGTTCATGTAGGCGTTCATGGACTTTACATCATCTTGTAACAATGCCTTGATAAACCCATTGTAGACTGTCCCGGAACGAGTAAACCATTTCCGGATCATCTTTTGGAACATAATCTGTACTTCCTTGTTCGTCAGCGCCAGCTCGTACAAATCCGCCCCCGTGTCCTCATTGAGTTCGTAGCTCTCCGCTTTCAGGTAACCGCTTGCCAGGAACAGGCCCCAGATGGCGTTCTCATCTGCGTCCAACTGGTCGAAAATAATCTGTTCATCGACTTCCTTATACAGATGCTCTCCTTTAAGCAGGTTCTCCATGGATATTTTTATATCTGCGCTTCCCTCCCGTATCAGCTTATCCACCAGACCGTTGCTGCTAGTGTTGGCCCAGTAGGTGGAAAGCTTTTTTTTATCCAGATAATTGATAATTGACCAGGGATTATAAATATCTTTCCTTTTTCCGAATGTGAAGCCGTCATACCAGTCTTTTACAACCAGCCGGTTTTCATACAGGCCGCATTCCCGCAGTGCCTCCCATACCTCTTTCTCTGTAAAACCAAAGCTGTCTTCATATTTCTCAGATGTAGTGGTCACTACTTCCAGATTATTTAAATCAGAGAAAATCGACTCCTTGCTTACCCTTGTGATTCCCGTCATGAGCGCCCGCTCCAGATATGGATTTGTCTTGAATGTGGAATTGAACATGCCTCGGATAAATTCTACCATCTCTTTCCAATAGCCGTACACCCAGGCCTCCTGGAGAGGCGTATCATATTCATCCAGCAGGATAATCACTTTTTTCCCATAGTAAAATGCCAGATAACCGGACAGGTTTTTTAAGGAATACGCCGCTTCGGAATCCGTCATTTCAGCCAAAGTCCTACGGAAAATCTCTGCTTCCCCTTCCTTCAGGCTCCCTTCTGCCAGCAAAAAATCATACTTCCGGTACACTTCTTTGATAAGCATACAAATCTTTTCCCTTGCCATGTCAAAGGTATTGGCCTTTACATCCGCAAAGCTTAAGGATATGACCGGCCAGGTTCCCTGAAGGGTACGGTACTTCTCATCTTTCCATATGGATAGCCCCTTAAAAATCTCTCCCTGACCTGTATATTCTATCGAGAGAAATCTCTCTAACATGTTCATGTTCAGAGTCTTACCGAATCTTCGGGGACGGGCAATCAACGTCACATCATCTCTGTTTTCCCACCACTGCCTGATAAAATCTGTTTTATCAATATAAAAGCTGTTTCCCACTATCAGCTTCTCAAAGCTTTGAATCCCTATTCCTACAGTCCTCGCCACGGCAATATATCCTCCATACTCAAAAGCTCCTCATTCATAGTCTTAATTATACATGCTCTTCATATAACCCACAAGAAAATTGCGTGAAATTTCCGAAATAACGATACAGCCTGCCAGACATAAGTAAGACAGAATCAGTTCGATCGCTTCCGGTCGGACTGACTCTGTCTCATCTTAGAATATTCCCTATCTTTCCCGGGGGATCACCCCTCCTCAAACTTCTCCCGCAGCTTCCCTAACGCCTTCTTCTCGATCCGGCTTACATACTCTCCTGTCAAGTTAGGGCTAAAAAATTATCAACTTTTTATTAAAACTTCTTTCCCTTCAAAGGCAAAGCCATATTTCCGGATGCGGTCGCCCGGGATTCCCCGGTTCTCCAAATCTGCCTGGTATTGCAGTTCCTCAATCTGTTTCAGCGCAGCATCAGCAGTGTCCTCCAAAGATTTCTCCTCGCTCGAATCCCTGACCTTGAATTCCAAAATAATTGCATTCCTATCGCAATTATTTATTACCGCATTGCCTGTTCCGTTCTTCGGCTCCATCACTACATCATACCTTCCGAAACCGCTTTCCCGATTGGAGGTAATAATGTAGCGGTCTGCCAGTTCTACAGCCAGCCCCAACACAAAGCCGTGGTAGAATCTCTCCGGTTGCGTCTCCATGGAGGGATTTCTCCCGCTGTCGAAATAGCTGATCGTGGCCAGGGCTACACGGTTCATGTAGGCGTTCATGGATCTTACATCATCCTGTAACAACGCCTTGATAAACCCATTGTAGACCGTCCCTGTACTGGAGAACCATTTTCTAATCATCTTTTGAAACATGACCTGTACTTCTTTATTTGTCAGAGCAAGTTCATACAAATCTCCTCCTGTCTCCTCATTTAACATGTAACTCTCCGCTTTCAAGTACCCACTGGCCAGAAACAGGCTCCAAATCGCGTTTTCATCTACATCCAATTGATTAAAAATAATCTGCTCGTCAATTTCCTTATACAGATGCTTGCCTTTCAGCAGATTTTCCATGGAGATTTTTATCTCCGCACTTCCTTCTCGAATCAGCTTATCCACCAGTCCATTGCTGCTGGTGTTGGCCCAGTAGGTGGAAAGCCGTCCTATTTTCAGATAATTGATGATGGACCAGGGGTTGTATATATCCCTGCATTTTCCAAACGTAAAACCGTCATACCATCTTTTGACATCCGTACGCCTATCCTGCATCCCATACTCATCCAGTGCAGAAAACACCTCTTCCTCCGTAAATCCAAAGCAATCCGCATACATCTCGGATGTGGATGTCACAACTGTCAGATGATTCAAGTCGGAGAAAATCGATTCCCTGCTTACCCTGGTGATTCCTGTCATAACCGCTCTCTCCAGATAGGGATTCGTCTTGAATGTAGAATTGAACAGGCCTCTCATGAATTCCACCATTTCATACCAATAGCCATACACCCAGGCCTCTTGGAGCGGCGTGTCGTATTCGTCCAGCAAAATAATAACTTTTTTCCCATAATAACCTGATAAATAACCTGACAGATTTTTGAGAGAGTACGCAGCTTCAGAGTCTGTCATTTCTACCAAAACCTTGCGGAAACGTTCTGCTTCTCCTTCCTTTAGGCTCCCTCCTGTCAGCAGGAAATCATGCCTGCGGTATACTTCCTCGATAAGCATACAAATCTTTTCCCTTGCCGAGGCAAAGGTACTGGCCTTTACGTCCGCAAAGCTTAAGTAGATTACGGGCATACTTCCTTGCAGTTTACGGTATTTCTCATTCTTCCATATAGATAAACCCTCAAACACCTCTCCCTGCCCTACATATTGTACAGATAAGAATCTCTCCAACATGTTCATGTTCAGAGTCTTCCCGAATCTACGGGGGCGGGTAATCAGAGTCACATCGTCTCTGTTTTCCCACCACTGCCTGATAAAATCTGTTTTATCAATATAAAAGCTGTTTTCCATTATCAGCTTCTCAAAACTCTGAATCCCTATTCCTACGGTTCTCGCCATGGTAATATATCCTCCCTACTCAAAAGACCCTCATTAAAAATCTGCTTTAATGCCTCTTTACCCATTCTTATTTTTTATATGTTTCTTTGTCATCATACTCCTCATTCCTGGCAAAACCGTGGCACCTATCCCTCTTGCTTTTGGAACCGCTTTCTCATTTTTTAATGTAATTAAGTCGCTTTTTGCAAAAGTATTCAACAAAAGAAAATCTTCCCTTTCTTCCATAATAATAATATTATTATACATGCTTCTCATATAACCTACAAGAAAATTGCGTGAAATTTCCGAAATAACGATACAGCCTACCAGACATAAGTAAGACAGAATCAGTTCGATCGCTTCCGGTCGGACTGACTCTGTCTCATCTTAGAATATTCCCTATCTTTCCCGGGGGATCACCCCTCCTCAAACTTCTCCCGCAGCTTCCCTAACGCCTTCTTCTCGATCCGGCTTACATAGCTTCTAGAAATATTCAAAAGCTCCCCTATCTCCCGCTGGGTCACCTCTTTTCCTGTCACCAGGCCGTATCTTAAACAAATAATCTGCCTCTCCCTGTCAGTCAGCGCCTCTCCTAATAGTTTCACCAGTTTTCTGGTATTTTCATACAGCGCCATCTGCTCCGTTATATCGTCCTGCTCGTGCTCTATGATGTCCAATAGATTTATTTCGTTCCCTTCCTTGTCTGTTCCTATGGGTTCAAACAAGGATACCTCGCCCCTGCTCTTTTTCTTAGAGCGAAGGAGCATAAGCAGTTCATTGTCAATACATCTGGATGCATATGTACTGAGTTTTCCTTTCCCCGCGTCAAAAGAGGATATGGCTTTGATAAGACCAATGGTTCCTATGGATATCAAGTCCTCCATATCTTCATCAACATTTTGATATTTTTTGGCAATGTGGGCCACCAGGCGCAGGTTCCTCTCAATTAGTATTTCCTTTGCCGCAGCGGCCTCATCACTGTTCCCCTTCTGTAACACCTGTATATAATGGGCTTCCTCCGCTGCTGATAATGGTTTTTGAAAGGTCTTCAAAGGGCGCCCCCAAAGTCATTTTTATTATTCTATGACTTGAAAGAGCCTCTAGTGCCTTTCCAACACAGGATTTATTGAAATATCCTTCCTTTACTGTCTTTGATCCTCACAGCAGTCGTTAAGTTGGATACAAAACCTTCGGTTCCCTTCACATTTATGGCCCATTTCTTATGGAAATAAAAATTCCGCCATCACTCTGTTGCTGACGTCCATGCCAAAGGGAGTAAGGGCAATCCATTCCTCCCCCTTTGGCGGTTCTTTTTTCAATGTAAGCAGGCCTTTTTGGCAAAGTTCCTCCACAATACCCGGATAAATCTCGTCAATGGTCTTTCCAAAGGTGCGCAGAAACGCATCTTTGCAGACCCCACGGTTCATACGAAGGCCCAAAAACATAAATTCCTCCATCTGCTCTTTTACGGAGAGCGCCTGGATGTCTTCCTTTATCCAGTCATTCCGGAAACTGTCCTGTAAATTCTTTTTAAAATCGCATGTATTTTTATTTTCGGTTTCAGAGTCATCCGAAGCATTCTTTCCCGCGTTCCGTTCTTTATTGTAATTGCATTTGTTATTTATAAAGTAATCCACATATTTTTCTCTATCCCTGGTATTATGGAAACGCACATTTTCTATCATGGAGGCGGCTCCTATTCCAAATCCCACATAGTTTCCCCTGCGCCAGTAAACGGTGTTATGTTTACACATATATCCGGGCAGAGCATAGTTGGAAATTTCATATTGCAGATATCCTTTTTTTATTAAAAAATCATGTGTTATTTTACATAGTTCTCTTTCCAGATCCTCCTCCGGAAGAACCGGCGTTTTTTCATAAAAAGGGGTTCCTTCCTCAATTATCAGAGCGTAAGCGGAAATATGGGTGGGCATCTGCGGCAATTGCGTTATTTTTTGCAGTGTATCCATAAGGCTCTCTTTATTCTGTCCGGGAACGCCTGTCATTAAATCTACATTTATATTAAAAAACCCTTCTTTCAGGGCCATCTCATAGGTTGCCAGAAAATCCTCATAGGTATGAATCCTGCCCAGCGCCTTAAGTTCGCCGTCCGACGCTGACTGCAGCCCTATACTAAGCCTGTTTCCGCCGCCTGTCTTAAAGTGCATAAGCTTTTCCCGTGTCGCCGTGCCCGGATTGACCTCCATGGAAATCTCACAGGAATTGCTCACCTTATAATTCTCATAAACCTTATCTAAAATTCTGCCGATGCTTTCTCCTTCCAGTAAAGAGGGAGTCCCACCGCCTATAAAAATGGTATTTACCGTATAGCCCTTATACCTTTTGCTCTCCCCGCTTATTTCCCTGCACAGCGCCTTTACATAATTTGCCCTTTCCTGCACCCCGCCAGGAGCTGATAAAAAATCGCAGTAAAAACACTTGCGCACGCAAAAAGGGATATGAAGATATATCCCTAATGACTTTTGCTCCCCTGTTTCCATTCCTATACCCCCGTATACGGTTTCAGCCAATTATTTATCATCCAGCTTTAAAACGCTCATAAATGCTTTCTGGGGAATTTCTACGCTGCCAATCTGGCGCATACGCTTTTTTCCCTCCTTCTGCTTCTCAAGCAGTTTCTTTTTGCGGGTAATGTCGCCGCCATAACACTTGGCAAGCACGTCCTTGCGCACTGCCTTAACCGTCTCTCTTGCAATAATTTTGCCCCCGATAGCCGCCTGAATAGGAATCTCAAACAGATGCCTCGGTATTTCCTCCTTGAGCTTTTCGCACATCCTTCTGCCCCTCTCATAGGCGCTGTCCTTATGGACAATAAAGGATAAGGCGTCCACTTCTTCTCTGTTAATCAAAATATCCAGCTTTACAAGCTCCGACTGCTCATAGCCCTTTAACTCATAGTCAAAGGACGCATACCCACGTGAACGGGATTTTAACGCGTCAAAGAAATCATAGATAATCTCATTTAAAGGCAGCTCGTATTTTAAAAGCGCTCTGGCTGCTTCCATATATTCCATTCCAAGATACCTTCCGCGGCGTTCCTGGCAAAGCTCCATAATAGGACCGATAAATTCCGTCGTCACCATGATTTCCGCCGAAACCACGGGCTCCTCCATATACTCTATGACGGAAGGGTCCGGCAGATTGGAAGGATTGGTGAGCTCTATCACCTCTCCGTCCGTTTTGCGCACCTTATAGACAACCCCCGGGGCAGTGGTCACCAGATCCAGATTGTACTCTCTCTCTAACCGCTCCTGAATAATTTCCAAATGCAAAAGACCTAAAAACCCACATCTGAACCCAAATCCAAGGGCAATGGATGTTTCCGGCTCATAGCGCAGGGAGGCGTCGTTTAACTGCAATTTCTCAAGGGCGTCCCGCAAATCCGGGTACTTGGCGCCGTCCGCCGGATAAATACCGCAGTACACCATGGAATTGACTTTTTTATAACCGGGAAGGGGCTCCTCGCAGGGATTTTTCGCGTCTGTGATGGTATCCCCCACCGCCGTATCCTTCACATTCTTGATGGAAGCCGTGATGTAGCCCACCATGCCCGCCGAAAGCTCGTCGCAGGGGATAAACTGTCCTGCGCCAAAGTATCCCACTTCCACCACCTCGCACTTTGCGCCGGTGGCCATCATTTGGATGCTTGTCCCCTTAGAAACTCTGCCCTCCATCACGCGGCAAAAGACAATCACTCCCTTGTAGGAATCATAAAGGGAATCAAAAATGAGGGCTTTCAGCGGACTGTCCGGGTCGCCTGTGGGGGCCGGAATCTTTTCTATAATGGCTTCTAACACATCGTCAATGCCTATCCCGTTTTTCGCCGAAATAAGCGGCGCGTCCATTGCCTCAATCCCAATCACATCCTCAATTTCATTTTTTACCCTGTCAGGTTCCGCACTGGGTAAGTCAATCTTATTGATGACAGGAAAAACTTCCAGATTATGGTCAAGGGCCAGATAAACGTTGGCAAGGGTCTGGGCCTCAATCCCCTGAGCGGCGTCCACCACCAAAACCGCGCCGTCGCAGGCGGCCAAACTTCTGCTGACCTCATAATTAAAATCCACGTGGCCCGGCGTGTCAATCAGGTTGAAAATATATTCCTCCCCGTCTTTGGCCCTGTAAATGGTGCGAACGGCCTGGGCTTTTATAGTGATTCCCCTCTCCCGCTCCAAGTCCATATTGTCAAGAACCTGATCCTGCATCTCACGGCTGGTCAATAGTCCTGTTCTTTCTATAATACGGTCCGCCAGGGTGGACTTGCCATGATCTATATGTGCCACAATACAAAAATTTCTGATTTTACTTTGATCTATACTCATAAGTACCTCCTTAAAGCCTTCTCTTTCAAACTTCCGACATGCCGCTCTGCGGCATGAACGATACATAAACCATTTCAGAAGAATCGCCTTAAGGCGATTTCCTGAGAAATGATTTAGATTTTCTTAGGCGGCGTCCTTTGACGCCTCAGAAAGTCTTCATCTCTTTTTCACATTATCATATCACATCCCGCCATCTAAGACAATGGCAAGGATATGCGCTAAAGGGTCGCAGGCATTCATAATTTCCTCCACCGTATTATTCTGTGCGCCCAGCTCAATCAACATACTTTTCGGCTTTAAATGCATATTAAACCGGTAAGCCTTCAGATATACCTTCCTTGCAATTCCCGGATAATATTCATTTGCCGCCACCTGTGCCTGAAAAGAAAATGCAAGATTATCCTGTATATAAGGATTTTCCAGATAAGCTATATCGCCGCTTTTGCGGCCGTAACTAAGTCCGTTAAAAAACATGAACCGGGCGGTAGGCCGTCCCTGTAAATCCATTACCAGCTTCCTGTCCCCTGCCACTGCATCCCTGTGCAGGTCAATTACCACCTCGATGGTAGGATTTTCCTCCAAAATCTGCGTTATGGCGGGTAAAGACTTGTTATAGGCATCGTCTCTTTCCGCATCATATTCCTCCCTATGATGCAGCACCTGAAAGCCATATTTGTCCTGCAAAAGGCTTGCCAGCTTATCTCCCGCCCCTATAATAGTTGTGGAAGCGTCCCCCGGCACGGAATCAATAAAGCCCTCCCTGGAATGCGTATGATAGATCAGAATCTGGGGACCATCCGCTTCTTTATTGACGGACAAATCCTGATAAAGCAGCTTGTTTAAATCTGCATATTCCTCCTTTAACTTCGTGGAATTGTCCACCGCATAAAAATTGGAGACAATCGACTCATAATCCCATTTTTCCGACCAGTCATAGGTATACGCCGGGTAAGCGGCCGTCTCAAATTCCTGTACTTCCTCATACGCCGGCTCCTCTGTTTCCGGTTCCGTCTCCTCGACACTATCTTCTTCTTTATGTATACTGTTTTCTCTCTCCATTTCCTCTAACATGATGTTTTCAATATGCAGCGCATCATCGCCATAATCCAGGTGTTCTTCCTCTATATTCTTAACATCCTCGTCTGTCCCCTCCTGGTAACTGATTTGCTCCGCTATCAGGGAATCCTCCCGCTCCTTTAAAGGCTCCCTTTCAAAATATAGATAACCATACAAAAGGAACTGTCTCGCCATAAGCTGTTCTGCTTTGAAAAGGGAGTCGTTTTCTTCCTTACTTTCCTCCCAATACCTGGGGATTTGAAAAAAGCTGCGTTCCATCTGGTGATTGAAAAAGACGGCAACTGACTCCCTTATACCCCAAGGCTTGTCACCATCCGTCTCCCCATTTTTTATAAAACTGATAAGGCCGCATATACCACAAGCCAAAATCAGCCCGGCCACACCCCATTTTTTTACAATTTGTCTCCATCTATTCCTAACCACGGCAAGCACCCCACTATGGAAATATATGCTTATCCATCACCATTCATTCCCACAGCACGGCCGCAGCGCATAAACCTCACCATCAGCTGCTCCGGCAGCAAACTTTTTTATGCGGTCCTGTGCAATCAAGTAGGGAAGATTTTCTCCCTACTCGCTGCGCGGCCCGCATGCTGCCTTGGCAGCAAATTTCCTTATGCGGGCCTGTGCATAAAAGGGCCTTAATATGAAATTTTACTTTCACCTTAAGGCCCTTTAAAAAATAATTTCCGTTCCTTATTTAAAATATGCCACGCCGGACTCAAAAATATGCATATCCTGCTCGCCGTAAATGTTCACGGCCACGCCCTCGCCCCGGCGCTCCGCATGGCCCATCTTGCCAAAGCATCTGCCGTCAGGGGAAGTAATGCCTTCAATAGCGGCATAAGATCCATTGATATTCCACTCCTCGTCCATAGACACATTTCCGTCCACATCCGCGTACTGGGTAGCCACCTGCCCGTTTTCAAAAAGTTTCTCTATCCACTCCTTTGATGCTACAAATCTTCCCTCGCCGTGGGAAGCGGGAATCACGTAAACCTCTCCCGGCTCGGCTCCCCTAAGCCATGGAGATTTGTTGGAAACCACTTTCGTATAAACCATCTTTGAGATATGGCGGTTGATGGTGTTAAAGGTAAGGGTAGGGGACTCCTCCGTTTGCCCAATGATTTCCCCACAGGGCAGCAATCCCAACTTAATCAGCGCCTGGAAGCCGTTGCAAATGCCCAGAGCCAATCCGTCTCTTTGATGAAGCAGGTTCATCACGGCCTCTTTGAGCCGCTCATTTTGGAACGCCGTTGCAAAGAATTTGGCGCTGCCGTCGGGCTCGTCGCCTGCGGAAAATCCGCCCGGGAACATAATTATCTGCGCCCCGTTTATATCCTTTTCAAAAACTTCCACCGACCCGCGGATATCTTCCGCCGTCCGGTTTTTAAACACTCTCGTCACCACATCTGCCCCTGCCCGCTCAAAAGCCCGGGCGCTGTCATACTCACAGTTTGTTCCCGGGAACACCGGTATGAATACAACAGGCTTTGCCACTTTATTTTTACATACATAAACCTGATTTGTCCTGAAAATTGGAGAGGCTATCTGATCAGCGTCTTTTTCCGCCTTAGTGGGGAACACTTTTTCAAGCCTGCCCTTCCATGCGTCTAATGCCTCCTGCATGGTAACCGTAACATCCCCAAAGGTAAAGCTCTCATCCTCCCTTATTTTTGCAACCCTTCTGAAATTAAGATCTTCCGTCCCTTCGTCTTTGTTGTCCAGAAGCTCCGCCGCATCTAAGGCGTCCATTTCAAGGACAATATCGCCCAGACAGTTTTCAAACAAATCCGCAGTCTTTAATTCATCTGCGAAAGAAACTCCAAGCTTATTCCCGAAAGCCATCTTGGAGACCCCGGCCAAAAGACCTCTGGCATCCAGTGCGCAGGCAGCTTTCACCCTGCCCTTTCTCATCAGATTCGTAATGAAACGGTAAGTCTCCATCACATGCTCGTAAACAGGTATATCATATTCATCCTTATCAAACCAGAACTGAATCAGCTCGTCTCCCGCCGCTTTAAGCTCCGGCGTGATAATTTCCTTCCCCTTCGCCACATCCACCGCAAAGGATACCAGCGTAGGCGGAACATCGATGTCGTTAAAGGTTCCCGACATACTGTCCTTGCCCCCGATAGAAGGCAGCCCGTATCCAATCTGGGCGTCATAGGCCCCAAGCAGTGCCGCAAAAGGCTGGCTCCATCTTTCCGGATCACCGCTCATGCGCCTGAAATACTCCTGGAAAGTGAAACGGATCTTATCAAATTCGCCGCCGCTGGCCACAATTCTTGCCATGGACTCCGTCACCGCATAGACAGCGCCGTGGTAAGGGCTCCAGGAGGAAAGATAAGGGTCAAAACCAAAGCTCATCATGGTAACCGTATCCGTCTTTCCCTTTAGCACAGGGAGTTTTGCCACCATTGTCTGAGTTTCCGTGAGCTGGTATTTTCCCCCGTAAGGCATAAGCACACTGCCCGATCCAATGGAGGAATCAAACATTTCCACAAGACCTTTTTGAGAACACACATTTAAGTCGTTTAAGGTTTTCAGCCATGCACCCTTTATGTCTCCCTCGTCCAGCAGCTCCTGAACCCCTGAAACCGCAATCTGTTTGAAATAATTCTTTTCGCGATCCGGAATATCCACCATCACATTGGTTTCCTGATGAGCTCCATTGGTATTAAGAAAAGCTCTGGAAATATTGACAATCTCTTTTCCTCTCCACTTCAGTATTAGCCTGGGCTCCCTGGTCACTACCGCAACGGGAATGGCCTCCAGATTTTCCTCCGCCGCAAAAGCAAGGAACGCCTCCACATCCTTCGGGCTTACCACCACCGCCATCCTCTCCTGGGATTCGGAAATTGCCAGCTCAGTGCCGTCCAGCCCCGCATATTTTTTTGGAACCCTGTCCAAATCAACGGTAAGGCCGTCCGCTAACTCTCCGATTGCAACGGAAACCCCTCCCGCCCCAAAATCGTTGCACTTCTTTATCAGTCTGCTGACTTCTCCTCTGCGGAAAAGTCTCTGTATCTTACGCTCCGTAGGCGCATTTCCCTTTTGCACCTCCGCGCCGCACTTTTCAATGGAACGCTCCGTATGTACTTTGGAAGAGCCGGTGGCGCCGCCGCAGCCATCCCGTCCTGTCCTCCCTCCAAGCAGGATAATCACATCGTCCGGATCCGAGTTTTCCCTGATGACATTTTTTCTGGGAGCCGCGCCCATCACCGCCCCGATCTCCATGCGCTTGGCCACATAATCCGGGTGGTAAATCTCTTTCACATATCCGGTTGCAAGGCCAATCTGATTGCCGTAAGAGGAATAGCCTGAGGCCGCGCCTCTTACCAGCTTTTTCTGGGACAGCTTGCCCTTTAAGGTTTCCGAAACCGGCACCGTGGGATCCGCCGCGCCGGTAACGCGCATGGCCTGGTACACATAGCCCCTTCCCGACAGGGGATCTCTTATAGCGCCCCCAAGGCAGGTAGCCGCCCCGCCGAAGGGCTCTATCTCGGTTGGATGATTGTGGGTTTCGTTTTTGAAAAAGACCAGCCACTGCTCCGTCTCCACCCCGTCCCCGTAATCCATCTCCACGGGAACAATCACGGAGCAGGCGTTAATCTCGTCAGACTCTTCCATATCCTGCAGCTTTCCGTCTTTTTTTAATTTGCGCATGGCCATCAGCGCCAAATCCATCAGACAGACAAACTTGTCGTCCCTGTCTGCAAAAATTTCGCTTCTGGTATCCAAATAGCTTTGATAAGTGGTCTCAAGGGGTACTTTATAGTATCCGTCTTTAAACTCAATGTTTTTCAGCTCCGTGGAAAAAGTGGTGTGGCGGCAGTGATCTGACCAGTAGGTATCCAAAACCCGGATTTCCGTCATGGTCGGGTCTCTGTGCTCCTCCCCTTTAAAATACTTCTGAATATGCTCAAAATCCTTAAAGGTCATTGCCAGTTCCAGACTCTCGTACAACCCCCTGAGCTTATCCTCCTCCATATCCTGAAAATGGACAAGCACCGCAACATCCTCCGGTTCTTCATACTCCGTAACAAGCGTTTCAGGCTTATCCATGCCTGTTTCCCTGGAATCCACCGGATTAATGCAGTAGGCTTTGATGCGTTCCATTTCATCAGAGGAAACATTGCCTGTGATCAAATATGTAACCGCAGTCTTTATAACAGGCTCTTCGTCCTCTTTCAGGAATTTGATACACTGAACGGCCGAATCCGCACGCTGGTCAAACTGTCCCGGAAGAAACTCTACGCCAAATACCTGCCCGTCATCCGGAATCTCTATTGTTTCCCTGTAAAGAATGTCTACGGGAGGCTCCGAAAACACACTGTCAGCCGCGCGCTCAAAGATTTCCTCGGAAATATTCTCCACGTCATAGCGGATAAACACCCGCACATCCCGTACGCCGGATATCCCCAAATAGCTGCCAATTTCCTCTTTCAGTTCCTTTGCCTTCACTGCAAAAGGCACTTTCTTTTCTACATAGATACGTTTTACATTTCCCATGGTGAAATTAATCGTCCTCCATTTCTCTCAATTTAATAATCTTCTCCTATCAACCCCTGCATCACATACAGGATTTCCCGATCCACCGCGGCCTCCTGGATTCCTCTGGTCTGGGAGGCAATTTTCAGTCCCTCCAACACATACATAATATTTCTTGCCGCTCCCCTTGGATCCTCGCAGTAAAACTCGCCGCTTTCATTTCCGTCCTGAATCAGTTTTTCAATCACATACACCGCTTCATCAAACTGTTTCTTTAAGAGGTTGTCCTTTAAAGGTTTATTACAGCCAAAAAAATACTCATAAACGGCCATGTTTAAAGACGGCTTGATATTCAGAAGCTCCTTTTTCTGCTCCTTTAGAAACAGAGCCAGAATATCGGACGGCGAAGCCCCCTCCGGGATGCTTTCCTCAAACACATCATCCGCTTCCTCCTGCTCTAACTTAAGTACCTCCTCAAACAGATCGCCGGTATTTTGAAAATACAAATAAAGCCCTCCCCGGCTGATTTCACATGCTTCCACGATGTCCTTCATGGTAACGGTTTTAAAACCTTTTTCCATAAACACCTTTCGCGCCGTTTCTACAATATATTTTTTCTTCCGTACCGATTTTTCGCTCATCCTAAATCCCCATTCCCGCTAATATCCACAAATTGTAAATACCAAAAAGCAAATGTGTTAAAAAGTTATTTGAAAAAAATTCCCGTCAAACACACAACACATTTTTCAGGACCGGTCCCAGAAATCCAGCAATTTTTTTATTTTCTTAAGTCCATTTAGAAAAACCCCGTTTTCAACAGCCGTTGACCACAAGATCCCCTTCGTCAGGCCGCCTAAAACATATTTCGCCATAACCCCGAAGATATCTCCTATATTTTCAAACTCCGCCTGTTCAATTATTTTAAGCTCATCCTTCACGGTTTTAATGCCGCAGCGCGAATAAACATAAACATAATTGCGGTCCATCAAGCCGGTTCCCTGCATTTCCTTCACAAAAGAAAGGAGCGTGCTGTCATAAACCGGAATTTGAATAGAGTGGGTCAGTCTTTTTTCCCCTTCATAATTATGTACCAGCTTCGTCCCCGACTTTTCTTCCAGCCAGGGAATATAACGAAATATCTTTCCCATTTTCAGACGATATTCATCTACCTTTTCCTGTCTGTAGATATTCTCATTCTCCAATTTGTTTAACCTCCATGTTGTCACAACCTGTAAGATTTATCACCACAAAATATCTGTTATTTTTTATTCTAACATAAAATTTAATCACTGTCACCCTTCGTCGCAGACAAGTGAAGCAAAACGTGTAACGATGAAGACGAAGGCTGAATAATTACAGCAAAACGGTAACGATGAAGACGAGGGTTGAAAAGTTACGCAAAACAAAAGGTAAATATCCCTGTTCGCCTAAATAAAAATATATTATTCTGTTATTATTTGTCGAAATTTGCTGAATATGGCTTTATTTGCTAATATATTGTTAATATAAAGTAATATACTTATGAAGAGTTTTTGTTTTAAAAGTGATTGACAGACAGCCGTATAGTGGGTTATAATAATTTTCGTGGTCTTAGAGTAGTTCAAATAGGGGCATAGTTCAAAGGTAGAACAGCGGTCTCCAAAACCGTCGATGTGGGTTCGATTCCTACTGCCCCTGCTAAGGCAGTAAACAGGGCGCAATCTATAAATAGATTTGCGCTTTTGTCATTTTATGATTCTTTGATTTCATCACCAATCCCTTTCCTGCCTGTCGAAAACAGGTGACAGCGTTTAGATATTCCGATGCCTTTTCATCCACTACCGTTCTTTGGTAATGTGTGAAAGACAAAAAACCCTGAATCACTTCAGGGTTTTTTGCTTGTGTAAAAGGGGAATTTTTCCGGAATTGCTAATTAGCAAAGTTGACTTCCGTTAATCAACTTCGTTTTTTAGTATATTGCTTTATAAGGCGAAAATCTATAAGTATATTACTTTGAAAATGTCAATATTAAATGCGACACTTTTTTAAATTTTTTTCACCCGATTTTCTTAAGCTCTTCCTCGAAGAGTTCCCCGGCAGAACGATAGCCATGTATGCGGCGGGGATAGTTGTTTATCCAGTTTTCCATTTCCTCTACCTCTGCGTCTGTCATGCTGTCAAAATTTGTCCCCTTTGGAACCTTTCGCCGTACCATTTTATTAGTAACCTCATTTGTGCCACGCTCCCAGCTGCTATAC
>CAJUKV010000020.1 GCA_910587305.1 uncultured Lachnospiraceae bacterium | reverse complement strand
ATTTTCTCTTCTTCCCTTTTTATTTCTTTTGCCAATTAAAATTATACACTAACTAGCAGAAAATTTCCATCAGTGCTTATTGATATTACAATGTTTCCATTAATTTATGTATGACTTTTAATTTCATTTCCTTACCACAATTCTTTTTCATCTGGTATAGGAATATCTTTATGATCCTGTCCATAAAATCATCCGGAAGAATGTTGCTTTTGAACTGATTACAGACATAACAAGCCGCTTGCAGATTTTCCAGGCGTTCTATTCCTTTGGTTAATCGCCCTCTCTACTGAATAAAAATCCTGTGCATGTTCTATGTCTGCCACTTTAATTACTGCACCAGTCCTATTGTGTGCTATATAGAATTTTCCATTCGTTAGTAAAATCGCCATAATATCCACCTTCCTAATGCTATGGGCTGCCTTAAATTTCCAGACATCCCATGTTTCCACTTTATCTTATCGCATATCGCCTATTCACAATGTATCCATTCTTGTTACTATCCTTATATTCCCCATTTATCTGCCTGAAAAACCCATCTAAACAGAATGAATATCTTATCTACCGTCCTATGAAGTTTCCTCGCATTGTCGGAATAATAATCTTTCAGTATGCTTTCCTGTAATGATGCAATATCCGCATTTCCCATCTTTTTAGCTCCTTCCTATATGGATTTATGTAGAATGTTTTGATTGTTCAATATATTGAAATGGGTGTGAGGGAATCGAACCCCACACTGGAACCGTTCACCCTGCTGTCTGGATCACTTAATCCTTAACACGTTGTAAAAGTTGTTTTTGTGTACTCCCCAAGATTCCCTAAGTCTTCCTCAAGCCTTTTCTTGTCCAGTGTTGACCTTGCCTGGCTTTTGTAGGTGATCTTTGCTGAATCGGTGATCTCCGTGTCAATCCCGTTCTCCACCATGTAGGCGATCACTTCCGCTTCAAGTGCTTTCTGGATTCCGGCGGCTTCCTCTTCCATTGTCCGAAATTTCCCGATTTCCTGTACTTTGCTCTCTAACTCTGATTTTGATATACACATATGCTTGCCCTCTCTCCTGTTTAGTTTAGCAGCAACCCTTAAAGAATCTTCTTGAATATCCCTCTCACGTCTCGATACCGTCACAAGTATATTGCTTTAAGTTTGTGGGTGCTTTCGGCTTGCCCAGTTGCTGTTGGTGTTGGTGTTGGTGATTGATTTTTGTGGTCTGTCTTGCTTGACCTTGTAAGATTATTGTACACTTAAATACACTTAATTTCTATTGGTATAGTACACAAAAATATACTTACTTTCTTGTGATAAGTATACAATGGTGTACATATTTTCTCATTGACTTGTGGAACACAATAGTGTACAATATTATCGTGGAGGTGTTTTTATGGGAGAACGAGAGAAACAATATACAGGAACAATCAGTTACAAAAAATTATTTGAATTGATGGAACAAAGAAAAATAAAAAAAAGAGATTTGAGAGAAAAATATAATATTTCTCCTACAATTGTTAATAGATTAAACAATAATTCAAATGTTGCAATTGATACCATAATGTATTTATGTGAAATATTGAATTGTCAGCCCGGCGATATTGTAGAATATATTCACGATAAAACTTGAAATGATTTTATACATATGCTATATTAGATATATGAAGGGGAAACCATAGAAGCGGCTACCCTTAAAAATGTTTAGCTTAACGTTTTACAACATCAGCCGTCACTATTGCAGTAGTGGCGGCTATTTTTTTCCCTTGAAAATCTGATACAGCAGACTCACAAGGGCGCAAATGAATATTCCTACTTGAATTAGATCAGAGTATGTAATATACATTAGCAACTCTCTCCTTTCTTTCGTCTGGAGGGTTAGCCCATCCGAAAAAGAGGGTAGCCGCCTGGCTCTATGATTTCCCGTATCATTAATATATCATATCCTAGTAAACAATACAATAATATCTAGCATTATTTGTACACTTTTATATACTATTTCTAATTTGTTTAGTATATTTTTGTGTACTTTTTTATTATTAACCATCAAGCACACTATAGTGTACAATTATCTTATCAAATCAAACAACCCAATAACACCACAAAGTACCTTGATAATCGAATAGGCTTTACACTTCTTCCACAATCCTATATAATAAGGTTGTAGCAATCAACATAAGCCGCAATATAGAAAGCAGGTGGAATATATGCCAAGTGATAAAGAAATGATTAATAACCTAATTGATAATTATACAAGTCTACAACGTATTAAAAAATCAGACGATACTGAAAAAGAACTTGATTATCAAATAAAGATATTAAAGGCAAAGCTTGAATCATTCGGTATTGTAACAACTGATTTAGATTTATGACAATCAAATAACTACTAAATTAAGAAGTGTAAAGCCTATTGAATTATTAAGGGCTTTGCACTTTTTTTATTTAGGAGGTCACACACTATGGCAAAATCAGTATATGAGATGGTAACAGACAGGATCATCAACCAGTTAGAGCAAGGCGTTATCCCTTGGCAAAAGCCTTGGACAGGTATTAGATCAGGCGCATACAACAGAGTGAGCAAGAAAAGCTATTCATTACTCATACTTCGCCCACTGAAAAACGTAGGATTCCTAGAAATCAAACGGCGTTTGGCATCTGAAAATGAATTTTCCAGTTTTCAGGCAGCCTGCTGATAAAAAGGCATACCAGTTCCGTCACCTGGGTCTCCGATGCATGGTAGTATTCCCTTACGCTGTCAAGCAGGGTATCTATCATAAGCACGATGGCACAGTCAATGAGTTCGTTGACTATTTCGCGCTGGACGCCATAGAACAGATCCTCAAGGCTGCGGTTATCGCTGTTCTTGAAACGCTCTACGGAAAGTATCATATACCGTATCGCCACGACCACCATATGGGAAGTGATTGCATCATAACTCGTGCTGTGACATTCTGTCCGCAACTTCAGGTAGCTTTTGGTGAGTTTGAAATAAGTCTCAATGTTCAGCGCAGCGTGTATGCTTCCAGGATCTCTTTTTCGGACAGGTACATATCCGTGCATACGAAGCACACCCAATCCTTGCGGTTGCTGTGATTGCGCGCATACACAAGCCTTGCCGGGATTTCGTTCCCATCTTTGTCCGTGACAGTGACGTTTACGGACAGCAGGTACCTGGACTCTTTTTGTTGCGGGAATAGATCTCCTTTACGTCCAGCCTGGCTGCCTCCCCTGTTACGGGATCCGTCCATGTGTATTTTGTACTGTTCTTCTTGATCATGGCAATTGCGTCCGTTTCCATCCCTTTCAGTTCAATGAGCTGGACAGGGTTGGAAAACCATGTGTCAAACAGCACAAAATCAAAGGGAATCCCCGCCTTTTTAGCTTCTGCAACCATGCGGCATACAGTATCGGTTCCTTTTTCCTTCGCGGCAGCCCTGCGCCTGCCGCGGATGGTGCGCCTGTCCAGCGGGCTGTCCGGGCCGACCATGAGTGTTTCGTTCCGGGTGGTGAGGAGCGTCTGGGAGAAGGGGATGAAAGCTTCCCCGTTTGTCCACCCGCCGGTCATCACCCGGTATCCAAGGCGCATCCTGTGGGTATTGTGGTCAAACACTCAATGTCGCCGATCACATTTCCAGCTGGAGCCTTTCCCAGTTTGCTTTCTCCATCACGTTCTTTGCGGTCACGCTCCGCACATACTGATTTAATCATGTTCAATGTAGAATCTGTTGTATTTGTTTTGTTCATTGTTAAATGTCCTCCTGTAATTTAATTTTCTATATATGGTTGTACTTCATACCTTAACAGCGCATCATATACCTTCTTTGGCACTTTATTCTTATACTTGTCTGCCATGATAAGTATATCAGCCTGTTTATGTCTTTAATATTCCGTAAATGCTTCTTCTGGCGTATTCCAATAAGATAATCGTATCACTTCGTCATGGCCACACGGCTTAATCTCACCATAATACATATTCATACGGCTATCATACCTTACGCCAAGTGGTAGATTCATTTTGGCCGTCTTCCATTTACCAGTCCTATGCTTCTTGCAATTAGACAGCATCGTGTTCAATGTCTGGGGAATGATACAGCATTTGTCAGGCGCATACTCTTTATTGCCTGGGAATAGCAAATCTTTATCAACCGCCATGGATTCACCGCCACACTCATAATATTCAGAGCTCCACCACTCTGCAAAAGCATCTTTGTCATATCTCCACAAATCACACATATATGAGCCGTCATATACATCATCACGCTTATAGCACCTGATATAAATGCCATTCCAGATTGAAGGAAAGAGGAATTGTTCCGGAGGCGGGTAGTGTATAATGTAACCTGTATAGGTATAGCCTTCAAAGTGTACCCATACCCAAACATGAGTTGAGCTAAAAATGGATAGGTACAATCTAACACAAGGTGGAGGTGAGGACGATGTATGAAGATTTTCTCCCGGAACGGCTGGCAAAGCTGAGGACGCAAAAGGGCATATCTGCCCGTGATATGTTCCTGTCGCTGGGACAGGCGAACAACTATATCAACAACATCGAAAACAAGAAGGCTCTGCCCTCCATGCAGGCTTTCTTTTACATCTGCGAGTACCTCGATGTGACGCCCCAGGAATTCTTTGATGAGGGAAACGCACACCCGGAGGCGCTCCAGGCATTTATAGCAGAGGCGAAAAAGCTGGATTCCCAATCGTTGGAATACATCCTCGGCATCATGAAAAAGCTTCATTTTGTATTGTACCCGACGATATTCAGGATATGTCCTGTTTCTATACTGGTGATAATCCAAGAAAAGTTCAGGAATTTACTTTATGGACTAAAGTTAGGAAAATGGATTTCATCGTAATTCGTGCATCTTTCAATATTACCCTGATTGACTTGAAAATCATGGTTGACTACTACAGCAATCGGTGCTACAATAATTATAGACAGGCTGTCGGTCTATATATAATAAAGAGGAGGCACCTGCATATGCGTATCGTTAAAGAAGCTGAGGAACGAAGAAATGAGATATTGGATGTAGCGGAACGGCTCTTTGGAACAAAGGGCTTTGACGGCACCAGCACTACGGATATTCTCAATGAGATCGGTATTGCCAGGGGAACGCTCTACTACCACTTCAAGTCCAAGGAGGATATTTTGGACGCTATGATTGAGCGTATGACCGGCAGCTTGGTGGCAAAGGCCAGTGAAATTGTCGAGAATAAGGACGTACCGGTATTGCAGCGCTTGACCCTGATGATGATGGCGCTGAATGTAAACAACGATCTTGGACATGAAATCATGGAGCAGATTCATAAGCCGCAGAACGCACTCATGCACCAAAAGATGCAGGAACGGCTTTTGGCCGGGGTGAATCCAATCGTCACCAGTCTGATTGAGGAAGGGATCGCCCAAGGGATTTGCCGGACGAATTACCCGGCGGAGATGGCGGAAATGACCCTGCTCTACTCCAATACGGTATTCGACGACTTAGCTCCACTCGGTGCAGAGGAGCGGCAGAGAAAGATTGCCGCGTTCATCTATAACCTGGAGCGGCTGCTGGGGATGGAGGAGGGCAGTCTGCGGGAGGCCATGCTTCCGATCTTCGGGCGATAAGTAAACCAAACAAATCGGAATGTAAGGAGATAAGGTATATGGAATTGGTTATGCAGCCCACTTTTTCAACCTGCGGACAGGCGTGTATTGCCATGATTACCGGAAAAAGTGTTGAAGAAGTCATCAAAGATATGAAAACAGATGGAGCCACCAGTATCGGTCAACTGATAGAAATACTTGATTTTTATGGCATCGGACACGCTGAAAAAAACAAGCGGATTTCCAAGAAAAATCCTGTTCCCTACAAGTATTCGATTCTGACTGTCCATACAAATGCGGGATATACACATTGGATGCTGCTTTATGACAACAAATATTACGACCCGGAATTTGGCTTGATAGAAGGCAAGTACACACATGGAAAAATTACATCCTTTTTAGAAATATATGCCCAGTAGCAAATCTGTTGCGTTCGCCTACAACCTGGAGCGGCTGCTAGGGATGGTTGAGGGCAGTTTGCGGGAGACCATGCTTCCGATCTTCGGGTGATAAGCAGGGTCTACTGAAAAAGTCGAAATTGGGAAATAAATGCAGGGCAACTATGGGATATATGCAAAAAAGCCCTGTAGAATTGGGAAATGCACCCTAATACGATACTTTAATGATGCGGATCATAGCTTGGTTATGCAATATATTCATGTAGGAAGTACTCATGTAGACCCCCAGAATAGGCGTTTCTGCGTGTAAACCTCTGATTCTGGGGTCATTTTGATTTTTGAAAAATACGGATTCTGGAATCATTGGCACAAAAATTGTTCTCTCACCAATTAAAATCCACGATATACATCACTTATGCCACTTTTTCAGTAAGCCCTAAGTAAACCAGACAAATTGTAATTGAACAAAATCGCTATGCCACAACCTTGGCAGGCCATCGCGCAGCGATTTTGTTCAATTCCAGTTTATCACGTAGCAATTTCAGACGCAAAGGAACCAACGAGTTCCTTTACTTTACAGTCCGGCACCGACAGGTAAACGGTCTATAAGGAGACAACCTCATGAACAAACAAAGCAATTTTCCTAAATTTATGTTACTGTGGGCGGGAGAACTGATTTCCGCTGTCGGCGGTGGGCTGACCAGCTTCGGCCTGGGCGTTTATGTGTTCCGGCAGACCGGGAGTGCGGCCAGCATGGCGCTCGTCACCCTGCTGGCCTTTCTGCCTATACTGCTGTTGAGCATCCCCGCCGGGGTGCTGGCAGACCGCTATGACCGGCGATTGCTGATGATGCTGGGGGACGGCTGTTCGGCGCTGGGGATTCTCTACATACTGCTGTGCATGATGTGGGGCGAAGCGGCACTCTGGCAAATTTGCACCGGCGTATTCATCAGCTCCACCTTCTCCGCGCTGCTGGAGCCGTCCTATCGGGCCACCGTGACCGACCTGCTGACAAAGGAGGAATACTCCAAGGCCAGCGGTTTGGTGAGCCTTGCGGGGAGCGCCCGATACTTGATCTCCCCCGTTTAAGCGGGGGCGCTGCTGGCCGTCAGCGACATTAAGCTGCTACTGGTTATCGACATCTGTACCTTTTTCCCCACCGTGTTCGCCGCCGCCTTTGTACGGAAGGGTATCGAAAAGAAAGTAACAGAATGCCAGGTCTTCTTCATAGACAGTCTGCGGCAGGGCTGGCGGGCTGTCACCGGCAATCACGGTATCTCAATCCTGATTGTGGTTTCCGCAGCTTTGACCTGTTTTATGGGTACGTTTCAAACTCTGGCACAACCGCTTATTCTTGACTTTGCCGACAGCACCACGCTGGGGATTGGAGAAACGATCTGCGCCTCCGGGATGCTGGTGTCCAGCCTGTTCCTGGGGGCCAAAGGAATCCAGAGGGGCTACGTCAAAACGCTGTGCCTGTTCCTGCTGGCGGCGGGGGTGAGCATTGCGGGCTTTGGCATTTGGAAAAACATCTACCCCGTCTGCCTATTTGGATTTCTGTTCTTTGCCTCGCTCCCCTTTGTCAACAACTGCCTGGATTATTTAGTGCGGGTGAACATCCCGGACGAATTGCAGGGACGGGCCTGGGGGCTGATTGGGTTCCTGTCGCAGATCGGTTATGTGGTGGCCTACGGCGCGGCCGGGGCGATTGCCGACGGCATCGCCGCCCGGTTCCAAATCAGCGTGGGCCGGGGTGCGGCCGGGGTTGTGATGGGGGCGGGGGTTCTGTTGGGGCTGACGGCGGTGGTACTGTATCTGCCGAAAAGCGTCCGGGGGCTGGAGCACAGCTGCGGAAAATGTTGGATTGGGCCTTCTGAATTATCACTTTGGGAACAAAGACAAGCTGATTGAAGTGTGCGTGGAGCGCATGATAAACGAAATCATTGCGCGGTTTCAAACCATACGGGAGAAGGAAACGGCGCTTACACCCCCGAAAAGCTGGAGTTCCTCGGCAACATGACGCTGGATTACCTATTTGCCCACGAGAGTATAGCAAGGATATCCATTCTGACCGATATGCAGGAGCCGAAACCGGAAGACAATACCCACAGAACTTATAGGGCATACCTGCCCCTTGTTGCGGCCTGCCGCCCGGATTGGGATGACAAAACGGTAAGAAAAAAGACTTTTTTGCTGGTTACAATCATGCAGCAGACATTTTTGCGCCATAAAATCGTGTCAGGGGTCATTGATATGGATCTGACCCAAAAGGAAAACCGCAAAGTGTTGCACACGCGGATTTTGCATGAGATTCTGGAGGGATAAAAGTGAACATTACGGTGATAAACGGAACGGAAAAACAGGGCATAACCTATCGGTTGAAGGAAATGTTTTTGAAACCGTTCAGGGATAAGGCAAGTGTAACGGAATATTATCTTCCGAAGGATTGCCCAAACTTCTGCACCGGCTGTATCAGCTGCACGCTGAAGGGCGAAAGCACCTGCAAGGACGCGGATCATATTGGAAGAATTGAGAGGTCTCTTTTGGAAGCGGACCTGATTGTAATGACCTCTCCCGCCTATGTATTCCACGCCACCGGAGCAATGAAAGCATTGCTTGATCATTTTGCTTACCGCTGGATCCCGCACCGTCCTGCCCCTGAGATGTTTGGAAAGCGGGCGGTCATCATAACGCAGTGCCTGGGCGCCGGGGCAAAATCCGCGGCAAAGGATATCAAACACAGCTTATCCTGGTGGGGGATTTCTAAAATCGGGGTTTTCACCGGCGCATTGATGGAAGACATCGTATGGGACAGGCTTTCCCCAAAGAAGCAAAATGAATTGACCCGGAGAATTGAAAAGCTCTCCAAAAAATTTGCCGGGGTAGATTACGAAAGACCGGCGCACACGAATTTGATGACGAAAATCAAGTTTGGTTTTTGCCGTATGATGCAGAAATCCTTACATAAAGCCGATCCTGAATACCTTGACGGTAAATATTGGGCGCTGCAAGGCTGGCTGGGCAGCGCCCGGCCCTGGAAGTAGAGAAGGAGGCGCCATGCTGACCAAACTGATCTGGAACGATGTGCGGCAAAATAAATTGCTATCCGCCGCCACGGTATTCTTTATGACCGTTTCCGCCATGATGCTCGGGTTGACGGCGCTGCTGTTTTCCGGCCTGCTGGGTTCGGTCAACGCCCTGATGGAGCAGGCACAAGTGCCTGACCTTTTGCAGATGCACACCGGCGCATTGGAGGAATCGCAAATCAGCCGGTTTGCCGGGGAGCATCCGGAAATCGACCAATGGCAAATCTGCCGCTTTCTGAACCTGTCCAACAGCCAGGTCGCCCTGGGCGGCCACAGCCTGCTGGACAGCACCCAGGACAACGGCCTGTGTGTGCAGAGTGAGCACTTTGACTACCTCCTGGACATGGACAATAACCGCCCGCACGTACTGCCCGGACAGGTCTATGTTCCCGTCTGCTACCGCGTGCGCTACGACTTGAACATTGGGGACACCATGCAAATTGGCGGCGAGGGACTTACCATTGCCGGATTTCTCCGGGACTCGCAGATGAACTCCATGATGGCCTCCTCCAAGCGGTTCCTGGTGAGCCAGTGGGACTATGAACGGCTGAAACCCCACGGCGAGGAAGAATATCTCATTGAGTTTCTCCTGAAGGACGGCGGGAACGCAAATGCCGTCAGTACCGCCTACACCCAACAGGGGCTTCCTGCAAACGGCCCCGCCATCACGAAGCCGCTGATCCGCATGATGAACGCGCTGTCAGACGGGACGACCATATTCGTGATTTTCCTGACCGCTGTGGTGGTGCTGCTGGTGGCCCTGCTCTGCATCCGTTTTATCCTGTCCATCCGCATGGAGCGGGACAAGCGGGAGGTGGGGATGCTGAAAGCCCTGGGGATCGGGAAGGGAGAAATCAAGCGGCTCTACTTCTCAAAATATCTCCTGTTTTCCCTTTGCGGCGGCCTGCTGGGTCTTGGGGCTGCCGCTGTCCTGCAAGGGCCGTTGGAGGGGCAGATCCGGGAGCTGTACGGCGCTTCTGACAGGGGCGCACAGTCGGCGGTATCTGCCCTCTGCGCAGTTGCCGTGGTGGAGGCCGTGATCCTGCTCTCCGTATGGCGCAGTCTGAAAAAGACGGACAAACTATCCGTTTTGGCTGCGCTGTTCCCGGTTCGGGAGCAGAAACAGAACCTGCGGCAATACCTGCTGATCGGCTTTGTGTCCGCCGCCTGCGCTTTTCTGATGCTGCTGCCGCAAAATCTGTACTCCACCCTGTCCTCCCCCACGTTTGTTACCTATATGGGCATCGGAAACGCGGACATCCGCATGGACATACGCCAGGGGGCGGACATCAGCTTGGCAGCGGCCAGGCTTGCCGCCGCCCTGGAGCGAGACGAACAGGTAGCACGATACGCCGTACTGGAAACCCAATCTCTCCCGGCGGTTTTAGCGGACGGCACAACCTGCAATCTGACCGTGGAACTGGGCGACCATACCATATTCCCTGTGCGGTATTCAGAGGGAACGATGCCGGTGGCAGACCATGAGATTGCGTTGTCCTCTTTGAACGCGAAGGAGTTGGGGCTGTCCATCGGTGACACTTTACTTTTGCGGGTAGGCGGGGAAGAAAGACGCTGCACTGTCTGCGGAATCTATTCCGACATCACCAACGGCGGAAAAACCGCAAAGGCGGGCGGCAGAACGAGCGATGGCCCCGTGATCTGGAGCGTTGCGTATGTCTCCCTGAAAGGCCGGTCAGCCGGTTCCCGGTGGATGGAAGCCTACAGTCAGGCGGGGGCCGATGTGACGGACATTGAGGACTATGTACGGGACACCTATGGGCCGACCCTGGCGCAGCTCCGGCTGGCCTCACGGGGGGCGATACTGATTGCCGTCCTGGTGGCCTTTGTGGTGATTGCGCTGTTCCTCCGGCTGATCGTGGAGCGCAACCGCGACGCTATCTCACTGCAAAAGGCCCTGGGCTTCACCGGCGGGGATGTCGGCCGGGCCTATTTTTATAAGGGATTTCTCTCCGCCGCCGCCGGCGTCCTGACAGGGCTGTTCCTCGGCACCCTGCTGGGAGAGGGCCTTTGCGGCGCCGTGCTGAAATCCTTTGGCGCAGACAGTTTCCGCTTCATCATCCGCTGGGATCGCCTGTTGGTGGGCATACCGGCCATCATCCTGGGAACCACGATATTGGCGGTTTTGACAGGAACGGCGGAAGTCCGGCGCATCAAAGCCTATGAATGCTGCACGGGGAGGGACTGATGAGAATGAAAAAGTTACTGCGGGTAGAGAACCTGACGAAAGAAAACATCCTGCACCAAATCACGTTTGACATGGAACAGGGTGAAATGCTGGCGGTTATGGGGCCGTCCGGCTCCGGAAAATCGACGCTGCTCTACAACGTGGCAGGGATGGATCAGCCCACGGCTGGGCAGGTTTGGCTCGGCGATGTGGAGATCACGAAGCTGTCCGAGGACGAAAAGGCGCGGCTGCGGCTGCACCGCATGGGCTTTGTGTTCCAGCAGATGAACATGATGGCAAACTTGAATTTGCTGGACAATATTCTGCTCCCGGCGGCGCAGGCCAACAGGAGCCGGGGCCGAAAATCGAAAGAGGAATTGAACCTGCGGGCGCGAAAGCTCATGGAGAAGCTGGGGATCACGGGGCTGGAACAGCGCACAATCACCCAGGTGTCCGGGGGCCAGCTCCAGCGGGCGTGCATCTGCCGGAGCATGATGAACGGGCCGGAAATCCTGTTTGCGGACGAGCCAACTGGGGCACTGAACAAGAGCGCGGCGGGGGAGGTCATGGGGGAATTAGTCAAGCTGAACCGGGAGGGAACCACGATTTTGATGGTGACCCATGACAGCAGGATTGCCAGCAGCTGCGATCGGATCATCTACTTGCTGGACGGACAGATCTCCGCAGAACTGACGCTGGGCAAATCAGCAGCCGGAACGGAGAAGCGGCGGGAGGAAAAGGCGGCGCGGTGGCTCATGGAGATGGGATGGTGAGGTCGTAACATGGACAATCAATTTACTTTCCGTATATGGAAGAACAAAAAGCCATTGGTGTTGCCGCTGTGCAAAGTACAAAAGCAATACGGGAAGCTGTACGGCGCACTTTATCCGAGAGGAAGTATTGAAGCAAATCGTATGGGGCAGGATATTTGACGTGACTGCCCTTTTCTTTGATGACATCATGGCTTTCCATGAAATGATGTATCAGCAACGCTCCGCTGAAACAGAAAAGGAAATGAAGCGCAGGAAGCGTGAAGTCGGACAGGCGAGGAAGCGGATAGCGGAACTTGACCGTATCTTCAAGCGGATTTATGAGGACGACATAAGCGGCGCAATCAGCCACGACAGATTTTTGAAGCTGTCCGCAGAGTATGAAGCGGAACAGCGGGAACTGGAAGAAAAGGTCAAGGCAGACCAGCAGGAAGTCGATACCTACGAACAGAACAAAAGCGACTTTGACAGCTTCGCCGCGATTATCCGCAAGTATGTGGGGGAAATCAATTTCCTTTCTGCCACGCAACCGAAACGGCAAGGCGCATAAGGAAAATGCGCTCGTTGAGCGCAAGAAAAGACGGTACAGCCCTTGTAATTGGGGCTATACCGCCTAATCTGAAATCACTTCCTTCTAGCCGTAAAAATTTGATTTTACAAGATTTTCGGACCTCTTCTAAATAGCGAGAGGGGGATTTGAACCCTCGACACTACGGGTATGAACCGTATGCTCTAGCCAACTGAGCTATCTCGCCATATGAATATTTCTCTGGAAAACTGCTTGACCATTTTCCAGAAGTGGGACCTATAGGGCTCGAACCTATGACCCTCTGCTTGTAAGGCAGATGCTCTCCCAGCTGAGCTAAGATCCCATTCTAGTGGTCAGTTCCCTAACTTGCTTTGCTAGTATACTATTTTTTGACGCTATTTGTCAAGCCTTTTTTCAAAAAATCTATTATAAAACTTATCATCCGGTTAAATTCATAAAATCCGTAATGTTATGGACAAAGGCAAGGCGTTAATGTCATAATAGACTTATACTTAAAAACAAATTTGTAAGTTTTTGGCAGGAATGGAGGATAGGGATGGAGAAAAAAGTAAATTTCGGGAAATTATTACACGGCGGAGACTATAACCCGGAGCAGTGGCTGGACAGCCCGGAAATTTTGGAAAAGGATATTGCTTATTTTAAAAAGGCAAAAATCAATGAGGTCTCTCTTGGGATTTTTTCCTGGTCTGTGCTGGAACCTGAGGAGGGAGAGTTTCATTTTGAATGGATGGAAGAGATAATAGATAAATTGTATGAAAACGGAATTTCCACGATTCTGGCAACTCCCTCCGGGGCGCGCCCTAAGTGGATGGCGGACAAGTATCCGGAGGTGCTCAGGGTGGACGAATCGCGCAGGCGCATGTTATACGGGACACGCCATAATCACTGCTATACATCGCCCGTATACCGGGAAAAGACCAGGATTATGAATGGGGAGCTGGCAAGGCGTTTCGGAGGGCATCCGGGGGTGATTGCGTGGCATATTTCCAATGAATATGGGGGCGAGTGCCACTGCCCTTTATGTCAGGAGGAATTTCGAAAATGGATACGGGACAGGTATCAGACGATTGCGCGTTTGAACCGCGCGTGGGCAACCACTTTTTGGAGCCACAGGTACAACAGCTTTGACCAAGTGGAGAGTCCTTCCAGTATTGGGGAGCCGGGGCTTCATGGACTGAATCTGGACTGGCGGAGGTTTGTGACGGACCGCACCATGGATTTTATCAGGCATGAGATTCAGGCGATCCGGGACGGGGGGAGCGAGAAGCCGACGACCATTAATATGATGTATGATTTTCGCGGGTTGAATTATCACAAACTTGCGGATGCGGTAGATTTTGTGTCATGGGATAATTATCCCCAGTGGCATAAAAAGGAGGAAATTCTTACTGCCAGGGATTGCGGGATGCAGCACGATATTATGCGGAGCCTTCGCAAGGAACCCTTTTTCTTAATGGAAAGCTGTCCCTCCGCCACAAACTGGCAGCCGGTGAGCAAGCTGAAAAAGCCGGGAATGCTTCACGCGGCCTCCCTGCAGGCGGTAGCTCACGGATCGGACAGCGTACTTTACTTCCAGCTCCGACAAAGTCAGGGTTCCAGCGAAAAATTCCATGGGGCGGTGATTGACCACTATGGCGGCGATGACACAAGAGTGTTCGGAGAGGTTACCGAGGTGGGAGAGAGCCTTGAAAGGCTTGGGGAGATAGCCGGAACCATGCCGAAGGCAGAGGTTGCCGTGGTGTTTGACTGGGAAAGCCGCTGGGCCATGGAGGATGCCCAGGGGCCGCGCAACGACGGTCTGTTTTATAAAGAAAGCGTGCTAAAATCCTACGGCGCTTTTCGGAATTTGGGGCTTGACGTGGATATGATTGACATGGAACAGTCGCTTTCGGATTACCGGATTGTAGCAGCTCCGATGCTGTATATGTTCCGCGCAGGCTTTGAAGAAAAGGTACGGAGATTTGTGGACGGGGGCGGGAAATTTATCCTGACGTACTGGTCCGGGATTGTGGACGAGACAGATTTGTGTTTCCTTGAGGGAACGCCTCATGGGCTTATGGATGTAATGGGGCTTCGCAGCGCGGAAATTGACGGGCTGTATGACGGGGAGGTTAACAGCGGAGTGCCCGTAGAGGGAAATCCGCTGGATATGACGCATCCCTATGCCTGCAGCCATTTGTGCGATTTGGTGAGGCTTTCCACGGCGGAGGCAATTCTGGTTTACGGTTCTGATTTTTATAAAGGATTACCGGCCCTTACCCAAAATAAGTTTGGAAAAGGCCAGGCATATTATATTTGCGCTGATTTTGCGCAGGATTTTTATGACGATTTTTACAGGAAAATTGTAAATGAGGCAGGGATAGAGCTTCCCGTAGAGAAGATTCCGGCAGGAGTGGAGGTGACCAGGAGAGCTTCTAAGGAAGCGGAATATCTGTTTGTACAGAATTTTAACCGGGAGCCCGTAAGCATGGAATTGCCCATAGGGGAGTATCAGCTTCTTTTAGGAGATTACGATGGGAGCGTGGCGCGGTTTGGAACGGTGGTTTTGAAAAAACGCTTGTAATTTGTTAGAGAAATATAGCAGTATTTTTAATGATTTCCCAATACAAGGATTGGCAAATGAAAAACCATATTATATGATCCCATCTTTGACACTTGATTGATGAAAATGGTTGCAATCCCTAAATGTATAAGGAATGTAGCCATTTTCATCATGAAACTAATATGTGCTATTTCCCATTTATTGAAGATTGTTAACAAAATTTGCATTAACACATAGTGTCATATACATGCATGTTGTGGGCTGACAGTATGTAGAAGATTATGCTATTCATAGAGAAGATGTCGGCAGGCGATTATAAAGAAACACTGGAACGGTTCGAAACATTGGTTAAAAATATACAAAGGAAAAGGTATGAGAAAATGATTTTATTCAAAGAAGATGATAAGTGTGCTAGAATGATTTTAAAGTCCATTGCGATGTTGATTGCATATGCTTTTGGGGGTTTATTAGCACTGCTGTTAGTCTATTCTTTCCCGCGGGAAAAGATGAAAGAGAATGTTCTTGAGAATGCAGATTTTTATTCTGACAGCCATACGTTAGTGGATGGATATCGCTCTACTCGTTTAAGTATTTTTACTGACAATATAATGTTTACGGAAGCAATCTGTCCGTCTGTAGAGAATATATTGTCTGATGTGTTGCTTGTTCCCCGACGTCATGTCCTGGATGGGGGGGGGTAACCGCTACTTATACATGTGAAGATGAAACATTAATTGAATATGAACAGTATCCACGGTATTGGCATGGATATCTTGTGATACTTAAGCCTTTGCTTATACTTTTTAATATTTCAGATTTATATATGATTTGTTTTTTTGTACAATCAATTTTGTTAATTTTAATTTTGATTGGTTTAGCAAAAAGAAATCAGGCTCCTATAGCCATATGCTTTGGAATCGGTATGCTGGCTCTTAATCCTATCGTCACGGGACTTAATTTTCAGAATGCATCAATATATTTTACCATTCTTTTGTCTATCTTATTTTTGTTATACTCCGGAAAATTTGAGGAGGACTATTTGATTAAAAAGCAATGTTTGGTTTTCTTTCAGGTAGTTGGTATGTCAGTGGCATATTTTGATTTTCTTACATATCCAATCGCTGCATTAGGTGTACCGTTATTATTTCTATTATACTTTAGTGATACGAAGGATATAAAGAAAAGGATAGTATATGTAATTCTTCATTCGGTAATGTTTTTTGTAGGTTATTTTGGAATGTATTTTTGTAAATGGGGACTTGCAACGTTTTTTACAGATGTGAATGTTTTTAAAGATGCATATAATGAAATAATGATTATGCTTAATGCAGGTGAGGTTGAGGGAGCAGAAATTACAATAGCAGCCGGAATAGCTAGAAACCTTTCGCATTATTTACAGCCTGCTTATCTATTATTGATTATTGGCGGTATTATGTTTTCGGTGATAGTTTCAATGAAATTTAAGCCGACTTCGGTCTGGGTGTGTAGAAACATTTCTGCAATTATAGTGGGTCTATATCCTTTTTGTCATATGTTTGCTTCCGCGCATTCTTATTTTCACCATTACTTTGTTCATAGGGAGTTTGTGGTCACTCTTCTGGCAGTTTTATTTATTATTTTGGATATAAAAAAGTGTGATGGTGTATCGTATAGTAAACTTTGAACATTATTATGAGTGATCAAATGGAGGGATTTATAAAGAGGAAAAATAATGATACATTTATATACGGGTGAGGGAAAAGGGAAAACTACTGCGGCAATCGGGTTGTGTATACGGGCAGCAGGCTGGCATTTGGAAAAGAAGAGGATGGCGGAAAACTGGAATTGGTGATTACCGGACGGGATGCAGGAGCATTTTTAAAGGATGCAGCCGAAAAAAATTGTGGCTTTTGTGGCGGAACTGACCCAGGATGCAAAAAGACATTGTAAGGGTATTTGTGTAGGATGTGGCAGTACGCATTGCCTGAATAGGATGGAAGATGATTCCTTGATGAGAGGTTTGATGCGTGGCAGGGCGGACATGCTTTTGAACTATGGGTATGCAAGAATTTTTGGAAAATAAGACTTTGCAGGAATTTTACAAAACCATGATAATAAATTTGATGTACATTAGGTAAAATAAGATCCATAGAAAAAAGTTATGAAAAAGCGAGGGGTCTATGGATATTTTTGATGTACTCACACTAATAGGCGGCTTAAGTCTGTTTTTGTTTGGGATGAACATTATGGGACAGGCTTTGGAGCGCCGGGCAGGAGGAAATCTTAGGCTGCTTCTTAGCAGGCTTACTACAAATAAGGCTGCCGGTTTGTTGACGGGGCTCGGCGTCACGGCAGTGATTCAGAGCTCGTCCGCTACCACAGTCATGGTGGTAGGGTTTGTAAATTCCGGACTTATGACGTTAAAGCAGGCAATCAACGTTATTATGGGCGCCAATATCGGTACCACGGTGACGGCATGGGTATTGAGCCTTGCGGGGATTGAGAGCGGCAATATATTTGTAAGCCTGCTAAAGCCTTCTTCTTTTACGCCGGTTCTGGCCTTGCTTGGCATTATTTTTTACATGTTTTGCAGAAATGATAAGAAAAAGGATACCGGTATGATTTTATTGGGCTTTGCAACACTGATGTTTGGCATGGAGACGATGTCAGGGGCTGTTTCCGGCCTTCGAAGCGTTCCCTGGTTTCAAAGTCTGTTTATTCTGTTCAAAAATCCGGTTCTTGGGGTGTTGGCGGGGGCAATTCTCACGGCCATCATTCAGTCAAGCTCCGCTTCGGTGGGCATTTTGCAGGCGCTGGCCGTTACAGGGCGGGTTTCTTACGGCGCGGCTATTCCAATTATTATGGGACAAAATATTGGGACCTGTGTAACAGCCATGATTTCCTCGGTGGGAGCCAATAAAAATGCCAAACGGGCCGCCATGGTGCATTTGTCATTTAATGTGATTGGAACGGTGGTCTATCTCGCGGCCTTTTGCCTGATCAAGGCATTTTTCGGCCTGCCGTTTTTAGATGAATATGCATCCTTATTTGGTATAGCCGTGGCGCATTCCGTTTTTAATGTTTTATGTACGATTTTAATGCTGCCTTTATCCGGTTTTTTGGAAAAACTGGTAAACCGGCTTGTACCTGATGCAAAGCAGCCGGAAATACGCCCGGAACTGGACGAGCGTTTGCTCTCTACGCCGGCCATTGCGCTGGAACGCTGCTATAAGGTGACCGCCGATATGGCCCGGATTGCCGTAAGCGCTCTCAAAGAAAGCGCCGCATGGCTTCTCAATAATGATTCCATCCACAAGCAGGGCTCTATCCGGGAAAATATTCCTGAAAATCATTTTAAAAATGTCCGCGGGAACATTCCTGAAAGTAATCGTAAGAACGTTGGCGAAAACATTCCTGAAAATATTCGGGAAAAGGAAGAAAAGACAGATTATTATGAAGATATTTTGGGCACCTATCTTGTAAAATTAAGCGCGAAACAAATTAGCGGGGCGGACAGCACCGAAGCGGCAAAGCTTCTTAAGATGATTGGAGATTTTGAACGGATTTCCGATCATGCGGTCAATATTTTAGAGTCCGGGGAGGAAATGAAGGAGAAAGGGCTTCAGTTTACGGACGATGCGGTATTTGAGCTTCAGGTCATTATCGGGGCGATAAATGAAATTTTGGATTTGTCGTTGACCGCCTTTTTGTCTGACGACCTGGAAGCGGCGTCCGGGGTGGAGCCTTTAGAGCAGGTGATTGACCGGCTAAAGGAGCAGATGCGCACGCGCCATATTTTTCGGATGCAGCAGGGATTGTGCTCTATCGATATGGGCTTTATATGGTCCGACTTATTGACCAATTTGGAACGGACGGCTGATCATTGCTCTAATATCGCGGGGTGCGTGATTGACATGGCGCATCACAACATGAATATCCATGAATCCCTTCGAAATGTCAGAAATGACAGCCGGGATTTTCAGCAGAAATACAAGGAATATACGAGCAAATATTCTTTTGAACGCTCATAGACATGCCGTAACTATTCAGCCCAGGACTTTGCATTTGTTGCGCAGAACGTGAGAAAGCGTATATTATGCCAAGAGTGAATACGACCAGAGATCGTGGCCCTTCGCCTGTGACGAACTTCCAATGGCCGGATTCAGTAACTATGAAGCCGAAGGCTGAATAGATACATTATGCCGCAAATCTTTCGATTTATTTCTTTACATTTGCCCTAAGTCGTGCTATGATTAATCGGTATGAAATTTACCGCTGCCCGGAGCGTAGGATTCTCCGACCGGTTCTTAGCAGCAGGTGTATAAAAATGAAGGAGGAAATTTCATGATTTCTAAAGAAAAGAAAACGGCAATTATGCAGCAGTATGCAAGATGTGAGGGCGATACGGGTTCGCCTGAGGTACAGATTGCGGTATTATCGGCAAGAATCCAGGAGCTTACAGAGCATCTGAAGGTGCATCCCAAAGATAATCATTCCAGAAGAGGTATGTTTAAGATGGTTGGTCAGAGACGTGGTCTTCTTAATTATCTGAAGGAGAAAGACATCGAAAGATACCGTGCTTTGATTGAGAAACTGGGACTTAGAAAGTAAAAATGGCAGTTTTAAGGCGGAGCATACCGATAAATTCGGTCTCCGCCTTTTTATTCAATATGCCGGCCTGCGAAAGGCGCGGACCGGATGGTAAGCAAAGAAAAAGGAGAGAGATTATGTACAAAACGTTTTCAATGGAGCTTGCGGGCCGTACTTTAAGCGTTGATGTGAACAGAGTAGGCAAGCAGGCAAACGGATGCGCCTTTATGCATTATGGCGATACTACGGTATTGTCCACCGCAACCGCATCGGACAAACCAAGGGAAGGAATTGATTTTTTCCCGCTCAGTGTAGAGTATGAGGAAAAAATGTATGCGGTAGGAAAGATTCCCGGAGGATTTAATAAGAGAGAGGGTAAGGCGTCGGAGAATGCCATATTGACAAGCCGTGTCATTGACAGGCCCATGCGTCCTCTGTTCCCGAAGGATTACCGGAATGACGTAACCTTAAACAATATGGTCATGAGTGTTGACCCGGCGTGCCGTCCGGAGCTGGTGGCTATGCTGGGAGCTGCTATTGCAACCAGTATTTCGGATATCCCATTTGACGGCCCCTGCGCTATGACGCAGATGGGAATGATTGATGGGGAATTTGTTGTTAATCCGTCCCAGGAGCAGTGGAAAAACGGCGATTTAAATCTGACTGTGGCGTCCACATCGGAAAAAGTGATCATGATAGAAGCGGGCGCCAATGAAATTCCCGAAGAAAAAATGATTGAGGCCATTTATAAGGCTCATGAGATTAATCAGACAATCATTGCCTTTATTAATCAGATTGTAGAAGAGGCCGGCAAGGAAAAGCATACTTATACAAGCTGTGCCGTTCCGGAGGAGCTTTTTGCAGCGATCAAAGAGATCGTACCGCCTGCTGAAATGGAAGAGGCAGTTTTTACAGATGAAAAGCAGGTCCGTGAGGAAAATATCAAAAATATTACGGAAAAGTTAGAGGAAGCCTTTGCGGAAAATGAGGAATGGCTCGCCCTGTTAGGAGAGGCAATTTACCAGTATGAGAAAAAGACGGTCCGCAAGATGATCTTGAAAGACCATAAGCGTCCGGACGGGCGTGAGATTACCCAGATCCGTCCCCTGGCAGCGGAGGTTGATATCATTCCCAGAGTACATGGATCCGCCATGTTTACCCGTGGACAAACCCAGATCTGTAATGTATGTACGCTGGCTCCTTTGTCCGAGCAGCAAAAGCTTGACGGGCTTGATGAAAATGAAGTGAGCAAGCGCTATATGCATCATTATAATTTCCCTTCCTACTCCGTAGGCGAGACGAAGCCTTCAAGAGGGCCGGGAAGAAGGGAAATCGGGCACGGCGCTTTAGCGGAAAGGGCCCTGATTCCGGTACTTCCCTCAGAAGAAGAATTTCCCTATGCAATCCGCACCGTTTCCGAGACCTTTGAATCTAACGGTTCCACTTCCATGGCTTCCACCTGCGCGTCCTGTATGTCCCTGATGGCGGCAGGCGTGCCCATTAAAAAGATGGTGGCGGGTATTTCCTGCGGCCTGGTTACCGGTGAGAGCGACGATGATTTTGTACTGCTTACGGATATCCAGGGGTTGGAAGACTTCTTTGGAGATATGGACTTTAAGGTGACGGGCACCACGGAAGGTATTACGGCTATCCAGATGGATATTAAGATTCATGGTCTTACAAGACCTATCGTGGAAGGCGCAATTGCAAGATGCCGTGAGGCAAGGTTGTTTATCATGGACAACTGTATGAAGAAAGCGATTGATGCGCCCAGGCCGGAGGTTGGCCCTTACGCGCCTAAGATTATTTCTATCCAGATCGACCCTGAAAAGATTGGAGATGTGGTAGGACAGCGTGGAAAGACCATCAATGAGATCATTGCCCGTACCGGCGTCAAGATTGATATCACGGATGACGGCAATGTGTCTATATGCGGTACGGATACCGCTATGATGGATAAGACTTTGGAATATATTAAAACCATCGTTACGGATTATCAGGAAGGACAGATTTTCCAGGGAATTGTGGTAAGTATTAAAGAATTTGGCGCTTTCGTTGAGTTTGCTCCGGGCAAGGAGGGAATGGTTCACATTTCCAAGATTGCCAAAGAGAGAATTAACCGGGTGGAGGATGTTCTCACCCTTGGGGATAAGGTAACGGTAGTGTGCCTTGGAAAAGACAGGATGGGAAGAATGAGCTTCTCCATGAAAGACGTAGCGCAGAAATAAAGACTTTTCTTGAAATTCCTTTTATAAAAGGGCTGCCGCAAAATAGCGGATTCATACAATATGGCGGTCATACTCCAAAGAGTTGGACACGTATTGCAGAATCGCTGAGTTTTGCGGCAGCCCCTTCCATTTATGCCATCCGGAAAGTTCTTTATAAACCGCCTGCCAATACAACATTTCCTAACCCGGCTGAACCGGAACAAAAATTTTGCCATTTTGCGCAAGGCTTTGTTGTTAAGTGTCTAAATTATGCCTAGCCAAGAAAAGCAATGACGTTTTGCCCCTCCTGTGCGGCGGTTTTGTAAAATTTTTTTAGTTCGTCAAAGTTTTCCCATACGTATTCAAAAAAGAGTTCTTCGTCTTCGTCGGACATGACAGGATATACCTCATGAGATATCATATCCTGCATGCGAAAATTTTCGCGGAAAGAAGCCTCATCCCACTTTTCCAGAGATTCTGATAATTGGGCGACGGTTTCCTTAGGGATCAGCCGGGCAGGCCCATATCCCATGTCCTCGTCGTTGATGGGCGTTCCGCCGAGAACAAGCTGCCCCAACGGTTCATCTTCCGGGATGTCCCAGACGCATCCGGTGACGATAAAGTGGATTGCATGCCATGCCTTGTCAATACACAAAAGACTGTCGCTGTCATCATTGCCGAATAAAAATTGGCTGCCTTCGCCAATCCTGATTTTTTGAGTGGTGTCTTCGTCGGCGCGAAGAAAGTATCCTATCATACTCATGGGTGATTTCCTCCTTTTTGTGGTAGTGAAATGATTAAGTCCATTATAACATGGATTTTTCGCCGGAAAACATAAAAAGCAAATAGGAAGCCGGATTCGAAAAAAGGAGTCAGCCGGGTGAAGAGCCGGGCTATCCCGTCCAATAATCGCGGGATGCAAATAACCCCCATTTTTCATATCCGACGGTTTGTAATTCTTTCAGGTGGGAATAGTCATTCAACCCGGCTAACTGACAGGTATGGCTTTCTTTTTCCCAAATAAGTTTTGTAAGCGCAGTATTTTCCATCCAATTTAAAAAATTGATGTCCTCGTCAGGACGGTTTAGAAGAAAATTTGTCAATACTCTTAAGGTAATGCCGTGGGAAACGATGAGGATGTTTTTTTCATTCGTTTCTTTTTCCAAATACTCTTTTACAAACGTTTCACACCTGTTTTTTACATCCTGATAAGATTCCCCGCAGGGAGCCTTGAGCAGGGACAGTTTTTTATCCAAATCCACTTCCGGATATTTCTTCCGTCGTTCTTCCCAGGTCATGCCTTCAAGCAAGCCTAAATCCATTTCTTTTAAAAAAGGAGTTTCCGTGAAAGGAATATTTTCCTGTGAAGTGCTACGCAGAATTTCTACCAGCGTTTGCCGGGCTCTGGCAAGCGGACTGCAATAGGCTGATATAGGAGCTTGCTTTAATTCCAAACAAATTTTTTGTCCGATGCGCTGCGACTGGGATATTCCCTTTTCCGTCAGTTCAAAATCTGTGGTGGATATTATTTTTCCTTTTATATTTCCATAACTTTCAGCGTGGCGTATTAAATAAAGCTTCAATTCCTACCTCCTTTTGTCTGCCTTCGGGGGGAAGCCGTGGAAAATCAGTTCCCGATTTGAAACTGTCCCACCAGCTGATTAAGCTCCTTTGCCTGCTGGGAAAGATTCTGAAGAGTGTCGGCACTTTGATTTACGGCGGAAGAGTTGTTTTGCACCACATGGGAAATTTCTTCAATCTCTTTGCCCACATTGGTAATCATATCCGACTGCCGCATACTGGCGTCGGCAATTCCGTGCATCTGTTCCTTAATGGAATCCGTGCATTCGCCGATGACACGCATAATATCGGCGGCCTGTGTGGTTACCTCCATACCGGTATGGATATCCTGAATAGAGCGATTGATTAAGTCGGCAGTGTCCTTTGCCGCTTCCGCGGATTCCGCAGCCAAAGCCCGGACTTTTTCCGCCACCACGGCGAAGCCCTTGCCAAGGTCGCCGGCCCGGGCGGCTTCTATAGCCGCGTTCAGGGCCAGAAGGTTGGTCTGAAATGCGATATTCTCAATTACCTGGGTAATTTTTTCAATTTCAGCGGAGGAATGAGCAATGTTATCCATCGCGTTGGTCACCCGGTCCATTTTCTGATTTGCCTCAGCTGCGTGCAGGGCGGTCTGATCCGCCAGGTTTTGGGCCACGGAGCAATTGTCGGTGTTGGAACGAATCTGGATAACAATATCCTCCGCATTTTCGGTCAGGCGGGTCACGGAGGCTTCCTGGGTGCGGATTCCTTCCATCAGGCTCACCGCGTTTTGGGACACTTCGTCCGCCTCATCCGTCACATGGTTGGAAACCTGTACGATGTTTCTGGTGAGCTGTAAAAGCTTGGTTCGGATGGTTTTTAGGCTTTTTGCCAGAATCTGAAAGTCGCCGATATAATAGGATTCCCCGCTGGTTACGTCAACGGCAATATTGCCGTCCGCCATCTCCCCCAAAATTCTGCCGATATCATCAATGGTCAGACGCAGCCGGTCACACAATTCATGTGTGGTTCTGGCGATACTGCCAATTTCATCATCGCGCTGATATAAAGAAGACATTTCCTGATCCGTCTCTAATTCCAGCCGGCCCAGCCGCTTGATGGCTCTTTCCACCGTATTGAGATTTTGCCCCACTCGCTGCATCATGTTAATCAGGCACAGGATAATCAATATTGTGACCGCCGCACAGACAAGTCCTACCTTAAGCCTTATATTATCCACCACACGATAAACTTCTTCGGTATTGTCCCGCACCATAAATATCCAGCCCCGATCCGCCAGATATTGATAGACAACAATCTGCTTTATGCCATTTTCATCCCGATATGTATAGGTCCCGGGCTCCGTACTCCCGTCCGAGCGTATGCGCTTTATGATTTCCAGATAGCCGGGGTCGGTGGTTTCGGTGTTCAGCAGTTCTTCGTCTTCGTGATAGAGATACACGCCTGTTTCGGCGTTGATAAACACATATTCGCCGTTTGGCAGACCATGGATGTTCAGCTCTAAAAGAGAATCCATCAGATTGTCGGCAAATACGCCTGCGCCCACATACCCAATGCACTGCTGACCCTCAAAGATGGGATAGTACATAGAAAGAATCATGGCCCCGGTACCGGGGGATTTCATGATGCCCAGATTGGTAAGCTTCGGCTCAGCCAGAATTGTCTCCTGGAACGGCGCTAAGCTATCGCCCGGACGGGTAACCATGCCAACGGCCCCTTTAGAGGTATGGGTAAGAACACAAGTTTCGGGCGAAGCGATGTACAGACCTTCAAAGATTCCCTTGACCGCCGCAAAGTCCTCCGTGTACTGTTGGGCCTTGGCAAGCAGTTCGGGATTATCCGGATCGAGCAAAAGATTCCGTACCTCAACGCTGAGGGCAAATGCGGACATGTATTCTTCTGCCGAAGATACGTAATTATCAATAATAGCGGCCCTTGATTTCACCGCATCTGTCATTAGATTCGTAACATTATCTTTTACCGTGGAGGAGGCGTTTTGGGAGACAATTCCCCACAACAAAAGCAGGCCCGCTATGGTGATAATGGATGTCATAAAACTGATTCGTGCGGCCAACCTTTGCGTTTTTGGAAATGTCAATTTTGGAAATTTTAACTTAAGAAATGTCAATTTTGTTTCCTCCTTGATGATATATTATTTATAATGCATGTATACTGACAGCACCCGGAATAATCCATAGGAATTATATCAAATAGCTTGGAGGAATGCAACGCAGATTGAGGAGATTCAGGGCATATTGGCATTGTTATTTTTTATAACTTTGTATATAATTGGATAGTACAAAAGGAACTGTATTTCGGATATTTATCTGATGGCGGATGAAAGGAATTTGCAGGCTGCAAAAGCATGGAGGGCCAGGACAAATGAAAGCAATGAGCTATGAAGAAAAATACAAGATGATGATACAAACGCCTGTCAACCGGCTGATACCGAAACTGGCGGTGCCCACCATTGTCAGCATGCTGATAACTTCTATCTATAATATGGCGGACACCTTCTTTGTGAGCCAGCTAAGCACCAGCGCTTCCGGGGCGGTGGGGGTGAACTTTTCCCTGATGGCCATGATTCAGGCCATAGGTTTTACGCTTGGCATGGGGAGCGGAAATTATATGTCCAGAATGCTTGGGGCCAGAGAGCAGGACAAGGCAAGGAGAGCCTGCTCCACGGCCGTATACACGGCTTTTGCTTTTGGGCTTGTCCTGGCGGTTTTGGGTATTTCCAATATTGATAGCCTGGTCCGGGTTTTAGGGGCAACGGAAACCATTGCTCCTTTTGCAAAGAGTTATGGCAGGTACATCCTGATTGCCGCGCCCTATATGACGGTCTCTTTTGTCTTTAATAACCACCTCCGTTCCCAGGGAAATGCCGCCCTTTCCATGATAGGAATCACAACCGGGGGAGTGCTGAACGTTATTTTAGACCCTGTTTTGATTTTTGGCTTTCAGATGGGGATTGCCGGGGCGGCGATTGCCACGATTTTCAGCCAGTTTGTGAGCTTCCTTATTTTATTGGTTCTTGTGGTTCGGTCGAAAAATGTGTTAAAGCCACTGCCAAAATATTTTACCTTTAAGGGATGGATATACGGGGAAATTCTGTCCGCAGGCCTGCCCACCTTAGGGAGGCAGGGGCTGGCCAGCGCAGCGTCCGTTCTTTTAAATGTGGCGGCATCGGGATTTGGAGATGCGGCAGTGGCGGCAATGTCCATTGTCACAAGGATTATGATGTTTATCAATTCGGCCCTGATTGGTTTTGGACAGGGCTTCCAGCCCGTATGCGGCTTTAACTTCGGGGCAAAGCGGTATGACAGAGTGTTAGAGGCGTACTTTTTCTGTCGGCGGGTGGCCCTTGTATTTTTGCTTATAATGGCTGTGGTTATGTTTGCCGTGTCCACACCGATTATGCGTCTGTTTAGAAGGGAAGACGCGGAGGTGATCCGCATTGGAGCGCTGGCGCTTAAAATGCAGTGCTGCCTTCTTCCTTTTCAGGCTTATGTGATTATCGGGAATATGCTGACCCAGTCTATTGGATACAGCTTTCGGGCAACCCTCACCGCGGTTAGCAAGCAGGGATTGTTTTTTATTCCGGCAATTTTGATCCTGCCAAAGCTCTTTGGCGTGACGGGGCTTCAACTGGCACAGCCTGTGGCGGACGGGCTTACCTTTATTCTGACGCAGGTGATTGTTTTGATGGTGGTAAAAGAGCTCCGGGGGTTTGCAATGGACGCTGTTTCGCACGATTGTTAAGATAAAGCTGGAAAATCAACTTTGAAAGGAGCATAGTAATCAATATGTTTGACAGAGAATTATACGGAAAAAGAATAGACTGGTTCCGGAAAGCAAGGTTTGGAATGTTTATCCATTGGGGCATTTATGCAATCCCCGGAAGGGGGGAGTGGGTGAAAAGCATAGAGCGCATACCGGATGAAGCCTACGGAAAATATTTTGACGAGTTTAACCCCGTTGCTTACGAACCGGTAAAGTGGGCAAAACTGGCAAAGAGAGCCGGAATGAAGTATGCGGTGCTTACGGCAAAGCACCATGACGGTTTTTGCCTGTTTGATTCAAAACTGACAGAATATAAATCTACAACCTGCTGTGGCAGAGATTTGGTGAAAGAGTTTCTGGAGGCTTTCCGCCATGAAGGTATCAGGGTGGGCCTTTATTATTCCCTGCTGGACTGGCACCATCCGGATTATCCGAAATATGGGGACTTGCATCATCCGATGCGGGAGAATCCGGCATATGAGAAGGAAAAGATTGATTTTTCCAATTATCTTGCCTATTTGCACGGACAGGTAGAGGAGCTTTGTACCCGGTATGGAAAACTGGATATTTTATGGTTTGATTTTTCTTACGGAGAGATGTGCGGGGAAAAATGGGAGGCATCCCGACTGGTGAAAATGATTAGAAAATATCAGCCGGACGTGATTATCGATAATCGGCTGGAGGTAAGCGGTTCCGGCTTTGGCTCCATTGTGACAAATGATCCGTCTGATTTCTGCGGCGATTTTGTCAGCCCGGAACAGATTATCCCGCCGAAGGGAATTTACTGCGAAGATGGAAGCCCGGCAGTATGGGAAGCATGTATTACCCTGAACAACAGTTGGGGGTATGTGCAGAGGGACAGGAATTTTAAACCCGCGGACATGGTGATAAAGAAGCTTGTGGAGTGTGTGAGCAAAGGGGGAAATCTTCTTGTAAATGTGGGGCCGGATGCAAGGGGGATTATCCCGGAAGAATCGGAAAAAATTCTGAAAGAAGTCGGCGGATGGATGGAGAGGAACGCTGAAAGCATTTATGGATGCGGCTTATGCGATATTGAAAAACCTGATTATGGACGCATTACCGGAAAGGGGAATAAGATTTATTATCATGTAATGGAAGCACAGGTGGGCTATATTCCGCTGTACGGGGTTAAAAAAGAGCAGATTAAGAAAATACGCCTTTTATCGGATTTGACAGAACTGCAAATAGAGGATATCTGGATTGTCCGGAACTATCCGGATATGGTATTTGTTTCTCTGGGGGAATCGCCTCTTTTGCCGGATTGTCATGACACGGTAATTGAAGTGGAGCTGATGCGGTAACCCCCAAAAGCTGATTGAAGCAGTCAGGGATTAACGGAGATATAACGGAACAAAACAAAAAGGAGACAGATAGGAGACAGATGCAATGGCAAGGACGGTCGGTATAGGGAATCAGGATTTTGAGAAAATCAGAGTCGATAACATTTTCTATATAGATAAAACGAAGTTTATCAAAGAGTGGTGGGAGAGTATGGACAGCGTCACACTGATCACCCGCCCCCGGCGTTTTGGAAAAACATTGAATATGAGTATGCTGGAAAAATTCTTTTCCGTTGACTATGCGGGGCGCGGGGATTTGTTTGAGGGGCTTTCCATATGGGAGGAAGAAAAGTACCGCAGCTTACAGGGGACGTATCCGGTTTTATTTATCAGTTTTGCGGATGTGAAAGAGAATTCTTTTATACAGGCGCGGAAAAAAATGTGTCGGATTATCAGAGAGCTTTACAGGCAAAATTCGTTCTTATTGGAGGGGGATTGGTTAGATGCGCAGGAGAAAGAGGATTTTACAAAAGTGCCAGGCGATATGGAGGATAATGAAGCGTCCTATGCCCTGAAAACATTATCTAAATACTTGGAGCGCTATTATGGAAAAAAGGTACTTATCCTTTTAGACGAGTATGATACGCCCATGCAGGAAGCCTATACCAATGGGTATTGGGATGAAATGGCGGCGTTTACGAGAAGCCTTTTTAATTCCACATTTAAGACGAATCCCTATCTGGAACGCGCTGTTATGACGGGAATTACGCGGGTAAGCAAAGAGTCCATCTTCTCTGACTTAAATAACTTAGAGGTAATAACGACAACTTCCGATAAATATGCTGACTGCTTCGGCTTTACGGAGGAAGAAGTATTCGGTGCGCTGGATGGATTTGGGTTATCTGACCGGAAAACACAGGTAAAGAGCTGGTATGACGGTTTTTCTTTTGGGAAGATAACGGATATTTATAATCCGTGGTCTATCATTCATTTTCTGGATAAAAAAGAAATCGGCATCTATTGGGCAAATTCAAGCAGCAACAACCTGATCGGAAAGTTAGTCCGTGAGGGGAGCCCGGAAATCAAGATGACGATGGAGGGCCTTCTGCGGGGAGAGATTTTTAATACGACTTTTGACGAGCAGATTGTGTTCAACCAGTTGGAGCAGGGGGACGATGCCATCTGGAGCCTTTTGCTTGCAAGCGGCTATCTGAAGGCGGTGCATTATGAGTTTAACGTCATGCGCGGGAGGGCGGAGTTTGGGTTAAAGCTGACAAACCGGGAAGTCCGGGTGATGTTTGAGCGGATGATAGAAGGATGGTTTGACGGGTGCCGCAGGGTGAATAACGCGTTCCTACAGTCATTGATGTCAGATGATATAAAGGGAATGAATACTTATATGAATAAAGTCGCCTTGCAGACGTTCAGTTATTTTGATACGGGAAAAAGCCCGTCGGAGGAGGAGCCGGAGCGGTTCTATCACGGGTTCGTGTTGGGTATGATGGTGGAGCTTGCGGACAGATATGTGATTACGTCGAACAGAGAGAGCGGGTTTGGGAGATATGATGTGGTATTGGAGCCGCGGATGGCGGCGGATACGACGGCGGGCAGCAGGGCAGATCATGCGATTATTATTGAATTTAAAGTACAGGAAGAGGAGGAAAAAGAGTTGTCCGATACGGTGCGGGAGGCATTGCGGCAGATAGAAGAAAAAGACTATCAGGCAAATCTCATTGCAAAAGGAATTTCGGAAGAGCGTATACGGAAGTATGGATTTGCATTTTGTGGGAAAAAGGTGTTGATTGGTGGTTTTGATATGATTTAAGAAACGCTGGTTATTTCCGGTAAGAAATTTAATTGCCTGAAAAGTGAAATTCTTATAGTCCCCTCAAGTTATACAAACTTTTGGGGACTTCTCTGCGAGAAATTCATTCGCCCTCTACCCTATTTGTGGAGTTTTTCGTCATTTCATTTCTTTGATTAATCTATAAATCATTTCTTTTTGGTTTTCCGTTAAAGATACCCAGCGGTTAAATCAGTCTTGCTTCCGTATGTCTTGAAAATGGAACTGGCAAGGTTTCATGGGCCATGCACTCTCCGGAGAAAATTATTCATGAATGTGAAAGATTTTCGGAGAGAATGAAACATGCCCATCTGCCGGTAGTGCCCTTTGAAGAACTGCATGATACCAAGAAAATATGGGATAGGAGCAGCGCTGAGGGATTAACATTTTCCATTGGAAAGCATGGGATAAACAATGTTGAAATTACGATAGGCGATGAAATAGGCCAAAGGCATAATGCTGTAATAACAGGCGCGGTTGGTCAGGGAAAGTCAAATTTAATTTCCATTATCATACATAGCTTATGTTTGCGCTATTCGCCCGCAGAGTTAGTCCTGTATCTCCTTGACTATAAAGAGGGCGTGACTTTTAAGGTTTTTTCAAACATAGATCAGGATGAGTATCTTCCGCATGCCAGAGCCCTCGGACTGGAAAGCGATGTGAGCTTTGGCGCAGCAATACTTGAAATGCTATTTCATGAATATCAGAGACGGATGCGAGTTCTGAAAAAAAATAATTTAAAAAGCATTCGAGATTATAGAAAAAAATATCCGGACGATGAAATGCCAAGAATTGTCGTCGTGATAGATGAGTTTCAAATGATGTTCGGGGATGATATAAACGAGGGGCAAAAGATAGCGGAAAAACTTGAAAAATTCGTTCGCCTGTTCAGAGCTGCGGGAATACACTTCATACTTGCGTCACAGACACTTGGCGGAAATATGGCGCTTTCCTACAAAAAAGACAGTATATTCGCGCAGATTCCAATCAGGATAGCGCTTAAAAATTCTTTCATGGAATCTCAGCAGACCCTTTCTTTGAATAATTCGGCGGTAGCTTTCCTTCGCCCAAGAGAAGCGATTGTCAATTTGGATTATGGAGAGATATCTCAAAACAAAAAAACAGTGATAGCGTATGCAGATGAAAATGTCGTGGCAGCGCTGAGGAAAAAGTGGTGGGAAATGGCAAGAGGCCGGTATGATGCAAAGCATTGTTGCATCTCTCGCCGTTCAGCATGTAAAAGGAGACGCAAGATTTATTTTCTTTGACTTCACCCGTGATGCTGCTCTTTACGATAAAAGATATCCGGAAATTGAAAACAGAACAGCCGAACATGCGGAGCGAATGAATTACTATGGAGAGCTTTCATTAGAATTGATGAGAAGGGTACAATCAGATTTTTTCGATCAGCAGGCCGAAAAAATTGCCGGGTTAAATGTACTTCGCATAATGAATGAGCCGACGGCGGCCGCCATTGCATTTGGGCTGGATTTTGGTCAAAAAGGAAAGGTTTTGGTATATGACCTTGGCGGCGGCACATTCGATGTCACCATTATGAATATAAATGACGGAGAGCTTGACGTAATTGCAACGGGCGGAGATTCACAGCTTGGCGGAATCAACTTTGACCAGAAGATTATGTACTTATCAGCAAATTGAAGGAACAGGGCTGTGAGATTGACGATGAGAACGATGCTTTGATGTCGGATATACGAGAAAAGGCTGAAAAAACGAAAGTGCAGCTGACGGGAGTAGAACATTCCCGCCCGGCTTTCACCATCAACGGAGCTACATACCGCATCGACATATCGAGAGACGAGTTTGAGGCGCAGGCGGAGCCTTTGATGCTAAGGACACAATTCCTCATGGAAGAAGTCATGAGGGAGAAAAATATTTCGTGGGAGGATATTGATGTTCTGTTGGCTGTGGGAGGGTCTACCAAAATGCCTATGGTCAAAAAAAGACTGGAACAGCTTTCAGGGAAAAAAGTGACCTACAAAGTTGACCCGGATACCGCAGTTGCCCAGGGTGCCGCAATATTCGCAAGCACTTTGCATGCGTCCGCAGAAACGTCCGACAGCAATCTGCCCGTTCCCTTTAACAGTGTAGCCGGGAACATCGTAATTTCCGATGTCACCTCGCAGTCTTTGGGCGTTGTTACCGTGGACGGAGCGTTCGGCAATCAGAAATACAATACAATTATAATCCCCAATAACACAAAGATTCCGGCGAAAAAGTCTCAAATTGTTTACACAGTGGTTGATAACCAGACGCAGATTCTGGTGGAGGTCACGGAGGGCAACGATCCCGAATTGGAGTTTGTAAAGGTCATTGGGAGCAGCACGCTTAAGATGCCGCCCTATCCCAAGAACTCGCCAATTGAAATCATTTATGCCTATGACGCTGACCAGACGATTTATATCAAGGTAATTGACAAGGTAACGAATCAAAGTCTGGGAACGTTTGAAATTGAGAGAAACTCCAATCTGTCGGACGCTCAGGTCGAGAATGCAACGGGCATTATAAGCTCCGCAATGGTAGATTAGACAAAAGACGCATCGGCGATGCGCAGGAAGTACTTGGCCTTTCCAAAGAAAGCAATGTGGAAGGGATTGGTGAAGAATTAACCCGGCAGGAAAGTTTGTGGCGACATCGTGAAGTGAATCAGCCTGAAAAGAGCACTAAGATGCTTTCCCTTATCTTCGAAGCCCGCAAGATTTTTGCGAACGAAGATTCCCGCAGGAAATATGACGAAGCTTTGGTGAAAGAAGGAAGGCCGGATGGCGCGGCTGATCCATCCACTGCAAAGAAAGAAGAGTTTCAAAAATATTTTAATTGAATACAGGAATATTATTCGGACAAGCAGTTTGACATGGCTAAATTGGCGTTGGAGAAAGCGCTGGCATTAGAAGAATACGATCCGGATGAGAATCATGTTGCTTTGTATCGATGTGCCACAGTTATTTATTCTGACAGCAATATGTTCAGTCAGGCCCTGGAATTTTCTAATAAGGCGTTATTGGCTAATCCGGATGACCTGACGAATTATGAAAAGAAAGCTATGGTGTTGTTTGCGCATTTAACCGAAAGGGGGAACTTTGACTTTTTTCAACAGTGCCACGAAATACTTCGCGCCACCTGCGACAGCTGGCTGAAGAAAGCAAAGCGGCAGAATAATGCGGGGGAAAAGCAAACGAGGAATATGAAGCCGAAATTGGTCCTTTGCGAGAGCAGATACGAAAAAAATATGAGGAAAAGCGTTCGGAGCTTTCAAAACTTGGACTGTTTTCGGGCGGAGAAAAAGAGAATTGCAAAACCAGATAAATAATGTGTGGAGAAAAATAGACGACATTCAGACAGGTTCAGGATTATTACGACAGGCAAAAGTCCTCATTAGATCGAAATGAGGAGAGAGAAATATCCTTGAAGGAACAGAGTATTAGAGCTAAGCATCCGCTGCCTCGTAAGTAATTTGCTATAATGTTAAATGCCGGCAGGACTTAAACAAAAATGTGAATACGGGGGAAAGGGATGTGACAAATTATTATGGTTCCAATGTTTTGGCTACTGCGTTATCACAAGAACATTTCTTTGAGATGAAGTTTAGTAGGATACGCAGAGATGAAATAGCAAGAGCTTTATCATAGAAGGATTTATAGTGAATTATTTGTCGTTGGATTTGTTTATCCGAAATTTAGCTTTTGCGCCCTTTTGCGGTAAGGATTTATTGCTTTTGCCGGATGGAGCGGATATACTATAGTCAGGCGGTAGCGCGTTGATCCCCCGCGAGCAACGAGCCAAGTGACTGCCGCGAGGGTCAAATACCCCGCCTCTTGGGGCGTTTCAAATTTGATGCCCCGCTTGCTTGCGGCGGGGTTTTTGACTTGAGAGCACGGAAGGAGACAGATGCAATGGCAAGGACGGTTGGCATAGGAAATCAGGATTTTGAGAAAATCAGAGTCGATAACATTTTCTATATAGATAAAACGAAGTTTATCAAAGAGTGGTGGGAGAGTATGGACAGCGTCACGCTGATAACCCGCCCCCGGCGTTTTGGAAAAACGCTGAATATGAGCATGTTGGAGAAGTTTTTTTCCGTTAACTATGGAGGGCGCGGAGATTTGTTTGAGGGACTTTCCATATGGCAAGAAGAAAAATATCGACAATTGCAGGGGACATATCCGGTTTTGTTTATCAGTTTTGCGGATGTGAAAGAAACTTCCTTCAAAGAAGCACGTCAAAAAATATGTAAGATTATTCAGATGACATACAACAGATTTGATTTTCTGCTGGATGGCAATGTTTTGAATGAGAGTGAGAAAACGGATTTTAAGAAAATATCAACCGATATGGAAAATTATATGACATCACTGTCCTTAAAAATGCTTTCCGGATATCTGTGCCGTTATTATGGGAAAAAGGTACTTATTTTTTTAGACGAATACGATACGCCCATGCAGGAAGCGTATGTGAACGGATATTGGAGCGAAATGGCGGCTTTTACGAGAAGTTTGTTCAATTCTACTTTCAAGACGAATCCTTATCTGGAACGGGCCGTGATGACAGGAATCACTAGAATCAGCAAAGAGTCCATTTTTTCAGATTTAAATAATCTGGAAGTGGTAACGACAACCTCCGATAAATATAGCGACTGTTTTGGATTTACGGAAGAAGAAGTATTTGCGGCGCTGAAAGAATACGGGCTCTCGTATCAGGAACAGCAGGTAAAAAACTGGTATGACGGTTTTTCTTTTGGGAGGAGGAAAGATATTTATAATCCGTGGTCGATCATCAATTTTCTGGATAAAAGGAAAACCGCCTGTTACTGGGCGAATACCAGCTCTAACAATCTGGTGAGCAAGCTGATACGGGAGGGTAATCCTGAGGTTAAGAAAACATTTGAACATTTGCTGCAGGGAGAAGCGGTTCGTATGGAAATAGATGAGCAGATCATTTACGACCAGCTGTCCGTAAAGAAGAACGCCATCTGGAGCCTGCTGCTGGCCAGCGGTTATCTGAAAGTGAGGGATTATCAGGCATATGCGACGGAATATGGTACCTGGAAAGAGGAATATGAACTGGAACTGACCAATTTCGAAACGCGCGTTATGTTCATGAACATGGTACAGGGGTGGTTTACAGATGCATTATCCGATTATAATGATTTTATAAAAGCGTTGCTGTCGGCTGATGTAAAAGCAATGAATCTATATATGAACAAAGTATCAGCGGGAATATTCAGCAGCTTTGATGTGGGAAACAGACCTTCCGGGAAAGCGCCGGAACGGTTTTATCATGGTTTCGTGCTGGGGCTGATGGTGGAGCTTATTGACAGGTATGTCATCACTTCAAACCGGGAGAGTGGGTTTGGACGGTATGATGTTATGCTGGAACCAAGAAATGCGGAAAATGATGCGATTCTGTTGGAATTCAAGGTGCAGGAGGAAGAGGAAAAGGAGCTGTCCGATACGGTGCAGGCAGCGCTTCGGCAGATAGAAGAAAAAGACTATCAGGCGAACCTTGTTGCAAAGGGAATACCAAAGGAGCGCATACGAAAGTATGGATTCGCATTTTGTGGGAAGAAGGTACTGATTGGGGATTCTCCAAATGGAGGTTTTCATGGGGAGAAAAATTTGTAAAAAAGAAATAGTCAGGCGCTTAACAATAAAATCTTGCACAAAATGGAAAAATTTGGATTTCGGTTTATTTGGGTCAGGTTGTAGTGCGTTGGTTTGAGCATAGAAGGAGACAGATGCAATGGCAAGGACGGTTGGCATAGGGAATCAGGATTTTGAGAAAATCAGAGTCAATGATATTTTTTATATAGATAAAACGAAGTTTATCAAAGAGTGGTGGGAGAGTATGGACAGCGTCACGTTGATCACCCGCCCACGTCGTTTTGGAAAAACGCTGAATATGAATATGCTGGAGAAATTCTTTTCCGTTAACTATGCGGACCGTGGGGATTTGTTTGAGGGGCTTTTCATATGGCGGGAGGAAAAGTACCGGGAACTGCAGGGGACGTATCCGGTCATCAATCTTTCTTTTGCAAATGTCAAAGAACCCGGTTACACAGGGACAAGGCGCTCCATTAACCGGATTATAGAAGATATTTATAATAAAAATCTATTTTTACTTGAGAGCGGGCTCTTGTCGGAAAATGAGAAAGCGTATTTTCGAAGTGTAACTTACGATATGGAAGATGATGTGGCAATATGGGCGCTTCACAAGATGTCAGATTTCCTTTTCCGTTTTTATCAGAAAAAAGTGATTATCCTTCTGGATGAATACGATACGCCCATGCAGGAAGCGTATGTGAACGGATATTGGAGCGAAATGTCAGCGTTTACGAGAAGTCTGTTTAATTCCACTTTTAAGACGAATCCTTATCTGGAACGGGCTGTGATGACTGGAATTACCAGAATCAGTAAGGAGTCTATCTTTTCAGATTTGAATAATCTGGAAGTGGTAACGACAACCTCCGATAAATATAGCGATTGTTTTGGGTTCACGGAAGAAGAAGTATTTGCTGCGCTGAAAGAATATGGGCTCTCCTACCGGGAGCAGCAGATAAAAGACTGGTATGACGGTTTTTCCTTTGGAAAGAGGAAAGATATTTATAATCCGTGGTCGGTCATCAATTTTCTGGATAAAAGGAAAACCGCCTGTTACTGGGCGAATACCAGTTCTAACAGTCTGGTGAACAAGCTGATACGGGAGGGCAATCCTGAGGTTAAGAAAACATTTGAACATTTGCTGCAAGGAGAAACGATTCGTATGGAAATAGATGAGCAAATCATTTACGACCAGTTGTCCGTAAAGAAGAACGCCATCTGGAGCCTGTTGCTGGCCAGCGGTTATTTGAAAGTGAAGGATTATAAAGCATACACGACGGAATACGGTATCTGGAAAGAGGAATATGAACTGGAACTGACCAATTTCGAAACGCGCGTCATGTTTATCCGTATGGTGCAGGGATGGTTTGCACAGGCATTATCCGACTATAACGATTTTATAAAAGCGCTGTTATCAGATGATATAAAAGCGATGAATATTTATATGAACAAAGTATCTGCGGAGATGTTCAGCAGTTTTGATGCGGGAAACAAACCTTCCGAAAGAGCGCCGGAACGGTTTTATCATGGGTTTGTATTGGGGCTTATGGTGGAGCTTGTTGACAGATACGTCATCACTTCAAATCGGGAGAGCGGGTTTGGACGGTACGATGTGGTATTGGAACCCCGGATTATGGAGGAAACAGCGGCGCACAGCAGGGCGGTTCATGCGATTATTATTGAATTTAAAGTACAGGATGAGGATGAAAAAGATTTGTCCGATACGGTGCAGGCAGCGCTGCGGCAGATAGAAGAAAAAGACTATCAGGCGAACCTTGTTGCAAAGGGAATGCCAAAAGAGCGTATCCGCAAATATGGATTTGCATTTTGCGGAAAGAAGGTGTTGATCGGGGGAAATTCTTGCGAAGTTTGAAAAGTTGAAGGCACGGACAAAGTATGGATAAAGAAGATTGTGGCAGGTTATAAAAATTACTTTTAGGAGAAAGCCCCATGAATATAGAAATTGTTTTAGCGTACATGCACACACAAGAAATAAGTACGTTATTTTCGGAATATACAAATATGCTGATAGCGAATGACAGTTCGTTTCAAAATTATCTTGATATACAACATTATGATGAAGAAATAAATCATTTGGAAGAAAAATACGGTATGCCTTTCGGAAGATTGTATTTGGCGTATTGTGACGGAGAGGCCGCAGGCTGTATAGGATTAAAAAAATTTAATGAAAAGAATTGTGAAATGAAACGCCTTTATGTAAGACCGCAGTTCAGAGGGGAAAATATTGGTAAACTCCTGGTACGGAAAATTATAACTGACGCAAAAGAAATTGGTTATTCCCATATGCTGTTAGATACCCTTCCCTTTTTGGAGAAAGCAATTCATATGTATGAAAAATTTGGATTTTATACAATAGATTGTTATAACAACAGCCCCATGAGTACATCTATTTATATGAGATTGGATTTATGATTTGCAGGTAATTTCCGGAAACTTGCGTATTTCAATTTACAAACAAATGTTCGACGTGATAAAATACATTCTACATAGATAAAATATGTAGGAGGAACCCGACGTGGAAAGTATTTTGTGTGTTGACATTCCGGTACAGATGATATCCTGCACGGATACCAATGGAAAGATAACGCCCATGAGATTTCGTTTCCGGGATCGGAATAATGAAATCGTTACAATTAATATAGATAAGATTATCTCAACGGATCAGCAGCATAGCTCCCTTGGCGCAAATTTTGTGTGCTCGGCGTCTCTCTACGGCGCTCAGAAGACATTCCAATTACGATACAATTACTATGGGCATGAGTGGCGGATGTCAGGAATCCGTTCATAATCTTAAGGGATAGGTATGGACTGCGGACTCAGGAGCTGTAAAAACAATTGTTAAGAAAGCTTGTAAAACGATATGTTTTATAAAAAACGGATTATGGCATATTTGGAATTAGATTCCAAATATGCCATGATTTTTTAAGACAAATTTTCCGTCAGGCGTTTCTCAAACTCGCTTTCAGGTACCGGCTTAGCATAACGGTAACCCTGCGCTACATGAGCGCCAATCTTCCACATTAGATCTACGTCGGAATCGGTTTCTATGCCCTCACAGACAATCTGCGCATTCAAATCATCCGCAAGATTGACAATCCGTTTCATAATCTTCACCTGACGATTCCGGTCAGATTGATTCAGCAGGAAGGAACGGTCCAGCTTGATAACCGACGCCGGTATTTTTTCAATAACGCCAAGGGAAGAGTAACCGGAACCAAAGTCGTCAATGGAAAGGTGGATCCCTTTCGCGCTAAGCTCACGCATTGTCTGCTCCACAAGCTTTTGCTGAATCTCTTCCATCACAATGGTTTCCGTGACTTCCACCTCAATCAGATCCTTGGGAATCCTGTATTTTTCGATGACGCTTATCAAATGATCGACAAAGTCGGGTTTTATAAAATGCAGCCGGGAAAAGTTGCAGGAGATGGTAACCACCGCCTGATTCTGATCCAGGCGCCTGCGGAGCATCCGGCAGACACAGTTGAATATAAAGAAATCAATTTCCATTACTTTTCCGGTCTGTTCATAGTAAGATATAAAGAATCCCGGGGCCCTGACCATGCCGCCTGCGGAGGGATCCAAAAGGCGGACGAGGGCTTCCGCACCGACGATTTTTTCCGTACGGATATCGATTTTCGCCTGATAATAGGCGACGAAATTCTCCTCAACCCCGATAGCATCTAAGAGTTTGCGCCGCTCGTGCCGTTCTTTGACGCTTTGTTCGAGCGTTTCGTCAAATATTTTGATTTTTTCGCCGCGATCCGGTTGGATAAAATCAAGGGCCTGATTTGCACGGGCAATGGCATTTCTGAGATCCGTGATATCAGGAGGAATGAAACGAACGCCGACCTGCAGTTCAATGGGGTTGCCAATTCGCCGGACAACATAGGACTCAACTTGGAAGCAAATGCTTTTCAGCCGCTTTTCGATATTCTCAGGAGTGGCGGACAGCAGGAGGACGAAGTGATCTCCGTCTGCTTTTGCACAGATATCGTCCGTATCCTGTATACATCGGGACAGCTCTTTCGCAATAGCCTCCATAAGCTTGTAAGCGTTGCTCCAGCCGTAAAGAATCTTATAGTGCTGGAAGCGGACGATGTTAAAATAAGCGATGGCGTAGGTATGCTTACCTTTGTCGGCATCTAAGCGCTTTTGACCGATGTAAATTAAATGGTTGAGATTCCAGATATCGATATCTACATCTTTATACATTAATTTCTGAATTTTTTTCGTATCACGGATGATATGTATTGTCACCAAAACAACGCCGTTTAACAATAAGACGAGTATAAGGATGATGGCTACGCTGTTATCCTGGATGAACTTGCCCAGGCTGCCCATGGCGTAAGTATTACGCTCCATCATATAATCGCTCACAGCTTTGGCGTCTATGGTCATGAGGATTTTATTCAGGATGCCTTCAAGCTCAGTGTCTTCGCCGCGTATCGTCATGGCCACGCCGTGCTCTTGATTGAGCACCCGCCTAATCTCTAAATTGTAGTAGCTCATATCCGCATTTAGCTGATACTCGGCAAGATAGCCGTCGCACAGGGCGGCGTCCGCAATACCTTTCTTAACGGCATCCAGACAATCCTGCTGGGTATCAAATATCATGAGCGAGGTGTTGCCTTCAAGCCCGGCCACCTGATGCGCTTCTTTGCGAAGGTATTCTACCGCGGCCAGCGTCCGGATGGAACCGGATTCCTTATTTTTTTCCATTACAAGCAGCAGAGGAACCTGGGTATACTCTTTTAATCTTACCAGATCGTACTCATTGGTCTCTTCGTATGAATGGACGCAGTAAGACATTATGTCAATAGAACCTTCCGCCAGTGATTGGCTGGCCTGATCAGGGCTGTTAAGCTTTTTCCATTCAAGAGTCAGTCCAGCCAGTCCCGCCGCATTTTCCAGAAGTTCCCGGGTCAGTCCTTTGCAGGTGCCCTGCTCGTCATAGATAAAAGGATAATAACCGTCAAAATAGCCTACTACCAACGGCTCGGCAGTTGCAATATATGCTTTTTCGCTCAGGGTAAAGATGATTGTCTTGTCGAGACGGCTCTGATAATATTTATTCATCAGTTCGGTTTCCAGGGCGGGCTCGTTCATTTTCATATCCACGATGGACTGATTGAGTTCGCGCATGACGTCGTCGTTGCCCTGATAGCTGATATAGTAAAAAGGTCTGGGGGCAAAACGGCCAATCACACGCTGGCCATCGTCGATTTCCATAAAAGTGTGAACCATGGCGTCAATCTCATTTGTTTTCAGAGCCTTTTTTAATTCCGCGGTGGAATCATATTCCCGAATCTTAGGCGAATAGATACCGTTACTTTGGAGATAGTGCATGAATTCCTGCCGGCGCACGTAAGTCTTTACCATGCCGAAAGTAATATCTTTCATGGCCACAAAGTCTTCATAAGCTAAGCTGCTGGTTCCATTGGTGGCAATGATGCCGAAAGTGTATCCGCTGGCAAGGTCTGCGTACTGGTATTCTAAAGCCCGCTGCTCGGAGTATTGCGCGCTTCCCACCAAATCAATTTTCCGTTCCGCTAAAAGCTGCAGAGCTTCGTCCCAGCTTGCGCATTCCACAAATTCAATTTTCCAGTCGACATATTTAAGCAGGCTATCCAAATATTCCACATCCATGCCGCCCAAGCTGCCATCCGCATTTTTGTTGTGATAACCGGACATAGGAAAGAACGCTACTTTTACAACTCTTTTGTCGGCTGCGTAAACCGTGCTCAGACACAAATCTGCAAATAGCCATAACCCAAAACAAATACATAAACAGACAGCTATGCTTCGCAGGGTTTTAATCTTATTGATGCGGAACATATAAATCCCCCCTTATCCAAACCGCTTTTGTGCATTATAACATATATTTTCTTGCCATACAATATTTTTTAGGGCATTTTGCCCACTTTTTTTACCGGCTTCGGACTCATGAAAAACCCAAAATACATTGACTTTTGGGCAATATAAAGTTTAAAATAATAGGAATTTCGGTGTGGGTATCTCTTGGCCGAAAAGGATGCAAATGCCCTTAAGGTCAAAAATCATGTTGACAAAATCAAAACTTTTGAATATGCTGATATTGTAAAAAGAATTTCCGGCAAATCAGGGCGGGAATAGAAACAGCCAAATGCAAGGAACGGGAAGAGTACATTATCACAGACGCCATCCGTACAGAGAGGAAATGTTACCGGCTGAAAGCATTTCCCGTGGCGATAATGGAAGTGCATCCGGGAGCAGGTTCTGCGAATGAAAGCGGTTTGAAAGAATCCTTAGTAGCAGGACACGTATTCACACGTTACGTGCAATGAGTGGAGATACAAAGAGTATCTCTCAATAGAGTGGAACCGCGGATAACTTCGTCTCTTACAGAGGAAGTTATTTTTTTTACAAAAAGCCGGCCCGCCAAGCGATGCTAAGAAGACTTTTTCCGGAAGTTAGCCCTGAACACGGAATAAAGGAGTATTTTCAGTGGGATTTATCAAAAAAATAAAGGAAGAAATTGCAGTAATCAGGCAGCGCGATCCGGCTATCCATTCCGCCATGGAGGTATTTTTATACCCTGGTTTTAAGGTGATGCTTCATTATCGTATCGCCCATAAGCTGTACCTGAAAAAGCATTATTTTCTGGCGAGATGGGTTTCCCAGCGGGGAGTGCGGAAAACAGGAATTGAAATTCACCCCGGCGCGCAGATTGGGAAAGGGTTCTTTATTGATCACGGAAATGGTGTTATTATTGGGGAGACTACAGTTATTGGCGACAATGTGACTTTGTACCAGGGGGTGACCCTGGGAGGAACCGGCAAAGAACAGGGAAAACGCCACCCTACCATTGGAAACAATGTGATGATCAGCGCCGGCGCTAAGGTTTTAGGTTCTTTCACCATAGGAGACAATTCTAAAATAGGGGCAGGAAGCGTTGTGCTTGAGGAAGTGCCGCCTAATTCAACGGTGGTTGGCGTGCCCGGAAGGGTGGTAAAGCGAAATAATAAGGCGCTCCCTCAAGATGAGCTTGACCAGGTGAACCTGCCGGACCCGGTTAAGGAAGATTTGGGCAATCTGCACCGTGCAAATGCGGAGCTTACCAATCGGGTGATTGACTTAGAGAGGCAGCTTAGGGCACGAAAGAAGCAGGAACAAACAAAGTAAACGGAAATATCAAGGATATGCAGGTAAGAGTCCGCCAAGGGCTGCCTGCCGCATATCCGGGTCATAAGCGTCAGGAGGAAAGTGTGAAGAAGAGATGAAGATTTTCTAAGGCGTCAAAGGACGCCGCCTAAGAAAATCTAAGTCATCTCTCGAAGAATCGCCTTGGGCGATTCTTCTGAAATAATTCATGTATTGTTTGTGCCGCAAAGCGGCATGTCGGGAAGAGTGAAAGGATTTCAACCTTTCACTCACAAGTTTGTGTCTGCGCTGCATCCACAAACTTGATATGCGCAAATAAAGCAAAGGTAAACTTTGTTTACCGGAAATGAGGAGAAAGATGAAAATTTACAACACATTAACCAAGCGGAAAGAGGAATTCGTACCTTTGCAGGAGGGCAAAGTAAAAATGTATGTGTGCGGCCCCACCGTATACAATTTAATTCATATCGGAAACGCCCGCCCCATGATTGTGTTTGACACGGCAAGGCGGTACATGGAGCACAAGGGATACGAGGTAAACTTTGTGTCAAACTTTACCGATGTGGACGATAAGATTATCAAAAAGGCAATGGAAGAAGGGGTGGACGCCTCCGTCATTTCCGAGCGCTACATTGCGGAGTGCAAAAAGGATATGCAGGTCATGAATGTAAAACCCGCCACCACCCACCCCAAGGCAACCGAGGAAATCGACGGTATGCTGGATATGATTAACACCCTGATTGAAAAAGGCTATGCCTACACGGCGGAAGACGGAACCGTCTATTACAGAACCAGAAGCTTTAAGGGATACGGCAAGCTTTCCCACAAGAATCTGGACGACTTACAGGGAGGAAACCGTTCTCTTCTGGTGACAGGGGAAGATCAGAAGGAGGACCCTCTTGATTTTGTTCTATGGAAGCCTAAAAAGGAAGGGGAGCCTTACTGGGAGTCGCCCTGGTGCAAGGGCCGTCCCGGCTGGCACATCGAATGCTCCGTGATGAGCAAAAAATATCTGGGAGACGAGATTGACATTCATGCAGGAGGGGAGGATTTGATTTTTCCCCATCATGAGAACGAAATCGCCCAGTCGGAGGCAGCCAACGGAAAAGTTTTTGCAAAATATTGGATGCACAACGGCTTTTTGAACATCGATAACAAAAAGATGTCCAAATCTCTGGGGAATTTCTTTACGGTGCGGGATATCAGCGAAAAGTACGATTTGCAGGTGCTTCGCTTTTTTATGCTTTCGGCCCATTACAGAAGTCCTTTAAATTTCAGCGCGGAGCTGATGGAGGCGGCCCAAAATGGCTACGACAGAATTGTGACCAGCGTTGGCAATTTAAACTATTTGCTTGAAAACGCTTCATCTGATACAATGAGCGAAGAGGAAAAAAAGTTTTTGGAAGAGGCGAAGGGATACATCGTCAAATTTGACGAGGCTATGGACGACGATTTTAACACGGCGGACGCAATCGCCGCCATCTTTGAGCTGGTTAAATTTGCAAACACCCATGCGGACGCCGGACGCAGCAGGGAATTTCTTACGGAACTGAAAAACGAAATTGTGATGCTCTCCGATATCTGCGGGCTTATTGTGGAGAAAAAGCAGGAAATGTTAGACGGGGACATTGAGGCCCTGATAGAAGAACGCCAGGCGGCAAGAAAGGCCAAAAATTTCGGGAGAGCCGATGAAATCAGGAACGAGCTTTTGAGCAAGGGTATTATTTTGGAGGATACCCGAGAAGGGGTTAAATGGAAGAGAGCATAAGTTTATTGACGCAAATAAAAAAGAGCTTTGGGTTAAAAGAGGTGGATATCAGGACGTATTCACCTCTTACGCTTGCCTATATCGGAGATGCGGTTTACGATCTGATTTTCCGGACGGCGGTGGTGCAAAAGGGAAACACTTCCGTTAACAGACTGCACAATCAGACCATCCGGTATGTGAAAGCGCCCGCCCAGGCGGCCATGGCGGACATTCTCATGGAAGAATTTACGCCGGAGGAATTTGCCGTGTATAAAAGAGGAAAAAATGCCAAGCCTTATACTATGGCAAAAAATGCTACCATGGCGCAATACAAAAAGGCTACCGGCTTAGAAGCGCTGGTGGGCTATCTTTATTTGACGGATCAGACGGAAAGAGCGCTTGCGTTAATTCAGACAGGATTACATAAGATGAAGTCCGCACCGGACAAAACGTAGTTTATTTCCGCGAGTAATGAGCCAGGCGGTGAAGCAGACATTGGGCGAATGCCGCGAGGGTTATGCATGGGCGCACAGGGAAGGCCATGGACGGTCCGGGTATTTTGTGGCCCGGGCGGCAATGAACGGCCCGGATGCCGAAAGAGCCGAAACGGATGGATTTATATACGGATGGAAAGGAAAAGGAAGGACAAGTGGAGGAAAGAAAGCAGGAAACAGGCGGACTGGTGGAGGAGTTTACCATAGAAGGAAGAAATGCGGTCATAGAAGCTTTTCGGGCGGGACGGCCCATTGACAGGGTATATCTGCTGGGCGGCTGTCAGGACGGCCCGGTCATGACCGTCAGGCGCGAGGCTAAAAAGCAGGATGTGCCGGTAAAATATGTGTCAAAGGAACGTCTTGACCAGATGTCACAGACCGGAAAGCATCAGGGGGTGATTGCCAGCGCCGCCGCGTATGGTTATGCGGAGCTTGCGGATATCCTCAAGCGGGCGCAGGAAAAGGACGAGCCGCCTTTTTTGATACTTTTAGATAACATTGAAGATCCCCATAATTTGGGGGCCATCATAAGAACGGCCAATCTGGCGGGGGCCCATGGGGTCGTCATTCCCAAAAACCGTGCGGTGGGACTTACCGCCACGGTGGCAAAAACCTCCGCCGGGGCTTTGAATTATACGCCTGTTGTCAGGGTCACTAACCTTGGGAAAACCATTGACGAATTAAAGGAAAAGGGGCTTTGGTTTGTATGCGCGGACATGGATGGCAAAAGGATGTATGACTTGAATTTAAAAGGCCCGATTGGTCTTGTGATTGGCAGCGAAGGGGAAGGCGTAGGAAGGCTTGTAAAGGAAAAGTGTGATATGGTGGCGGCCATTCCCATGAAGGGAGATATCGATTCCCTGAACGCGTCCGTGGCGGCGGGGGTGATGGCCTATGAAATTCTCAGACAACGGCTGATGTGAAATCTTATTGTTCGTGGAATAGAATGAAGGAAAGAAAATCAGGAATAAAATGGAAAAGATTAATAAGTTTTTACTTATGGTAATTTCCATGGTGGCGATTATGATTACCGCCGTGGGAATTGATAAGGGGATGCAACTTTATAATAGTAGAAAATGGGAAAAAGAACGGGTAGAGCGGTACAGGCAGTCCTATGCGGACGCGACTGACATGCAGCTGACAATCAGTCAGCTTTCGGAGGATCCGGAAGCGATTGAAGCCTTTCTTGAGGAAAACAGGTTGTATTTTGACGAGGTAATGGACGCGGAGCTGCACGAGCAGGTGAGCATGGAGGAACAGGTACAGGAGACCGCTTCCTTTTTCGAAGAACAGGAAGAACTGTCTGACGATGAAATGGAAAATGACCCTGATAACGCAGGGATGGGCGACATATCGGGCAATGAGGTCATGGACGGGGAGAGCGCATTTTTGGAAGGGCAGGAAAGTGTGTCATATAACGGGATAGGAGACGTCTCGGAAAATAGTTTGCAGGACGTATCCGCCAATATGCCGGGGGGAATCTCCGGCAATATGCAGGCAGATATCTCCGGCAACATGCCGGGCGGGATTTCCGGTAATATGCAGGCCGACGTGTCCGGCAACCGGATGGCCAAAATGGGCTGGATCACCGTATCCGGAAATTCTCTGCTGGACAAGCGCAAGATTCGCGGCTCTTATATGGAAACCCAGATGCAGGAAGACATTGACACGGAAATCATAAAAAACAGCGAGATAGATTTTTCCGAAATCTCCATCGCCTGTCTGGGGGACAGCATTACCGAGGCCACAAACCTTGACAAGATGGAAGATTACCAGCAGTACGCTTACCCCACGAAGCTTAAGGAGATACTAAATGCGGAGAGCATAACCAATTTGGGTATCGGCGGTTCTTCCATCGGGAGATATTGGGATAAGGCTTTCGTGGACAGGTATCAGGAGATTCCGCAGGACACGGATTTGATTATCGTGATGGGCGGAACCAACGACGGCTTTTGCCTGAATCAGGAAGATTTTGGCTCCATGGAGGAGAGGGCAAAAAACACCTTTATCGGGGATTTGGACGAGCTGATGCGCGGCCTTAAAGAAAATTATCCGGAGGCAACTATTGTTTTTTCAACGCCCCTTCCCAACGTACTGCACGATATGCTGCGTAAGGACAGGGATTATCTGCTTCCCCAGGTGGTGATTGTAAACGCCATTAAAAAGCTGGCCCAGGAGTATGAGATTCCTGTGATTGATTTGTATAATTCCAATATATTGGACACCCATGACGCCGCCGTTATTTACAATTATATGCCGGACGGGGTGCATTGCAATCCGGCGGGCTACTCCCTGTTAGCGGAACATTTTGCGGCGGAAATCATTAAACTATATGAGGACAAGTCGGCCGTAGAGGCGAAGGACGCGGACGGGACTGTCGGGGAGAGCCAGGAAGAAGACGAGGACGCGGACAGGACTATCGAAGGGAGCCGGGAGGAAGACGAAGACGCAGACCGGATTGTCAGAGAGAATCGTGAGTACGTTGAGGATTCGGACAGGACTGTCAGAGAGAATCGTGAGTACGCTGAGGATTCGGACCGGGCTGTCGGGGAGAGCCGGGAGGAAGATGAGGATTCGGATGAGGATCCGGAGGCCGAACGGTTATAAGTGACAGACCAAATTAAGCCAGGCAATCTATTAAGTGTAAGGCGGTATGCTTTATGGAAAAAGATTATGAAAAGTATAGTGACGACGAGCTGATTTTAAGACTGCGGGATGGGGAAGCGGCCATCACGGATTACATCATGGATAAATATAAAAACTTGGTGCGCAACAAGGCCAAGTCCATGTACATCTTAGGTGCAGACAGGGAAGACCTGATACAGGAGGGGATGATAGGCTTATTCAAAGCGGTCAGGGATTACGATACGGGGCGTGACGCAAGCTTTTACACCTTTGCGGACCTTTGCGTCTCGCGGCAGATGTATACCGCCGTGCAGACGGCGGGCAGGCAGAAGCATGCGCCCCTTAACACGTATATTTCCCTCTATGCCGGCAGCCCGGAAGGAGAAGGCGGGGCCGGCGGCGAGGAGTGGGAGCTGCTTGGCAGTATCAGCTCCCAGCTGGAAAAAAGCCCCGAGGAACTTCTCATCGACAAGGAAAATGTCGAAATTTTAGAAAAAATCATCGAAAAAGAATTGAGCGGCTTTGAGAAGCAGGTACTGGATTTGTATCTGACCGGTATGAGATACGGCCAGATTGCGAAGGTTTTAGGGCGGGATGGCAAATCCACGGACAACGCCCTCCAAAGAATTAAGGCGAAGCTGAAAAAAGCAATCTTAAAATAGGCGAAGCTGAAAAAAGCAATCCTGAAATAGTAAGGCAGATTCCGTAACAGTGAAGCCGAAGGCTGAACTGTTGCCTGATTGCTTATTCGATAGATTTCAGGGATTCCGCCATATTGATTTTTTCCAGCTTAAAATACATGATCCCGTTCACCAGCATGGCAAAAACAAAGGTAAGCAGTAGGCTCCATACATAGCTTACCGGCGCGATAGTGGTCTTAAAGGAAATCATGTCGATATTGATTTGATACATGACAAACCAGTGGAGCCATTTCCCAAGCCCCAATCCGGCAATAGCCCCCATTCCTGTGAGCACCAGATTTTCCCTGAAAACATAATCTGCCGTCTCATTTGCATAAAAGCCAAGCACTTTGATGGTGGCAATCTCGCGGATTCTCTCCGTAATATTGATATTCGTCAGATTATAAAGCACGATAAACGCAAGGCTTCCCGCGCAGGCGATGATGAGCAGGACAATATAGTCCATGCTTTCCATCATGGTTGCAATCCGCTGACGCATATCGACGGTGACGGAAACGGCAAGCACATTGTCCAAATCGGAAACGGCCGCGGCCGCCTCATGGACGTCCACCCCTTCTTTTACCATAGCGTAGGCGCTTTTGTATGCGGGCTCCGCGCTTAGCTGCTCCACATAGGTTTCTTTGTTAATATAGATATAATTGTAGACAAAGTTCTCGCACAGGGCGGACACCGTCACGGTGAAACTGTTCATATCATTGTCACGAAGGACGACCTGATCTCCAATCTTAATCCCCATATTATTCGCTGCTTTTTCCGTGAGGACGGCCTTTCCTTTTTCAGGATAAGGGATTGTTTCCCCGTCTTTTGTGTGAAGGTTTAAGAAAGCGCCGATTTCATCCGTATTTTCGGGGATTTCCAGATAAATGGATTTTGTTTTGCCGCCAAAATCAAGATCCACGCTTTCCTCATAGCGAATAGCGATATGGGAGAGCAGGTCCTCTGTCCGGTTTTCCAGCGCGTCCATCTCTTCTTCCCGTACCGGATCGGAGAAGGTGATTCCGATATCGTAAATCTGTACTTCGTCATACTGCATATCCGCCACATTGGTGACGGAATCCTTGACCCCAAAGCCGGTGAGAAGCAGTGCCGTACAGCCGCTGATACCCAGAATCATCATAAAAAACCGCTTTTTGTACCGGATAATATTCCGAATGGATACCTTGTGCAGAAATTTGAGACGGCCCCAGATAAAAGGGATTTTTTCCAGAAAGATTCTTTTTCCGCTTTTCGGGGCTTTGGGGCGGATTAAATTTGCCGGAACGCTGTAAAGCTCATAACGGCAGGAAAAATATGCCGCGCCCATGGAGCACAAAAGGGCCGCCGCCAGTGAAAGAAACGCTATCGGAGCATCAAAAAGATATTGGATTTCCCCCATGCTGTACATGATGCCATAGCCCATCCAAATCACCTTGGGGAACAGCCATGTGCCCACAACGCAGCCGACTACGGCGCCAAGGGCCGCCGCGGAACCGGCATAAAAGAGATATTTGCCCATAATCGCCCCGTTCCCGTATCCAAGGGCCTTGAGCACGCCAATCTGGGTTCTTTGTTCTTCCACCATCCGGTTCATGGTGGTCATACAAATCAGTGCGGCCACAAGGAAAAAGAAGGCCGGAAATACGTTGGCTATGGCCGCTACGATGTTGGAATCGCTCTCATAGCAGGCGTAACCGATATTGGTGTCCCTGTCAAGGACGTATTCCTCAGGTTCTTCAATATCTGCAAGCTCCGCCCTTGCGTCGTCAATTTTCCGCTGGGCGTCCGTCACTTCCTCCTCAAATTCCGCTTTGGCGTCTTCGTATTCGACTTTTGCGTCCGCAAGCTCTGTTTTTCCATCCTCCAATTCGAGCTTCCCATCTTCCAGCTCTGTCTGCGCGTCCGCAAGTTCTTTTCTGGCTTTGGCAAGCTCCGCCCTGCCGTCCTCCAATTCCTGCCTGCCCTCTGCAAGCTCTGTTTTGGCGTCCGCCAGTTTTACCTTCCCGTCTTCCAACTCGCTCCTTGCGTCCGCAACCTGTGCTTTGGCGTCCGCAAGCTCCGCTTCCGCCTCCATGAGAAGACGCTCGTTGTGCTCAATTTCCCGTTTGGCAAGAGCAATCTGTTCTTTCCCATCCTCAATCTGACCTTTGCCCGCCTGAATCTGTTGCAGTCCTGCGTTTACCTGGGCAAGGCCGGCCTCAAGCTGCGGCTCGCCGGATGCAAGCTGGGCCTGCAAATCTTTTACATAGGAAAGCTTTGCGTTTAGCTCGGCCAGATTTTTGACAAGCTCCTCGCGCAGAGCCGCGTTAGCGTCGCCCATATCCACATCAGTGTCGCGCAGAACCGCATTCGCGTCGCCCATATCCGCATTCGCGTCACCTATATTCGCATCAGCGTCGCGCAGAACCGCATCAGTATCGCCCATATCCGGGGGAGTGGTCTGCTCCACGTAAATTTGGCTCATTTGTTCCAGCATTGCCTGCAATTTGGCGATTTCGGTTTCCAGCATTGCCGCCTGGGATTCTAATTCCGCTTTCCGGGCGGGCAGCGCCGATAGCTGGGCCTGCAGGCTTTCCCTTGTCCCTTCCAGTTCTTCCTCTTTGTCAAGCAGTTCCGCCTCCTGGGATAAAAGCTGTCCTTCTTTGGCACTTAATTCTTCTTTTCCCTGATTTAATTCATCCCATGACCGGGCGAGGGTGAGCTGGCTGTCAAAAATTTCCCACTCGTGGTAGCCGACTTCCTCCTCCGCGTCGGCCAGTTCCAGCTCCTTTTCCTGAATCTCCTTTTCCCCGTCAAGGAGTTCCTGCTCGCCGTCCGCAATTTCCTGCTCATGGTCGGCAATCTCCTTTTTGCCGTCCGCAATCTTTTTTTCCGCGTCCCGAATTTCTTGTTCTCCGTCAAGGAGTTCCTGCTCACCGTCCAGTATTTTTTGCCAGGCGTCTGCCAGTTCTTCCTCCGCCTCGGCTTTTTTCTCTTCCAGCTCCGTCTGGGCGTCGTCTATCTTTTCCTGAGCGTCGGCAATAAGGCGGTCATACCGCTCCATCACAAGGGGGCGGGTTTCCTCCTCCATTTTATCCTGGAGACTGTCAATATAATCGTTGTATTCGTCGGTGTAAACTTTATATTTTAATTTGGTTGTGACATAGATTTCCGTAAAATAGTCGCAGTCAAAGGCTTCCCCAGGCACATAAAGAAAAGCGGCGACCTTCCCGTCCCCAATAGAAGTTGTTCCTCTTTCAAAATTGATGTAATAGGGAGAGCGCACAATGCCCACCGCCGTAAACGTACGGCACTTGAACATTTCCAGAGTATCCTCCTCGTTACTGTCCGTGACGGTAATCCGGCTGCCGATTGCGCTTTCGTCAAAAAGGGCGGCGTCCAGCACGCATTCGTCCTCCGATTCCGGCATCCTTCCGGCGGTGACCACCACCCGGTTAATGGTCTTTGGCACCGTGTGGAATTTGTAGACGGATTCGCTTTCTTCCCCCATCTTACAGAGAACATCAACGGAAACGGCCCCTTCCGCCTTTGCTATTTCGTTTAATCCCGTCAGTTTATCTACGCTTTCCGGATCGAAGCCTATGGTGGACAGTAATCTGAAATCAAAAAAATCCTGTTCCGCCAGATAATCGTTTTCCGTCACAATCATTGCCGGCGTCGTTGCTTTTAACCCTGTAAACAGCGAAACGCCCAGCATGACAATGGCCACGATTGCCAGATAGCGTCCGAGACTGCCCTTAATTTCCCTGATTGTCGTTTTGAACATTCTTACCCCCTGTATACATTAGGAACTGTCCGTAAATAACTTGTGCATATTGCTTGTCTAAATCTCCATATGCCGCGTTGTCGTCAATCGGCGTACGCCCATACTGCCGTCAAATTTGCGCTTTCCGGCGCACTTAAAATTTTTGTGTAAATTTGTCGGTCTGCCCAGGTAAAACCGTCCGGCCATTACCACTCGATTTCCTCAATCGGAACAATATGCTCATTTCTCTCCATCTTCCGGACGGTGCCGCTGCCTACGGTGATGATTCTGTCCGCCATGGGGGTGAGGGCCTGGTTGTGGGTGATGACAACCACCGTCATGCCCTGTTTCCTGCAGGCGTCCTGCAAAAGCTTTAAAACCGCTTTTCCGGTATTGTAGTCCAAAGCCCCCGTAGGCTCGTCGCAGAGCAGGAGCTTGGGGTTTTTGGCAAGGGCCCTTGCAATGGCCACTCGCTGCTGTTCGCCGCCGGAGAGCTGGGCCGGGAAGTTCCCCGCCCTGTCTTTCAGCCCCACCATCTCAAGGACGGTCATGGCGTCTAAGGGATCCTTACAGATTTGCGCCGCAAGCTCCACGTTTTCAAGGGCTGTTAAATTCTGCACAAGATTGTAAAACTGAAACACAAAGCCAATATCAAACCGCCTGTAGGCCGTCAGCTTTTTTTTATTGTAGGCGGAAATCTCGTTTCCGTCTAACAGAACCTTTCCGGAGGTTAAGCTGTCCATTCCGCCTAATATATTCAAAATCGTGGTTTTCCCCGCGCCGGAAGCGCCCACTACGACACAAAATTCTCCTTTGTCAATGACGAAATTCACATTTCTTAGCGCCTCAATGTCCACCTCGCCCATGTGGTAGATTTTTCCAACGTTTTGAAACTCTACAAATGAACCCATTTTTATACCCCCTGCATATGGCAGGCTTTGCTTGCCATATTGCCATCAATAGAAAGTTTGGAAGTTTACTTCCAAACTTGTCCCTCTTTCTCAGTATGCGTCCCGATAGGATATTTTACAAACGGCCATATCAGGGCAATAGAAGCGTAATAAGCAATAATTGAAACATATGTAAAGTTATTTTAGCATATGTGTTTTTACACTAAAACAATTTAAGTGTTAAAAAAGTATAAAAATTAAAATTTCCTAAAATCTTTTGGGTATCTTGACAAAGACAGATTTTATCCATATACTTTTTTCGGCGGAACCGACCGACCGGTCGGACGGTTTAAAAGGAAAAGGAGTAAAATCTATGCTTTCAAAATTCAGTGTAAAAAAACCTTATACCGTACTGGTAGCCGTGGTGCTTGCAATCGTGCTTGGGGTGGTGTCCTTTACCAGGATGACCACGGATCTTTTGCCGAGTATCAGCTTACCTTACGTGATTGTGATGACGACTTATGTGGGAGCCAGCCCGGAAACGGTGGAGACGGTGGTCACAAAGCCTGTGGAGGCTTCCATGGCGACGGTCAGTAATATCGAGAGCATCAGCTCCGTTTCCAGTGAAAATTACTCCACGGTTATCTTAGAGTTTGCCCAGTCAACGGATATGAATGCGGCGTCTTTGGAAATACGCGAAAATCTGGATCAGATTAAGAGCTATTGGGACGACTCCGTGGGGAATCCCATTATTATGAAGCTGAATCCAGACATGCTTCCTGTTATGATTGCGGCCGTGGGAGGGGAAGGCATGGACGCCGCCCAGGTGACCGCCATGACACAGGACACCATTATGCCGGAGCTTGAAAGCATTGAGGGCGTGGCTTCCGTCAGTGCCACCGGCCTTTTGGAGGAGAGCGTAAGTGTGGTGATCCGCCAGGAGAAGATTGACAAAATCAACGAGCAGGTTTTCGGCTCGATAGATGAAGAAATAGATGAGGTGAAGGAAGAACTTAACGAGAACAAGCAGGATATTTATGAGGGACAGGCGGAGCTTGCGGACGCCAGGGCGGAGATGGAGGAATCTAGGCAAAAGCTCACGGACAGCCAGCAGGAATTAGAGGACAGCCGCAAGGAAATTGAGGACGGGAAACAAAAGCTTGCGGACGGCAAAGCGGAGATTGCCGAAAATAAGATCAAGCTGGAAGAAGGAAAGACAGAGCTTGCAAACAAAAAAGAGGAAGCCGCCAGAGAGCTTGCGGAGGCGGAAACCAAACTCCTTACGGCAAAAGCGGATGCGGAAGCCGCTAAGATTCACTTAACCCTTGAGCTTGAGCAGGCAAAGATGATGCTGGACGAGGCGAAAAAAGGGCTGGAAGAAAATGGCGTGACGCCGCCCGAGGGAATGGAATCGGCGGATGTGATTCAGGCGGGAATCGCGGAAGGAGAGAGCCTTAGCAACGCATTAGGCGAATTAGACAGCGATGATTTATATACGACTATTGACGGGGATCTGCAGGCAAGGGTAGAAACTTATCTGGCCCCCGATTTCCCATATGATGACAGGGATACTTTGACGGTGGGCGCTGTTAAAGGGCTGGTTGACGCCAGAATAAGCAGCTATGAAACTATGCAGGGCGTAGTGGATAATTTTCAGCAGCAAATCGCCGCCCAGGAATTTATCAAACAGACCATTGCCACCTATGAGCAGACCATTGCGGAGATGGGCGGAAAAATTTCAGAGCTGGAGGACAACATTTCCAAAATCGACGACGGCTTAAACCAGCTTTACAAAGGAAATTTGAAGGCGGCTTCGGAATTTGCCAATGCCCAGACCACCATCAGCTTAGGGGAACTTCAGATTACCACTGCGGAGTCTCAAATAGAAGCAACCGAAAAGCAGCTGGAAAGCGGAGAGGAACAGCTAGAAGCCGGACAGGAGCAGATTGACAGCGGATGGGAGCAGATTGCGGACGGGGAAGAACAGTTAAAGGACACGGCCGAGCAGCTTGCAGACGCTCTGCAGCAGATTTTGGATGGGGAGGAAGAATTAGAGGAAAACAGAATAGACGCCTACGACAAGGCAAACATGAAGGGCATCCTGACCGTGGAGACGGTGGAAGGGCTTTTGCAGGCCCAGAACTTTTCCATGCCTGCCGGGTATGTGACGGAAGAAGGGATTTCTTATCTGATTCGTGTAGGCGATAAGCCGGAAGAAATCGAAGAACTGAAAAAGATGCCCCTGATGAATCTGGAAATGGATGATGTGGACATTATCACCTTAGGGGATGTGGCGGACGTGTTTATGACCGACAATTCCGCGGATATTTACGCCAATGTAAACGGCGCGCCGGGAATTATGGTTACAATCCAGAAGCAGACAGGATATTCCACAGGGGATGTGTCGGATAAGATTTTGGACAAATTTGAAGAACTCAGGGAAGAAAACGGGGATTTGCAGTTGATTACCCTTATGGATCAGGGAATATACATAGATCTTGTGATGGATTCCATTCTGAACAATATCCTTTTTGGGGCCGGACTTGCCGTTTTAATCCTGATTTTATTCTTAAAGGATTTGCGGCCTACGGCGGTGATTGCCTGCTCGATTCCTATCAGCCTGATTACGGCTATTGTGTGCATGTATTTCAGCGGCGTGACGCTGAATGTCATTTCCCTTTCGGGCCTTGCCCTGGGAATTGGTATGCTGGTGGACAATTCCATTGTGGTAATTGAAAATATTTACCGTCTGCGTCGGGAAGGCCGTTCGGCGAAAGAAGCGGCCATAGAAGGAGCCGGGGAAGTGGCGGGAGCTATTATGGCATCCACCCTGACTACGGTATGCGTATTTTTACCTATTGTATTTACGGAAGGCATCACCAGACAGTTGTTTGTGGATATGGGGCTGACCATTGCTTACTCGCTGCTGGCAAGTCTTGCGATTGCCCTTACGGTGGTTCCTGCCATGGCCTCCAAGGCGCTGGTAAAGACCAAAGAAAATTCGGACGGGAAATTTTTTACAAAGCTGGTTGACCTTTATGAAAAGCTGTTAAGGCTTTCGCTGAAAGGAAAGCCGGTGGTCATTTTGCTGGTGATTGTCCTGCTGGTTTTGAGCGCCATGGCTTCCTACGCAAAGGGAACGGCCTTCATGCCGGATATGGACAGCACTCAGTTTACCGTATCGCTGACCATGCCGGAGGACGCTCTTTTAAGCGAAACGGCTCAGGTTACGGACGAGATAGTGGAAAAGCTGATTGCCCGAGAGGATGTGGCGGACGTAGGGGCCATGGCTTCCACCTCATCCTTTGCCATGCTGACAGGGGAGGGAGAAGTCTCCTCCAATGAGACAGTCATATATGTCACCTTGAACAGAGACAAGGAAAAGACCAATGAAGTGATTGCCGACGAGATTATGGAACAGACGGCGGAGATTTGCGAGAAAAATAAGGCGGAGATGGTGATTGACACCTCTTCTATGGACATGAGCGCCATGGGCGGAAGCGGCGTCACCGTGCAGATCCGCGGCCGGGATATGGATAAGCTTCAGGAGCTGGCTAAGGATGTGGCGGCCATTGTAGACAGCGTTGAGGGAACCGAGAATGTTACGGACGGCTTAGAAGATTCCATGGAGGAAATGCGGGTAATCATTGACAGGAATAAGGCCATAGAGCACGGCATGACAGTTGCCCAGGTGTTCAGCCAGGTTGCCTCAAAGCTTGCGGAAAGCGCCAGCGCGACCACTCTTGAGACGGAGGAAAACGAGTACGGCGTTTATGTAAAGGACGCAAAGGACTTGGAACTTACCAGAGCGCTGATTAAGGAGTTGGAGATAGAAAGAACCACCAAGGACGACACCAAAGAAAAGTTCCCTCTCTCGGAGGTGGCCTCCTTTGAAACCACAATCTCCCCCAAGGCGGTTAACCGGGTTGACCAGAACCGGTATATGGCAGTTTCCGCTGAAATTGCGGACGGCTACAATGTGGGGCTGGTATCTGCGGATGTGGAAGAAGCGCTGGCAAATTATGAACTGCCTGCCGGATATTATCTTAAGATGACAGGCGAAAACGAAACCATCACGGACGCCATGGAACAATTGTATCTGATGCTGCTTCTGGCGCTGATTTTCATGTACCTGATTATGGTGGCCCAGTTCCAGTCGCTGCTCTCGCCCTTTATCATCATGTTTACCATCCCTCTTGCCTTCACGGGCGGTTTCCTTGGGCTGGTGATCAGCGACAGCGAGCTGAGCGTGATTGCGCTGATTGGCTTTGTAATGCTTTCCGGTATTATCGTAAACAACGGTATCGTGCTGGTGGACTATATCAACCAGTTAAGGGAGGAAGGCATGGAAAAGCGGGAAGCGATTCTGACGGCCGGAAGAACCAGACTGCGCCCGGTGCTTATGACGGCCCTTACAACAATCCTTGCCCTTTGCACTATGGTAACGGGGAAGGATATGGGTTCCGAGATGGGGCGGCCGATGGCGGTCGTCACCATTGGAGGACTGGTTTACGGCACAGTGCTTACGCTGGTGGTGATCCCCTGTGTTTATGATATTTTTTCAAGAGAGAAAAAGAGATGAAGATTTTCTAAGGCGTCAAAAGACGACGCCTGAGAAAATCTAAGTCATCTCTCAAAGAATCGCCTTGGGGCGATTCTTCCGGTACGGTTTACGTATTATTTATACGCAAGGCGGTATGTTTGCAATTTATGCCTGCGTAAAATTTGTAATATAGGCAGGAAGAGGGGGATTATTGTTATGGGAAATACAACACATCTGCCACCAAAAGTTAAGGCCACTTATCAGGCGGTGATAGCGCTTTTTTTGGAAGGAGCCGATTTAAATAATCTGACCGTTTCAGAGATAACCGGAAAAGCCGGGATTGGGAAAGGCACTGTCTATGAGTACTTTTCCAACAAAGAAGAAATGATAGCGGGAGCGCTTTTTTATGATTTAAAGGAATCGTGCCGGAGCATGTATGAGGTCTTGCGGCAGGAAAAAGATTTATATGGGAAAATGAACGTCATTCTGCTTAATATGGAAGAAAAGCTGACACAGACCAGCTGCCTTTTCAGGGCAATCCACGTTATGATGGACAATTCCGCCATAAGCAGCAGGCTGAAAGAGATGGTGGAGTCCAAACAGGAGGACGAATTTTTGGTCATGGATTTGCTGCGCAAGATAATTGAGGAAGAAATGGCCTGCGAGGACGAGCTGACGGAAGAAGATAAGGCCTATCTGGTTATGGCGGCGCTGTCTAAATTAATCTGCTACGCTATGTATCAGTTTGGCATAAACAGCGGGGCGAGGCCGGAGCGCAGGGCCATGCGGGAAATGCTCTGTAGGGGCATCTGTCAGGAAATAGAAAGCTTTAGAAAATGCGCTGACGGCGGTGCGGTCATTGGGCATAGTCCGGTCAAAGATGGAATCGCTTTTTGACAGTCATTTTTCACAGGGGTTTGCACTTGCGGGACGGCTGCTTTGGAAGGGTGGCTGATGCGGTATTTGCCAGGCTAAGTATAGCCTGGTCTGTGGCCCACGCTATGTTTGCGCTATGTGCGCGGAGGGGATATATGGGAATTTGTTATATTATTGGGGCAGGAGAGTTTGGCAACAGAGTGCCTTCTCCTGTGAGCGGAGATTTGGTGATTGCCTGTGACGGCGGGTATGCTTATTGTCTGGAAAAAGGTATCGGAATGGATTTGGTGGTGGGAGATTTTGATTCCTTAGGGGAAGTTCCCGACCATCCCGGGGTGATTGTATTAAATTCCGAAAAGGATGAGACGGATACAGGCTGGGCGGTTATGGAGGGCCTTCAAAGAGGATATCGGAAATTTGTAATCTATGGGGGAACGGGCGGAAGAATTTCCCACACCATAGCCAATATTCAGCTCTTATCGGACTTGGCAGACAAAGGCGCGGAAGGGATTTTGATGGGGGAGCATTCCTGGTACCGGGTGATTCGCGACGGAGAGATTCATTTTGGAGCCCGGGAGAGCGGTTTTTTGTCAGTATTTTGTTTGGGGGACAGGGCCAGCGGCGTTTATGAGGAGGGCCTTAAATATAAGCTTGAGGATGCGGTTCTCACAAAAGAATATCCTGTGGGCGTGAGCAATGAATTTACAGGGAAAGAGAGCAAGGTCGCAGTGGAAAAAGGGATGCTGCTGCTGGTACAGGAGGATAAACAGGCGTAAGCTTTTTACTCGCCTTTGTCAGGATGCCAAGCCGGGGTAAGCTTTTTATACGCTTTTGTTATGCGCTAAGTGGGGCGTAAGTTTTTTCGGAACCTTTGCTATGGCACTAAGCAGAGCATAAGCTATCGATAGTCAGGGATTGGCCCGGAAAGGAACGTTGTAATGGGATATTTTCCGTTTTTTATTGAGATAAAAGGGAAAAAGGGACTGATTGTGGGGGGAGGGAAAATTGCCGCCCATAAAGTGAATAAATTGCTTCCTTTTGAGCCTTCCCTTACGGTGGTAGCGCCGGTTATCTTAAAGGAACTGGCTGAGAATCCGGCCTTGCGTTGCGAGACGCGCGCCTTTGAGGACAGGGATGTGGAAGGAAAACTGTTTGTGATTGCCGCAACGAACGACCGGCGTCTGAACGCCCATGTGGCGGAGATTTGCAGGGCGGAAAACATACTGGTCAATGCGGTGGATGATAAAGAACAGTGTGAGTTCCTGTTCCCGGCTCTGGTGAAAAGAGGGAAACTCACGGTAGGAATTACCACGGAAGGGGCAAGCCCCCAGGTGGCAGCAATGCTTCGCGGCCAAATAGAGAGGGGACTTCCGGATGAAATAGAGGGAATTTTAGAGTACCTTTCACAGCTTCGGGAGAGAGCCCGCAGGGAAATTCCGGATGCAGAGGAAAGGGCTCAATTTTTAAAGGAAGCCGCCCTGCTTTGTGTGGAAAATATGTGTCCGGTTTTTGATACGGGTTATTTGTCTCCATAGTGACCCAGGCAGTGGACAAATTTAGAAAGGAAATGCTATGAATGAATTGGTAAAAAATTCAGGTTTCGAAAAAATGATTTCGGATATTGAAGCATTGGTAAATTCATCAAAAAATGAATTAGCGATATCAATAAATAAAGTGATGACGGTAACTTACTGGAGCATTGGAAAATACATTGTTGAATTTGAACAGGATGGCAATGCGAAAGCAGCGTATGGAAAAAATTTGCTTTCCACAATATCAAAGGAGCTGACATTACGTCTGGGAAAAGGGTATAGTCGTCCAAACTTAAATAATATGAGGAAGTTTTATTTAAAATATTCAAATTGTCAGACAGTGTCTGACAAATTATCATGGTCTCATATATGCGAATTGATAAAAATAGACGATGAACTCGAACGCAGCTTTTATGAGAAAGAATGTGTCGTGGAAAATTGGAATGTCAGAACATTGCGGAGACAGATGGATTCAGCGTTGTTTTTGAGATTGGCTTCCGGTAGGGATAAAGAAGGAATTTTAAAGTTAGCTCAAAATGGTATTGAGTGCCAAAGTCCGGAAGATATTGTAAAGAGCACATATACGCTGGAATTTTTAGATATTCCGGAGCAGGAAAAGTATAGTGAAAATGATTTGGAACAAAAAATTATAGACAATTTACAAAAATTTTTGTTGGAATTGGGCAAAGGATTTACATTTGTTAAGCGGCAATATCCTTTAACAATCAATAATGTGCATTACCACGTGGATTTAGTATTTTATCATAGGATTTTGAAGTGTTTTGTTCTGATAGACTTAAAGAAAAATTCTGTCCAACATGAAGATATCGGTCAAATGAATATGTATATGGGGTATTTCGCAATAGAGGAAAATATGCCGGATGATAATCCGCCGATTGGTATCATATTAAGCAAAAACAAAGATGAATTATTGGTAGAGTATGCAACGTATGGAATGGACAGTAAGTTATTTGTATCTAAATATGAGTTATACTTACCAAATCGAAAAGAACTTGAAAAATTAGTCAAAGATATTTTAGATGACGAGGGAAATTAGTTCATGGGGGGTGCCCTGCCCTTCTTTTAGCTCCTGGACGGATTTCTTTACATAAGCTATACTTTAAGATAAGTTTAACACTTCTATTTCTCAATAAATTTCTTAAAAATATTTTTTGTGCTGACAGCAATGATAATGGATACAATACCTGAAAACAAAATAACGGCATATTCAACCCCCACACTTATTTCAAACAAAAGCCCGTAGAACGCGTTTCCCAGCGGCTGAGCGCACATGGAAACCGTAAGGCACAGAGCAATCACCTTTCCAATCAGATTTTGCGGCGTTTCCATCTGGACAAAGGACAGTACCTGTACGGTAAAAATGGTGGAAAATACCATAATCATAAAGCAGCATGCTGTGATAATCAGATAGTTTATCGTTCCGGATGAAAAAAGGAGCAAAGCGGCGGCCATGGGAAACACGCACAGGGCGCAGACAATCATCAGGTTCCCGGCTTTTCGGATGGAAAGCCTGCCTGCAAAGATACCAGCGCAGATACCGCCTGCAAGACCGCCGGCCGCCAGTGCCCCTTCCGCAAATCCATAAAGCCTGTTTGCCATAAGAGGATCCAACGCCAGAATCTCCGTCACCAGATAGGGCAGCGCCACCGTAATCATGGAAGACAAAAACAGATTGATTCCGCACACTGCGAAAAGAACCTTCCCTATCACGGGCTTATCTTTTAGAATGAAGCGGATGCTTTGTGAAAAATCATTTTTTACGGTCTTCCATATGGAGCCGTCAGCGCTTTGCCTTTGAAAGGGTATCCGAATGAAAAGCTCCATCACCGCAGAAAAAATAAAACATACGATACAGACCCATAATACGGGCGCAAGTCCATAGGCGCTATACAAAATTCCCCCAAGCACCGGGCCGATTAGAGAGGAAAAGGAGCTGATTGTGTTGATGATGGAGTTGGCCTCCATAATATGATCCTGGCATACCAGCGCGGGTATGCTCGCCTGCACGGAAGGCTGATATGCGCTTGCAATACCGTACAAAAGCATTAAGGTGACGGTCAG
>CAJUKV010000019.1 GCA_910587305.1 uncultured Lachnospiraceae bacterium | reverse complement strand
ACCGGCCGTCTATCTTAGCCTGGTAGTACCTGTTATGCCGCGGCAGGTGGAGCCCATCTTTTAAGTGGGGCTCTATATCGTATACGTTTGTGACGGCTCCTTCTTCATATTCCGTAACCTCAACATCCATCCGGATTCCCCTTAATTCCGGTGTCGCTGCCGGGACTATCTGCTGTGCCAGCACCCGGACCTCCTTTAGTTCCTTCCCCAGCAGCACGGATAACAGCAGACGGTAAAACGGTCCGCTCAGTTCCTGGTTGGAAGCAATTGCATTGGACAGGAAATTGTCGATTAAGTCAAGATCCTGCAGTGTCTTTTTGGTATATCCCATACGCCCTCCTTTGGCAGGGTAAAGGGATATTCACTTGCAAAAATCCGGTATGAGCCGGTGGCTGTCCCATCCCTGCCTTCTTATTTAGATTTTCTTCCGTGAATTTCCGGCGAGATGCCGATTAGATTTCTTCCCTTTGGATAGTCCTTAAAGACGCCGCAGGAATGAAATGAGAGATTCACTTTGATTTGATAAATCTACTATAGCAGAGGAAAGATTTCTTGGCAAGCTTTTTATATAGAGCCAGGTTCAGTAACTATGAGACCGAAGGCTGAATAGATTGTCCTTGATTTTCATCCAATACACTGTTCTCGCTCGGGAACTTTCATCCCCTGTCTCTTTTACGTTCTATGACTGCCTTACCCTCTCATATTTAAGGAAATGATAGGTAATGTCAAAATACGTCTGTTCTTCACTGTCCGCCGTAATCTCCCATTCCGGCATCTCATCAAGATTTGGGAAATAAGCGTCCGCCGCATAGGCATGATCAATTTTAGTCACATGGGCCACATTGCAGTAGGGAAGGAGAAGTCTGTAAATGCTCTCTCCGCCCACCACATATACATCTTCTTCGGCATACTGCTTTAGTTCCTCAAAAAGCTCTTCCGGACTGTGAACCACAATCGCATCCTTAACCTTGTAGTCCTGATTGGTTGACATAATAATATTCACACGATTTTTTAAGGGCAGTCCCTGTGGAAATGTCTCTAAGGTTTTCCTGCCAAGCACTACCACCTTACGGTTGGTTTCCTGTCTGAAAAATTTATGATCCGCCGGAATGGTTATAAGCAGCTCATTATGATTTCCAATAGCCCAGTTTTCATCTACCGCCACAATCAAATTCATATACTATAATCTCCTTTTTCAAACACGCTCTAGTACAACGTTCCCGGCCAAAAAACACGCCGGAAGATTCCCGCATTACAATCCTTTTCCATTATCCCGCTAAATTGCAACAGGTATGTCCTTAATCTGTTCTCCCGTTACATAATTCTCCACACGCACGTCATCTCTTGTAAACCGGTAGAAATCCTTCACCTCCGGATTCAGGTAAAAAGCCGGGGCCGGATATGGCGTTCTTTCGATCAGCTCCCTGACCATAGGCACATGTCTGTCATAAATATGGGCGTCCGCAATCACATGTACCAGTTCCCCAACCTCCATATCGCACACCTGGGCCAGCATATGAACCAGCACCGCATACTGCACCACATTCCAATTATTGGCGGTAAGCACATCCTGAGAGCGCTGGTTTAAAATTGCATTTAAGGTAAGCCGCTCCGCCCCCTTTTTCTGGGTTACATTAAAAGTCATGCTGTAGGCGCATGGGTACAAGTTCATCTCATGTAAGTCCTGATGCACATAAATATTGGTCATAATCCGGCGGCTAAAGGGATTATTTTTCAGGTCATAAATCACTCTGTCCACCTGATCCATCATCCCCTCTTTATACGCATGCTTTACCCCCATCTGATACCCGTAAGCCTTACCGATAGAGCCGTCTTCATCCGCCCACTCATCCCAAATATGGCTGTTTAAATCCCTGATATTATTAGACTTTCGCTGCCAAATCCAGAGCATTTCGTCCGTAGCGCTCTTTAGCGCCGTCCTTCTTAAAGTCATAATGGGAAATTCCTTTGACAGATCGTACCGGTTCACCACGCCAAATTTTTTTATTGTGTAAGCCTTCGTCCCGTCCTCCCAGTGAGGGCGCACCTTCTCCCCCTCCGTGCTTGTCCCATTCTCCAAAATATCCCTGCACATTCCAATAAATATTTCATCAGCCTGACTCATCCTAAAACGCCCTTCCTGTCCGTATTCGTCTCTTTCCTATCGCTTAAGCATTTATTCCCGCGAGCAACGAGCCAAGCGGCTGCCTAAAGCCAACCGTTGGTTGGCTTAGACATTTGGCGAATGCCGCGAGGGTCATAGATCCCGCAGCTTGCTGCGCTGTAAGTTTGATGCCCCGTCGGCTTGCTGCGGGGTCTTTGACTTATATGTTCCGCGAAAAGCCTTATACACCATGGAAACAATGACGGCGTCCCTTTCATGCGCCGCCACTTGCAACCTCTTAATCGTCCCACTTATCGCAAAGGGAATTGACCTGATCCGCAAACTTTGCCAAATCCTTATTGGCCCTGCCTTCATTTTTATGGATAACGGCAAGGAGCCTCTGGCCTGCCGCCAGGAGACGGGCAAATACATCGGATACCGTCCTTGCCCTCTTCTTAATGGGAATGGGCTCCGCTTCGTACTCCAGCTTATCGCTGATAAGATTGAACACCGTTCCGCTGTAAGGGGCATAAGCTTTGATTCCATACTCTATTCTAAGGCATTCCGTAAAAACCTTGCACACCGTATCCTCGCCGTGCACAACAAAAACCCGTCTGGGTTTTTCCTTAAACCCGGTAACCCATTCGATCAAGCCATTTTTATCCGCATGACCCGACATCCCGGCAAGTCCCTTTATGGAGGCGCGCACATCAATGGTCTCTCCAAAAAGCTTTACTTCTTTTACTCCCTCTATCAATGCTCTGCCCAAAGTGCCTACCGCCTGATAACCTACAAAGAGGATGGTACATTCCGGCCTCCACAGATTGTGCTTCAAATGATGGCGGATTCGTCCTGCCTCGCACATACCGGAAGCGGATATAATAACCTTGGGCGTGTTCTCAAAATTGATTGCCTTTGATTCCTCACTGGTAATGGAAAGGCTGAGTCCCGGAAAAGCAAGGGGATTGATGCCGGCCCTGACCATCTCAAGGGCTTCCTCGTCAAAACAGGTCATTTCGTTTTGATGAAAAATATTGGTCGCATCCACCGCCAGAGGGCTATCCACATAAACCGGAAAGTCTTCATGCCCTTTAACCAGCCGCTCCACCTTTATCTTTCGCAGGAAGTACAGCATTTCCTGCGTCCTGCCCACTGCAAAGGAGGGAATCACCACATTTCCTCCCCTGTCAAAGGTCTCCTTTAAAATTTTCGTCAGCTCACCCACATAATCGGGATGATCCCCCGGATGGTATCTGTCCCCATAGGTGGATTCCATCACCACGTAATCAGCGCTTTCCGTCAGGCTTGGGTCTTTGATAAGAGGCTGGTTTTTGTTCCCAATATCACCTGAAAATACAATTTTGCGGGTAACGCCCTCCTCCGTGGCCCACACTTCGATGCTGGAAGATCCGAGCAGATGCCCTACGTCCGTAAAACGGATTTTGATCCCTTCGCAGAGCTCTATCTCCTTTCCATAGTCGCATGGAACCAGCCGTCTGATGGCTGCATCCGCATCCTCCATGGTATAAATAGCCTCATGAGGGGTTATTTCCGCGCTTCTTTTGGCTTTTCGGTTTTTCCACTCCGCCTCCTGCATCTGGATATGGGCGCAGTCACGTAACATGATGCTGCACAGATCCGCCGTTGCCTTTGTTGCGAAAACCTTACCGCGAAAGCCTCTTGCCGACAGCAGGGGAATCAGACCCGAGTGATCCACATGGGCATGGGTCAGGAGCACATAATCAATTAAAGCCTCCTGCACCGGCAGCTCGCTGTTCTCAAACACATTAATCCCCTGCTCCATTCCGTAATCCACCAGTATGTGTTTGCCACAGGCATTCAAATAATGGCAGCTTCCCGTCACCTCATGGGCAGCCCCGATAAAGATAAGTTTCATAGCAGTCCCCCTTTCTGTCAGCGCTCTGCAATCTTAAGCGCCGCACATAAATTTTTGATTGGAAAATCAGGCTTTGGACAGCCCGCAAATTGGGGCGCTAGCAATAATCCCGGCAGATAACATAATCTGTTTTCCCATACATTTCCTCAACCGCCGTAAAAAAAATATCCCGGTCTTCCTCGCTTTCCACCGTTCCATGAAAGAAAAATACAGCAACATTGTATACCCTCTCCAATTCTTCCTTGATCATCCGGCCAAGCTCTTTATCCGTATCCATAAAAGCTATTCTGCACCCCTGGCTGGCATATTTCTCCAATATGGAGTATTCTTTTGCACCTACCGTTCCGGTAAGTATGCATACTTTTTCTTCTGTCATGACAATTTCCGTGCCTTTCTCTACCTGTACCGACAAAATATTTCTTATATCGTAATCAAATTATACCATACCCGAATATGATATAGCAAATAATTAAGGCTGCTTGACATGACTTTATCAATTTATCTATTTTTTCTTTTAGTAATTGTCCTGTCCATGGACGCTTTTGCCGCAGGATTATCCTACGGGATGGAAGGAGTCCGGGTTTCTTTTCCGTCCATTTTTATTATAGCTTTTCTATCCGGCGGCATGTTAACCGCCTCCCTGCTTGCCGGAAACCTGATTTTAAGACTCATACCCGAATCCCTCACAAAGGGAATTTCCTTCTCCGTACTTTTTTTACTCTCCGTATACAAATTTTATGACTTCTTTTCCCAATCCGAGGCGCTCAAAGACTTATATTGGAAAATTATGCATTTTTTCCGCCTTCTCCCGCTCTCCCAGGGGAATACAAACGCACAGCCCTCCCTCCTTGAGGATAACAATTCCGGCATAACCGACAGCCTTACCACCAGAGAAATTACCAAAAAGATCAACAAAGAGGAACCTTCCGTCCTTTCCTGCCGGGAGGCGGCGCTCCTCGCCCTTGCCCTTTCCATCGACAATATTTCTGCGGGACTGTGTACCGGAACCATCTCCCTGTCTCCGCTTGTACTGCTTTTCCTGACAACCGCGGTACACTTTTTGTCTATCCGCCTGGGGCTTTTTGCAGGGCTGCTTCTTTGCACAAAATCACATAACCTCACCTGGCTGGGGGCCGCTGTTCTCATGATTCTGGCTTTTATGCGTCTTTTCTAGTGCTTTCGCATTTTCCGGGGCCTTGCTTTGCAGGGCCTTAGAGAGCACCAGAAGCTCATGCACAACAAGGGGCATACTGGCAAGAGCGCCTAATGAAGCCCATTCCCCAAGACTAAGCCTGCTTGTTCCAAAAAGACTGACAAAATAAGGTATCTCAGTGACAAGAGCCTGCAATACAATCCCTGCCGCCCAGGCTATGAGCATATAAACATTTTCCAGATGATTCATCCTAAAAATGGAACGGTTTACATCACGCATTCCTACCGCATGCATCAGCTGACTCATTCCCAGCACCGTAAAAGCATGGGTCTGTGCTTTATTTAGCACAAAAGGCAGGCGGAGCATTTTTTCCAGGTTTTGTATGGTAACCGGCAAATTGTTTCTCAGTAATTCCTGATAAGGAACCGTCACAAAAGCCAGAAGGCTGATACAGCCAATCACCACCCCGTAACACAGCGTACAGGCCAGCCCCCCATGAGAAAAGAGACTGTCCGAGCTCTTTCTGGGGGGCTCCTTCATCAACGCCTCCCCATCATTCTTATCCACTCCAAGCGCAAGCGCCGGGAGGGAATCCGTGATCAAATTGATCCACAAAATATGGCTTGCCTTTAAAGGAGTAGGAAATCCTGCCAGAACTGCCGCCAGCATGGTGATAATTTCTCCGAAATTGGAGGAAAGCAGGAACAAAATGGTCTTACGAATATTTTCATAAATGCCCCGCCCCTCTTTCATTGCCTTTTCAATGGTAGCAAAATTATCATCTGTAAGCACCAGATCCGCCGCACTGCGGGCCACATCCGTCCCTTCTTTCCCCATGGCAATGCCCACATCGGCCGCCTTTAAGGAGGGTGCATCATTGACGCCGTCCCCTGTCATTGCCACGACCTTTCCCTTTGCTTTCAATGCCTCCACAATCCGTACCTTATGCTCCGGGGAAACTCTTGCAAAGACCCTTATGTTCTCCACCTTTTCTGCAAATTCTTCATCTTTGAGCCCGTCAATCTCCGCTCCCGTCATGCATTCTTCCCTGTCTCTGGCAATTCCCAAATCTCTTGCAATTGCATAGGCGGTATCCACATGATCTCCGGTAATCATTACGGTATCCACATGAGCGCCTTTAAAATGCATAACCGCCGCCTCTGCTTCCTCCCTGGGCGGGTCAATCATCCCAACAAGCCCCACAAATACCATATTTTTCTCATCCTTCAGATTCCCTTTATGCTTGCTTGCCATAGCCAGCACCCGGTAGGCTTTTGCGGCCATCAAGGAAACCGCCGCCTTCGCTTCTCTTTTTGCTTTTGCGGAAAAAGGCGCTTCCTTCCCATGAATCCAAACACTCTGGCAGCGGTCTATGATCTCATCTGCCGCCCCTTTGATGAAAGCAATCTGCTCAGATCCTTTCCTGTGCACCGTGGTCATCCTTTTACGCTCCGAATCAAAAGCCCATTCGTCCACACGGGGAAGTTTCCCCGCCAGCTTACTTTTTTCTATCCCATGCTTATGGGCCATATCTAAAAGAGCCAGCTCAGTGGGATCTCCCAGCCTGTTTTCACCGATAGACGCATCATTACACAGTGCGCACACCTCAAAAAGAAGGCTGTTTTCCTCCGGGCTTACTTTGGCCTCTTCCACTATTCTGCCGTCCACATAACATTCCTTTACGGTCATCCGATTTTTCGTGAGTGTTCCTGTCTTGTCCGAGCATACCGTGTTTACTGCCCCTAATGTTTCCACGGAAGGGAGCCTGCGCACAATGGTTCCCACCTTCACCATACGGGATACGCTAAGGGCCAGCACAATGGTAACCACCGCGGCAAGCCCTTCCGGCACTGCCGCCACTGCCAGAGAAATAGCGGTCAAAAGCATGTCCCCAACATCTCTCTTTTGCAGCACAGCCACCACAAACAAAAAAGCGCATACACCTACCGCCAGGATGCTGAGCAGCTTTCCAAGGTCTGCCAGCCTTTTTTGCAAGGGCGTCATTTCGTTCCGCTCCGTGGTAATGAGCCCTGCAATCTTCCCGATTTCCGTGTTCATTCCGGTAGCGGTTACAATTCCCTCTCCCCTTCCATATGTAACTGTAGTGGACATATGCGCCATATTAAGCCTGTCCCCAACGGATTTGGCTTCCCTGGTCAGCTCGCCTGCCGTTTTATCCACAGGAACCGACTCTCCGGTAAGAGCAGATTCTTCAATTTTCAGATTTACAGCCTGTATCAGGCGCAAATCCGCCGGTACCTGCCTTCCTGCCTCCAAAAGCACAATATCCCCTGGTACAAGCTCCGCCCCCGGTATCTCGCATTCTCTCCCGTCGCGCCTGACAAGCGCTTTAGGGCTGGCAAGCTGCTTAAGAGCTTCAATGGCTTTGCGGGCCTTGTCCTCCTGAATTACCCCGACCACTGAATTTAAAAGAATAACCGCCCCAATGATTGCAGCATCCCCTGCCTCTCCTAAAAAAAGAGAGATAGCTATGGCTGCCATCAATACATAGATCAGCGGGTCGCAAAGCTGATCCATAAACAGCATAAAAATCCCTTTTTTCTTCTGTTCCTTTAACTGATTGGAACCATACTTTTTAAGCCTCATGCCGGCTTCCATGGTGGAAAGCCCTTTTTGCGCGCTGCTGTTAAGCTCCTTTACTACCTCCGACGTGTTCTGATCTGCATACATAATAATACCTCCTGCTCATATGATTTTATATGCAGACAAGCCGGAAATTATTACTTCTCCTAAAATCAAGTAAGGGAAGAGCCTCTCTCTGCCCGCTCCATGAAATGCGCGCTGCATAGCAGCAACTTTCCTTACGCCCACCTGTGTATATCTTCAAACACCGCCACGCTTTTTTCAAGTCTGCTTAATCCGATAGGGAAAAACCTTCCTCTACTCGCGCCCCGCATCCGTCATCTATTGCTGACATATTTCCTCCGGTCACCCGTGTGCATGTAAAAAAAGCTGCCGCTACTGCGACAGCCTTAGAAACCACCTTACTCATTTATTCTAAAAAATCCAAATTTTTCCCCATTATACTCAAATTCTTCATGCAAATAATAATTATCCGTAAGTCCCGGATAATGGCTCTGCATATCTGCCAGACATTTTAATGAGCAGAAAAACCATTGTTCCCCTTCCAAACCATATCGAATCCTTTCCATTGTATCCAGGGGCATATTACGGTAAGACCATTCTGTTGTATGCAAATGTGTGTCCCTGTCAATCATTGACATAAGCTCCGGAACGCCCTCTCCAAAGGAAACCGCATCAGGTGGAATCTGGACATAAACATATTCCGCAAATTCCATTAATTCATCCCTTTTCCAGATTGTCTCAGCCGATGTCTTCCAGGCCCCCGGCATAGAATAAATGCTATCAAACGCCATCACAAAAAGAATAAATGTGGTTATTACCCGCAGGCACAAATATAAAAACCGATTGGGCTCCTCAAATACGGAGCCTTTCTTTTCCTTAAAGTCCAGATAAATATCCTGACTTTTTTGAAGAATAATCGCCTGCAGAATCAGCATCAGGAACAGAATAATGAACATGCTGCCCTCCGCGGGACGATTGATGTAATAAAGCATCAGCATCAAACTCATCAGTCCCAGCAAAAAATAAAAGGGTTTAAGCCCGCTTTCTCTTTTATCAGGCCAAAATATCTGAAACAGCGCCGGGGTAATCGCCCCCATAAACAAAATTGTTCCTCCCGCCCAGGCATGTGTAACATCCGGCAATGTCAGCTCAATCATATCAATATAATTTCTGTCAGATACCAATGGGAACATAAACTCTTTAAAGTCTAAAACCATCCCTCCCGCCAAAAGATTATATCCATTAATCAAAAGATATGATAATCCAAATGGAAGAAGAGCATAAACAGCCAGCTCCCGAATCAACAGCAAACCTTTGCAAAGAGAAAAGGGCCGCCCGTCCATAATGCGCCGGATCCATCTGTAAAATGCAAAAGAGCACATAATAACAAGGCCCACCTCCGTAGACCACACAAACGACAATGTTATAAAACAAATTGCCACAATATCATATTTTTTTCCTTTTTTGTATTCCCACAGAGCAAGCGCCATCATAATCATAGGAAATATCATGCGGTGCGGATGTACCTGCAAATAGACTCCACCCTGCATCAACATGAAATACTCTTCTCCAATAGCAAACATTCCGAGATAATAGATTACATCGCTTTTCGCAAAAAAGTTCAATATATACAGGAAAAGAAGAATGGAAATCCCTGCCAGAGCTGCTGCCACAATAAAGATTCCCGTCAGATAATCCACATGAAAACATTTGTGTAAAAGCTTCAAAACAGGCATATAAAGGATTCCGTAGTGTCCGTAAAGGCACTCCATGTCCTCACCGTATGGTATCAGCCAGCAGACATTTATGATACTGTTCGTGTAGGCATGGCTGTGATAAGTTCCTCCCTGAATGTCCTGAAATATATTAGGCGCATAGAACTGGACAGATACGCCCAATGTGAAAATCAGCGACACAACCAGACGGACCTTTTTTCTAATTCCTGACCCTGGCTTTCCTGACTCCCTGCGCAATAACAGAAGAAGTACTGCCACCCCCGCTATCATCAATGTAATCCATAACGGAAACGGAAAGTATCTGCGTATCAATGCGTTACTGTCCAAAGGATGATCGGCATGTGTCTCATTGATATAAAATAATATCATCCAAATAACCAAAAATACGGGTGCGGAAATACTCCACACCCTTTCCATTGCCGGATTTATCCGACTCTTTTTTCGGACAAATATCTGGTACGACAACAGCATTACCACCACAAAAAAGGCGCACATGCACACAAAAAACTCCATATTATGCAAAGGTAATACCTGCCGTGTCATTGCCAATAATATAAAAGCAATGCTTCCTGCAAAAAAACTTTTCCATTCTTTCGACATAAAATAATCACTTCTTTCAAAAAAGCTAAAGGCCACGTCTGTGGCCTATATACCCTGGCTCGATACCCCAAGCCATATTTAATTTCCCACTGCCGGCGTATAATTGTCAAAATAACTGTAATTGCAACGAATACAGGTATAAGACGTATACCCTTGTGTATTTTGCGTTGCCGGTATTACCACTGCCCGGAAGGTATGGTTGTTCAAATCCCTCTCTATTGGCTCCGCCATACTGCTGCCGCAACTGCATACAAAGGAGCGTATCCCTGTCTCCGTACAGTTTGCTTCTTTGAGCACATAAGATCTGTAATCGTGCTCATGAGGCGTAGGTGAAGGCGAGGCCGAAGCCGAGGCTGAGGGCGAAGCGGAAGGCGTTGCCGAACTATCCGGTGAAGCGGAAGGCTGGCTGCTGGGCGAAGAAGAACTATCCGGTGAAGCGCTCGCCGACGGACTGGGTGAAAGCCTGTCAATCTTCCTTGAATCAAGCACCACCCCACATACGGTACAAGTTCTCTGTTCTGTTCCCATATATTTCTCAGTGGCTTCCTCCGCCACCTCCCAATCCGTTGCCACATGGCCCGGAGCCGGTATCATTTCCGTATAAAAATTGCCGCAGCTGCAGGTGTATTTTCGAAGTCCCGCTAAAATACAGCTGGGCTCCCGCTCCGTAGTGGCCGTATACTGATGAATATGGTTAGAATCCTCCTTCTTTTGCCCATTTTCATCCTCAAAGGGCACTGATTCCTGCGCCAAAATTTCATCGCAGTAGATACACTTTTGCACCCTAATCCCATCCTGCTCTTTTGTAGGTTTTCTGGTGACCTCCCAGCCATCTGCCACATGCCCGGTTGACATAATGTCTACATAATAATTGTCCCCACAATCCTCACAAAGATACTTAAGCCTTCCCGCACTGTAACAGGTAGCTTTCTTTTCAACGGATTCTTTGTAGTCATGTACGTGATTTGTAAGATCAACCACCTTGTCTGTGGAAAGCGGAATGTCTTCTACATCCGGCGAAGCCGCCTCTTCAGGCACATTTGTAGGCGTTGCTTCAGGCGTAGGCGCCTGCGCAGCCGCATCCTCTTCCTTGGGAGGTTCATCCGTGTTTTGGGAAACCTCCGCCTTTCCGTCATCTCCAATACCCAGCATGGCATAGCCAATAATGCTGATTGTTGCAAGACAGGCCACCACTGCCATAACTGCCAGGATGCCCGTCAACACTTTCGCAATTCCACTCATTTGTCCTTCTCCATTGCACTGATTTCAAATATACTTTTATCACTATAAGTATATATTTTTTACTCGCTTTTGTAAAGTCACTTAATATTCTTATCCTGGAAATATAAGGTTACCTGCTACTATTCATGGCCAGTGTCATTAAGCTAACTGCTGCGGACGCCGGGAGGATGACAAACGCCGCCCCGCTTCGCAAGTCCGCTTATTGTAATAAAATTCTCCGCCGCCGCGCTTTCACTCCGTAAAAATTAGCATCAAGAGGCAGTTTCCTCCCCATTAAATAAGTCGTCCCGTGTGATATTATTCAGCCATTTACCGCTCCTATAGTGCTTGATTACCCAGGGCCACTTTACAAACTCATCGGTACACAGTAAAAAGTATACCCACATCACCGGAAGCTTAAGCACAAATGCCGCGATGAATCCAAGGGGCACCGCATAAACCCACATGTCGATGGTATCGCATATAAATCCGAACCGGCTGTCCCCTCCTGCCCGAAATACCCCTGCAATCAAAGTAGTATTTACGGCGGCTCCCATTACATAATAGGTATTGATCAGCAGCATATATTTCAGGTAATGCATTGCCTGCTGTGAAAGTTCCGCGTACATTAACACCAACGGGGTGGCCGCTAACACAATCAATCCGCCGATTGCGCCGGTAAGCACCGTAAGCTTCATCAGCTTCTTTGCCCCTTCCCTGGCCTCCTCCATCTTATTTTCCCCAATGATGTTTCCAAGCAAAATTCCTCCTGCGCTTGCCATGCCGAAGCACAGAATCGTTCCAAAGTTTCTCACCACAATCACAAAGGAATTGGCCGCCACCGCGTCCGACCCCAAATGTCCGATAATCACGGAATACATGGAAAAAGCCACACTCCAGCTGATATCGTTTCCCAGGGCCGGGAGGGACAGTCTGGTAAAGTCGGAAAACAAAAGCCTGTTTTTCACAAAAAGATATCGGAAGTCCAGTTTAATATCCTTGCTTAAGGCCGATACCACAAAGCACGCCGCCAATTCAATCAGCCTCGATGCGGATGTTGCGATGGCCACGCCCATAGCCCCTAACTTCGGCGCACCGAAAAGGCCGAAAATAAACACCGCGTTTAAAATAATATTTAAGGAAAAGGCAAGCACATTCATCGCCGTGCTGATTGCCACCCTGCCGATACTCCGCAGGACAGCCAGATAAACCTCCGTAATTCCCCAGCACAGATAACTGACGCTCATAAACCTTAAATAAGAAGCGCCTATTGTAATCAATTCGCTGTCATTGGTAAAAACGCGCATCATCGCTTCGGGGAAAAACACCGCCGTTCCCGCAAAGGCCATGGCGATTATCAGAGAAAATCTCAGGGCAATGCCTTCCACCACCTGAATGGCTTTCAAATCCCCTTTCCCATAATACTGGGCGCAGAGCATGGTTGCGCCGGTTCCCAGACCGTAAAACACCATAAAAAGTACGCTGGCATACTGGGAGGCCAAAGACACCGCAGATATGGAAGACTGCCCCACATAGTTCAGCATGACCACATCCGCAGAGCTGACAGCCGCGCTTAAAAGATTCTGTATGATAATCGGCAGCACCAGCTTAAAAATCTGACTGTAAAAATCATCCTTTATTCTGTTTTTCATTTATGTACTGTTCTCCAATTCCTGCCATCAGCCCGCAAATTTGGACCGGGCATAAATTTACTCTTTCTTATCCTTCCAAAAACATCCCGCAGAAATAATTCCAAATCCCGTTATACCGAAAATATATCCCCAAATATTGTTTGTGCTGACGGCTATCCCTAAAAGAATTACGCCAATGCCCAGCAATTCCATTTTGATTCCTTTCAAGATTTTTCCCTCCATAGGCCTGACTTACGCAGACAATAAACCGGCGTACATGCACAAAGCAAATCAAACCGGGCAGGGAAGATTTTCTCCCTGCCCGCTGCGCGGCTCCTGCGCCACTTTAACAGCATACTTTAAAAAGGCAGCCTATGAAATTCGGAAGGAGTATACAATATCTTTCCCTGCATCAATGTGATACTTTGGCTCCACGTCGGCGCCCCAGCTGTTGATACCTCCCACGCCCCGGACCGCGCCGTATACGCACATTACCGTCCTTCTTTTTGGGGGAAGTTCCTCCATATGGGTTGCGTTTTCCAGCTCCGACGCCGTGTAGGGAAGGCAGGAAAAGGCAAACTCCCCATCCTTAGCCGAAAACTTTATGGCGCCGGGATCCGCCTTTCGTGTACGATTGTCCAAAGTACTGCTTCGATAAATTTTTACCCATTTGGTATCCATGTGCATTCCGCAGTCCTGAGGAACCAGATAAGGCGCCACGGGAAGCCCTTCCACCTCATAAATCCCCGGCTCTCCTCCCGCCTTTCTGTCGGGATAGGTTTCCCCTGAAAGCCCTTCGTATACAAATCTGTCGGCGCAGGTTGGCATAATAAACCGCATGCCAAACACAGGAAGCTGTGGAAGCTCCTGATTGCCATGATAATGTACCTTCACTTCTATTTCTCCGTCCCGGTTTACCAGATAAGACACCGTAACTTTAGCGGCAGGCCGGGTAATGGTTTCATAAGTATAGGTGATCGCAAGGCTCCCGGCCCTCTCGCTGCCCGTGTACCTGTTATTTTCCGGCGCGCAGGGAAAAGGAATTTTGACTCCGTCCACGGCCACCTCAATATCGACACAGTTCACAAACATATCCGCCGAAAGCCACATACCGCTTTTTAAATGGAACCGGCTTCCCCTGTCGTTGTCGGTAAGGGCCCGCCAGAAGGTGGGCCGGGGCGTCCGGTAGAGCCATTCCATCCCGTTCATCACAAGGGACTCGGGCCCTCCTGTCACATAGGAAAAAATATATTCAAATTCTTTTCCCGGATATTTTCCATCGCCCCTTCGGCCATGGACTCCCAGCGTAACATCCCCGAAAACCAGATGGAGAGGCTCCTTTTTTACATCCCCGGCATGTTCCGGTCCGTGCACGCTTTGCTCCGATGAAAGAGCGTTTGGAATTTCGCTTCCTGACTTAGTCGCTTTATCGATACAATCCATAATAATACCTCACTTCCTGCATGGCGGGCTTTTCCGTCCTGTCCGCAAATACAATACCGTTTCCGGAAAATTCATAATCGGCGGGCCTGTCGTCAAAATCTCCGCCGTAACGCAAAACCTTCTGCCCTGTCACTTCATCCGTCACCGCGATTGCCTGATCAATAAAATCCCAGATAAAACCGCCGTGATACATTTCAAAGTCGTTAAGCAGCTTCATATAAGAGTCCATCCCGCCAAGGGAATTTCCCATATCGTGCATATATTCACAGAGTATATACGGTTTTTTCGGCGCGTTAGAAAGGTATTCCCTTATCTCCGCGGGAGGGGCATACATGGTGCTTTCCACATCGGATATGAAATCCTCGTAGCTTCTGTTGTTATACACGCCTTCATAATGAACCAGCCTGCCGTCATTTTTCTCTTTAAAATATTGATACATGGCCACCAGATTTTCTCCCGCATAGGACTCGTTGCCAAGAGACCAGAACAGGATGGAGGTGTGGTTCTTAAATGTTTCAAAATTATTGCGCGCCCTGTCTATGAGGGCCTCTTTCCATTCGGGTAAATCCCCGGGAACGTTCCAGGAGGGCTCGATTGCGCCCATTTTCTGCCAGGAGCCGTGGGATTCCAGATTGCTCTCCGCCATCATGTAAATGCCGTTTTTATCACACATTTCATACCATGGAATCTGATCCGGATAATGGCAGGTGCGCACCGCATTGATATGATTTTTATGGAAAATCCGCATATCCTGCTCCATCTCCTTCATCCCAATGCATCTTCCCTGCTCTGCGCTCCACTCATGACGGTTCACGCCGTTTATAATCAGTCGTTTGCCGTTGAAATAAATCACCTTGTCTATGATTTCCACCCTGCAAAAGCCTGTCGGGTAAGGAACTACTTCCGTCAAATTGTCGTTTTCGTCATACAGCCTGACGGTCAGGCAGTATAAATAAGGATTGTGATTGTCCCAGGGCGTCACCTTTCCAATCGTTTCCCTGTCCATTTCACAGGAAACTTTCAGGAAATCGCCTGCATTTTCCGGCACGCTGCCCACCGCTTCTTTTTCACTTTCCAGCTTTCCGGAAACAAACGCCTCCTGCTCCTTTGCCCTCTCATCTACAGACGACGCCTTGGGCATAGCCTTCACATTTCCCGGCAAAAGCATATTTCGTTTTAACAGGCATGCCCCCTCCCTGTCCGAAAGTGCAATCTCCGCCCTTCCAACGCTTTCCTTTGGCATGGAAATCTTAAGCGAAAGCCCAAGGCTTCCCGTTCCATCCTCCAAAAGCGCGGGCTTCGCCCACATGTCCTCCACATGCATTTTGGGCAGGGCTGTCAAAGACACATTTCGGAAAATACCAAAGAAACGGAAGAAATCCTGATCCTCCAAAAAGGCCGCCGTGCTTCTCTTGTGTACCTCCACCGCCAGAAGATTCCCCTTCTCCCTGATATACGGGGTGAGGTCAAAGGTAATCGGCGAAAAACTGTCCTCCCCATAGCCGATAAAATGGCCGTTCAGCCACAAATACATGGCCTGCTCCACGCCTTCAAAGCAAATCGAAATTCTTTTTCCTAAAAGTCCCTTCTCAAGGTCAAATTCCTTTAAGTAAGAGCCAACGGGATTATAGGGAGCCTCGCTGAACATCCCCTCCCATTTCTTTGAGCCGTCAAGGCTGTGGGCCGGACGCCTGTAAAAATGCCCTTCCCAGGGGTACATGGTATTGATATAATGAATTTTGTCATAGCCCGCCATCTCTATGTGACAGGGCACTTTTATCTCGTCAAATCCGGCGCTGTCAAATCCTTCCTGATAAAAATCGGCCGGCCTTGAGGGCACATTTTCAGAATAATGAAATTTCCACATTCCGTTTAAGGACTGCACCAGAGAACTTTTACCTTTCTTTGCCTCCTCCTCGCTTATGTAAAACCTGTGATCACTATGGGCTTCTTTGGCCCCCACCCGGAACACCTCGGGGTTATCCAGCCACCTGATATCCGCTTCCATCCTTTATACCTCCTTCATATGACAGGAAAGCCTGCCGTTTTTTATGCACAGGGGCGCATAGGGAAATTTGCTGCTGATGCAGCGTGCGCCCCACGCGACGAGCAAGGGTAAAATCCTCCCCTGCTTGATTGCACAGACCCACATAGGGAAATTTGCTGCCAGGGCAGCATGCGGGCCGCGCGGCGAGCAGGGAGAAAATCTTCCCTACTTGATTTGATTAAATACATATTTATCCAGCCGTTCCATGGCTTCAACCACCAGCGAATGGGGAAGCGCAAGGTTAAGCCGGATTGCATAGGGTCTGTTAAAGGGACGCCCGTCCTGCCAGATTACGCCTACCCGAATCCCTGCCCGGATTAGCTCGTCCATATCCATTCCCCGCTCTCTGCAAAACTTCTCACAGTCCAAGTAAAGCATATAGGTTCCCTCCGGCTTCGCAAGCTCCACCCCTTGAAAATGCTCTTTTATGTAGGTATACGCATAATCCACATTTTCGGTCAGCGCCTGCCGCAGCTCGTCCAACCACACATAGCCCTCCGGCTGATAAGCGCCAATCAGCGCGTACATGGATAATACGTTCACATTATTGTAATGGCTCATTCCGGCCTGTCTCCTCACCCGGTCACGCAGATAAGGATTGTATATAATATGATAAGAGCCAATCAGGCCCGCCAGGTTAAAGGTCTTTGAGGGCGCGTAAACGGCGATTGTCCTGTTTCTTGCATCCTCCGAGACAGACTGGGTTGGGATATGTTGATATCCTTTCAAAGTAAGGTCGGACCAGATTTCATCGGACACAACCACGCAGTCATTTTTTGCATAAATCTCCATGGCCTTCTCGATTTCTTCCCTTGTCCACACACGGCCGCAGGGATTGTGGGGAGAACAAAATACCGCAAAATGGATATGTTCTTCTTTCAGCTTCCTGTCCATGTCTTCATAATCCATCCGCCAGACGCCGTTTTCATCCTGCACCAAATCACTGTGTACGATTTTCCGTCCAATATCCCCCAAAGCATGGGTGAACCCGATATAAGTGGGAGAATGCAAAAGCACGGCCTCCCCCGGCGCGCTAAAAGCCTGTGCGGCGGAGGATACACAGCCTAATACGCCGTTTTCATAACCAATCGCTTCCTTCGTAAGGCCCTCCACCCCGTTTCGCTTATTCTGCCACCTGATAATCTCCTCATAATATTCTTCCCTTGGGTTAAAATACCCAAAGGCGGGATGCTTTGTCCTCTCCATGATCGCTTCCTGGATGGTTGGCGCCGTGGCGTAATTCATATCCGCCACCCACATGGGGATTTTAGAAAATCCCTCCTCCACCTCGGCGTTCTCAAAGGGAATCATCTCCACCGCTATGGCGTCCTTTCCTGTCCTGTCAATAATAGACGTAAAATCGTATTTCATTTTTACTCCTTCCCGCATATCGCAAGCTTTGCTTGCGATACTGCCACCGATAAAGAGTTTGGAAGTTTACTTCCAAACTTATACCTCCCCGGCTTCTCCAAGCCTGCAATTCTCCTTTTTTGCCCTATTATACCGTACGTTTCTGCGTACATCAGCATATCCGTTTCTTTCCATTTATAAAAATCAGGACGTAAGCTATATATAACAAACTTGCGCCCTGATCCGCTTACTATTTAGTTACCGATTGTTTATTCTTTAATCCGGTCAATATCAGTGAGATTAACGCCGGCAACATTTAATATTGCCTTTAAAGATAAATAATCTTCTTTTAAACTTTCATATGTTTCAGTCGCATTTTCTTTTCCGGCAATTAACATATGCCTTTGAATCTTCTGAAATTGTTCAATGGTGTCTTTGGCCACTTCTAAAGAGTCTGGCATATTGTTTTCACCTCCTGCTGAATATGGAAAGCGGTTACTACGTTGCATTCAGTATAACATAATCAGAATACAAAGTCTATGATAATTTAGCGGTTCCATTTTGCTCCCAAGCTCATTTGTGCTCATTTTTTAAATTAACTGAAAATTTTTTTTGCAAAAGTTTATTTGACTCTGCTTCCTCCATCGTGGTATAATATATTTCCTTTCGCTTCTTATAAAAAATGCGTTAAACTGCTATTCTTAAAATCACAGTCCATAAAGCTGCGAAAGCTCACAACTCAATACTTACCTGCGGTAAAGCTCCGGCAATATCCCGGCGCTGGCAGACCGGCTTGGCAAGTTATATCCGATTATAATACTACCAGGAGGAAGCAAACATGATCACCATGCAAAATGTGTGCAAGACCTATAAGGTCTCTAAACGCGACGCCGGATTTTCTTCGGCCTTCAAAGCTCTGTTTCACAAAGAATACGAGCTCATCCACGCTCTTGACGGCGTTTCCTTCACCATTTCCGACGGTGAAATGGTAGGATACATAGGCCCTAACGGCGCAGGAAAAAGCTCTACCATCAAAATCTTAAGCGGTATCCTTACCCCCGAAGAGGGTATCTGTCTTGTAAACGGATTAACCCCATGGAAAAACAGAATTGAACATGTAAAAAATATCGGCGTGGTTTTCGGCCAACGCACACAGCTGTGGTGGGATGTGCCGGTTCTGGATTCTTTTGAACTGCTAAAGGAGATTTACCGGATTGACGAACACGTCTATCGCCGGAATTTGGAACAGCTCACCGATATGCTGGGGCTTTCCGAGCTTTTACGCACTCCCACCCGGCAGCTGTCCTTAGGCCAGAGGATGCGGTGCGAAATCGCCGCCTCCCTGCTTCACGATCCCCAAATACTGTTTCTGGACGAGCCCACGATTGGGCTTGACGCTGTCTCCAAGCTGGCGGTCAGAGATTTTATCTTAAAGCTGAACGCGGAAAAAAAGACCACCGTGATTTTGACCACCCACGATATGCAGGATATCGAAGCTCTCACGAGCCGCATTATCCTGATTGGCAAAGGACATATCCTGCTGGATGGGAGCCTTGCGGATATCAAAGAAGGGTTTGAGAGCGCCGACGAGGGGCTTGCCTCTTTTTATCGGATCCATGACCTGTAATCCGGCGTTTTTTCGCAAAGTAACACTATTAAGGCTCCGGATATCGGTCCCATAGCAGCCTCCTTTGTGCGCTAAGGCATATATCAGACAAATATCAACCACCGAATATTTTAAACTTACCGCAATTCCGTACGGGAAAGGAAAAATCTATGAAAAAATATATCGCTTTCTTCAGGCTCCGTTTCAGTATGGGGCTTCAATACCGGGCCGCCGCGTTGGCCGGAATATCGACCCAGTTCTTTTGGGGAGCCATGGAAATTTTGATGTTCCGGGCTTTTTACCGGACAAACCCCGACGCTTTTCCCATGACCCTCAGGGCAACCTGCGCCTATGTATGGCTGCAGCAGGCTTTCCTCGCGCTTTTTGTCACATGGGTGCTGGAACATGAAATTTTTGACGCCATACTGAACGGAAATATCGCTTACGAGCTCTGCCGCCCTATCAGCATTTACAATATGTGGTTTTCCAGAAACCTTGCCCAGCGTTTTTCCGGCGCGCTGCTCCGCTGCGTGCCTATCCTGCTTGTGGCGGCGTTCCTTCCCGCCCCCTATGGGCTGATGGCGCCGGCGGGCCTCCTCAATTTCTTCCTGTTTTTCCTCACCCTGCTGCTGGGGGTGGGCGTCACCGTGGCCTTTTGTATGCTGGTTTATATGCTCTGCTTTTTCACCATATCTCCTATGGGGCTGCGCATTGTAACGGTGTCTATGGTGGAATTTTTTTCAGGCGGCGTCATCCCCCTGCCCTTCCTTCCGGACGGCGTAAGAGAGGTGGTCGAACTGTTGCCCTTTGCCTCCATGCAGAACGTTCCTCTCAGGATTTACAGTGGGGATTTGCAGGGAAAAGATATGCTTCGGCCGCTCCTTCTTCAAATTTTCTGGCTCTGCCTGTTAGTCGCAGTGGGAAAAATTTTAGACGCCCTGGCCATGAAAAAAATCACCGTACAAGGCGGCTAGTGTGAAGAGCAGTTCTAAGGCGTCAAAAAACGTCACCTAAGAACTTTTAAAGCTTGCAAAGCAAGCTGTCTTTACACTTAGAAGAATGGGCGGTTTATACCGCATTTGATGTACTTGGAAAGGAAAACGGAAAAAATGAAACTGTACGGAAAATATTTTATGATTCATTTAAAAAGTATCATGCAATACAAGACATCCTTTTTGCTCTCCTGCCTTGGGCAGTTTCTGGTATCCTTTAACCTGTTTCTCGGCATTTACTTTATGTTCCGGCGTTTTTCACAGGTGGAGGGCTTTACTTACAGTGAGGTGCTTTTGTGCTGCGGCATCACATTACTTGAATTTTCTCTGGCGGAAGCCTTTGCGCGGGGCTTTGACACCTTCGGCTCTATTATAAGCCACGGGGAATTTGACCGCATTCTGGTGCGCCCCAGAAATGAAATTTTTCAGGTGCTTGCAAGCCGCATTGAGTTAAGCCGCCTCGGCCGCGTCCTGCAGGCAGTCGTTATGTTTGTATATGGCATTAATGCCAGCCATGTCAGATGGACATTCCAAAAAGCAGCCGTTGTGATGCTGATGCTTTTGGGCGGCGCGGTAGTGTTCAGCGGATTTTTTGTAATTTACGCCTCCATCTGCTTTTTTACCATCGAAGGGCTGGAATTTATGAACATTTTCACGGACGGCGCGCGGGAATACGGAAAGTACCCTGTGAGCATCTATGGAAAAAAGGTGCTGCAGCTTTGTACCTTCGTGATTCCCTACGCTTTGATTCAGTATTATCCGCTTTTGTATCTGTTGGATCGGGGAAAGGCTTATTATGCCCTGCTACCTCTGGCGGCGTGCCTGTTTATGATTCCCTGCCTTGCGCTGTGGAAAATTGGGGTGCGGCATTATGTTTCTTCGGGGTCATAAAAGATATGATATCAAAAAATCTTCTTGTATAAAATTCATTCATTGCATATACCATGAGTAAGAAAGTAAGAATTTCCAACTTTCAATTTATTCGAAAGTCTTAACTTGCCGTTATGTACTGAAACCCTATTCTTATATATTTAGAAGGAGATGCCGTTATGTTAGCTGAATTGCGTCAAAAAGCACAAATTACTATTCCAAAAGAAATCATCCTCAAACTTGGTCTGTCAGAAGGCGATACTTTAGATATTTTTGAAAAAGACGGAGTAATCTGTATAATGCCTGTGGTGGTTTACCCTAAAAAATACCTGAATGAACTCCGCGATGAAATCATTGAAGTAAAATCTAAAATAGCATCCGGGGAGCAACCCGTCTTCGATAATGTGGACGCCCTGTTCGACAAATTGGAGGCGGAATAATGGCTTATGAATTTACTTTAACACCACGTTTTCAAAAACATTTTATCTGGTTTTATGAAGGCGACAAAATGATTATCCTGATGGATGTCGGGCATCACGATATACTAAAACAGTTCTAATATTTCCATCCATATATGGACCTCTTTTCAATCTCTTTCAGGCAAGCAGCCTCTCTTATAGTTAATCGTGTCAATCGAATTTGACACGATTGACACGATTTTGATTCGATTTGACCGGATACTTTCCTAATTTCCATAAAACCCATGGAAAAATGTGCTTCAAACATAAATCACATCGGAATAATTACGTTTCGGGTGCTTTGGATATTCCCCGTCGCAGTATCCCATTGTAACGAATGTCTGCGGCACGTATCCTTCCGGAATGCCCATTTCTTTTTGAATCCGCTTCCCTTTCTCCGTTGCAAGGGAGTTTAAAACTTCCCCGACGATGCAGGTCGATACGCCCTGCTCATAGGCCGCAAGCGCAATGTTCTGCGCCATGATATAAGCGTCCGGCGATGAAAAATAAAAATTTTCCGGGCCGAACAGGGCAAGAACTGTCGGGGCGTTGTGAAACGCGCTTGCCGCCGCTTCAATCTCCTCGTCCGTCGGCGGCGCGATAATCCCTTTGTTGAAATTCGTGATAACTTTCATGTGCGCCTTTCCGATATAATCAATCACGGCACGGTCGGTGATCACAACAATTTTGGTAGAATTGCGGTTTCCCGCATTGGGGCAGTAGTCTGTCACTTCAAGTATTTTTTCTATCGTATCTCTCGATACGGGCAAATCCGTAAACTTCCTGACAGACCTTCTGCCTTTGACAGCATCCAATAATTCCATCCTAAACCATCCTTTCTTTGTTCCCACGAGCAACGAGCCAAGTGACTGCCTAAAGCCAGCCGTTGGTTGGCTTAGGCATTTGGCGACTGCCGCGAGGGTCAAATGCCCCGCCCGCTGCTTGCGGCGGAGTTTTTGACTGCGGCAGGGCCTTTGCCCCGGCCGGCATCCCACTGCAAATAGTGGGGTATCTATATGCTTCCATGTGGAATTCAGTACCGCTCTATGGCTTTCACCGGGCAATTCTCGAAACAATTTCCGCACTGCAGGCAATTATTTTGCCGTATGACGTAAGGTTTGGGCGTTCCTTTGTCCACCGCTTTCTGCGGGCAGATCACGGCGCATTTCCCACAGCCGATGCAGGCGTTTGTGATCCTGTATCCTTTCGGCTTCAAAACTCCATCGCCAACAACAAAATACTCCCTTGTAATCGGCCTTGTGGACAGGCAGAAATACTCGATTGTATAGTTTTTTATTACAAATATCGTATCAATATTTTTACTTTCACCGGGATATACATTTTCCAGATAAGGCTGTTCCTGATAAAGAATATCCCGCCATTTCATCTGTTCCTCCTGCGGCGCCTCCACGGCTCTACCGGATAAGCGAATTGTTTCCTTGTATCTGGTGTAGCCGGCTATCTGCACCCTGCCGTCCGCATAGAGCTGTCTGGCAAAGGATTTTCCCCTTGCCGTCAAAAAGTATATATCCGTTCCCTCGTAGTGGATTGCGCTGATATTTCTGACCTGGGGAGCGCCGTCTTCATCCACCGTGGCAAAATTCAGCACGCCCACATACCCCAATTTTTCTATACAGGTTTTAACATCCATCCCAATACCATACCTTTCTCTCAACTTGCAAATTCGTGTCCCCGGATAAATCCGCCTTACAAAATCTTTGACTTTACATTAAACCGCCATGTTGCCGATTTACTGCGACTTCAATCAAGATGAGGAATGCCCGCCTTTTATGGCGTTTTTGCCGGACATCCGCTTTGCGCTTACCCTATTCCGCATTTTTCGGCTTGATAAGGCCGTTTTCTTCCGTTGCCCAGCACTGGGGATCGTCCCCATAAAAGTTTCCGCAGGTTCCCTTCGCCACGGCAGGGCAGCCTCTGCACCATGAAAGCAGCTTACACCTTGCGCATTTGCTGAAATTTTCATACTCCCGGTACTGTTCCATGCTTGTAATCCAAACGTCCGCAATGCGGTCTTCAAAGACATTTCCCACCCTGCTGTCCGCCACCCGGCGGCAGGCGTAGATTTCCCCGGAGGGAAGGATTGTCAGATGCGCGTTTCCGCAGTTACAGCCCCCATAAATCATTCCTTCTTTTGCATTTTCCGGAATTTTAAATTCCCCGGTTTCGTACTCATAAAGAGTCCACAGGTGATCCTTTTTGTTAAAATATGTCTGACAGCCATCCGCCTCGTATTCCTTGAATTTCTTATCGCATATGGCGAGCAGCTCCCGGTATTCCCCGGCTGTCATTCCGGTATCTAAATCTCCGCCGCCCGGCACATATCTGGAAAAGGCGAAAACATTTGCCCCTGCCCCTACCACCGCGTCAATGATTCCCGGCACTTCCATGCGGTTTGTCTTAGAAACGGTGGTCATAATAACGCTGCGGATTCCGGCCTTATTGATAAGCGGAATCTTCTCAAGGGTACAGTCATAAGAACCGGGCTTTCTGAACCAGTCGTGCATCTGGCGAAGGCCGTCCAGGGAAAGCTGATACTTCTCGCAGCCATACCATTTCAATTCCCGGCACACCTGCTCATTTAAATGAAACGGGTTTCCCAGGATTGTAAATTTGATGCCGCGCCCGTGCATGAGTTTTAAGAGCTTCCAGAAGTCCGGATGCAGAATCGGATCGCCGCCGGTGATATAAAAATATGGGATTCGCCCATATACCTTACAAAAATCCAGACAATTATAAAATGTATCCTCCATCTGTTTCCATGTCATGGATAACAGACAGTCGTGCTTTCCCCCGGAATAGATGTAGCAGTGCTTACACCGCTGATCACATTCATCCGTAATATGCCATTGAAATGAAAAATATGGCTTCATTTTCATCGCTCCTTCAACTTTCTATCTAAACAGCGTAACTCTAAACATCGTAGCTGTTATGTTCAAATCAAGTCCCCCGGGCTCAGAGCGCCGGAGGACTCGTCATAACATCAGGATACTTAATTAAAGATAGTATCCGTTGTCCGGTCAAGTCAAAATTGATATGGAACCTTCTATTGCGTTCGCATCCGCCTGACCCATTACTCATGGAAATAAAAATCTGTAAGAAACTGAATTTCCTATTTGTCACCGGCCCCACAGGCGGAGCCGCAGGCCGCAGGCTTTTCTTCCTTGCTTCCATCGGAATCATTCTTATCGCCTGCTCCACAGGCGGAACCGCAGGCTGCCGGTTTATCTGATGCCCCACAAGCCGCAGGTTTATCCGATGCTCCACAGGCCGCAGGCTTATCCGATGCTCCACAGGCCGCAGGCTTATCCGATGCCCCGCACGCTGCCGGCTTATCTGATGCTCCGCAGGCCGCAGGCTTATCAGGTGCTCCGCAGGCTGCCGCCTTGTCTGACGCTCCGCAAGCGCTCCCTGCCGTATTCTCATTCCAACCGGCTATGTTTGATAATGCCATTTTTCCGTACCTCCTTGAAATTTGTTTCAGTCGGCGCCATTGCCTTCTGTGATGTTCATTATACCTGCTGACACAAATCCCACAAGTACGCACTTTTTTGTAACCCAAGTTACTTTAGGGTAACAATTGTATAGACACGCAGTTTACGGCATCATAAGCAGGCATAAATTTTTTTACCGCCGCTTGGGGTGTAGTTATTTTTCTCAGCTGATACAATATAATGCGTATTCTGTCCGGACATAAGCACATGATATTATTTGGAAAAGTTCAAAACCGAAAAAATTTATCTATACTCCGCCGCTTGTTCCATATTGACAGGCAAGGAATATAACATTATAATCATCATGTAACATTTTATTTGATTGTAACAGTTTGTTTTGATTGCAACAGTTTTTCGATTGCAACAATTGTGAAAAAGAAAGGATAGATACCTATGAGAAAAAAAGAAGACTTGCCTAAATGTGACGTAGCTACCACCGTCAGTATAATCGGAACCAAATGGAAACTTCTTATCATACGCAACCTGCTATCCCGCCCATGGCGGTTTAATGAGCTTCAACGGGATTTAGAGGGCATCAGCCAGAAGGTTTTAACCGACAGCCTGCGCTCGATGGAAGCGGACGGAATTATCACAAGGACTGTCTATCCGGAGGTTCCGCCCAGAGTGGAGTATGCCCTGAGCGAACTTGGGAAGTCCTTAAGTCCCGTTATAGATGAATTGAAAAAATGGGGTCTCATGTACAAAGAGCTAGCCCGGTAGGTTTCCAGCTTTTATCAATTTAAAAATTACAGGCAGCGCCCGACTTTACTATTTCCGTCAAGCGCTGCCTGTAATTTTTTCCAAAAGCTCTTCATACCGCACCAGTGTCAAATTTTCCATATTTCCTGCAGCTTCCACACATCCCTTTGTGAATCCATAAGCCTTAATTGTTCTCAGGCGGCGTTTTTTGATGCCTTAGAACATTTCTTCAAATTATATCACGTTTTTAAATTTTAATTCATTATGATTTACTAATTTATAAATTACTAATTTAAATTTTTACCAGAAAGCAAAGAAAGCCCTGTACAGTTCGTTTTGCCAAACCGCACAAGGCGCACTTCCCCAATTTCAAATATAAATCATGAATAAAAAATACATCCCATAACCGCCGCCAGCGCCAGCAATGCAACAGGCGGAAACTCTTTTTTTCTTACAATCCGATACCAAACGGCGACGAGTCCTAAAATAAGCAGTATCATACATGCCGCCGGATCAACTGCAAAAGAATCGCTTTCCATACAGATGGAAACTGCCATGTAGACGCCCGTGGCAAGAATCACTCCCATTAAGCAGGGCTTTACTCCTTTTAACACAGCCTGCACCTTTTTGTGTTTCAGGAAATTACGAAACAGGATTGTAACTGCCAGCACAATCAAAAAAGAAGGCAGAACCACGCCGATTGTCGCGGTCAGCGCTCCCGGGAATCCTCCCTGTTTACTTCCCACATAAGTAGCCATATTTACCATAATCGGGCCAGGCGTGGACTCGCTAAGCGCAACAAGATTGGAAAACATTTCCGCGTCCATCCATTGGTTTGTGAGGACAACATCCCTGATAAGAGGGATAGCGCCATATGCGCCGCCAAAAGAAAAGAGGCCTATTTTCAAAAAGGCCGTCAACAGCTCTATATAAATCACCCATCCTTCCTCCCTTCTTTTTTGTTCCCGAAACCTCCAAAGAGCGCCAAACCAAGAAAACCGCCGCATAAAATAAGATATATTGTGGAGATGTGCACTCCCGCAATATTCATGGTAAACGCGACAAGAAAAAAGAAAGCGGCAATAAACGTCTGTATCTTTTTATCCGGAGATTTTTTTATCATCTTCTTTATCATCCTGACCGCTGCCTGTATGATTAAAACCGCAACGCCAATCCGTATTCCCCGGAATGCTTTTTCAATGATTTCCACAACCAGCATGTTTTGAAAAAATATCGAAATTGCAAACAGCAGGAGAAACGACGGGAGAACCATACCTGCAGTAGCAAAAAACGCGCCTCCCATACCGGCCAGCTTATATCCCGTATACGTTGCACAGTTTATTGCAATTGGCCCTGGCGTGGACTCCGCAATGACTGTGACAAACGTCAGCTCATCTGCCGTCAGCCACTTCTTTTTTTCAACACATTCATAATCCAGCAGGGAAAGCATGGCGTAACCACCGCCAAAGGTGAGCGCCCCTATCCTGCCAAATGTCAAAAATAAATCCATCATCCGTTTCATTCGTATACCCCCGCATACCGCAAGCTGCGCTTGCGGTACCGCCACCGATAAAGAGTTTGGAAGTTTACTTCCAAACTTATACCCCTGTATATCCCAAGCTTTACTTATGATAACAGAAAACCAATTCATTTTTCAATTATTTCTGTTTCCACATCCCCCGCAATGAGCGCAGTCGCATCCGCACTGCAGGGATTTCCCGCTTTTTTTATCCCGGATCATTTTTCTGATTACCAATCCCACTATACAGGCCAAAACTGCCGCCGTCACTATTGTTCCCATAAACAAGCTCCTTTTCCGACCGTAAAAGTCCGGCCCGCGCTATTCGCGAAAACGCCTGTAATGCTTTTGAGGCTTTCACGCCGGCAGCGGATACCGAACTTTTACATCTGATTTATTTCATTTCCATAGCCTTTTTCTTCACAGGCCAACCCGCGAAGTGCGGCGGCCTTTCATATTTATTCTTAAAGTTGTGCTCTCCTTATATGGACGGAAAAGCAGATAGATAAATCCGATTACCAGAAGAAATGCAACCGCAGTTCCCACTCCAAACGCACCCGTCAGGCAAAGCATGCCAATCTGGTACACGCACAGGGAAACCACATAGGCAAGCGCCGTCTGATAGCCAATCGCAAAAAAGAACCACTTTACGTTATTCATCTCACGCTTTATCGCTCCCATTGCCGCAAAGCAGGGCGCGCACAGCAGGTTAAATACAAGGAAAGAATATGCCGCCACGGCGCTTATGCTTGCCGCTAACTGTTCCCAGATTTCCGCTCCGTCTTCCGCAACCTCCGCCACGCCAAAGAGAATGCCAATTGTCCCCACCACATTTTCCTTTGCAATCAGGCCGGTGATGGCGGCCACCGCCATTTTCCAGTCTCCCCATCCCAAAGGGGCAAACAACGGGGCAAAGATACCGCCAAGAGAGGCAAGGATACTGTTATCAAGCTCCTGTGCTTCCAGCATTCCAAAAGAGCCATCCATCCATCCAAAACTCATAAGAAACCAAAGTACAATGGTGGATAGAAGAATAATCGTCCCGGCCTTTTTAATGAAAGACCAGCCCCTCTCCCACATGCTCCTTAGCACACTGCCCGCCGTAGGCATGTGATAAGCAGGAAGTTCCATCACAAAGGGGGCCGGGTCTCCTGCAAACATTTTTGTCTTTTTTAAAATAATGCCGGAACAAATGATTGCCCCAATTCCCACAAAGTAAGCGCTGGGAGCCACCCACCACGCGCCGCCGAAAAGAGCGCCTGCAATAAGTGCAATAATAGGAAGCTTAGCGCCGCAGGGCACGAAGGTCGTGGTCATAATCGTCATCTTTCGGTCACGGTCATTTTCAATGGTTCTGGATGCCATAACGCCGGGCACGCCGCAGCCGCTTCCAATGAGCATGGGGATAAAGGACTTCCCTGAAAGGCCAAACTTTCTGAAAATTCTATCCATGATAAAGGCAACTCTCGCCATGTATCCACAGCCTTCTAAAAAGGCTAAGAAAATGAAAAGCACCAACATTTGCGGTACGAATCCCAGCACCGCCCCCACTCCGGCCACAATACCATCCAGGATAAGGCCCTTAAGCCAGTCCGCACAGCCAATTGCGTCAAGAACGCCTTCTATCAAAACAGGGACGCCCGGTATCTCAAGCCCAAACAGGCTCCACCCATCTCCAAAAACCCCGTCGTTGGCCCAATCCGTCGCCCAGGTTCCCACCGTAGTCACCGACACCGTATAGACAAGTATCATTACCAGTGCAAAAATAGGAAGCGCCGCCCATCTGTTGGTTACAATCTTATCAATCTTATCGGATCCGGTCAACTTTTCTTTTCCTGCTTTTGTATAGCACTCGTCAATGATGGAGGATATATACACATATCTCTCATTGGTTATGATGCTTTCCGTATCGTCGTCCATTTCCTTTTCCAGAAGCGCAATCTCAGCCGACACATCGGGAACATATTTCATCCGCTCCCCAATCTTGTCATCCTTCTCCAAAAGCTTTACTGCAAAAAATCTCTTTTGCTCCTCCGGAATATCGCTTCCAAGCTTATCCTCAATAGCCTCCAGTACATTTTCCACTTTGGCGGTAAACTTATGTGCCTTTGGCGAAGCCTTTTTCCGGTTTGCCAGGTCCACGGCCCGCTCCGCCGCTTTCATGATTCCGGTTCCCTTAAGAGCGGAAATTTCAACCACCTCACAGCCAAGTTTTTCGCTTAATTTGGATACGTGAATCTTATCGCCTGATTTTTCCACAACATCCATCATATTTACGGCTATCAGAACCGGAATGCCAAGCTCCATAAGCTGAGTGGAAAGATACAGGTTCCTTTCAATGTTGGTTCCGTCCACAATGTTTAAAATGGCGTCGGGCCTTTCTCCAATCAGGTAATTCCTTGCCACCACTTCCTCCAGCGTGTAGGGGGAAAGAGAATAGATACCGGGAAGGTCCATAATGATTACATCCTTCTTGCCTTTTAACCTTCCTTCTTTCTTTTCTACCGTAACCCCCGGCCAATTTCCTACAAACTGGTTGGAGCCGGTAAGAGCGTTAAATAGTGTTGTTTTACCGCAGTTTGGATTTCCTGCAAGCGCAATTTTTACTGACATATTCCTCCTCCATCTTTATGAAAAGTTCATATTTTATATGACTATCTATTATTAGTTTAAGCTAACTTATGTGTAAAAAAATAAATCCTTATATTTTTCGCAACTCGCAAACTTCCTGACATGCCACATTTCGGCACAAAAAAGTGTGAAGAGAAGTTCTAAGGCGTCAAAAAACGCCGCCTAAGAACAACTAAAACTTCACACATTGTTTGTGCCGCAAGGCGGCATGTCGGGAAGTGTGAAATTTTTTAGACTAACCCCATTCTTACAGACAGCCTGCAAATTGGGGCCGGCACAAATTTGTGGTTGATAATATCAGTCGTAAGGCTGACTTTTCAACCTATTCCACCTGAATCATTTCCGCATCCGCCTTGCGCAGCGACAGCTCATACCCCCGCACGGTAACCTCCACCGGGTCGCCTAAGGGCGCAACCTTTCTCACAAACACTTCCACGCCTTTGGTAATTCCCATATCCATAATCCGCCTCTTCACCGGCCCTGCGCCGGTGAGCTTTGTCACCTTCACGGTTTTCCCGCATGGGATTTCTTTTAATGTTCTCATGTATCGTTCTCCCTTCCCTTTAAAATTAAATAATATAGGGGCATTAACCCACCAGAATTTTATTTGCCATATCCCTGCCGATTGCAACCCTTGCTTCCTTTATATTGACAATCATATTTCCTCCAATCTGGGATACTACCGTGACTACTCCTCCTGTCACAAAGCCCAGGTTTTCAAGAAACCTCCTGGTTTCTTCCTTTCCGCCCACCTTATGTATTACGTTAGGCTCTCCTTCCTTTACCATTGACAGCGGCATCCTTGCACCTTCTTTCCGTAAAATAAATTGAATAAAATGATAGAAATCCAACGTTATCTCGCAACGTTTGTCACAACTTTCTTAAGTTAGTATATTCTATCTTATATTAGTTGTCAATAATTTCCGGGAGATTTTTTATTTTTTTTGGTACTGACTTATGATATAATGAGCGTTAATGAGAAATACATACATGTTCGGCGAATGGAAAAATCGAATATATGAGCTTTAAGGGAAAAACAAAAAACTTCGGCACGATAGTCTAACAACAGTTTGTCCTAAGGAACTGCTCAGGGGCCGAATCAGTGTCCTTAAGTTAACGGCTGGTTTTGGCGCTAAACTTAATGACATTGGGGGCCGAATAGTTGTCAAAAATAACTTTACAATATGGCATATGAAACCAAAAAAGAAAGAAAATATGAGGAAATAAAATGCATACTAACGAATCGTCAGAAAATTATCTGGAAACAATCTTAATCCTAAGCAAAAAGAAACCCGTCGTCCGTTCCGTGGACATTGCCGAAGAGCTGGGGTTTAAAAAATCCAGTGTCAGCGTCGCCATGAAAAATCTACGGGAAAAAGAGCACATCACTGTTACCCGAGAAGGGTTCATTTATTTAACCGAATCCGGCAGGGAAATTGCGGAAATGATTTATGAGCGCCATGAATTACTCACCGCATGGCTGACCCGTCTTGGCGTGGATGAAGCTGTCGCCGCAAAGGACGCCTGTAAAATCGAACATGTAATCAGCAAGGAAAGCTTTGAGGCCATCAAACGTCATACTCTTCGTGAGTAATGCCTCTGCCCTGGCGGATAGCTGCCTTTGGAAAAAGGTTATTGGAAAAAGTACACCCTCTGTCCGGCTGAATAATATTAACCGGAGCCGGCATGAAATTGATAACAGCCTGGCTCCGGTTCTTGAAAACTACTGTCATGAAATTTTTTCTTTTTATCAGACTACCCCAAATAAGCCGCGGTAGAATGTTCTACGCCAGGGGCAAATCAGGCATCCTGTAGTAACAGTTTACCCGAAGCCAGGAACGCTACCCAATGTCATTACGTTTAGCGCCAAAACCAGCCGGGACTGCCGCCCAATGTCATTAAGTTTAGCGCCAAAACCAGCCGGGAGGAAAATAAAATTCTCAAGGAGCCCCTTAAAAAGCGTCGGCACTTGGTGAGGTACTTCACGAACCTAGTGTCCGCTACGCTTTTTTCGGAGCGAGAGCGCGGCGACGGAGAATTTTATTTTCCTCCCGGCGTCCGCAGCCGTTAACTTAATGACAATGGACTGCCGCCCCATTCCGTTTTATCAGGATCAGGCGATGTCAAATACGGACCGACAGGTAACGCTCTTTGCATCCCCTCTTATAATGGAAACCGCATACTCTCCCGCTTCCATATCGAAGAAGTTGTCAGAGAGCCATAAATCTCCATCCTCTGCGATAATTTCCACGTTCTTCGCGTAAGCGTCTGCATGTACGATAATCTGATCCCCTTTCCTTTCGCAGCGCAGTTTCGGATCCGCAAAGAAATAATGCTTGGGCGCCGTAAACAAACAGGAATTTTCGGAAACAACCTGACCGTCCACGGAAAAGCTATATGTTAAATGTATTTCCCTCTCCTCATAAGCGCCAAAATCCATTTTTTCAAGCCAAACGCCGTCAAGGGCGGGAACCGTCACCTTCTGAGATCCTTCTTCCAAAATGCTGCTGTCCGGCCTTCTAAGGCTCCAGGAAACCGTGCCGGTAACCTCCTCCATGGTTTCATTTGCAACATGCAGCCGCGCGCTCTTTTCAATAGGCGCAGGCTCCTGAATACAGAAAGGGCGCTCGCTCAGCTCCCCTGTCTCCTCGCAGGAAATCATAACAGGCGCAAACATTTTCTTCTCCGCATAGTGAAGGGCTTTCCATCTCCCATAATAGTCGATACTTGCCCAGGATGCTACCGGCCAGATATCGTTCAGCTGCCAGACAACCGTTCCCATGCATCTGCCCCTGTAACGTCTGAAATGCTCCACCCCGTAGCGGATAGCGTCCGCCTGAAGAAGCTGCGACGCATACAATAAATGGTCAAAATCCTTAGGATACAAATAGGTAGCCGAAAGATAATTCAAAATCTTGCCGTTAGCCGCCCGGTTTCTCTGGTGCATTTCCATTACCCTTGAGAAGATGTTCCTGTCCTCCGGCAGCGTAAAGCTTTCCACTGTTTTTAAGCTTGGGAAGGACTGGAAGCCAAACTCGGACAGATATCTGAAATGGAACTTCCGGTATTCCGTAAAAGGCTTATTTCCATGCCATACATCCCAATAATGCATGTCCCCCTGATCTTCCGACCAGGAATTTTCAAAATTTCCTCCTGAGGACGGGGAAGAAGGCCAGTAAAAGGCGTTCGGATCTTCTTCCTTCACAATCTTAGGGATAATATATTCATACAATTTTATATAATCGTATTTCTGCTTTTCCGAAGTTTTCCAAAATTCAATCTGGGTCTCGATTTCATTGTTGCCGCACCACAGTCCCAGACAGGCATGGTGACGGATTCTCCTGACATTTTCTATGGTTTCCTGAGTAATGTTCGCTTCAAACGCATCGTCAAGCTCATAGGATGCGCAGGCATACATGAAATCCTGCCATACCACCAGCCCCAGCTCATCGCAAATGTCAAAGAAATAATCGTCGGGATAATAACCGCCGCCCCATACGCGGATACAGTTATGGTTTGCCAGAACCGCATCCTCAAGCAGCCTTCTTGTCCGTTCTTTATTGATACGGCCAAGGAGATTGTCTTCCGGAATATAATCCGCGCCCATGGCAAATACTTTCACGCCGTTTACTTCATGGGCAAAGCAGTTCCCCCATTCGTCCTTATCCGTGTTCACCGTCATAGTGCGCAGGCCAATCTTCCTCTCCCACACATCCAGCTCGCACCCGTCCTCATCAAGAAGGGAAACCTTCACCTGGTAAAGAGGCTGCTCCCCATAGCCGTGGGGCCACCAGAGCTTGGGATTTTTGACCACAAGCCTGTAGTCCACATCTTCCCCATCTGCGTTTCCCCGGCCGCAGACCGCGCCGCCCGCCGCACGGCTCTCCGGACCTTTCGCCGCATCTGCCAGGCTGCCCTGCGCACCGTCTCCGGTAGTCAGTACCTGACCGTCAGGGTCCGTCACCGTGATTTGAATCCTGCCCGAATCGTCAAAGAAGCCATTTTCCTTATTGCCAAAAAGCTCAAGGGCAATGTCAAAATCAAGGGTCACCTGACCATCCTCATGTATCTGTGTTATGTAAACCGAATCCAGACGGCTCTTTTTAATGCCAAGGAGCGTTACGTCCCTGAAAATACCGGCGTCAGGCAGTCTCGGGCCCCAATCCCAGCCGAACATACAATGAGCCTTTCGCAAATGTGCAAAACCCACCATTGCATCCTGAGAACCCAGCACGGGCGTCTTCTCATTTTCTTCCCTGATATACTTTGTGGGAGAATGAAGCACTACCTTTAACTGATTGTCTCCTTCCCTGACGCTGCCTGATTCAAGCAGATTAAACTCCCAAATCCTGTGCATATTGTAGGCACAGCCAATCTGCTCGCCGTTTAAATAGATATCCGCAAGCGTATCTATCCCCTCAAAGCGCAGCAGCAAAGCGTCGCAGGCAAGCATCTGCTCCGTCACCTTAAAATCTGTCGTATAACAGAAATCATTTTCCATAAGAGGAAGCACCTGCAACTCGTTATCCCGATAGAACGGATCCGGTATCAGCTCCTTTTCAAGCAGCGCACCGTAAACCGATCCGGGAATCTTTGCACTTATACCTTCCCCAGGCACAAGAGAGGAATCTTTTCCGATAATCTGCAAATTCCAAATCCCGTTTAAGCTGTTTTTTAACATGTTTTTACCCTTTCATTTAATTAAATTAATGTTTTCCAGCTCATTATATCACAGATTCATTTCTGAAAATAGTACTAATTCAAAAAATAAATGTAGACTGCAAAGATAAAAATGCACAAAAAACGAGGTGAAATTTTGTTAAAGGTTACGCGTTTAACCTTTGCCATTTGTCATAGTTCGTTCTATTATTTTTACAACCGCTATGAACCGGATGAAAGAAAAAATATGTGCCTGCGCCCAAATTTGAGGGATGCCGGCAAGAATGGGGGATGAAAATGGAAAAAAGAAAGCTGGTAACTCCGGACGATATCAAAACTGCTTTAAAGGATATTGGCCTGCAAAAAGGGCAGGCCGTTATGGTGCATACATCGCTCGGCAGCCTGGGTTATGTGTGCGGCGGCGCACAGTCGGTCATTGAAGCGTTGCTTGAGAGCGTTGGCGATGAAGGTACGATTATGATGCCGACACAGTCATGGAAGAATTTAGATCCTGCAGCGGGCGTTTACTGGCAGGAGCCAGAGGAATGGCATCCTGTCATACGTAAATACATACCTGCTTATGACAAGCGGATTACACCCACAAATACGATGGGCGCAGTGTCGGAAATGTTCCGGCAGTGGCCGGGGACACTTAGAAGCGATCACCCTGCAAGGTCGGTAGCGGCATGGGGACGTTATGCACGGTATCTGACAGAAAACCATGACCTGTCCGATATTTTTGGAGACAGCTCGCCTATCGGCAGACTGTATGAACTCAATGGATATGTTTTGCTGATTGGCGTTGGTTATGACAAAAATACTTCCCTTCATTTAGCGGATGTAAGAGCCGAATATCCTAACAAGCATACGGTTATAGAAAGCAGCGCCATACGGCTTAACGGACAGCGGATTTGGAAATCCTATGAGACATTGGCTGTAGACGGAGAAGATTTTCCGGCAATTGGAGAAGCCTTTGAGAGAACAGGGAAGGTGCGTCATGTACCTTTGGGAAACGGCGTTCTTTCTATGATGCGTCAAAGGGAACTGGTAGATTTTGCCGTGGAATGGATAGAAGAAAACAGAAAATAGAGGGAAAAAGCATTTCAAGGGAGCCGCCTTCAAATTGGCGTTTTGAAACATTACAGTGCCTGATGCAGATAAAAGCTTCTATTGGGATAATCTGATTCCCGATATTTCCGGAGGCTCGACCAGAGTGCCCTGGAAAACAGGGAAAAGGCAGTGAGCGTCGATGCCCTGAAAGATAAATACCCACTGCCATCCCTTTTGAAGAGGGTTTCTCTTTCCAAAAGCAGTTATTATTACCAGAAGGCAGTTTCACGCCAGGAAGATAAATACAGCAGCGTCCGCAGGAAGAACACAGAATTATTCCATGAAAATGCGGGACGCTACGGATACCGGCGAATCCATGGCCTTCTAAAGCGGGAAGGGATTACCCTTTCTGAAAAAGTGGTCCGGCGGCTCATGCAGGAGGAATGTCTTGGGGTAAAGACCAAAAGACGGCGAAAGTACAGCTCTTATCAGGGAGAAATCTCCCCTTCCGTACCCAATGCGCTGGAAAGGGACTTCCATGCAGACAGGCCAAACGAAAAATGGCTCACGGACATTACCGAATTTGCCCTGCCTGCGGGAAAACTCTACCTTTCACCAATCGTAGACTGTTTTGACGGCATGGTTCCCTGTTGGACAATTGGAACAAGCCCGGATGCTGCCTTGGTAAACCGTATGCTCGACCAAGCAATATCCGGTCTGGAGAAAGGTGGGCACCCCCTGATCCATTCGGACAGGGGATGCCATTATCGCTGGCCGGGCTGGATCAGCCGGATGGAACAGGCCGGGCTTGAACGCTCTATGTCAAAGAAAGGATGTTCTCCTGACAATTCTGCCTGTGAGGGACTGTTTGGACGTCTCAAAAACGAAATGTTTTATAATAGGGACTGGGCAGGCGTCAGCATCCGGGAATTCATTGACATACTGAATGAATATCTGATATGGTATAACGAAAAGAGAATCAAAATATCACTTGGAAATATGAGCCCAAGGGAGTACAGACAGAGCCTTGGATTGGTGGCTTAACCAGTCCAGGAAAATGTTCGCACCCCAATTTCATGATGGGCAGATACTGAAAACTGTTTTTTTCCTAAAATAGCAATTCCCGTTTCAGAGAATGCATTTGATATTGTGAAAATAGGGTTTAGCCCGCAATTTTATGCCTGGAAAGAGTTTTTGGAGGAGATACGGCAACTTTTACCAGAAAGTATAATCAATGTTATTTAAGACCATAATAGTTAGCTATTCTAAAAATAGATGATTTAAAATATTTGTTGACAGATGAAGATGTTAAAAAAGTAATTGATGAAAAACTTCAAAAAGAAAATTGTATAGATATTGAAAAAAATAGAGATGAGGTGATATTTTGGAATTAATAAGCTTTGATAACTTTCAGCAGAATCAAAGAATGTATGGTGGAACAGCCGGTCGAAAAATGGGAATTACTTATGAAGGTAAAGACTATCTTTTAAAATTTCCGGGAAATTTAAAAGAACAGCAGATGAAAAATATTAATCTGAGTTATTCGAATAGTCCTGTCTGTGAATATATTGGTTCAAAGATATACGAGATAGTTGGCTTGCCTGTTCACAATACAATTTTAGGAACCAGAAATAACAAAATTGTAGTTGCCTGCGAAGATTTTTTACATGATGGAGATAAACTCTATGAGTTTGATAAAATAAAAGTTACTTTTGAACCACATTTTTTAGATTCAAATGGTAATGAGACAAATGGTGTAGGCGTAGACTTGTATGAAATTATGATGACGATACAGGAGCATCCGTTTTTGCAAAATGTTCCGGGAGTAAGAGAGCATTTTTGGAATATGTTTATAATAGATGCGCTGATTGGCAATACAGATCGTAATAACAGCAATTGGGGAATCATCTTGAGAAAGGATGGTTCGAAGGAGATTGCGCCTGTTTATGATAATGGCAATTGTTTAAATAGCAAATGGGATGATGAAAAGATGGGAATCGTAATGAATGATGCTAATAAAATGGAAGCAGAGGCGTATAAAGCACGCAGGTGTATCTTTGAATTACATGGGAAACGGGTAAATCCATATCATATAATTGAAAGCAGGGATTATCCGGAATGTTTAGAGGCTGTTTATAGATTGACACCCCAAATAGGCAATAATATGGATAAGATACAAGCAATGATAAAAGAGATACCAATATTGTCAGAAATACAGAAGAGATTTTTTACATCAATTATTCAATACAGGTATGAAAAAGTACTGTTTGAATGTATAAAGAATGATTGTGTACATTAGTTTATGGGAAACCGTAAAAGGAGAGGTGATAAATAATGTATGTGGATGAACAAATAATTTTAAGAGATGATTTGCCAGATGGGCTACAACGCGATTTTATGGAATTACAGGAATATTATAATACAGGTGACTGGTTTATGTTTGATACTGTTTTTGAAGCGATAGAAGCCAGTGTTAAAGCGTATTATCTGGCAGGAAAAATCAGCCGAGAGGATTTGAATAGTATTTTTAAAAAATATGGTATTGCATAATATGGAAAATGTCCGCACCCCCTACTCATATTTATGGAAAAATTAATGAAATTAATTCTTATCCTATGCTATAATGTTAACAGTCTCGTATATTTTTGTTCGAGCCATAACACGCAAAGGAGCCTTCCATGAAACTAAAACCCAAACAAATTGCCGCCATTATCTGCATCGCACTGCTTGTTCTTTTATATGTTGCCACACTGGTGATTTCTCTCTTAGATTTTCCCGGTTCGGACCGACTGTTTGCCGCATGCCTTGTGGCGACCATCGGGCTGCCGATTCTTTTATGGATTTACATCTGGCTCTACGGTAAGTTCACCGGCAAAAAATCACTGGCTTCCGATACCTCCGTACTGAATAAAGATGAACAATAGTTCGCAAATGCAGCTTGCAATATGTGGGGATATAAAGATGAAAAGCAATCTTCACGGCATATCGGCATTTCCATTTTCCTCCTGCGTCCACTGTTTCAGCTTTTCCTGCAGCAGCATCTTGTCCGGCAGATACAGTTCATATTTTGACGCATAAATATTAGCGTTTTCCGGCAACGTCAGTTCAACAAGCGCATCGCTTTTCTCCTGACAGAGTAAAAATCCCCACCGTAGGATTTTCCTCCGGCGTTTTTTCGTATCGGTCATAATAATTAACATACATCTGCATCTGCCCCAAATCCTGATGCGTCAAATCGCCGAGTTTCAAATCGAAAAGAACAAAGCATTGTAACAAGCGGTTATAGAACACTAAATCAATGTTATTCCGAAATCGGGATAATCCGTTCCTGTCCGGATATAAAATACCTTCTATGTTTTGACGGAAATTTCCTTCCGGTTGATACCGTGGGAAGGTTTTGCGATTGGTCAGAAAGCATCTGACCAATTTGATCGTTTGCGTAGACCTGATAAAATTTACGCATCTGTTTTAAGTTTGTATCAGAATATCCCTGTCCCATATTTTTGTCAGATATTTTGAAAGTCCCGGAATTAAATGTTTTCCATAGGCAGCTCTCTGTGAACCGTTCTATTCTTCTTCAGCAATCAATCGACCTGTTTCAAAATATGCATAGACCATTGACATATCAATAGCTGCTTTTGCATTTTTCCGCGCTTTTTCAGCACATCCGTAACGCTCTGAAGAAAATCCTCATTCATCTTTTCTATTACAATACCTTCCTTTGCGTCTTGGGAATATGACTGCTCAAAATTCAATGCAGTATTATCGCCGGTCATTCTTAAAAAGTTAAAATTTCTTCCAATTCCTTTTTTACCTGGGCAAGGGTATGAAAAACAATTCCTTTCATCCCCTCCTTCACCGCCGCCTCCACATTTCTGTCCATATCGTCAATAAAAACACATTCCTCCGCTTCAAGCCCATAACGCTCAAGCAAGAGCCGGTAAATCTCAGGCATGGGCTTAATCAGCTTTTCCTCAAAGGATAAAATTCTCCCGTCCACTTCTTTCAGGAAATCAAGGGCTTTCGCGCATTCTTCATACGCCTTATGGGAAAAATTGGAGATGACATATACCCCGTACCCCTTCTCCTTTAACTCCCGAATCCACGGAATCGCGTAATCGTATCGGGAAATCATCTTTTCTACGTTTTGAAATACTTCCCGGATTTCTTTTTCAATGGAAGGGTCGTTGCGGATAAAGCCCTCGAGAAGCTGCTCGTCCGTAAGCACGCCCCTGTCAAGCTCATTCCAAAACACACTTTTAATCGTAGCCGACGTGAGTTTTTCGTAAATCTCTTCCGAAAAACCAAAGCTTCGGTAAAACTCCTGCCATGTAAATCCTGCAAGCACGTTTCCAATATCGAACACAACATTTTTCACCATATTCTTAACCATACTCCCTTCTCAACCTGCAAATTCGGGCGCAGGCACCATCTTTAAAAATTCTTCCGCGGCCCTGGACGCCGGCCCCTGCGCATCCGCAACCACGCAAATCTTCCTTTTGGGAATCATCTGGTTAAAGCGCAGTTCAAAGAGCCTGCCGTCCTCCAAATATTCCCCGGCAAAGTCCCGGACCACGCTTCCCACTCCCAGGTTCCTTAAGGCAAACTGAACAATCATATCGCTGGTGGCAAGTTCAAATTCCGGGTGCAGTTCCACGCCGTTTTGTTTTAAAAAGTCGTCCATATAGCTTTTCGTGCTGGTGCTTCCCTCCAGGCAGATAATGGGCAGCTTTTCCAACTCCTGCAAATCCAGCATATGATTCTTATACTGCATAAATTTCCGCCCCGCCACAAACACATCCTCTATCTCCCGCACGGGAATCACATGAAGCTTAGACTTATCGGCAAAAGGCGTGCTCACCACTCCAAACTCAATTTCTCCCTTCCGCAAAAGACGCAAGGTCTCCGGCGTAGGCGCATTGGTGACGGTCACCTTAATTCCCGGAAACCTTTCATGGTACGCCTGCAGCAGAGGCAGCAGATAATATTTCAGAGTCATGTCACTGGCGCCTATCTTTAGCTCCCCATAATCAAGCTGCAACATGGAGGCAAGCTTCCTTTCCCCTGACATAATCTGCTCATACCCGGCTTTTACATAGGTATAAAGCGCCTGTCCTTCCGTGGTAAGCCTGATTCCCCTTGGCACGCGGACAAAAAGCTTAACCGACAGAGCGCTCTCAAGCTGCTTTAAAGCCTGGCTCACCGCCGGCTGGGAGAGAGAAAGCTCCGCCGCCGCCCCGGTCACACTGCCGTTTTTGGCCGCGTAGTAAAACACTTTATAATATTCCAGATTTCCTACCATGCTTATACCCCAATCCTGCCGACAGCCTTCCAATTTGAGCGCAGGCAAAAATTTGCGACGGACAAAATCAGCTCGCGGGCTGATTGAAATCTATCCCTCGACGCCACTTCATTTCCGGATCGTTCCTGTAAAGAAAAAGACTCTTTTTGCCAAGGAACGGTTTCAGATTCCTTTGCACCTCGTCCCTGTCGCGGACAAGCAGCTTTTCATCCGCCAGAACCAGAATCAATTTTGACCTTGCGTGAAAAAGCTTCAGCTTTGCCGTCAAAGCGTCCAGTGACTTTTCTTCCCCGGTCGTCACATAATCCTCAAAGCACCTGCTCGTCTGCAAAAAGGAAATGGGGATCACCCGGTTTTCCATGTCGTCATCGCCTTTAAAGTACAGAAGATTCAGCCGCACATTGCGGAAGACCTCGCTGTGGGAGCGCAGCGTGGCCGCTATATCCGCCGACATCGTCCTGACATAGTCGGCAGGCAAAGCGCAGTCTATCACCAGCGTCATTTCCAATATTCCCCCCGAATAATTCCCCGGCACATGCAAGACCCTCTCCACCGCGTTATTCAGGTTTATCTTAAACAAAAGCTCCATCTTTATACCCCTTGCATACCGAAAGCTATGCTTTCGGCACTGCCACCAATAGAAAATTTGGAAGTCTGCTTCCGGACTTTGTTCTTCCATCCTGCGGTCAAAGTATCCTTTCAAATTGTAACACAACTTTTTCCTTCTTACTATATAAAAAGGATAAATCGCGTACAAATGGATAAGCATTCAGCCAGGTCGGCGCAGTAAATGCGCAGACCTGGCTGAATGGTTACATATTCTATCTGCTTATTTGTCTTTATGCTTTTTATCTGTCAAAATGGGCGGATATTTCTTTCAGCTTTTCAATAATGGGCAAATGCTGGGGGCAAACGCCCTCGCACTGTCCGCACCCCACGCAGTCCCCGGCTTTTCCAAACTTTTCCGTTAAAATTCCATACTGGGTTGCCGTGGCAGTCCAGCCCTTTTCCTCCAGATTTTCCCTCATGTCTTCATTATACAGAGAGAAATATTGAGGGATGGCTATCTTTTTAGGGCACCCCTCCGTGCAGTATGAACAACCTGTACAGGGAATGGCTATCTGGGCGTTAATGATATCCGCCGCCTTGCGGGTCAGATCCTTTTCTTCCTCCGTGAGAGGCCGGAAGTCATTCATGTAGCTTAAATTATCCTCCATCTGCTCTAAATTGCTCATGCCGGAAAGCACCATCATCACATTGTCCAGGGAGGCGGCAAACCTGATTGCCCAGCTTGACACCGAAAGGTCAGGGGCATAATCTTTCAAAAGTTTCTCGGCCTGGGGCGGAAGATTCGTCAGCGTACCGCCCTTAACCGGTTCCATGACAATCACCGGCTTGCCATGCTTTGTGGCAACCTCATAACACTTGCGGGACTGCACCCACTCGCTTTCCCAATCCAGATAATTAATCTGAAGCTGTACAAATTCCATTTCCGGATGCTTTGTGAGAATCTCATCCAAAAGCTCCGCACTGTCATGGAAAGAAAAGCCCGCGTGTTTCACCATTCCTTTTGCCTTTTTCTCTAAAAGCCAGTTAAAACAGTCAAGCTGCTCGTATTTCAGCAATGAGGACGACTCGATACCATGAATCAGGTAATAGTCAAAATAGGTTACGCCGGTTTTTTGCAGCTGCTGATGAAATATTTTATCCCTGTCCTCCAAAGAATTGATGAATCCCGAATGCAGCTTAGTTGCCAGCGTGTAGGCTTCCCGGGGATAGCGATCCACTAAAGCGGTCTTAACGGTACCCTCGCTTTTGAAAGCGCAGTACATCCATGCCGTATCAAAGTATGTAAACCCCTTTTCCATAAAGGCGTCCACCATCCGCTTTACCTGCTCCACATCAATACTGTTCGCATCCGTCTTATCCAAAAGGGGCAGACGCATTAATCCAAATCCAAGTTTTTTCATACTTTTCCTCATTTCTGCGAGGTGAACGAAGTTCACCTTTGCTTTATTTGCGCATATTATATACAACAGTCTTTGCCTGTTGTCATGTATTATAATCCGGCAGGCTTTTTATGGCAAATACTTATTTTCAATACTTATGTATGCTTAATATCTATAGGTTTCATCTCTGAAATTTGTTTAGGGTATTTCTATGTCCCATTTTATTTACGCAGTATTTTATCCATGGCCTTCCCTCTGGCAAGCTCGTCAACCAGTTTATCCAGATAACGTATCTCCTGCATCAATGGCTCCTCGATATCTTCCACCCTGACGCCGCAGATCACGCCTTTGATCAATCTCCTGTTTTCATTCAATTCCGGCGCATCCCGAAAGAAATCCCCATAAGACACCGGCCTTTGAAGCATCCCTTCCAATTCCGGCTCGCCGTACCCGGTAAGCCACCGAATCACCTCATCAACTTCCGCCCTTGTTCTCCCCTTTTTCTCTGCTTTGTTCACCAGAAGTTCATAAACTTTAGAAAAATTCATCTGATATATTTTTTCATTCCCCATACAATGCTCCTTCTCATCCTTATTTCTGTCCCTGACACTTTCTTTATCACTTTAGCCGTTTTATTGCTTGCCGGCTAAAAAAGCAGCCGTTCCCTGACCGTCACCAATACCTTATCCCCCGGCTGCTTCCCTATCCGGGAACGGATATCTTTACGCACCCCTATAATGTAACAAACACTTCCGTCCGCATTCTTTACTCCCATATTTACAACACTGCCATCATACGGCTCCCCGTCAAATGTAGCGTGTACCTTTACCCTTCCCCGTCCAAACTCTTTCCTGATATCATAGGGAAAAATGACATAAGCGCCGCCTGTCTGCCCCGCTTCATAGATCAGGGACTCATACTCATACACTTTGTTGTTCATATCTATACCCCGTTTACCACAATTTTTGCTTACGGTACCGGACCACTAAATAGTTTGATCCAATCCTTTCCACCAAGTTTATCAGAAATCCGATAATAAGAAAAGGGCAAGTTACTATATGCTTATGCTTTCTCACGGCCTGCGCAGTGAATACACAGCCTTGGCCGAATGGTTATGGCGAAATTCCGAACCTTCATGCCAGGCGCATAATATCATACAAAGGTCTTACGCCTGTATTCCCTGTAAATAACCGGCCCCATCGCCACAACAAGCGCCGTATAAACCGTAAGTACAATCGGCACGGCTCCCACCACCTTTCCGCCAATTGTATACACGCTAAAGTAGTTAAGCGCAGCCTCCATCTGTAACAGCTGATCCGGCAGCAGAGAAAGAATTTTGCTCACGGCGGCGCTGTTGATGTTGGCAAGAAAAGAGGGAATAAAAATAAGCACAACGGGAACCATAACCGCCAAAACCGTGGACTTTGTTTTTGCCGATACCAGCATACTGAAAAAGGAAATAAAAAGGCATCCTATATATCCGCCCCCTATTGTCAAAAGATATTTTTGCCACACGGTGATATGATAAAAGCACTTCCACCCGCTCATATCCGCCTGAACCGGACAGTTCATGCCGTCCGCTCCCAGGTAAAGAAGTGTGATTGCCGAGTACGCTAAGACGGCGCACCAGTAAACTGCGGTCACGATCCAAAATCCCGCGCCGATTTTGGCGGCTACCGCCTTGTTCCTCCCATACTTGGATGAAAAAAGAACGGCATCCGATTTCCACACAAATTCATTTGAAAAGATTCCGGCAACCAGATACCCCAAAACCAGCATGGTAATCATAATAATCGTAGGCGAAAACTCAAACAGCCGCATCCAGCCTTCCATATAATCATAGTAAAAGGGGGTCTGAATTTGACGATACCGATTGATGAGAAATTCCTTCTCCTTCTCCGAAAACATATCCTTTGCCTCTTCCTGCAGCCATTCCTCAAGCGAAGATACCCTGTTTGTATAAAATGCCAGCGCATCTTCCTCTGAAAGCGAGTCCGCCCGGTAATAATCATATTCCCTGAAATGCTCTCTATAGGAACAATTCAAAAGATCCCTGATTTCCATGATGCCCTGTCCCCAGCCATATGCGATATTATTCTTCACAACATCATCCGACAACGCCTCGGGCGAGCGCCGGATTTTTCTGTTTTCCGCAATGACCCGGCGGATTTTTTCTTCTTCCAGATAACCGGCCCACTCCTTTTGCACGGCCCGCAGCTCCCTGACCGCCGCCGGCCCGGTTTGTTCATCCCCGTTTTCGTCCACATAAAAAACGTTCGTGGCGAAATAACCGGTAATTCCTACAAGAATAAAAAGGATGAAAAGGGCTATCTTACCGCCTGCTTTCAAAAATACCTTTTCAAGCTCATATCGTAACATCTTCTTCCACCGTCCCTTCTCCAAAATAATGCAAAAATACATCTTCCAATGTGGCTTCTTCGGGTATGGCGTTTTCGGCAGGCCTTTGCCCGGATAAAATCCTTAAGTTGATGCCTCCCGGAATTGTTTTGATATTGGCCACCTTATAGGCTTTTCTGTAAGCCTTTACGTCCTGCGGGGAAACGTCCACACTCCATACCTGCCCCCTCATCGGCGCAAGCAGCTCCCGGGGACTGCCCGCCACACAGATTTTTCCCTCCTTCATCAGCAGAATTTCATTGGCAATATACGCAACATCCGACACGATATGGGTGGAGAGAAGGACGAGCCTCTCCTGTGCCAGCTCGCTTAACAGATTGCGAAACCTGATTCTTTCATTGGGATCCAGCCCTGCGGTAGGTTCGTCCAAAATCAGGATAGAAGGGTTGTTTAACATCGCCTGAGCAATGCCCACCCGGCGTTTCATTCCTCCCGAAAGCTTTTTCATCTTTTTTCCTTTTGCCTTTTCCATTCCCACCTGCTTTAACAGCCGCCCGGTGCGCTCCTTTGCCGTGACAGGGCGCAGGCCCTTAATGGACGCCACGTACATAAGATAGTCGTACACCGTAAAATCAGGATAAAACCCAAAATCCTGAGGCAGATACCCCAGCAACTTTCTGTATTCCCCGTCCAGTTCAAAAATGTCCTTTCCATTCCACGTAATACATCCGCCGCTGGGCTTTGTCAGCGTGCACAGCATCCGCATGAGAGTTGTCTTTCCTGCCCCGTTCACCCCCAAAAGCCCGTAAACTCCCGTTGTCAGAGTATAAGATACGTCGTCAACCGCCGCTATATCCTTAAACTCCTTAGTCAGATTCGTAATTTTTAGTTCCATAATAACCTCCATGCTTCCGAAAGCCTGCAAATTTGGACCGCAGGCACAAATTTGTCTGAAAAATTTAATTTCACAGTATTACCATGCCTTTCTCTCAGCCTGCAAACCTTAGTTGTTTTTAGGCGGTGTTTTCCGACACCTTAGAACTTTCTCTCCACACTTGGGCCGCAGGCGTAAATTTGCTCAATCGTTACGTTTTTCTGTCCCTTATAGATACAGTATCCCAAATACAGCGCGCTGGTCACAAGCATGGCATACCACACGGCGGGGGAAATAGCCGCATATACTTTTTCATTTAACACAAGCTGGTTCCACACCACACACCAAACCATACACAGCGCTAACGCAAGCGCTTCCGAAGCCATCCGGCTGTACAGGGTTCTAAAGCAAATACAGCAGGTTACAAGATAGGGCAGGAAAAAATGAACCGCCAACTCCGATACAAAAACCCTCCCTGTCAAAACCATTGCCAGCGAAAAGCCCCAAAGCAGCAGGAAATCTACCATCGCAAACAAAAGCATCCTTGCCGCATAAATCTGCCTTAAAGAATAATAAGCCGCACATTCAATCTCCACAGCGCCGCCGTTTCGGTTCTTCCACAACTCCGGCAGCAAAAGCACCGCAAACAACGGAGCCGCCGCGCCCATACACCTTTGTGTGTAAAAACCGCTGTCCGACAGCCTGAGCAGCCCCCACAATATAAGCAGAATGCCTCCCTGTAAAAACCACCAGAATTTGCGCACATATCGGCCCTGCCAATACAAAAATTCCGCTGCCGAAAGCATACCCTTCGCCTCGTTTTCACCAAACGCCTCTTTTGATTTTTGGATGAGCTCCGCCGGTGCGAATCCATTCCTGTTTCCCCTGCATCCCGCAAGCTGCTCCTGCGGCACTGCCGCCGAATTGAGCAGGGAAGAGTTCTCCCTGCTCGCCGCACGGCCCGTGCACCACTTCAGTGGCATATTTCCTCTGTACGGACCTGCGCATAAAGAGTTTGAAAGTTCCTTTCCAAACTTGCCCTCACAGACGTCTGCATCCGCTTTCATGAATTTTCTGATTCGGCGATCCGATAATCTCATATAAATAACCCTCCTCCCTTCTTGCCGGCAGCCTCGACTTTGGGCGCAGGCACAAACTTTTTTCTACTTTTCCCCAAAATATTCGGAAAGCATCTCTCTTGCTCTCTTTATTCTGTACTTTACAAGCGAAAGACTGATTCCCAGAATCCGGGCAATATCCTTTTGTTTTCTTTCCTGCAAAAAATATAATACGGCCGCTTCCCTTATTTCCTCCGGAAGACTTGCCAGAGCAAGCCTTACCTCTACCTGCCGCTCTATATTTGGGGTATGCGCATCAAATCCTTCCGGCAGTTCCTTTATGGGAATTTCTTTCATCCTCCTGTAATAATCCCGGCACAGATTGGCCGCAATGGTATACAGATAATTTGACGCCTTTCCATAATGCCTGTACCTGCTCAGAGTCCGGAAAAACCGCACGAAGGTTTCCTGGGTTATATCCTCCGCATAGCCGTAATCATCCATATGCTGCCTGCAGTACTTCAATATCCGGGGATAATATTTCCTGACAAAACTTTCAACAGCCCTGTCGTCGCCCATGCGCATTTTTTGTATCAGCAAAAAATCCGCGTCCATGTTCTTCCTCCCTCCCGGCCGTTTTCCTGAAAACCGCACATGCAAAACCTAAAAAATACTCTCCATATCTTATAACGATATCGGAGAGTAAAAAGATAGTTTAATATATAAAAAATATGATTTAATAATGGAATATACCTAATTCCGTATGAAAATTTATCAGGCTTGATTCCCTGTACAGAGGTTCTTTTTCTATTCTTCTTTTCTTGGCCGCCCTTTTATAACCCCTTAAATAAACCTCAAATTCTGATTTAATCAACTCATAATCCCTTTGAATACATTTAAATTGTGAAGATGGGATTTTTCTTTCTGTCTGAATTTCGATATAAATCGGATTATTCACAATCAATACATAACGATAATCCAATCCGGCTTTTTTTCTTTTTTCAGATGGAACGGAATGTCCTATTCTTCCAAATTTTCTAATATCTGCTCCCAAGTTGTTTCGTAGAGGTATATAAAAAATATTTTCGTCTAATTCAATTTTGACACACAAATGAGTTCTTTTCGACTGTTTACCGGAATTTCCAACATCTAATAACTTTATAAAGTCAACATGTTTCTCAAAATAGTCTTTCTTTATGTAACAAAGTATCTGTTTCATAATTCTCCTTAATGTAAAAATGGGAACCTCTCAGTTCCCAATAATTTCTTCAGCTTTTTTTAGACAGGTGCATCTGACGAACCCCTCACAATTTCTTCAGTTTTTATTATAGATAACAAAAAATATTCCGCTATCAGACAGGCTCCTCTGACAAACGCCTCTAATAGAAATTCTCATTTCTACTATTATAGTATTGCAACGGAAATAGAATGTCAATCAAATTCCACTCAAAAACATCAAAAACATTTTTTTGCAGGTTATCCATTTAACCTTTGAAAAAGAAATGCATTTTTATTATAATGGGAAATGCGGCTACAGCAGTTTATTCAAATATTTCGCTGTTACCACCAACAACCGGCTAAACAGATCATTGCGAGCGCTCCCGGAAACTCTTTTACACTCGGATTTCAGGGACCGCTCTATCACAAGAATGGAGGCTTCCTGTCACAAATGAAAACCTTTACTTACAAACATACCATTTATTCCTGCTTTATCGGGTATATCGTACAGGCAATTATCAACAACTTTGTCCCGTTACTTTTTCTCACTTTTCAATCGTCCTACGGTATACCCCTGTCCAAAATTACGTTTCTCGTAACTTTTAATTTTGGATTACAGCTGTTTATCGACCTGATTTCTCCCGCCTTTATTGACAAAATCGGTTATCGGGCATCTATTTTGATTGCGCATATCACCGCAGCCGCCGGCCTGATTGGCCTGACCTTTTTGCCGGAGCTTATGCCCACCCCTTTTGTGGGACTGATGGCGTCCGTGGTTATTTATGCTATTGGCGGCGGCCTGATTGAGGTCTTAATCAGCCCCATCGTGGAGGCGTGTCCCACGGACAATAAGGAGACGGCCATGAGCCTGCTCCACTCCTTCTATTGCTGGGGCCATGTGGGTGTGGTTCTTCTTTCCACCTTATTTTTCACCCTCATTGGCATACAGAGCTGGAAAATATTGGCGGCCCTCTGGGCCATTGTCCCCATACTGAATATTCTCTTATTTGCAAAGGTTCCCATTGCGCCTTTATTATCTGAGGGAGAAAAGGGAATGACCTTTAAGGAACTTATGGTAAACAGGCTGTTCTGGATTTTGCTTATCCTGATGATTTGCGCAGGCGCCTGCGAACAGGCGGTCAGCCAGTGGGCCTCCACCTTTGCGGAAAAAGGACTTCGCGTAAGCAAAACCGTCGGCGATTTGGCAGGCCCTATGTTCTTCGCCATCCTGATGGGAAGCGCAAGAGCCATTTATGGAAAGTATGGGGAGAAAATAGATCTGCATAAATTTATGTACTGCAGCGGGCTTTTGTGCCTGTTCAGCTACCTTTTGATTTCCCTGTCTCCTTCCCCCGTGCTTGGACTGATTGGATGCGGACTCTGCGGGCTTTCCGTGGGAATCCTCTGGCCGGGTACCTTTAGCATCTCAGCGGCAAAGCTAAAGGGCGGCGGAACTCTCTTGTTCGCCCTGCTTGCCCTAGGCGGGGACATTGGCTGCTCTTTAGGCCCCACCACAGTCGGCATTGCTTCGGGTCTTTTGAATGATAATTTAAAATACGGTATATTGGCCGCCGTTGTTTTCCCGGTGCTGCTGTTAATTTTTCTGCCGCTTACCAAAACAAAGCCCGATTCACATTCGGCTGCATCCTGACCGTCAGACGGCGCAAAATCACTTTCGAGATTTCGCCCCCTGATACGGATATCAATTGAGCAGGGAAGATTTTCTCCTAACTCGCCGTGCGGCCTGTGCGCCACTTTAGTGGCATATTTCGCCTGCATGGACCTGTACACAGAAGAAGGAGCTGCCCTGCGGCAGCTCCCTTTATTTATTTTGCCTGTGCCATTGACAATAAGGCGTCTTGTAAAAGTTTAGAAAAATTGATATTATTTTTTTCGGCAAAAGTATTCAGCCATGCAGGAATTGTAAGATTTTTCCTTACGGCTTTTTCACCATATTTTTCTTCATAAGCATCCATATCTAATAATAACATATTTATCATACACCCACTTTCAGCAGTTATTTCAGAATAATCAGAAGCAGGTGGGATTTTCTCCCCATCTTCAAGTTCTCCTAATATCCAACCACTGGCGGCATCAATCCCCATTTCAATAGCCTGCTCTAAGTTTTTTCCCTCTGTTACACAACCGGGCAAATCCGGAAATTCTACCACATATCCACCACTTTGATCCGTAAAAGGCTTAAATATAGCCGGATAAATTAATTTCAATATATTCACCTCCATTTATATAAATCAGCAAGTGGAGCTTAAACCCCCGCTTGTTTCATGATTGATTTCACCGTATCAGGATTCAAATCCCCTCCGTGTTCCGGAATTGTGACCTTTCCAGACTTAGTTGGGTGTCTGTATTGATGGTGCGAACCTTTTTGCTTTACTTGATACCATCCATTTTTTAATATTATACTCTCAATTTCTCTAAATCTCATTCAATATCTCCTTATTCATTCATGGCATCTCTCCTTTTCCATTGAATTGATTATAGTATAATGCGCATTATGCGTATTGGCAACAACTTTATTCTTAAAAACATCCACAAAAGTCAAAGCCCCCTCCTCTTGTTTATCCTCCAACACAAGATAATGCATCTATTTGATGATACTCTTTGATAATTCCTTTCGAGATTTCGTCCCCCTGAAGCGGATATCACACGGGAAGGGACGATACTGGCTTTTATGGATTTGGTATTGGTATAAATATGCTCCTTTTTGGTAACAATTTTATAGTCTTGATTCTTACCAAAAAGGAGCCGCTTTTACTTCTCTCTTATTTCCAATAAATCTTCAATTTTGCAATCCAGATATTCACATAACCTTACAATTAGATTCGCATCTACTCTTTGAAATTCATCCCTACAATACCTGTTAAAATTTCCTCTTTGCAAATCCAAATCTTTACATATCCTTGTTTTACTGATTTTCTTTTCTTCCAGCAATTCTACTATGCGTATGTGTAAATACTTCATTTTGCACCTCTCTTATTATAAACAGTATAAACAAGTATTAGGAAATTAAATACTTTATATATAGACAGTAAAATTATGTATACTGTATAATAAAATACTATATATATAGATATGAGGTAGGATATAATATGAAAGCTATACAAATAACCTTATTAGTACAAGATATAGAACTGGAAAAAAGAATAGAGCAACTAGAGGAAAGATGTAAAAAAATTGATGTGCCATTGCAAAATATATTCCAAATGACGGCTGCCACCATGCCAAACAAGCCTTTTATTGATATACTTCTGTCTTTAAGTGATTTAAAAATTTTTGACCTGGAAGAAGAGGAACGAAATAAAAATTTTTGGAAAAAATTTAAATTCCATCAAAAGAAAGATAAAAAATGAAAATATATCGGTTGAACCCTTCCCCTTCGGGATAGCTCATCCGGACAGAACAGATATTCCTTTCTACGAAATCGTTCTTAAAAAATGTTATGATAAAGCTTACCTTGTAGCCTGAAATATCCAACACTTCTCCAAAGGAACCGTTTATCATAACTCCTGGGAAATTCTTGCTATGCCAAATAATGGCAAGTGAGCGAAATAGTACAACACAAAAGCACCCTTCGAAAGATAGGTGCTTTCTTTATGCCTGCATTCGTATACTGTCAAGAATATCATGCTCTCCGTGTTCTACAATGTACCCTGTTTTGTTTACAATTTCTCACATTGTTCCTTGTGTTTCGTAAAAACCTCTAGGGAGTGAAATATGGATAATAACGTGACTTACCCACAGGGTATGTAACTAAAATAAGCATATCTTAATGCCCTAAACGGGCTCTTCTCATTTCTACGAAACCCAAGCCTACTTCATCACGAACAATATATGGCTGTTTCAATGCCCTAAATAGGCTCTTTTCATTTCTACTTATGAATGCTGTGGCCGGTGGCATGAGAGCCGTAGTGTGTCAATGCCCTAAACGGGCTCTTTTCATTTCTACACTATCTCTCTGCAACCCTACTAAAATCAATGGCTTCAAGCTCAATTTTTGCATATAATTATCAAAATATTCTAACAATTTCTTTTTACAACCCATTTTTTTGTCTTTTCAAAATTTAGCTGTTGATATTATTATATTCCTGTCCCTTTCCATTTTCAACTCAAACTTAATCATAGTTTGTGTCAAGTGTTAGTTGGCACAAGCATTCCATGAAATTCATTTGATTTTTCTTTGGCAGTCGCATATAATATAAGTAAGGGAATCCCTACTTTCCCTATTTCAGGAGGTAAAAGATATGTTAGTAAACGCTTTTGTTGACACCGCAAAGGTCATGGCCAAAGGGCAGGTCACAATCCCAATAGATGTCCGTAAAGTGCTTGGCGTGGCAAGCGGAGACCGTATTTCTTTTATTGTGGAAGGTAGCACCGTCCGTATCGTTAATTCGGCTGTCTATGCCATGCAAATGCTTCAGGAGGAAATGGTAGGCGAAGCGGAACAATCCGGACTTACATCTGACGATGATGTTATGGCGCTTGTAAAAGAATTCAGAAATGAGGACGAAAACGCATGAGGGTTCTAATTGATACAAATGTCCTCATATCTGCGGCATTGAATGCAAACGGCGTTCCTTATCAGGCTTATGTAAAAGCCGCCTCTTATCCTAACCACGGATTGATCTGTGAGCAGAACGTTGATGAAATGAAACGGATATTCAACAAAAAATTTTCGAAACGTCTGGCGGCATTAGATAAGTTTCTTTCAATAGCCTTACTGACACCGGAATTAGTACCCATCCCAACAGATGAAAATATGTCGGAATCTCGGGTCAGAGGTGTAAATGACCGTCCCGTTTTAAGAGCGGTGATTGAGGCAAAGGCAAATATCCTGCTCACTGGTGACAAAGATTTTCCGGAATCAGGTTTGAAGAATCCAATGATTATGACACCGACTGAATTTCTCAACACAGATTAAATTTTCCAAGCCCCATAGCAGTCCATTAGAAGGAATGAATCACGCTTGTCTGATTCCTGCTCGGATGGTGGTTCAGCTTCCTGATATACCCAAACGCTTCTCCAAAATCAAGTGCATCCCATGCATCATAAACCTTTGCCAATAAATACACAAAGTTCATCATCTGCTGCCTGATAGAAGGATCCGGTATATTTTCTTTCAGCTCTCCTAACCTTTCCTGTGCGCCTGCATAGTTATACCGTTCAAATAATGCCAATGCTCTCTCAATCTCAAAATCCCCAAATATGGCAAGAGGATTGTCAATATAAAATAATATTTCGGAACCCGGATTTGGTTTCCGGGAATCAGTAAGATAGTCGTTAGAACCCACATATGCCAATGTACATCGCTCATAGCTCCGGCCATGGCCGCAGCAGCAGACGTGGCCTTGGTTCCTCCTAAAAATTAATATACATCTTCCCCGGCTTTCCCAAATTGATATAAGCTTCTCTTGATCTCCTGATAAATATTCAGCGGGCTGGTTTCACTAACCCTGCGCTTTTGATATTCCATTGCTTCCAGCAGGCAACATTTTACAATCTTTTTTAGTGGCATTCCGTCTCTGATATGTGTAAAAGTTAAATTTTTTTGGTCTAAACAGCCTGATATACAGCACAATCGGCTCATAAGAAGTTTCCACTGACACCACCAGGTATTCTCCTTTTTAAATACCTTTGCTTTGTTCCTGTCTATAAAATCCTCTTCTATCAGCTTCATAAGATTTCTCTCACAAAATTCATCTGCAATCTGCCTCCAACAGCACATCCTCTCTCAGTTCGCTAGCGATGATATCTGATTCGTGATGCTTGTACGGTACTACTATATCTGGTAATTCATGGCTGATTTTCTTACAGTCACGGCAACGGAACCTTCTTACCACAAAAAATGCAGGAGCCATCCTGCTTATACAGAATTCTCCTACGCCTTCCAGTCAGTATGAAATTTCCCTCATAATAAGGGCGGTGGGATTTCTCCTGGTTTTTTACAAAAAAACGGGGTGTCTTCCTTTTGTTCAAGAGTGTAGTTTTGGATGGTGACCATGAGATACCTTGCTTCGTGTATAATGCGCTGAGTGGGCTTTCTTTTATTCAACGTATGAAAAACTGAATATAGCTTAGCGGGAAGAAGCGGGTAATGCTTTAAACGGACTTCTTTCATTTCTACCCGGTTAATCTCAGCGCGTGTAAAACGCGAAATGACGTGTCAATGCCCTTAACGGGCTTCTTTCATTTCTACTTGTATGATCTCGTTCGGTGCGAACGATCAGAATGTGTCAATACCCTAAACGGGCTTTTTTCATTTCTACACGGCCAAAGGAGAACTTTAGCTTTTATAGTATGATGTATCAATGCCCTAAACGGGCTCTTTTCGTTTCTATCTGACGGCTTCGTTACTCACTTTAATGAAACAGATTTGTGTTAATGCCCTAAACAGGCTTTTTCATTTCTACGAGATGAGATGTTTGCTTTTGCAAGGTTCCGTAAAGAGTGTCAATGCCCTTAACAGGCTTCTTTCATTTCTACGATATCTCCCCCAAACCAACTAAAATCAATGGTTTCAAGAAGCATTTCTGCATGTAATTATCAGAATATCCTGATAATTATGCTTTTTAAAGAGATTTTCAGGTTTTTTATAAATTTCTCTTTTTACCATTATATAACCTACATCCCTGACTTTCAATTAACATTTTCACATTAAATTTCCTCCGTTTCGCTTTGTTCTGTTGCCTGTTATACTGTCAGCTCGCGTTCCGGAGTTCCCTTTCAAGGTTCTTTTGTTATATCTGATTCCCTCCGCATATGCTAATTCTGTGGCGGTCTTAATCCGCTCTCTGACGGTACTATCATATTCGGACTGCAAAGGCTGTATCTCGGCTTTCCAAAGCTTCGGCGTTATTTTCTCGCCATTCTATAATAGGCTCTGTATACTAATAAAAAAGTAACTGATTTTCTGTTAAGACAAATCGCAGCCTAAAGGGAAACAATATTCAATTTTTTATATTATTTTCCCAAATACATAAAGCTTTCCTTTCAATTTGTATTTACTTCAGCAGCTAAAATCTTGCTGCATAATTCTGAATATTCCTCATAAGAAATTTCAGCTCCATTTAATGTATAGTTCAATCCGGCCTCTTCATTATTGATGTCAAATTCTTCGCCAAAATTCATTTCTGCAGCTAAGTTATCAGCTCCTTCAAATTTTTCCATATGGTAATATTCAAATCCTGCACTCGACCTGTTGCTATACATAACCCATATATCTCCCTTATAATAGGTATAAGAAAGAATAAGAGCAGTGCCATCGCCCCCGGCAAACTTATATACCTTGTTATCACGCGCATCAAGGTATATTCCGCCATAAGGACCACAAATAATGAGTTCGTTTTCTCCGTCATTGTCAAGATCGACTTTCTCTCCAATAGAATACGAATCCCATTCTTCAGAATCCATATTTAAATCGGTAATATAAAAACCCGATGTCAAATCTGTTGAATCAACGGCACTTATTGAACCACTTATAAATAAATCTAATAGTTCTTCCGCTGCCATTTCCGAATCTGTATTTTCAACTGTTTGCACATTGTTTTCCTGTTGATTTCCTAAGGATTTCTCCGCATTTACAATTTCATCTTTTATATCTGATTCAGCGCTCTCGCTCGTCCGGATATCGCTTTCCTGCTGACTTGGAGCAAATTCATCTTCTTTTGTTTTCCCACAGGCAGCAATACTCAAAGTCGTTAGAAAAGCACATACCAATATGGTTATCTTTTTATGCCTGTTCATAGGCATACCTCCCAGAAAGTCATTACTAAATTTTTGTTGAATTATATAATTTATTATTCCAGCATATATATATACACGATTCCATTAAATTGTTCTTAATCTCCCTTTGCCTTGTTCGTTACAATCATCATCTGTCTTGCCCTTTCCCTCTGCTCGAGGCTGACTGCCCTTGGCTTACAGTAACTGACGTATGATTTAGAAAAGAATAGGTCTTAGATACTTTGTCCTATCCTGTCACTGGCTTTAATGCCACAAACAGGATGCAATGACCGGGATCGGTGATGCGTGTCAATGCCCTAAGCGGGCTCTTTTCATTTTCTACATTATCTCTCTTCTCCCCTACTAAAATCAATCGTTTCAGGCTCAATTTTTTCATGTAATTATCAGGATATTCTATCAATCGTACTTTTCAATCCATTTTTTATCCGGTTAAACGGTCAACAAAAACGGCTTATATACCAAAAGGAAAACTAACACAGTCACAAGAACTATCGTTCCAATATAAAGCATTTTATTATATGCTTTTTTATATAATCCAATACCAAACAACAGGCCAAAGGCAAAATCAAATATTGTTTGTGCTAACAGCATATGGCTATTGCACAATACAATCAGGCAAGCAAAAGCCTCGGCTAACATTCCACTTGCAGGCAAAGCATAAAGAAATGAATTGAACGCATTTTGTCTGTTCCAAAAATACAAGACAAAACTGCCAATGCCACAAGCAACTGACAATATAGAATATGCAATAAATAAGTCCGTCTGAAACTGTCCTTCATTTGAAAATCTTGATATATGAAAGCCTAATATGTATTTCAATCCATAAAAACATATTGTCATACCAAACATATATAGAAATGAGTTGATAAATGCACCTTTATTTGAGGAACTCAAGCAAGTAATGATTCCCACACTTGCAATCCAAAATCCAAAAAGAGTTGCCATTGATGGTAAACTCCACAGGCTTTCTTCGTATGGCAAAAAATCCGTAAGCCGGCATAAAATCCCAGCAACCATTCCTATTAAGAATACTACAAAATATGATTTTTTATTATCACTTATTTTAATAACCAAATACCTCCTTAACTGCCAATTTATTAGACGATACAATTTGAATACTGCGCCAATTATATGTCAAGGTTTTTTGCCGGTTATACATCTTCTTTCATTTGCTTTTCCATATGCTGTTGGGGATTATATTGGCCCTGAAATGACTATTGTGCAGATACTATTGGGGGCTATGATAATGCTTGCCTGTTCACTCACGGTTTTTGTTCTATCCTGTCCTGTGACTACCACTATCTTTCGGAGGAAAGAATATTGAGCCCCAACATAGGCGCAGAGCCGGTAGCATGCAGGATAAAAGTGGTTATTGATTCTTTCTTCTTAAAAGATACGGCAACCACATAGGAGGTAACGCCGTATCCGCGTCAAAGTTCTGCTCAAAGAATCGCATGTATTTGCCCTGCTCTATAAGCGGCTTGATGTTGTGCAGGTCCGTTATCGCTGTCCAAGAAATAAAAACGAGGTCAAACCAATCCCTGGCGCAGTTTGACCGGCTGATGCCAGGGATTGAAATTGAGCATCCCAAAGCCCTCAAAAATTTGCAATTCGTCAAACAGTTCTTCCCTTGAATTTCACCAAATCTGTTTCCCAGCAAAAGCAAGTGCAGCATCCTTTGTTTCTATTACCATTTTAGAGTAACCATTCAGCCAAGTCTGCACATTTACTGCGCAGATATCCTGTACTGCTTTTGTAACTCCGATTTTCATTTCTATCCATTTCCACTTTTCGCCGCTTTTTTCGTCGCTTTTTTAGCGACGAATTATTTCAATTTGTATATTTTGCCTTTCGTTTTACCATTATCAACAAGTTGGTCAATGCCAACCAATTCTTTTAATAATTCCTTTGTTCTGGTATCCTTTAATCCTAACTTCTCTGCAATTTCCGCAGTCTTATGCCAATCACCATCATCCATAAACTTTAGGATTATGTCATACTGCTCCATCTTTTTTTTAGACAATTTATTCATCGCTTTTTCATAACCATCCGATGATGCAACTTCATCCTTATTTTCTAAAAATGCCGGATGAATTGGAATTCTTATTCTCATAGCGCGTCTATCTTCATCCGTAAAGAATTCTGCTCTAGGGGAGCCATTCTTTGTAAGTTCTTCCTGTATAGTTGGAATACCGGAAGAATGGCCTTCTGATAAATCAAGCTCCTTTAAAAATTCACCAAGTCTCCTATTTCGATAATATCTTGAAACAAATCGCTTTCCTTCTGCTATTGTCTTTTCAGAAATTGACCTATCTATACCTGGAAAATTCATAATGTTTATACAATCAGGTTCTATTTCTATAGTAACTGGCTCATATGACATATAATCTCTGTGATAAAAAGCATTTACCACCGCTTCCTCGATTGCCTGATAAGGATAATTAAAAATTCTTAAAGCCTCCATCTGATTTGGAACTTTAATAACCTTTTCTCGTATAAACAGATTACGAAAACGTTCCATTGTTGCCTGAATCATTTGTGGGACGGAACCTGTAATATTTGGAAAGTCCTCACTTATACTTGGATTCTCTATACTTCCCTTTGGAAATGATGTCATTTGAACATAAGTATATCCAAAAAATTTCTCTGGATGCTCGCAGAACATCATGAGTGCGACGTTCTGAATATATCTAAGCTCCAGTGGTCCTACTAAAAGCTGCATATCCTGAAGAATATCCTCAACGCCGCGTTCTCTTACCTGTTTTGCAAGTTTGCTGCCAGTCTTACGCAGGTGATCTTCCAGCAACACAGGTGAAATATCTTCAAATGTTGCCTTGTGATTTGCTCTGCAATCAAATGGTGTTTGATCCGACATATTAATCAATTCACGTTCCTGCTCCGGATTTGCCCTGACAGAGCTTGTCAGATATCGAATATAATATTTGTATTTTTTATCTTTCCTGCCAGTCACATACTCCGGTGACTTATATGGGCGCTGTTGTCCCGTCCTGGCAACAATAACATAAATCCATTTCCCATCTATTTCTTCCGGAATACCTTTTGGAAAATATGGCGGAGATATCATATTATTATATCCTACCATCTCCTTCTGAATTGTATCCAGCATATACTCTGGTAATCCTTTTACCGGACGCTTTGCAATACCATTTTCTTCTTCAACGCCTACAACAATATAGCCACCACCATCATTGTTATAATCATTTGCAAATGCACAGACACTATGATAGATATCATCAGGGTTCCATCCTGTTTTAAACTCTATGCGATCTGATTCTATTTTTCTTTTGTTTAATAAATCTTCAACGCTTATTTCAAGTTCCATAGAGTCCACTCCATTCTCACTTCCAAACATACCCTTTTGCGGCACAAACAATACATGAGCCATTTCAAGGAAATCGCCGTGAATCGGTTCTTTTTCAAACCATCCGAAATACGCTTACAGGCATTTCAAATGATACCTTCCAAATCCGAAGCTCGTATTCTTTCCTATGTGTATCAGTTCCCCTATCAGCAGCAGCGCCCACAGCTCCTCTGTCAGCCCCTCCAGTATCAGATAACCTTTCATTCCCCGCAAAATTATTTTTTGTTCTTTTCGAGTAGAATATCGGGCTACACTCTTAATATAACATTCCTGGCTTCGAATCTTTAATTTCACATCATCCTCGCCGGATTTCAGGATGTCGCTTTCTATCCCTTCAAAGCAATCCAGCATATAAATTCTGCGTCTGACCGCGCTTATAATCGCATCGGCCCGAAAATTATTCAAATATTCTTTTTGGAATTTTAAGGTAACGGGTGAATCAAATATCATGGCTGCCTCTTTCTTATCGAAAGTGCCGCCCATTTTCATCCTTCGGAAAACAAGATAATCGTAAAGCATATGCGCAGCATAGTTACTCATATTGATCATTTCTCCGTCCAAAAACGATGTTCCCTCCATATCCTTAATATCGGCAATTTGGAATTTGGCGTGATTTTTTCCGATACCCTCCTTTGCAAGCATGGACAGGGCCTGATAAATCTGATTGAAATATATGATTGTATATCCAAATAAGATCAAATAAAACCTAAGTCTATCCCCCGCTTTAAAAACCTCCCGGAAGTTTTCACATTCCAGCACATACCCAATGCTCCCCCCTGTTGTGACGAACTCCGGCTTATTTACAAACTTCGAATACAATATTTTTTGTACAATACATTCTGATTCAAAATCACATTTCTCGCATTGACGGTCGTGTACACAATTCATACGCAGAAGCATCTCGCCTATGCCGCCTCTGATTGCCGATACCTTATCCTTTGGCAGCACGGAATCTTCCGGAAATTCGAGCGTAAACTGCAGTTTGACAAAACGCACTTGCAATGCCTTTAATAAATTGTTTTCCATATTGTTTTTATCTTCTTTTCAAATTTTTAATAAGCAAGGAGCCCTGATTGTATAAGATCCGGTTACAATCCCGTCGGATGCAAGCCCGGTTTTCAGCACGCCTTCCCCACATAAAACCATAAAATTCTTTTACAGAGTCCGCATAAAATGTGTTCTATTGCTTCTTTGATCCATTGCTTCTTTGAGCCATTATTTAATCCATTTCATCATCCGGCTCCTATACTGAATATAAAAGATTAAATAAACGTTCTATGACCGTTAAGCCATAGTTTGCATTGCTTACATAAAAGCAAGGTTCATACAACTTTCTGTCTATATGTTGCTCGCTATATAAAATACAATATACCTCTTTATCGTTACATTTCTTACAAATTTCAGGGAAAAGAAGGCTTTCATTCGTGGCATCCTTCTCCTCTACCTGATAAACAATAATGTCATTCTTTTTTGTCCAAAGGGATATTTCATCATCCTTAACAAAATTTCCGATTGTTTTCTGGCTGACAGAATATTTCTGTCTTTTTAAAATTCCATATGCTTTCTTTAAATTTTCGTTTTTCTTTTCCTGAAATACAAAAAGTATGTTTTTCTTTTTCGCCAATTCTTCCTTTGCAATACAGCTCATGAGATATTTCACATTTTCCTGCCCGCCGATAAAACTGGAAATCGCTCTCTTCGTCTGTTCTGCATATTGCTCCTGTATCATATTGGAGATATCTTTTCGCCCTTTTATTTCAAAGAAAGCAAAAACCCCTGTAAGAGCCACGCCTATAAGACCAATCAGCCATATTAGAAATTCTTGCTGCTTTTCCACAAAGTCTCTGAACTTTGCCATTTCATTTTCCAAAAAATCTATCGTCTGTGTATACTCCGTCTGTGTTGTCGCTCCACTATGTATATTCATTGTGTTAACATCTCGCTGCAACTCACAAAGTACTCTTTCCAAATGATAAAATTCACAAATTCCCAAAATGAGCATAGCACAAATAATGATTATTATGCCGATAGAAAACCCGTGTTTTTTCAGTTTTTCCATGATAATCCTCCATGCTACCGACACCTGCAAATTTGGGCGTCAGCACAAATTTGGTCTGTGAAAAATTTATTTTTCACAGTACTTTCTCCCATACCGCTTTAACCTCGAAAAGCAAGGGGATGTCACAAAACGGCAGTTTTATACAATATATAGCATCCACACGCCAGGAGTTTGGCATATATTGTATAGAAGCCGAGTTTTGCAACAGCCCCTTCAAAATTTTTTTATTAACACCGCCCGTAAGTCACCGTTAATTTCTTTATCTCATCTAACAGCTCTTTTGTAATTTCTCCTTCCCGCAGACGCCACTTCCAGTTTTTCCCCAGGGTAGAAGGGGTGTTCATTCTGGCCTTATTGGTATAGCCTAAATAATCCTGAATCGGGATGATACAGGTATTGGCCACGCTGCGCATCGCCAGGCAAATCAGCTCTTTATAAATCATTTTATCCGACACCTGATCGTTATGGATGTATTCCCTGACCATACGCCGCTCTTTCACCGTAATCTTTTTAAACCAGGAGCACAGCGTTTCATTGTCGTGGGTTCCGGTATACACCACACAGTTCCTGTCATAATTATGGGGAAGATAGTCGCAGGCGCTTCCCGTATCCCTGCTGTCAAAGGCAAATTCCAGCACTTTCATGTTCGGGAAACCGCTTTCTTTTACCAGCCACCGCACGGAATCCGTTATGAAGCCAAGATCTTCCGCAATAATATTTTTTTGTCCAAGCCTTGCCCTCACCGTATGGAACAAATCCATTCCGGGCCCTTTTTCCCAATGCCCTCGCTCAGCCGTGGTATCTCCAAAAGGAATGGAGTAATACTCGTCAAAACCTCTGAAATGATCAATCCGCACCACGTCATACAGCTCAAAGCAGACGCTCAGACGTCTAATCCACCAGTCATATCCCTGATTCTTATGATAATCCCAGCGATACAAAGGATTACCCCACAGCTGTCCTGTCTTTGCGAAAGCATCCGGCGGACACCCGGCCACCGCAATCGGCACATTTTCCTCATTCAGCTGGAAAAGCTCAGGGCTTGCCCATGTATCCGCACTGTCAAAAGCAACATAAATGGGAATATCCCCAATGATGCTGATCCCCTGCTTATTAGCGTAAGCTTTCAGTTCCGTCCACTGCTGCCTGAATTTAAACTGAATATATTTATAAAACTCAATATCAAAGTATAATTCCCTCTGGTAGTAGTCCATGGCATTGTTCCATCTGAATCTGATGTCCTCCGCCCACTCGTCCCAGCTTTTTCCACCAAAGCAGTCTTTCACGGCCATAAACAGCGCGTAATCATTAAGCCACCAGCTATGTACTTCGCAAAAATGCCTGAATTCCGGATTTTCATAAATCTTGCTCCTCTCATAGGCCTTTCGAAGGAGCTCAAAACGTCCCTCATACAATTTTCCGTAATCCACAAAGGCGGGCCTGCTTCCGAAATCCACGCTGTCACATTCTTCCTTTTCAAGCACTCCTTCTTCAATCAGAGCCTCCAAACTGATAAAATATGGATTCCCTGCAAAGGTGGAAAAGGATTGATAAGGCGAATCCCCGTAGCTTGTGGGCCCTAAAGGCAAAATCTGCCAATAGCTCTGTCCCGCTGCCTTTAGCTGGTCAACAAACGTGTACGCGCTTTTTGAAAAACACCCAATCCCATACTTTGACGGCAGACTGCTGATTGGAAGCAGTATACCGCTTGCTCTTCTTTCCCCCATGATAACCTCCTTTAATTGCCCTTTGCGGGCTAATAAATATTCTGCAATACTTTATCGTTCAAAATATTAGAACTCTATAACTATTCAGCTCAGGACTTTGCACTTGCTGCAAAGTCCGTGAGAACGCATAAAAGCTCAAAAGATTCCATATATGAAACTCATACGCGAAATACCACCTGTACAAGCAGCATATAGATAAACGTTCCAAGCGCAATGCTGAGCAGTGTATTTCTTTTCCACAAATGTAACAATACCACCGTTCCTGTCCCAAGGATCTCGGGTAGTCCGTACGGAGCCGTTAAGAACCGCACGCTGCGCAGGCAATACACAACCAGCATCCCGATAATTGCATACGGCAACACCCCTGACAAATATTGAACAAACGCAGGCGTCTTTTTCTTCCCTCCGAAGACAAGAAAAGGCAGACCCCTTAAAAGCAAAGTAACCAGAGCAGTTACTGCCACCACTAACCCGGAATGTATGTTATGCATCTCCGTCACCATCCTTTTTACCGGCAAACTTCCCGACATGCCGCTTTGCGGCACAAACGATACATGAATTATTTCAGAA
>CAJUKV010000018.1 GCA_910587305.1 uncultured Lachnospiraceae bacterium | reverse complement strand
CGGAAAGTCCGCTGTTTATGCGGCTTCCCGGCTTTCTGTTTACTATTCGAACTCAATCGTAGCCGGCGGCTTCCCCGTGCAATCAAACAGCACGCGATTAACCCCTTTCACCTCATTCACAATCCTGCTCGCCACCACGCCCAGCACCTCCCATGGAATCTGCGCCGCCTCTGCAGTCATAAAGTCAGAAGTATTCACCGCCCTAAGTACAACTGCATAATCATAGGTCCTCTCGTCCCCCATAACCCCAACACTTCGCATATTAGTCAGCGCTGCGAAATACTGGCCAAGCCCTTTATCCAAGCCCGCTTTTGCTATTTCTTCTCTGTAAATCGCATCAGCGTCCTGCACAATATGAACCTTTTGCTCCGTAACGGCGCCAATAATACGGATGCCAAGTCCTGGCCCCGGGAAGGGCTGTCTGTATACCAGATGCTCCGGTATGCCAAGCTCTAAGCCTGCCCTGCGGACTTCATCCTTAAACAGCAATCGCAAAGGCTCGATAATCTCTTTAAAATCAACATAATCAGGCAGCCCGCCGACATTATGATGGGATTTGATGACCGCGCTCTTTCCAAGACCGCTTTCGATTACATCAGGGTAGATGGTGCCCTGCACCAAAAAATCCACTGCCCCAATTTTTTTCGCTTCTTCTTCAAATACGCGGATAAATTCTTCTCCGATAATCTTCCGCTTTCTTTCCGGTTCTTCTACGCCTGCCAGTTTGGCATAAAATCTTTCCTGAGCATTAACGCGGATAAAATTAAGGTCATAAGGCCCCTCCGGTCCAAACACGGCCTCCACTTCGTCGCCTTCATTTTTCCGCAGCAATCCATGATCCACAAAAACGCAGGTGAGCTGTCTGCCCACTGCTTTTGCCAAGAGCACTGCCGCTACCGATGAATCCACGCCGCCTGAAAGTGCACAAAGCACCTTCCCTGTTCCCACCTTTTCACGAATCTGGCTGATTGTGGTCTCTACAAAGGAATCCATTCGCCAGTCGCCTTTACAGTGGCACACCTTATATACGAAATTGGAAAGCATCTTCATCCCTTCCTGCGTGTGCATAACTTCAGGATGGAACTGCACCGCATACAACTTCTTTTCCACATTTTCCATAGCCGCTACAGGACAGACAGGCGTGCGGGCCGTAACCTGAAAGCCTGCAGGCTCTTTTTCCACGTAATCCGTATGGCTCATCCAGCAGATTGTTTTTTCGGAAACATCTGAAAAGAGAACGGAGCCTTTGTTCACCTCCACCTCTGTCTTTCCATACTCACTAACCGGCGCCGTTTTGACGCTTCCGCCAAGCAGGTAGGAGATTACCTGGAAACCATAACAAATACCTAAAATTGGAATGCCAAGTTCGAAAATTTCCTTTGTGCACCTTGGCGATTCCTCCGCGTAAACGCTGTTAGGCCCTCCTGTAAAAATGATGCCTTTTGAATTCATCTCCTTTAGCTTTTTCAGTTCCATGGTGTAAGGGTGTACCTCACAGTAAACATTACATTCTCTGACTCTCCTGGCAATCAGCTGATTATACTGACCTCCAAAATCAAGCACAATAATCAATTCCTTTTCCATAAATGCTCCCATCTGTTGTATTCATCGTAAAGGCCGTAGTTAAAAACACCGCAAGAGCTGACGAGACATCAAATCTGCAACGCAGCAGCCCGCAACATACAACACATCTTCAATGTGTAAAGTATTTGATCCTCGCGGCATTTGTCAGGATGAATACGAAAACCCCGGTTCCGTTCGCGTCCGCCTGACCTGACTCATTGCCCGCGAAAATAAATACTGCTTAGAATATATTTATTATTATATAGACAGTCCAAAAACTTGTCAAAATATTCTTAAACCAATCTCTCCCATTTATGTCCGTGATACCTCAGCCCGTAGCAAATTCCCCTGAATCCCCAGTCTATGGTCATTGCAATCCACACCCCAAGAAGGCCGCCATTATAATAAAAACTAAAGATGTAGGCAAACCCAATTCTGAAAATCCACATGGATGCAATTGCAATCACCATGCTCCAAATCACATCTCCTGCCGCCCGCAATGTATTAGGCAGACTAAAAGAAGGCGCCCAGAAGAATATGGCAAGTATGGCATGCCATCGGAGAATTGTAACCGCCAGGCTTTCTGTCTGAGGCGTCAGTTGGTATATCTTCATAATCCATGGTGCGAAGGCTATCATCACCAATGAAAGTACCGCCGTAAAGCTTATGATAATCCACATCAGTTTTTTCGTATAATATCTTGCCTGTTCATAGTCACCGGCGCCAATACAAATAGAAGCCACTGAAAGCAGTGCAAGATTAATTGCCTGTCCCGGCAGTACGTTAAAGCACGCCAATGTGTTGCAGACTGCGTTAGCGGCTATGGCATAAGTTCCAAAAGTAGATATCAGACTTAAGAGCAAAATCTTCCCCAATTGAAATAAACTGTTTTCCAGTCCGTTGGGAATCCCAATATAAAGAATTTTTTTCACTAGTGCAAAATCCATTTTCCAGGTAGCCTGACCTCTGAAATTAATATTCTTTTCCGAATGGAACATCAAATATAAAATGATAGCCGCAGCCGCTACTCTTGAAACGGTTGTGGCAATTGCCGCTCCCGCCACGCCAATTTTTACGCCGTAAATCAAGATGGCATTTCCGACCAGATTAATCAGATTCATTACAATGGCGATAAGCATGGTTGTCCTGGAATCATTCATAGCCCTGAACAGAGCCGCACACGAATTGTAAATTGCCAGAGGACAGATGGAAACTGCCGTTATCACAAGATAAGTCGTTGCGCTTTCCATAACTTCCGCCTCTACCTGCCCGAAAACGGCGCCGAGCAAAGGCTTATGCGCCGCCATAAAGATAATTGTCACAATTACGGACAGCCAAATAGAAAAAAGCACAAGCTGCCAGGCTGACTTGCTGGCGTGGGCGGAATCTTTTTGTCCAAGAAAATGCCCCGCGACCACCGCGCCGCCGGTAGCTAACGCCGCAGTGATATTGATTATAAGAATATTAATGGTGTCCACCAGCGAAACACCGGAAACTGCCGCCTCACCCACACCCGCTATCATCACCGTGTCCACCATGCCAACTAAGATGGCGAGAAGCTGCTCAAAAATCAGCGGTACGATTAATTTTCTTAAATCCTTGTTTGTGTATAACATCTTTATACCCCCGAAGATCCATAGCGCAAGCTGTGCCTGCGATACGATACCAATAAGTAGTTTTTTCCGAAGAGCCGGCACGGTGCTGCATTAGTTTCGAAGGAATAAGTGAATCAATTTTGTGTCAGGACAAGGCGGCAATGCTGTGGCATATTGTTGACTGACGACAACGCGATACCGGCGCAAAAGGCAGGTACCTATTACTCAATTATTCATGCAGTGCTGTCTTTAGGCTTAATCATGAAGAAATCATATTCAAGGCAGCTTTATCATTTGTAAAAAAGTTCTTTTTTCTCTCTGCCCTGAATATGATACTTCACTTACGAATTATAGCACGAAATACAAATTCATCAATTACTCTTTTGAAAATTTTTTATTTTTATGACGCATTTATGCTATCGCCTTTTATTTCTCGATTTTCAGCAAAAAAAGAGCAGCCTGTGTCATACAACTGCTCTATAGAAAATTTTATTCCTTTGATTTGTCACAAAAATCTTTAAAGTTTATCCCTGTTTTTCAACCTAATCCCTATGCATATGCTGGTATTTTTCTTTTGTAGCCATCCCTCCCCTGATATGCCTTTCCTGTTTATTTACATCTAATACCTTTCTTGCTTCCTTCGCTAATGCCGGATTAATTTGCATTAGTCTTTCTGTTACGTCTTTATGTACCGTGCTTTTACTAATCCCAAACGCCTTCGCGGTCTGTCTCACCGTAGCATTATTCTCAATGATATAATTGGCGATCTGGATTGCACGTTCCTCAATATAATCTTTCAAAAGGAAACCCCTCAGAACACTTTTTTACATTGTATGAAGTATTCTAAAGGGTTATGACTACATAAGAATAGTATTCAATCGTTACTTTTGATACAATATCGCTTCCAGACTTTGCTTTAATATTGGGACATCCTCCTGTAAGGTATTCCAAACGATTTCCATATCAACATTTTCGTAATCATGCGCATGCAAATTTCTCATTCCTCTAATCGCCCGCCAGGGAATATTGGGGCAGCTTTCTTTGGTTTCATCCGATAATCTGTTGGCAAGCTCTCCAATCTGTATGATACACATGTTACACGAATACTGGAAAGAAATATCCATTTTATATCTTTCAAAATCTGTATTGAATCTTTCCATAAGGGCGCCAATATCACTACAATATTTAATCATTTTCTTAATAATTTGAATATCCTCATTCTTCATACAGAAGCACTCCTTCCTGCATAATTTTAGAAAGAAATGTTTTATCTTCAATCCCTGTCGTGACAACATCAACATGGCAATCCAAAGCATTTTCAAGTTCATCGATAAATGCAAAATATTGTAGTAAACTTTTTAATCTACCGCGTTCTATATACAAATCGACATCACTATCATCTTTTGCCTCACCTCTGGCATAAGATCCAAATAAGCTCATTCTCTCAATTCCATATGTTTTTGCGATGGGAGTTGTCTTGTTCTTTATTTCATTTATAGTATATCGCATACGTATCCACTTCCTTTCTCATCGTTCCATGACTGACTTTTTAACAGAGCGAAATCTTAAGAAATAATTTTATAAACAGTTTACCCCAAATTCAAATGCTGTACAATCATAAAATCTCAAACTGTCCTCTTGACATCTGAATTGCATTTTGAGCTCCTACACATTCGAGAATAAAAGTCGAATTTCTGTGCAGCATCATCTAATGTTCCCACTGCTAAATACCCTTCTTTAGACTTCTCTACGCAGCCAATTAAAGGAGATGCAAGGAATTGAAGCATAGCGGATATCTCATCAATATTTGGCGCAGCAGAAAAACTTTCATTCATCCTTAAAGAACGATAAATATCCCTTTCCCGCAATATCCCTCCAGTGACTTCGTCCTCTCTTTCTGCTACCAGGCAATCCATCACTGCATGAAGAAGGTTTCCATACCTTGTAATCTTTTCGCGTTCCTCTTCTAAGCATTTAACATTGGCTATACCCGGAAATTCAAATAATTTCTTATAGGATGTTACTTGTATAGGCACTTCCAAATGATTTTTAATCAAGGTTTCTAATGTATTGATATCAATTAGCACGACATTATGCTCAATCGCCCTCTTAATCAATCTCTCATTTTGAAAGCTGCCACCCACAACTGCGGAAAAATCTGCTTTATGTTTCCGTCTATGCTCCTCTAATGTGTCAAAATTTACAAGGTTATCCGTCACATTCCCACTCAATGTTGATTTTGCATCAATAGTGACTGAATAAGTTGTCATCGAATTTCCTGCTGCTCTTACTAACACATCCGTTTTTCCTGCTCCGCCAAGCCATTGCGCCTCAAATCCAAGTTTTTCAAATGCCACCTTAACATTTTTCTCAAGCCTTTCAAAATTACCGGAATCTTTTGCGGCCAATCGCAACTCTGTAAAAAAGTGTGAGTCTTGTGTGTTTTCATCTTCAATACCACATTCCTCTTTCTCTTCTGCTAATACGGGTTTCTCCAACTTGATAAGTCCTAAGAGTTTCCTGCCTCTACTTGTGATAGTGTATTTATCTATAGAATCATTCCTTATAAGTTTCGCCGCCTGAAAGATAGCAACTCTTCTGCGAATCTCATCTATATTCTCTCTTTTAAAACCATAAGAAACTTTTGCGATTGCCGCCAATTCTTTATTGGACATGCTCCTCTCTTCTAATAAACCTGGCATTTCAAACATAAAATCAAATTGTCTATGCATGATACAAATTAAATCAACTGTTTGTTCTTTCTCTCTCCATAATCTTGCTGTATCTGTCACATCATAAATCGTAGCAGTTTTTCTTTCAAGAATACCCATATTGGTTAGGGTGGAAAAGAAGGATCTCAAAGACGATGATGCAATGGCATAATTCTCTTTAACATATTCCATTACCTGATCAACAGATTTTCCGCCATTAATCAATTGAATAAATTCTGCAATTGTCGTTTGAAATTGTTTCATATCTCCAACGATATATCCTATAGAAGATTTTCTTTTGCCAGATAAATTAGAGCAAAAAGCAAGTGCCCACTCTGAAACCTCTACTTCACCCTCGTTTAACGTCTCATCAAACGAAAAGTCTTGCTTTATTGATTCGACAATTTCTATATTACTTACAAATTCCCTTCCCAAATCGGTCAGGAAATACAAAAGTGAAAAATCTTGAAATTCTACAAGACCCAGCTGCCGTAACCACACAAGTCGCGCATTAATATCACTTGTTGTTTTCCATGTCAACGCATACTCATTTATAGCTATATTTTGGAGTTCTGCTGCCGTTTTAGGTTCATCTAAATAATACAACACTTCTGCCAAAAACTTAATGCGGGCACATAAAAATGCCGCCAAATACAAATCATCATCCGTATCTAACCATCTTTGCGCTTCATCCGAAAGCACCCATCCGGTTTGGGATACTCTATAGCATTTACTCTCATAAAATTCCTCCCAATTTTATCGAAAAGACTTTTTACTGATTGTTTTATTGTATCACTCATTGCAAACTCTGTAAATAAACCTCATTTTAATTGAAATCCATGGACATCAGTTTCCTCAAAATCTATATTTTTCAAAAATGCGTAAAAGTGTAGTTGGAATTACAGGAAAGCGTACGATACTAATATTGATTACTTAGAAGGAGGAAGTCACACTTGTACCGAAATACAATTCAGAATCTGATAACCTGGAAAACCAGCGAGGATCGAAAGCCCTTGGTACTAAAGGGCGCACGCCAGGTTGGCAAGACATGGCTTATGAAAGAATTTAGTCAAAGCTGCTATGACAGCTTTGTTTATTTCAACTTTGACGAAGAGGACGTAAGGATCCTGCAAAAATATCCAAAATCCAGTGCGAACTGGTTTAAGTCTATGAAAATAACTTTCCCTAACCCAATGAAAAGTTCATGTACGGTGCTGTCCGTGAAGGGGCAAGGCGCGTGCTTTTGAAGTAAACTCTTTTTATTTGATACCGGCGCCATTCTTTTGAAAGCTGACTATCAGTTCAAAGGACCTTTGACTGCAAACTATTGTTTACAGCAGCTTCAAGGACAATTTGTAATCGGTCCCCACTATTTTTCTGACAAAAGCTGTAAAATTGATTTTGTACTGCAATATGGCACTTGAGTGATTCCTGTTAAAGTAAAAGGCGGGGATGATAGATCCGCACCGTCTTTCAAAAAATATTGCCTTTATACCTTGTCCGAAAAACAAGAGAGCTTCTTTGAAGCGAAAGATTAACCTGGTACCTCTATTACTTTACGCTCCATACCAACCGTTCCATTTTGTTACTACCATATGTACCGTACTCTTGCTTATCCCAAACTGTTTTGCCGTCTGCCTCACCGTAGCATTGTTTTCAATAATATAATTGGCAATATCGATTGCACGTTCCTCGATATAATCTTTCAAAGGAAATCCCCTCAAAACACTTTTTTACATTGTATGAGGAGTTGTGAGGGGTTATGACTGTTTGATGATAAAGCAATCTACCCAAATAAAAATAGAAATAAGCACTATTCACTTACATTAAAAATCCGAAAAAAATCCTTTCCGGATTTTCTAATATATAAAGCGAAGATACCGTAAAATCATAAAATTTTACAGTTTTGCGGCATACCTTTAAGATACTGATTTCTCTTTCCAAACATTCCATTTTCATCTTACAAAAACATAATTTCATCTGTCATATAAAATAATCTTCTCTATAATCAATTTTCTCTGCTACTGCCATCACTAAACTTATAATTTAAATAATCCTCCACCGAATTGACAAAATCTTTTGCATTTTTTAACTGAAGTTCCGAGTCTGCCTTTGAGGCAATGAAAAACTCCGAATAGTCGCACTTTTCTCTGATTCGATATGCACTGTCAATTATCTTATATATGCCACGTTCAAATTCACCCTTGTGTACATAAAATTGATTAAAATGTGCAATAACCGAACTGTGCTTTGAAGCGTCAAAATTATCCAGGACATTCACCGTACGTATACTGTGAAAAATGGCATAATATGAGCGATTGATTGCCGCTTTATAAAGCCCTGCCTGATGATTTGTCTTCGCAGCGAGTAAATCTTCTTTTGCACGCTCAACCTATATTGACACAGTGTCCTGATATCAAGCTGCATATAGTATAATTCCTTCCTCTGCCACATTTCGATAGAACGGAGAGAGATTTCTCCACTTCTCATATTTCAATTTTTCACCATACACATAATGCAACGATTCCGCCAATTCCAACAGCATTTTCCTTATATCCTCATCTTTAATCGTTTCCATTTGCCAACCCTCTTCATTTATGCATCTAAATACGGCTAAAATATCTATAATCATTTTACCCCATAATATTCTTACATACTGGCATTAGCAGTATTGCCGGAAATATCCGTCTTTATTCCGCAGCCGGGTGTGGGCAGCGCCCACGAACGTTTCCGGCTACTAATGCCTTAATCTATAACGGCATACCATGCCCTTTAAATTCTTCCGGCTGCCGCATTCTTGCCCTCACCTCGTCTACAGCAGCCTCAACGGCTTTTTCGTATATCTCATTGCCGAATTCTGCTGTTGAATCTGCCGGGTCCTCATTCCCCATAATTCCGTACTGTAAATCCTGTCTCGTTAATTCCAGCTCCACGGTCTCCGGGCAGGATGCTAACATATGAGACGTTTCCCATCGCCCGGCATGATCTCCCGGATGTTCGTAGGAATTATTTTTCTTCAAAAGAAGGAAATCTGCAAACGCCCACGCCAGCATATGCCTCCCCTCATCAAAACGCCATTGATTATAAGAAATAACTGCCGCCCTCGCATGGTCAATCAGAGGGTAATGCCCAACCACAAACACTGCCATATCAAATCCATAAGAAGCCACCTCGCACAGGATATGAGTAAGCAGATTCTGATAATTGATTATCTGCTGATAAGCAGTAAATGGTTGGTTTTTCACCGAAAAGCTGTCCGCATCTACTCCCAGACGTTCGGCAACCCCTGCCCCATATTCCGGATTGGTTTCCAAAAGTGATACTGCGCGGCTCTCTCCCCAATAAACCGTCGGAAATGCAATTCCACCTCTTTGCGCACAGCGAATAGCTATTTCTTCCGCCTGTAGGCCGTCCGTCCCCATCGGATTATGCAGGCCATGCCACTCCAAGGTTCCTAATGGTATATATGCCACGGAACATTCCTTCCGCCTTTTCGTAATCTGAGCAGGCCGCAAATACTGAAATCTTACCTCTTCCACCTTTTTTGCCTCCTTTAGCCCTTAATTCCTGAGAGGGCAATTCCCTCTACAAACTGCTTCTGTAAAACAAGATACAAAATAAATGGAGGCATAAAAGCCAGCGTTGACCCTGCCATAACAAGCCCATAATTGGTGGAGTAATTTCCCTTTAGTGCCGAAATCGCAAGCGTCAGCGTATGCATTTTTTCATCCGTACATATAACTAACGGCCACAAAAAATCATTCCAATTCGTAATAAAGGTGAAAATTGTCAACGATATCAGCACAGGCTTAATTAATGGAATAACAATCTGCAAAAAAATTCTAAAGTCGCCACATCCATCTATTCTTGCCGCCTCAATCAATTCATCCGGAACTCCTACCATAAACTGGCGGATTAGAAAAACGCCGAAAGCATTCACCACAGGCAGCATCAATGCGATATGCGTATTCAGCAGATTGAGTGTCTTCATGATTGTAAATACAGGTATTAGCGTTACCTGCCCCGGAATCATCAGAGTTGCCAGATACAGCATGAAAACTTGGTTTCTTCCTTTCCACTCCTTCTTAGAAAATCCATAAGCCGCCATGGACGCCACAACCATATTTAAGATACAGGCTCCCCCCGTCACTACAATACTGTTATACAAAGCACGTCCGATATTCAGATTCATAAATACGCTTCTGTAATTTTTCAAACTTAGCGCTTCTCCTGCGAACCTCAGATCTAACGCTTTTTTCTGCGTAAATGAAACCAATGCCATATAAATGAATGGAAGCAATGCCACCAAAGCCGGAATAAGTAATACCCCTCCTATTATAACTTGTATCAGAAATTTCTTCTTTGCCATAGTCATACGTTAGTCCTCCTCTTTGAAAAAACTTTTTTGTAAAATATTTAACAGAAGAACAAATACAAAAAGGAGCAATGCCACCGCGCTCGCGTATCCCATATTATATTCTTTAAATGCCGCGTTATAAATTGTCATAACCAGCGTAATTGTCGAGGTACCGGGGCCGCCTCCTGTCATGGTATATACTAAGTCAAATACCTGGAAAGACCAGATCATTCCCAATGTCAGCACCAGATAAGTAATATTTTTAAGCCCCGGCAGGGTAATCCTGAAAAAACACTGAATGCCGTTTGCTCCGTCGACCTTTGACGCTTCATACAATTCTTTTGGAATATCCATAATGCCCGCATAATAAATAACAAGAAAATACCCTACATTTTTCCATACGCTGACAATACAAACACTCAGCATGGAACTGTACTTTCCGCCCAGCTAGGTCACGGAAGGTATATGGAAGAGATTTAAAATCTCATTCACCACCCCGCGATGCGCAAGAAATAAAAACCATAAAGTTCCAATCAAAATTCCGGACGCGATCGTTGGCACAAAAAGGGATCCCTTTACAAAATCCCCGAATTTATTTCTGAAAAAATTTGCAATCACGGCCGCCAGCGCCAATGCGCCAATGGTCTGCAGCGGGACTGTCACCGCAGTATATACCAGTGTATTTTTTAAGGAATCTACCACATAATGGTCTTCTATCAGCCGTTTATAATTTGCCAGTCCATTCCATTCCGGCGCCTGTATGACATTGTATTTTGTAAAGCTGAAATATACATTCATCAAGATTGGTATAACAGAAAATATAAGTATCAATACAAGGCTTGGTAAAATATAAAGAAAGCCCTGAATATTTTTCTTCTTATGCATAATCCCCATCCTCCATAAAACAGACAGGGAGACGCCGCATCAAGAGGAATCAACATACCCAATGCGGCGCCCCCGTCAATACGCTGGTATTTTATCCAATGCTCTTCGAATACTCTACGGTATTTCCAATCGCTTCTTCCGGTGTCATCTCATCCAGCATCATCAACTGAAGATTCTTATATAAAGTATCCATAACCTTAAATGCGTTTGTGGCTTTCGGCAGAGATTTTAAATGCTCCGTATCTTCATACATTGCCTTATACCGCTCATCATCCAGATATTCTTCATCCGCTGTGATTGGCGGATATGGCGTGATTTCTTTATGAAATCTGGTCATCACTTCCGTATCTGTTATGTACTTGGCAAGTTTCACCGCCAAATCCTTGTTCTTGGAGGCGCTGTTAACAACAAGCCCGTCCGTGGCAATCCAGATTGCTTTTGTCTTGTCCTCAAGGCTGGGAACAAAATCCCAGTTAATGCCGGATTCTGTCAGCTGGCTGGCAGCTTTAGTATCCATATATGCCATAGCAATATTCCCTGCCTTAAATTGATTCAAAAGTTCATTTGTCACCAAAGACATAGACTCCTCGGGAAGAATCTCATATTTGTATCTGAGATCATACATTAATTGGGCGGCACGTACCGCTGCATCCGTGTCCAGAAGGGCAATTTCTGTCTCGTCTTCGTTATACAGGTCACCGCCCGCCTGCCATAAATATGGATAATAAATATTATTCAGCGCCCCAATTGCCGGATCAGCCCACTCCTGTGCAAAAGGCATCACCCCATCAAGGTTAGCCTCTTTAACCTTTAATCCAACATCAATCAGCTCCTGCCACGTTTCAGGGAGCTTCGTCACCCCGGCCTTGTCCATGATATCTTTATTCACCACAAGAATCCTTGCATTCCCTACTACGATCGGAAGCATATACTGTTTTCCCTGAATGATTCCTTTATCGATATAAACATAGTGTTCTCTCTCTTCATCTGTCAGGTAACCGTCTAAAGGCTCAGCAATTCCCATATCGATAAAGCTTCCAATCATCTCACTGTACATATAAGTAACATCCGGGCCCTCACCCGCAGAATAGCCGGTGAGATGTTTCTCCTCATAATTTCCCCATGGGATAATCTCGACTGTCAGATCAACATTGTTTTCTTTCGCCCACGGCTCTAACGCGCTGACCCAAAATTCTTTATCCAACGCTCCGTCATCACCGCTTGCAAAAGGCGGGAACCAGAAAGTCAGCTCAGAATTTTCCGCGTCCGCTGTCTGTTTTTCCTCCGCATTCTGCCCTTGTGTGCCCTCCACGCTTTCCGAATCCGTATTTTCTTCCGCTGTGCTTCCTTCCACGGGTTCTGAAGAAGCTCCTTCCTCTGAGGAACCGCTGCAGCCTGTAGCTGAAAATACCATCATAGCTGCAAGTACAGCCGGAAATAATTTTGAAATCTTTCTCTTCATCATTTTTCTCCTTTCTGCCTTTTTGTGCTTTTAGTTGTCACTTTGTCTTTACACCTGTAATTTTATATTTCTCTGTTTATTTTTGTAAATTTACATTTTTTCTCTCTTGGTTCCGCCTGATTTCCCGTCCATTTTATGCAAAAATTAATATATTTTTTCAATATAGCCACAAAATTAACATTTTTTATAGTGTAAAGACCATCTGGGCAACTCAAAATATACATCTTTTCTCTTTCCGTTCATCCCTGTCATCTAAACATTCTTTACTTTCTTGTACATTGTTGCTAAAATGCTGTAAAAAGCAGAAAGGAGCAGTTCCATGCTTACCGGCAAGTCCAAATATACGCTTCACTGGTTTCATTCTATCTTAGCTGTATTATTCCCATGTCTTTTTCTATGCATCCTGGTATGCGCCTACATGATGCATGCCTCCAAATCCAATGTGATGGAGATTAATTCTGCAATCACAAACCACGTACAGAAAAACATGGACAGCCGACTAAAAGAATTAAACCGCTACGCGCTTACCCTGGGAATTTCCTCCCATAATACTTTCTTAAAAAATTTAAATTACCAGCCGGAAGCTATACCCAGACAGGCATACCAGCTTTCCGATACTCTGCGTGATTATCTGGTTACAAACAATTTTATCAATAATACTTACATATATTACCCCCAATCTAATCTGGTCGTGGGCAATAACGGCTGCTTTGCCGCAAACCACTACTACTCCCTTCAGGAATATCCGGACAGTTCTAACTACACAAAGTGGATCAATTCGTTAGACTCTGCTAAGGGAATGTCTATTCAGGATTTATCTTTCCGTAACAGGCAAACCATTTGTTTTATCCATAGAATGGAGACCGGAAATGCCAATACGCCGGTTATGGTTTTCGAAATTAACTACGGTGAGCTGTTGCAGGATTTTGAACCGGGCGATACCACAGATGTATTATGCATCGGCGTCCTCAATAAAAATCATCTGATTGCTTCCGTAGGCAATTCAGATTCTCTTGCAGATATCGAATCTTTATATACAAAATGGGAGCAAAATAAGAATAATATAATCCGAATACATGATACCTATGCTTTCTTTTTTCCTTCTGCAGTACCTGACCTTACTTATATGACAATCTATACCTCCCGGCAGCTGACAAAAGCGCTTTTTCTGCCTGTCACCGTCGCACTGATCGGTATCGTTCTATGCACCCTGACCGGTATCGCCGGCGCAGTCTATATCAGCATCCGCAATGGGAGGCCGATGGAAAATCTGCTGACAGCACTGGGAAAGAAAACAACTTCTGAGGATGATGATTATCAGTTCATTCTCAATAAATTTGAGCAAATGTCAAGCAGTATATTTTTGGCCTCGCTGCTGCGGGAAAATATTCAAGGCGAAAATGAAATATTTGCAGAAGCAAAACTCTACGGCGTGCCATTGGAATCTCCTGTCTATCGGATCGTTATTCTGGCATCTCCCGGCGTAAAAACCGCCAACTTTTCACCGGAAATGGATACTCTGCACAATTACCTGAGCCTGCTTAAATATAACAGCCTGATCACTTCTTATCACCACCGCTATGTAATTTTATTCAATAGTGATGATGCCATACCCGAACAGGAGCTCAGGTCAATTATCGAAACGCTTCAAGCATACGCCTTTCCAAACGCCCCTTCCTTAGCGGCCGTTGGAAACTGTTGTGAAAACATGTCTGAAATTGCAGATAGTTACTACCATGCGCTTTCCGTATTGCACAATACCCCCTCCGTACAAGAAAGCAAAATTGTATTTTATACGGAAAGCGAAGCCACAACAGTCCATGGGAACAGCGACCTTATGAAATCGTTCAGCAGCCTGATTTATTCCGGACAATTTCTCAAGGCCAGGCAGTTATTTCCGCAATTATGCAAAGAATACCTCTGCCATGAGGATGCAAAGACTGAAGCCCTCCGCCAGAATGCCCTTACCAATCTTCTCATTGACGCAGTCTATACCATTTGTTCTCAGGTACAGGCCGCGCAGGAAGCAGATGCATTGCTCAAAAGCTCTGCATCTAAAGAGACCTATCTGCAACAGGCTGATACTCTTTTGAAACACTTAGAGAATTTCGAATCCTCCTCAAGCAATAGTAGAACCTCCATTGCCGCACAGGCGAAGCAATATATTGACGAACATTTTACCGATCCGATGTTGGGATTATATATGATCTCCGAACAGCTTGGCATCAGTAACTCTTATCTATCCGCAACTTTTAAAAAAGTATATGGAATCAACGTGAGCCAATATATGAATCAGCTACGGATTGAACAATCAAAAATACTGATTTTGAATACCCGGAAAAATATCAAGGAAATTGCCCATGATGTCGGATTTTCCAGTGATATTAACTTTATCCGTGTTTTCAAGAAGATGGAGAACCAGACTCCCAGTGCGCTAAGAAAACAAAAGTAACCTAATTACAGTAAAATATCGGATAGAAAATTTCACCTTTTGTATATCGTTTCATTCATCAGGGGAGGCTGTAAAAAATCTTTGTTGATAGGAATCAGATATGTAAAAATTTGCTGTAAAATCGCATTGTTTTTATGGTGTCGAACTTCTTTCCTGATAACAGTATTTCCTGCTACTGCACGCTATCCAACACATCTCACTCCACAAATATTGGCTGTGAAATTCCACAATACCCTCCCGACAGATAAACTTCCGCCCTCACATAGCCCTCATCGCCGGAGACATGATAAAGAAATTCCTGAAAATATCCCGTCTTTTCCGCCAGAACTTTTCCATCCCTGCCAAACAGCGTAAGGTACTTATAGGCTTCCGTAAACAGGGGCGATCCTGATTTTAACCGGAACAAAATATTGGAACCGTCCACCTCGATAGCGTCAAATCCATAGCCTGTAGATACATAGAAGCTTCCATTCCTCAGGGCCTTTAAAACAGCGTCGGGCGCATATTCCTGTACCTGCACCACATTCCAGACCCGTCGTTCCTGTCCCCAATGATGGAAATCATCGTTTCCCACTCCCCAGATTCTCCGGCCAGCGCTGAGTACTCTGTCCCAAAGGCGCGTGCCGATATCCTCTTCAATGTGGATCCCATCGCCGCTATAGATTTCCATTGCCTGAACGGAGGACGTCTGCAGGATCTCCTCAAAAGACCACGCCTGTCCAGAGATGCGCGTTGGGTGATTGATTACGGAATATCCGCCGCAGGCGGCGGTTTGCGCCGCCATTTCATTGTAATGCGCACAGGAAAAGCTGCTGTCAGGTAGCTTTTCCCCAAAAGGCGGCTCGATAAGCAGCATATGTCTTGCTCCGCTTACCTCATAACCCTGAAACAGGATTTTATCAGGAAAAGCTTCTTCCGCATCGGTTACCCGGTCATGATCCGTTATGGCAAGGAAATCATAGTCCCGATAAGCCAGGGCAATCTCAAACAGACTGTGCTGACCGCATTTGCTGAAATTCGAGTGGATATGCAGGCTGCCCCGCAGCCAGATTCCCTGTTTTGAGTAAGGACTAAGCAAACTCATCTTACATACCTCCTATAAAAGAAAAATCTATTACCCGCCGTCTCTCACAGTCCCTTAAGCCTGGGACCAGACACTGTTCAGAACAGATATGGCGCTTTCAACTCTGTAAAACCTTCGGTTCCGTTCACATCTGGCCCCTTCCCGTTCATTGGCTGAAAGAATGACAATTACAGCTTAAACAGGGTGCGCAGGATCCCTCTGCCCAGAGAAGCGCCTACGTTACCGCCAACCCTTTTTCCAAAGCCGCCGCCCAAGGATTGCCCCAGATTATTGCCAACTTCTCTTCCTATGGTACCGGCCGCACTGCTTGCCGCCTGTCCCACCGCTCTTTTCACCCGTCTGTTTTGAGCCGCCTCTTCTTTTTCCTTCGCTTTTTTTGCCGCTTCCTCTTCTTTTAATTTTTGTCTTTCGGCCGCCGCTTTTTCCTTTTCCTGCTGCTTTTGTAAAGCCGCTTCCTCTTTACGTCTTTGTTTTTCCGCTTCCGCTTCTTCTTTGCGCCTTAGCTTTTCCGCCTCCGCTTCCTGGGCCGCTCTTTTCTCGTCTTCTTCCCGGGCCAGAACTCTTTCTTCCAAAATCTCGTAGGCGGATTCTCTGTCTATCATCTGAAAATATTTGCTGTAAAGAAGGTTTCCTTTAATCTCTCTCTCCCTTACCCCATCGTCTAACGCTCCCATCTGGCTCTGGGGCGGCAATATATTGCATTTTTTTACAATGGTTGGTATACCCTCTTCATCCAGTACGGAAATAAGGGCCTCGCCGATTCCAAGCTGTGTAAGCACCTCATAGGTGTCAAATTGGGGATTCTCCCTGAACGCCCCGGCAGCCGCCCGGACGCCCTTTTGCTCCGCCGGAGTATAGGCATGAAGGGCATGCTGAATTTTATTCCCAAGCTGCCCCAATACGCCGTCCGGAATGTCTTTGGGATTTTGTGTGATAAAATAAATTCCCACTCCCTTAGAGCGAATAAGCTTTACCACCTGCTCAATTTTCATCAGAAGTGATTTTGAAGCGGTGTCAAACAGCATATGGGCCTCGTCAAAGAAAAATACCATTTTGGGCTTTTCCATATCCCCCACCTCGGGCAGGGTTTCAAAAAGCTCTGACAACATCCAAAGCATAAAAGTTGAATACATAACCGGACTGCCAATCAGTTTCTGGCAATCCAGGATCTGAATGACTCCCTTTCCATTGCAGTCCGTACACATCCAATCGGAAATACTTAAAGCCGGTTCTCCAAAGAAATCTTCTCCCCCTGCCGCCTCCAGCGCCACCACCGACCGCATAATTGCCCCAAGGCTTTGCTTGGGAAGATTTCCATACTTTACTCCATATTCTTTGGCCTTTTCGCTTACATACTGTATCATGGAGCGCAGATCTTTGGTATCCAGCAAAAGGAGCTGTTCCTCGTCCGCTATTTTAAATATAACCGTAAGGATATCCGACTGCGTTTCATTCAGCTCTAAAATCCTGCTGAGCAGCAAAGGCCCCATTTCGGAAATAGTGGTTCTTAAGGGAAGTCCTTTTTCCCCGTAAATATCCCAAAAAGTGGTAGGATAGGGCTTAAAGCAAAACCCCTCCTCCATAAGTCCCATGGCGTCTATGCGTTTTTCAACGCTTTCATTGTTCAATTCCTCCCCGCACATACCGGCCAGGTCACCCTTTACATCCGCCAAAAAAACAGGCACGCCGCAGTCGCTAAAGGATTCCGCCAGCACCTTTAAGGTGACGGTCTTTCCTGTTCCGGTAGCCCCCGCAATCATGCCGTGGCGATTTGCCATTTTAGGATAAATATATATTTTCTCATCGTCCGATTTTCCAACCCATATCTTTTGATCCTGATACATCCGTTCCCTCCTGTCTTTGCCTTCCCTATCATTACTATAACTAATCTACCATGTAAAATAAAATTCCGCAAGGTTATCCGGAAAACCCTCATTAATTCCCACAGATATCGTTATTTTTCACATATTGGCCGACTGTCCGCTCAAAGCAAACAGGAATTCTCGCCGCGCTTTCGCTTCGGGCTATATTTCTGGCCATCCGGTGAGAAGTAAGCAATCGAGTAGAGGAAACGCCTTCCCTACTCGTGCGCCGGGCACCCGTCAGTTTCTGCTGACAATCTTCCCCTGAGTGCCCGTATGCATCAAAAACTACCGGAAAGAATCTTCTCCTTCCGGTAGTCCTTTATTCTCTATATTAGCCGTCTTTTCTCTGCCCCGGCAGCCTGACAGGTTGTCGTCAGATAAAATGATTGGCTTTCAATACTCCCACCAAAATCACCACAATCAGCGCAATGATACAAAGTATGATAAATCTGTTCACCGCTCGCACGGAAATATCGGGCAGTCTGTCGTAAATGCCTTCAAAGACGCTGCCGGAAGATGAATTTTGATCTTTTCCCTTCTTTTCCTCCACAGTTTCATCCTGTGCTTCCTGTAAGGAATCCTTTTGCATTTCGGACATATTATTTTATCCCCTTCCGGTTCGGTTTCAATTTATTTCTTCTGCAGATATTTTCTAAGGTCAAGGGCAACTGCTATAACGATTACAAGACCCTGTGCAATGTATGTATACGCCGGATCCACTCGCAGGAACTGAAGGCATATTTTCAAAATTTCAAATACCAATACGCCAATTAAAATACCGCCGACCTTACCAACGCCACCGTTTGCAGATACGCCGCCGATGGTACATGCCGCAATGGCTTCCAGCTCATATCCCATACCGGTTGCCGTTGAAGCGCCGCCTGCCTTGGCTCCTACCAGGAAACCTGCCAACGCATACATGCAGCCTGCCAGAATGTAAATCCGAATCAAAGAAGCCTGCACATTAACGCCGGCAACCTGGGCCGCATTTTCATTGCCGCCGATTGCGTACATGTATTTACCATGCCGTGTCTTGTTATACAAAAACCAAAAATAGGCTCCCACGATTGTGGCAAAAATCATAAGATAGGGAATTGGTCCTATGGAGCCGCTTGCGATGGTAAGATAACTCTTTTTGTATCCTCCCATAGGTTGGTTATTGGTAATCAAAGAGCAAAGGCCGTAGATGATCGTCTGCATACCTAATGTTGCAATAAAGGGTGGAACCTTAAGCATGGAAATCACAACGCCGTTGATGGCGCCGAAAGCTCCCATTATCACCATAGTGATAAGAAGCGCTATTGGCCATGGAATGTCAGGCATCCACGGAAACATACGCGCCGCATAATCAATGCTTTGCAGCATCATAGCCGAAAGACAGGCCGCTAAACCTACCGCACGTCCTGCCGAAAGGTCCGTGCCTTTGGTAATCAGACATCCCGATACGCCGCAGGCAATGATAAAACGCGGTGATACATTTACTACCAGATTGCCGAAATTTGTCCAGGTTATGAAATTCTTTGTGGTAAACCCAGTCAAAGCGGACAGCAGCAAAATCAACAAAATGATAGCATTATTGGACATGAATTTTTTTACATCGAAAGATTTTTGCATGATAGTATTCTCCCTCCTTATTCAAACTGGGTAGCCAACGCCATAATATTTTCCTGATTTGCTTCTTTTCCGTCAATAATGCCGGTAACGCGGCCGTCGCACATAACCATAATGCGGTCCGACATACCAATTAACTCGCTCATTTCAGAAGAAATCATGATAATACTTTTACCCTGTTTTGCCATCTCCGCAATAATACAGTAAATCTCATATTTCGCCCCTACGTCAATACCACGGGTCGGCTCATCCATGATAAAAATATCAGGATTGTTGGCCAGCCAGCGGCTGATCAGCACTTTCTGCTGATTTCCTCCCGAAAGAGACTGTATCTGCGTTTTGGATGACGGCGTTTTGATTGAAAGCTTCGCCACATTTTCCTGAACCAGATTTTCAATCTTCGCATCGTCCAGCATCACGCCGCCAATCAGATATTGGTCAAGAGAAGCGATAGACACATTGTCCGCTATGGAGAGCACGCCCAAAATACCAGTTGCCCGGCGGTCCTCCGTAAGCATGGCAATCCTGTTGTTGATTGCATCCCTGGGCTGGTTCACCTTTAATTCCTGTCCCTTATACTTGATACTGCCTGCGGTATGGGCCCGAAGTCCGAATAATCCTTCCATCAGCTCCGTTCTCTGTGCGCCTACCAGACCTGCAACCCCTAAGATCTCGCCTTTTTTCAATTGGAAAGATACATGACGGAAGCTCTTGGGATTGATGGATGTAAAATCTTCCACCTCAAATACCACTTCCCCCGGTATGTTCTCGCGGACAGGATACAATTCCGAAAGCTCACGCCCAACCATCTTTGTAATGATAAAATCCGTGGTCAAATCCTTTGACGCCCAGGTTCCTATGTACTGTCCGTCACGCATGATCGTTACTTCGTCGCTGATACGCAGTATCTCATCCATTTTGTGACTGATATATACAATGGAAACTCCTTTTTCCCGAAGCTCCCCTATAATCGTAAACAATGCCTCCACTTCCGCGGCGGTCAGGGAAGAAGTGGGCTCATCCAAAATCAGCACCTTACAGTCGGCGGAAACAGCCTTTGCAATCTCCACAAGCTGCATCTGCGATACGGAAAGGCTTCCCAACTTCGCTTTGGGCTCAAAGTTTAAATGAACCTCCTCAAGCACCTTTGCCGCGTCCTCATACATTTTCTCATGGTCTATCAAAGTCAGCGGTCCTACCTTCTTTGTCGGATACCGTCCCACATAAATATTCTCGCCAATGCTTCTTTCCGGAATCGGCTGAAGCTCCTGATGAACCATGGCAATGCCTTTGTTTAAAGCGTCTAACGGTCCCTTAATCTGTACCTTCTCCCCTTCGTAAAGCACCTCCCCTTCATCCATGTGGTAAATGCCAAACATGCACTTCATCAGGGTCGATTTACCGGCGCCGTTCTCACCCATGAGGGCGTGAACCGTACCGGGCCTTAATTTGAGCTGTGCACCGTCTAATGCCTTAACCCCTGGGAATGTCTTTACAACATCATGCATTTCCAAACGATACTCTGACACTTTACTGCCTCCCTCCATTATTTATAGCCCTTTATAAGATATAAACCTTCTCAATTACCAACTCTCATATCATAAAGCGGGAAGTGCGTACATTAAAGTACATGCACTTCCCGGCTGTTTACTCTTCAGATTCTCTGAACTTTACATTCTGTTTACTGAAAATCAGCAGCATTATCCGGAGTAACTTTTACATAGTCAACATAAATGGACTGTTCACCTTCCGCATAGGTCTTTCCGCCTAAAAGAGCTTCCATAGCCTCTACTGCGCCTGCTGCCTGACCATTCGCATCGTTAAGAACGGTACCGGTCATATTTCCGTTTACTACTTCGTTCAGCGCTGCGTCAAGTGCGTCTACGCCTACCAGATAAATGTCTTCATTTACCGTACGGCCTGCTGCCTGAATTGCCTGCAGTGCGCCGATTGCCATATCGTCGTTGTTACAGAAAATAACTTCGATTTCTTCGCCGAATTTTGCAAGGTCGTTCTGTGCGATTTCCTGACCTTTGTTACGATCCCAGTCGCCACGCTGTAAGTCAAGTTCTTCCACTTCCATGCCTGCGTCCGTGAGTGCCTTTACGGAGTACTCCGTACGATACTGTGCGTCGATGTTCTCAGGGTCACCCTGAATCATGATGTAGGAAATCTTGCCGTCGCCGTTGATATCGCCTTTGTTAGGAGTATCAAGAATCAGCTCGCCCTGCATGGTTCCGGACTGACGTGCGTCACATCCCACATAAACCAGCTTGTCATATGCAGCCATCTGCTCAGCGGTAGGCTCGCGGTTAATAAGTACGGTAGGAATATCCGCATCCTTTACGGTAGCGATAATCTGATCCGCTGCGGAAGTCATAACCGGGTTGATGATCAGAGCGTCAACTTCCTGTGCAATAAAGTTGTTGATCTGGTTGTTCTGCTCTGCCTGGTCGTTCTTACCGTCCATAACGGTTACTGTGTAACCTTTGCCCTCTAAGATTTCCTGAAGCGCATTACGGTATGTTGTCATGAATGCATCGTCAAACTTATAAATGCAAACGCCAATATTTCCTCCTGCTGCCACTTCGTCGGATACCTGGTCCGCCGCATCTTCCGCTGCGTCCGTTGCCGCATCCTCCGTCTCGTCCGCCGCCGTATCCTCCGTATCCTCTGCTGCGGAAGTGTCTGCTGCGGGCTCCTGTGTTTCCGTATCGGCTGCTGCCGGCTCGGAAGCTTCTTTTCCGCCACATGCCATAAGAGAAGCTGCCATAAGTACCGCCATTGCCATTGCGGTCAATTTCTTTGTTAATTTCATCTTTTTCAAATCCTCCCATCTTTCCGCTCATTTCTGAGCAATTTTATTTGTTTCAGCCGTTTTCTACACCTATAATTAGGTATAGTGGCTACTTACAAGCTTATTATAAAAGATTTTCTGTCTATATTCTATAAGATTTTCTTTGAATAGTTATAATTTTTCTTTGATTATTTGTCTGATTCTTCAAAAACAAAAATTTCCTGGGGCGCCCAGTAATATGTTCCGTCCACAAGCGGATACTCCTTGGGCGTTTCTCTTCCCAGCGCACATCCTGCCGCTAATTCCACGATTGCGCTGGCATAAATCTCCTTATTGGCCGAAACCGTGCCCAGCATTTTGCCGCTTTTTACCGCTTCCAGCCCCTGAGTCGTTCCATCAATCCCAATTACATTCACATCCCCAGCTTCCGCGCGTTCCAGAGCGTCAATAGCCCCTAAGGCCATATCATCGTTGTTGCTGATTACAAGCTCTATGGTATCCGGATACTGCATCAGCCATTGCTCCATAAGCGCCGATCCCTGGCTGCGTTCCCAGTTTGCAATCCCTCCGGTAATTTTTTCAATAGGCACTCCCCCATCCTTAAGGCTGCGGATGGACCATTCCGTGCGGATTAACGAATCCTGATGACTGCTCTCCCCCTCAAGCAATACATAATTCACCACGCCGTCGCCGTTTAAATCCACCGCCCCCGGCTCCTTAGCGTACATATCCACTACCATCTGTCCCTGCAAAATAGCCGTTTCTTTTGCATCTACTCCAATGTAGTAAAGATATTCCCAGCGGTTCATATCCTCCTCCACCGGCTGCCGGTTAAAAAAGACCACCGGCACTTTTGCCGCTATGGCTTTCTCTATCATTCCCGACGCCTCCATACGGTCTACCGGATTAATGCAAAGCACATCGCACCCCAGGGAAATAAACCGATCCACCTGGTTATTTTGTGTATTCTGGCTTCCTTTGGCATCCTGAATATCCAGGGTCACCTTAATTCCATTTTCCCTCTCGTAGTCTTTTGCCTTATCTTCAATCTCACTGCGGATATTGTTGATAAAAGTATCATCTCCACGGTACAGGCTGATTCCGATACGAATGGACGTCTTTTGTTCATCCTTCTGATTATGCCCACATGCGCTAAGCAGCAGACATACTGCCATCAACGAAAGGAATATTCTTTTTCCCATACCTCTAATCCCCCTCTACTTTCAAAGTTTTTATTTCCCGCTGCGAATTTACCATGGCTGTTTTACCCAAAGCTTTAAACTTTTCTATCCTCTATTCAATGGGATACAGCATTTTTTCATATCCTTTCTTCCGCAGATCCTCCTTTTCAACATAATAATAATCCATTTTAAGAGAATTACTGCTCTCTAACCCTTCTAACGCCCTGACCGCCATACAGACACTGTAGTAACCCATACTGAATTCATCCAATGCGCACGTTCCCGTAATATAATCCCGATCCAGATAATTTAAAACCGGAATGGCGCTTCCTCTCCCGTAAAGCCCGCAAACACGCTCCAAAAAAAGCGGATCCTCCGCTCCTGCGGCTGCGGTCTGTGTGAGAATTTCCGGACTTTCCGCCAAAATTACAATCTGTCCTTTACATAAATCCATCGCTTTTTGAAGACTTTCCTTTAAGTCTCCGTTTTCACTACAGTAAATTCTCTGATATGCGCATCCGTTCCTGACCAGTTCCTCCGTCATCCCCTCACGAAAATCCTGCCCTGCCATACCGCTTTTTTCCCTCTCCGAAAAAATCACTACCGAAGCGTCCTGCGGCTTTCGCCGGAGCATCTGCGAAGTAATCTCCTGTCCCATCTTTTTATAATCCGATGTGATCGACCCGATGATTTCTTCCCCTGCCAGTTCGCAGCCCAAAAGCACCATGGGAACAGTTATCTGCTTTTGCGAGAGGGCTTCAAAAAGTTTCCCTTCGTCAACCGGCGCCACGATCAGCGCATCCGCCCCGTCCTGTTGCTCGCGTACAATAAATTCCATCTGCTGATTTGGTTCCAGTTTTTCATACAAGGTAATAAAACGTACGTCGGCATTAAATTCCATCGCCGCCTGATCCATACCTTTTCGGAAATTGCCGTAGTTGTTATCGCTTGCATCTTCGATGATCACCGCAATCTGATATATTTCCTGCTCCGGCTCCCGTATGATCAGATCCGTGGAACACATCAAAAATAAAACCACCAGAAAAATCATATAGCAAAGCAGCAGTAATTTCCCCTTTTTTCCTATCATGCTTTCCCTCATTTCTGCGCTACTTTTGCGCATATCAAGTTTGTGGATACGGCGCAGACACAACCTTTCACACTTTCCGACATGCCGCCTTGCGGCACAAACGATACATGAATTATTTCAAGATGACTTAGATTTTCTTAGGCGGCGTCCTTTGACGCCTTAGAAAATCTTCATCTCTTCTTCACACTTTCTCCTTTTTAGCCGCCAGCGTATAAACTTGGGCCGGCAGGTGGATCCGGATAACAGTCCCCTCATCCGGTTCCGATTCTATCAAAAGCCCGTATGGCTTTCCGAAATATAATTTAATTCTTTCATTTACATTTTTTACTCCGATACCGGAACCCTTCCCTGAGCGCACCTGAGGTTTTTCCGTGAGCAGCCCCTCGGCCTGCTCCTTTGTCATTCCCAGGCCATTATCGCTGATTTCAAACCATAAGCTGTCCTCCCTCCTGAATACCCGTACACGGATTTCCCCATCTCCGTCCATAAATTCCATGCCGTGATAAATGGCATTTTCCACCAGAGGCTGTAAAAGCAGTTTCAGACAGGCAAGCTCCATCACATCCTCCCCCGCTTCAATGACGTAGGTAAATTTATTCTTAAACCGCATCTGCTGGATCATAAGATAATTGCGCACATGTTCCAGTTCGTCGCGAACCGGAATAATACTTTTTCCCTTGCTTAAGCTGATGCGGAAAAAACGTGCAAGGGCCGTCACCACCTTCACCGCTTCCTGTTTCTGCTCGTTCTCTATCATCCATACAATAATGTCCAGGGTATTATACAGGAAATGCGGATTGATCTGCGACTGCAGCGTGTCAAATTCGCTTTTCCTTTTTGACTCATGTTCTGTTACAATATCCTGCATCAATGTCTTAATTCGCTTTGCCATCTCCCCAATAGAACGTCCGAGATGTTGAATTTCATAGGAGCCGCCGGTATAAACCTTCGCATCCAGCTCTCCCGCTTCGATGGCATTCACAGACTTTTCCAACTCCTGAATCGGATCCGTAATACGGGAGGAAATAAATGCGTTGATCAAAACCAGCGCCAATAAAAAGGAAGCCACAACAAAGACCACAAAAAGCCGCATCTTTAAGTTGCTTAAAGATAAGCCCTTCTCCGGCGTAACGCTGAGCAGCTTCCACCCGGTATAACCTACAAATTTCACATTGATATTGCGCATTTCCCCTTCGTATTCTTCCCGGTAGCTTCCATCCCGGTACCCTGTGGCCGCAGCAATGTTTTCCGTCGCCCACCCTGTTTCAATCAACTGCATTTTGGGGTGGTAAATCAGCTCCCCACTGCCATCTACCATATAAAGATAGCCTTCACTTCCCAGAATGATATTCTCAAGAATCTGCTGCAGGCTGCCGTAACGGATGTCAATCAGCAATATCCCCTGTTCCGTGCTCGTCCCATGGGTAATTTCCACTGCGCGCGTCAAGGTGATGACCCAGCGGTATTGATTTTCATTGTTGTCAAAAATATACTGCACATGAGGCGTACTAAAGTGCAGGTTGTCCGTCCTGGCCAGAGTATTGCCAAACCATTCTTCTTTCGTTACATCCAGTCCTGTCTTTAATCGGGCGGCCGGAACCGCTTCTAACAGTTCCCCCTCCTTGGACAAAAGGGCGATGTTGGCGATGCTGTCTTTATTGTTATCATAAAGAAGCGTAATACGGCTGTTGATTGATTCAACGGACAGATCGGCATTTTTGATAATACCGTAGTACAGACTGTCGGAAAGCTTCATGATTGTACGCAGATAGGAATCCACCGACTGGCTCACCTGCCCTAATACTGCCTGGCTTTCTTTCTGCATCGCTGTCATAAACTGGTGGGACATCTGTACGTAAAGTGCAATTCCGCTTAAAAGCAATGCTACCAGCGCACTGATGGTAAAATAAATGAATATCGTATACCGGATACTGATTTTTTCCCATCGGGCAGCTTTTTTCCCTTTAAACATTCCCCTTAGGCCCCCTGTATTTTGTCGGCGATACGCCATACTGCTTTTTAAACACATAGCTAAAGTAATTCTGTTCCTGATACCCCACTTTCCGGGCAATCATATAGGTTTTGTCATCGGTTTCATTCAGCAGCTCCACCGCTTTATTAAGACGCACCTCCGTCAGGTAATTCACATAGCTCTGTCCCGTTTCCTTTTTAAATACCGTGGAAAAATATGCGGGACTCATATGAAGATGACGGCAAAGCATTTCCACCGAAAGCTCGGGATTTGCGTAATTTTTCCTGATATATTCCTTCGCCTCCCTGACGACCTGCTTTGTAGTATTGTCTCTCACCCGGTTTAAAGCTTCATTCATGCGGCAGGCAACCGGTATAAGCCTCTGCGCGAATTCCTCCCTGCAATAAAACCCTTCCATAATATCCGTATATTGATTCCCGGAGTCAAACATTTCGCTTATATCCAAATCATACTGCTGCATCAGACGTATCATGCTGTTCACAATAGACAGCATATAGACTTGATATTGTCTGGCATGGACTTTTGCATCTTCCATCTTTGCCGCCAGGTTCCTGATAACGCTCTCAATCAGCTCTACCGGCCCAAATTTAATTGCTGCGCTAAGTTCGGCTTCCCCTTTATCGTCCAGCTGAAGTTTTCCACGGCTCACCGGTTCCATATCGTTAATATAAATTACTTTACCGCCCCCTACGATTGCACGGTAGCCCAAAGCGTCCACACTCGTTTGATAGGAACGCCCAATCTCCTTAAGGGTATCGCAGCTTCTCCCTACGCCAATGGTAATCGTCACATCCAAAAGCCGCCGGCTTTCCTTGCAGATATCGCTTAAAAGATTCATCAGCCCGGTCTGTGTATTGCCCTCGTCCACCGCTATAATTACGGTAATGCCATCGGCGGAATTAAAAGTGGCAAATCGGCAGTGGGACCTAAGATAATCCTCCACAAAATCCCGCACGGAAATGGGAATCAATTCCTGATGTCCTGAAAATGCCCTGTTTTCCGTTTTTTCCTCCTGCTCTACGTAAATCATGGCGGTCAGCCACTTGCGGGCGTCTAAAATATTTATTCCATATTCCCGCAGCTTTGGCGCAATAGTACCCACGTCCGCACTCATTCGAACCAAATCATTTAAAAATAGTTCCCGCAGGATCGGCAGACTGCTTAAATACCGCTGCTGCAGCGTGTCAATGTTTCGGCGCTGCTCAATCTCTTCGTCCAGATTGCTTTTTATCCGTTTTAAAATGGAAGATAGTTCTTCCCCGTTGACCGGTTTTAATATATACTCGGCCGCATTCAATTTTATTGCGCGCTGGGCATATTCAAAATCATCATACCCGGAAAAAATAAGTATTTTAACGGAAGGATACTTTTCACGTATTTTCTCGGTGAGTGTCAGGCCATCCATATAGGGCATGCGGATATCCGTCATAACCACATCCGGTTCCATTTGTTCCAGTTTCTCCAAAGCGTCCTGTCCGTTTTCCGCATCCCCCACCATAACAAAACCAAGCTGCTCCCAGTTCATTTTGCGAATGATGGCTTTACGGACTTCCTCCTCGTCGTCTACCAGCATAATACGATATAACCCCATTAGAAATCCTTTCCTTTACCATTATAATTGTTATTGAAATCAACCTTTAAATACTGTGTCACTATTCACGGCCCAAGGGCCGCTCATAATAACATTCGGGGCGGCATTTCGAGTTTTGCTACGCAAAAACCGCCCCTCACTCCTGAATCATTTAACATAAGGATGACCTGAAAAGCCTGGCATCCGTTGTTTTCTTACGGAATGCGCAACACATGCGCATTCCTGGGCCGTGATTTGTAACAATACTGTACCATGCATGGAAAACTTCCGCAAGTCCGTTATTGCTTTTCGTGAAATGCAGTGCTATACTATGAAATGCTGAAAATCTCTTAAATACACGATTTTCAGCAAATAATACGGTGAGTTCGAGACCTTCCTCACCTAAAACAAAACTAAAGGAGAGTAAAAAATGAATACGGAAAAATCACAAAAGCTCATGCTGCTTGTCAGGGCAGCCATGATCGCCGCGCTCTACGTGGTGCTCACCTTCATTGCAAATGCAATGGGAATTGCCAGTCAGGTAATTCAAATACGTTTCTCAGAGGCGCTCACAATTCTGCCTTACTTCACCCCTGCCGCAATACCAGGACTTTTTATAGGATGCCTGCTGGCGAATATTTTAACAGGCTGTGCGGTTCCTGACATTGTCTTTGGCAGTCTTGCCACCCTGATCGGGGCTTTTTTCACTTACAAGCTTCGCAAAAATAAATGGCTTGCCCCAATGCCTCCAATCCTTTCCAATGTTATGATTGTACCTTTTGTGCTTCTTTATGCTTACGGGGTAAGACCCTTATGGTTTTCCTTTATCACCATTGCCGTTGGGGAGGCCATATCCTGCGGCCTGTTAGGTATGCTTCTTTTATTTACATTAAACAAATACCGCAGCGCCTTGTTTCCTGTGGAATGATAAATATCATTTAGACGTCATATACATAAACGCCGACACGCTTCGCGAGACAGCTTATTAATTAAAAGGGACTGTCATTGCAACAGTCCCTTTTTGTCCGTAAGCCGCCCCGCAAAGCGCAGCGGCTTTTTATTCTCATATACGAGCCGCTATTGAATAGTAAACGGGTATTGTCAGATAGACAATCCACCCCGGATGCCAGGCATAAAAAAATGTTCCCAGGCATAGATAAACCAATGTCACAAACACCGGATAAGCAAAGCAATAAGCATTCTTTCTCTCAATTGCCGCCACCAGGGAATTCCATATGGGAATCCATAGGAATAAAATATAGTTTACACCCCATGCGCCCCAAAAAAATCCTGTAAGCAGATAAACGAATATCACAATCCACAGCATTGGGATGCGCTCCAGGATCCCGATTAATTTCGATTCTTCCTCTTCCTCATCCTTTTCTTCCTCACAGCTTTCCCGATCCTTCTCAAATGAATTTCTTCCATCCTCTTGAACTACGATTTCCCCTCTCCCATTATCCTGCTCCTCACAGGAATCCTTTGTTTCAGCTACGGGAATTTCATCTTCCGTTTTAAGAAGCTCATCCAGAGATATGCCGTAGATCCTTGATAAAAGAATCAGATTATCGGTATCGGGAGACGCCTCCGCCCTTTCCCATTTGCTGACCGCCTGTCTGCTGATTCCCAGCTTCTCTGCCAAAGCCTCCTGAGAAAAATTGTTGCTCTTGCGCAGGCTCACAAGTCGATTTGCAATTTCAATATTCATCCTTTTCCTCATTTCTGCGAGGTGAACGAAGTTCACCTTTGCTTTATTTGCACATATCAAGTTTGTGGATGCAGCGCAGACACAAACTTGTGAGTGAAAGATTGAAAAACTTTCACTCTTGTACCTCCTTATGAGAAGATTGTAAGCAATTTCTCTGTGACTGCGCTACCAACTTTAGTTTGAACCCGCGCAACTATTGGTTGCAGACGTCCAAAAAACGCGGTTTTTCTTATATCATGCCTCGCAAAATACGCATTTTGAAGCCGAGAAGACCGTCATTTTAATTTTCATTTCTAATATAAGTGATAAAGCAATTTCCGTTCTGTTCAAACCATTCTCTGGAATCATTCATACCAACCTTATAAACTGTCCCACCTTCCGCATCTGTGCTCTGGGGATTCATAACAACCGTATTTTTTTCATTAAAGCCCACAAGGAGCACTGCGGATCCATCATTTAACATGACGAGCACCGGGATGTCCTGATTCACATAATAGAGCACCGCCTCCAGTGTACAGCCTGTCAGATCCAGAACCTGCACATCAGGCAGACTGTCTTTCAGGATATCGACTACTGTCTCTCCTTTGTTTAACATATACTCGGAATTTCGCACTACCCCTTCGTATGCAAGCATGGTGTCCAGGCACACTGCCAGAGAGTCCTTATCTTCCGTTACGGTTTCTCCCTGTATTGCCATAATCTGATTCCTCAGGTTACGATTCCCTTTCGTCCACACATAATATCCGCCTTCGTCAAGAACCACTCCTGAAACGGCATCCGCTAAATTAACCGCACTCCCTTCGTTGGTGCAAATGCCCTCAAGTCCGCTTTTACCATACACGTAATACCGGTCTTCCTGTTCTTCTAATTCGGGAAGATCGATATTCCTTTCGCCCTCAAACAGCACTTCCCGGGGAGTAAGCTGTTTCATAGATACCTTATCAATGGTATTTTTAACCGCAATTTGCGTCAGCTTTTGAAATCTTTCCGTAACTGCTATTTCAACGGAATTTTTGCTTTCCGCTTCCGTCTCCGCATTCATGATCTGATCATCCTTAATCTCCGCATAGGCGCCTTCCGGTGTCTTTTCAACCCGAGATAAGACAATCTGGTTTCCTATAACCTCACCGGCGGTAATGTACACGTTATCCTGCTGATAGGACATTAATATCCCTTCCGTTTCATCTTCAATTCTCACGCAGTACATCGGAAAAACGGTATTTCCGGCAGCATCCTTTACGATATCGTTCTGTCTTGCAATACCGTAAATCAAGTCCTCGCCCATAAATCCAATAGGGGCAATCACCTCCCCCATACCTGCCGCTATACTCTTTTGCTTTCCGGTAGTCAGATTCATAAGAACCAGCTCTTTTCCCCCATAGGAATCCCCTTCTTTTTGCCAGACTGCCATTCGGTTGCTCTCGGAGACCTTATAGCTGCCCTCAGAGAGGTTTTCCACCACCACCTCGCAGGTGCGGCTCATAAGATTAATTCCATATATCCTGCCGCCCCATTTTAAGTACAGCATATTGTTCCTGTTAATGTAAGAAAGCTGATCTATTTCTTCCATAAGCAGAGTCTGTGAGTTTTCAAAGGGAATGTATACCAGCTCCTCCACGGTATTTACCGTGCTTTCATAATAGTACACCGATACCCCCACTTGTCCTTCATGGCGTCCTCTGCTCATATAGCCGTATACCAGAAATGTTACATTGCCTCCCTCGTCCACATTTAAAATTTTAATCTTATGTCCATCGTAAAGGGTTCTCTCATCCAGATTATCCTTGTTATAAAAACCGAACAGTAATACCATTTTATTGTCCACTATATTATAACTGTAAAGACGGTTTCCTGATACAAAGGCAAAGACATTTCCTCCGTCGCTTTCTTTTAGGGGGATCTCCCCGCTGGTAATTCCCAGCATAATTTTGTTATTGGCGTACACATCCTCCGTCGCCTCAAACATTTGATCCATGGTTCTCTCAAAATCAAGCAAATACATTCGATCCGTTGTATAGCGAACTCTGTAAAATTCCTTTACCCTGTAGTATTTCTTATTTTCTCCGTCCGAATCCGGCGTACGGAAAGACTCTTGTGTCTGATCTAACGCCTTTAACGCCTCCTCGTCCTGAACGGACATGTTGGAACCTCCCTCGCCGGAAGGAGACGTCTCCGGAATCGACACATAATACTCTATTAAAAAACTGCCTGTGGCAGGCCCTAACTCCTTAATAATAATCTCCGACCGGCTTTCCTTTTTTACCTCCAGGTCCCCCCATGTCACCTGTTTAAAACTGCTGTGAATTGTAACTTTTCCGTAAGTGGTATTATCTCCTTCTGTGTTAGACTCCAAATATTTGGTCAATTCCTTTGCGTCTTCTTTATTAAAAGTTCTTCTGGAAAAGTCTACGATATATTCCAGCTTTTCGTCTACATGATATTCCTCCGTATTAACAACCCTTGTATAATATCTGACTACCTTCTGATCATCTAAGGTAAGCAGGATAACCAGTATATACTCCTGATTGCTTTCAATCAAATCCTTAAGACCAAAGGATACTGAAATCTCCTCATTTTTCTCCTGTTTAAAATCCCCAATCTGCGTATTTTCAATCAGACGGTTCCCGTCCAGGCTTCTGACCTCAAATTCAATCCCTTCTATCGTTCTTCCATAAGGATTGATATGCATCTCAACATTTCTTCCGGCGCCAAGAGGTGTGATGCTTTCCCGCATCTGGCTTACCTCCATCACATCCGCATAGCCATGCAGCTCATTGATATGAAACCCTTCGTACTCGAGCGAGATCACCGGATAGGTTGCCTTTCCCATCTCCATCGTCATATCCGTATTGCCCTTATTCATAATACTACTGACAACAAGCAGAGTAACAATAAACACAATGCTCACTATTGTACCCTTAATGATTGCTTTTTTCATACTTGTCCCCCGCATACTGCAGGCCTTGCCTGCGGTACTGCACTAATAAGTGTGTCACCCATGTTTCCGCTTAAATCTCTTCTCATACAATTAACAGGAAATGTTTTCTTTCTGCCTGCTTTACGGCTCGTACGCCGCTTTAGCGGCATATTGCCGCTGTATGGTGTGCATAAATATAGCCATAACTTGGCGTCATGACTATATTTTACTTATTTAACTACAAAACCTCAACCAAAAATTTATCAGAACCTGAGAATTCCTTTCCTGGTATTATGTCTTCTTTTATAAATTTCATAGCACAGCAGAATCTGAACCAGATCCCCCAGCCATTGCCATTTTTCCGCAGGAAATTCCTGATCGGGATTTTCTTTTTCTTCCTCTCTTTTAATTCGATCCGCTATATCTTTGGACAGCTTATATACCTGCCACTTATCCGGGTATTCGTCATAAATCATGCTGCCCTCATAATCCAGTTTATCCAAAATACCGCTTATGGTTTTTTGATACCGCCTGGCCTCCGACGGATACATCTGCTGCATATATTCCAAATCTCTGATGATAGAATCTTCTTCCTCATAATAAACAGGCAGTGGATATGTCATATAAAAGGGCAAAATTTTGCGATCATACATATGGATAGCTTCCTTCACTTCTTTATGACTATCATATGCGCCTTTCGGATTTCATGTGCAAAAAAGGGGCAGTATGCTTAAACTCCTGCCCCTTGTTACGGTTCCTGGGAAACCGCTTGTTTTTCCTTTGTATCCTAAGCCCACATACACGCTCCGCGCTCCGTGTCCGATTAAATCGGTCATCCTATAACATGGATACGCGCCAATGCCCTTTGCAACGCTGTTTCGGCGCGCATAAGATCCGTCTCAGGCGTCTTGCTGCGAATCCTTTCTTCGGCGCGGTTTTTGGCCGCCTTGGCGCGCTCTACGTCAATTTCCTCCGGCCACTCAATAATCTCCGCCAAAATAATCACCTTATCCTGCAGGATTTCCGCAAAGCCGGCATGAAGCGCCGCCACTTTTGTTCCTTCCGCCTCTGTGATTGTCATAATGCCCGGGCTAACGATCACCGTAGTGGGAACATGCTTTTTATAAATACCAATTTCACCCTCGGTGGTATTAAACTCCACCATAGAAACCTCTCCCTCATAAAACACACGCTCAGGGGTAATGATTCTTAAGGTAAATAAATTATTGTCTGCCATCTGCTTCCTCCCCGTAATTATTTCATGCGGGCAAGTACGTCATCAATACCTCCGGCATTTAAGAAATAGCTTTCCGGTACTTCGTCATGCTTACCTTCCAAAATTTCCTTGAAGCCGCGGACCGTTTCGTTAATCGGTACATACTTCCCGGGAAGTCCGGTAAACTGTCCTGCCACGAAGAAAGGCTGGGATAAGAATCTTTGTACCTTTCTTGCACGGGAAACCACCAGTTTATCGCTCTCTGACAATTCATCCATACCAAGGATTGCAATAATATCCTGCAGCTCCTTATACTTCTGAAGAATTTCCTGTACGCCTCTGGCAACCTGATAATGCTCCTCGCCAAGGATTCTGGGGTCCAAAATTCTGGATGTGGACTCAAGAGGATCCACCGCAGGATAAATACCAAGCTCTACAATTGCTCTGGACAAAACGGTGGTCGCATCCAGATGGGCAAATGTAGTGGCAGGCGCAGGATCCGTAAGGTCGTCCGCAGGCACATATACGGCCTGTACGGATGTGATGGAACCATTTCTTGTGGAAGTGATTCTTTCCTGAAGAGCGCCCATTTCCGTCTGCAAAGTAGGCTGATATCCTACCGCGGAAGGCATACGTCCAAGCAGAGCCGAAACTTCCGAACCTGCCTGGGTAAAACGGAAAATATTATCAATGAAAAGAAGGACGTCCTTTCCGCCCTTATCACGGAAATACTCCGCCATGGTAAGTCCTGAAAGGCCAACCCTCATTCTGGCTCCGGGGGGCTCGTTCATCTGGCCAAATACCATCGTAGTTTTATCAATAACCCCTGATTCCATCATTTCATGGTAAAGGTCATTTCCTTCTCTGGTTCTCTCTCCAACGCCGGTAAATACGGAATATCCACCGTGCTCCGTAGCAATATTACGAATCAGCTCCTGGATTAAGACGGTCTTGCCAACGCCCGCGCCTCCGAACAAACCAATCTTACCGCCCTTCTGGTAAGGGCAAAGCAAATCTACTACCTTAATACCTGTCTCCAAAAGCTCCTGCTGCGTGGACTGCTCCACAAATTCCGGAGCGGGCCTGTGAATCGGTTCAAAAGTTACGCCCTCCGGCGCAGGCTTATTGTCAATAGGCTTACCAAGAACGTTAAAAATACGTCCCAGGGTATTCTCCCCAACCGGTACGCTGATAGGGGCGCCTGTTGCAATCGCCTCCATTCCTCTCACCAGACCATCCGTAGAGCCCATGGCAATACATCTGACCGTATCATCACCCAGATGCTGCGCCACTTCCACAATAAGCTCCTCCTTGTCTTTGAGAGGAATCTTGATTGCTTCGTTGATTTCCGGCAGTCTGCCATCTGTAAATTTTATATCCAGAACGGCACTGATAATCTGTGTAATTTTTCCCGAGCAGCTATTCTTGCCCGTATTTATATCTGCCATTTCTCCTCCATTCCTGTCCGGCCTGATTTCAGGCCGAGCCAATGTTATCATTCATTGTTCTCAGGCGGCTTTTTTGACGCCTTAGAACTTTTTCTTCACACTTCCCGACATGTCGCTTTGCGGTATAAATAATACATGCACCATTTCAGAAGAATCGCTTTTAGGAAATTGCATTTGCACCCGCAATAATCTCTGTCAGCTCCTGTGTAATGGAGCCCTGACGCGCTCTGTTGTACAGCAGTGTCAAATTTTCTATCATTTCTTCCGCATTGCTGGTCGCGGAATCCATAGCCTGCATTCTGGCGCCGTTCTCGCTGGCTACCGCCTCGATCATGCCGCCATAAATCAGACTGGTTATATACTTGGGTATGAGCAGATTTAAAGCCTCCTCATCCTCCGGTTCAAAATTCATAGGCGCCCTGTCATCACTTACGGAAGTTTCCTCCCCTTCTCCTGCTGCCTCCGGTTCCTTATTGATTGCCACAGGAAGAAGCTTTAAAAGAGTGGGAATATGAACAACCGTATTTTTGAACGCCGTATACGCAAGATAAATCTCGCTAATCTCGCCTCTGGAAAATCCCTCAAGCACATCTCTGCTGATTACCATTGCATCTGCATAAACAGGCTCTTCAATCACATCCGAATAATCGGCCCTCACTTCATACTGCCTTTGCAGCGCTTCCCGGCCCTTTTTACCCACTGCATAAATGATCAGATCCTCGCCTGCAAGCTCCCCCCTTGTAATCAGCTTGATTACATTAGAGTTGTAGCCTCCGGCCAATCCTCTGTTGGATGTGATCACAATCACAGCCTTCCTGCCCGAAGCGCCGGATTTTAAATACTTATGATCCAGACTGCCTGTTTTTTTCAGGATTGAGTTTACCGTATCGAACATGCAATGGAAATAGTTTCCCGATTTCTCTGCATTTTGCTTTGCTCTCTGCAGCTTAACAGTGGAAACAAGCTTCATGGCCTTGGTAATCTGCTGGGTACTTTGAATACTTCCCTTACGCCTTTTTATATCACGCATTGAAGCCATATTACTTAACCTCCGTGCTACCTGACACCCGTAACTTGGGACACAAGCACAAATTTAGGCGTCAGCTCAAATTTGTTAAATGAAAAATCTTTGATTTTTCATTTTTTTATTTTAAAAACGCTGCTTTGAACTCTTCAATTGCTTTCTTTAATGTTTCTTCCGTCGAATCGGAAATCACCTTTTCTTCAGCGATTGCATTTGGTACCTGTGGATATTTGGTATTAATAAACTCAAAAAATTCATCCTCAAACCTTGTGATGTCACTGGTAGGCACATCCAGCAGGTATTTGTTGGTTGCCGCATAGATAATGATAACCTGATATTGTACCGGCATAGGTTTGTACTGAGGCTGTTTTAAAATCTCCTTAATCCTCTCGCCCTGTGCCAGCTTTTCCTTGGTATCCGCGTCTAATTCCGAACCAAACTGTGCAAAAGCTGCCAGCTCTCTGTACTGAGCAAGCTCCACACGGATAGGCGCAGCAATTTTTTTCATAGCCTTAATCTGCGCCGCGCCGCCTACACGGGATACGGAAAGGCCTGCATTAACGGCAGGACGAAAACCGGAGTTAAACATTTCTGTTTCCAGATAAATCTGACCGTCCGTAATCGAAATAACATTGGTAGGAATATAGGCAGATACATCCCCCGCCTGCGTTTCAATAATTGGAAGCGCGGTAAGAGATCCGCCGCCATATTCTTCACTCATTCTTGCCGCACGCTCAAGGAGCCTTGAATGCAGGTAAAATACGTCGCCGGGATATGCCTCACGTCCGGGGGGACGTTTAAGGAGCAGGGAAAGGGTACGGTATGCGGCCGCATGCTTACTAAGGTCATCATAAACAACCAGTACGTCTCCTCCCTTTTCCATCCATTCCTCGCCAATCGCGCAGCCTGAATAAGGCGCTATATACTGCAGGGGCGCAAGCTCACTGGCTGTCGCCGCCACTACCGTAGTGTAAGCCATAGCGCCGGATTCTTCCAATGTCTTAACAATAGAAGCTACCGTGGACGCCTTCTGGCCAATGGCAACGTAAATACAATTTACGCCCTGTCCTTTTTGATTGATGATGGTATCAATGGCAATAGCAGTCTTACCTGTCTGCCTGTCCCCAATGATCAGCTCACGCTGTCCCCTTCCGATGGGCACCATGGAGTCGATAGCCTTAATACCTGTCTGCAGCGGCGTGTCAACCGATTTTCTGGTGATAACGCCGGATGCAACTCTCTCTATTTTACGATACTTATCTGTCTGTATGGGACCCTTGCCATCAATGGGCTGGCCAAGGGCATTTACTACGCGCCCCAACATGGCATCGCCTACAGGAACCTCAACAACGCGGCCGGTAGTCTTTACCGTGTCGCCCTCGTTGATATTTTTCTGACTTCCAAGAAGTACGGCGCCTACATTATCCTCTTCCAAATTCAGCACCATTCCGTATACTTCTCCGGGGAATTCCAGAAGCTCACCCTGCATTGCGTTTTCCAGACCATGTACACGGGCAATACCGTCGGCAACCTGAATAACGGTACCGACATCTGAAACTTCAAGCTCTGAAGCATATCTTTTAATCTGCTCTTTGATAACAGAACTGATTTCTTCCGGTCTTAAATTCATGGTTCTTACGCACCTTTCTTTTCTGGTTACTATGAAAGCTGTACCTTTAAAAGCTCACGCTGTAAGCCTGACAGCTTATTTTTTACGCTGCTGTCCACTACCCTGTCCCCAATACGGATTACCATGCCTCCAATCAGGTCTTCCTCCACCTGATAATGCATTTCCATCTCTTTAAAGGACGTGGTTGAGAGCAGCTTTGCTTCTATTTCTTTCTTTTTTGCTTCGTTTAAATCAAGGGCTGTGGTCACATACGCAACCCCCACTCCCTTAAGCTCTTTTACCGCATCTATAAAGTAATCCAGTATGGCGTAAATATCCCCATACCTGTCTTTACTCACTACTAAATGCAGAAATCCAAGCAGTTCTTTTGAGATACGGCCCTCAAAAACCTCCCCAAGCACTTTAAGCTTTTCTTCCTTTAAGATCTTAGGGTGGTTCATAAGCTTCCCAAAAGCAGGATTGGCAAGCAGCAGCTCTTTCAGCTGGGTAATCTCCTCTAAAAATTCCGCTTCCCTTCCTTCTTCCACTGCCAGCTCAAACAAAGCTTCTCCATATGTTGTACCAACTAGCTTTGCCATGTGCTCTCACCTATTTCCTTCAATGTCTCATTTATCAGGCTTTCCTGTATGGTCGTATCAATAGATGCCTTTACCACCTTACCGGCCATCATGGATGCAAGCACTACCATCTCGCGTTTCACATCATCCGCTGCCTTTTGCTTCTCCAGTTCGGCTTCCACTTTGGCCCTTTCAATAATTCTTGCAGCTTCTTCCTTTGCCTCAGCTACAATCTTGTTCTCATTTTCCAAAGCGCGTTTTCTGGCATCGCTTAAAATTTCTTCCGCTTCCCTGTCGATGTCCTTAAGCTTTTCTTCATACTGCTTTTTAAGCTCGGCCGCATCTTCCTTATCCTTAGCCGCGCTGTCCAGCTCGCCCTTTATTTTGGCCTGTCTTTTTGCCAGCATTTCCCTTACGGGATTAAACAGGAAATAAGACGCCACGCCAAAGAGCACCATAACCGCAATGATCATAAGCGCCGAATCCGCCAAAAGCTGCAGGTCAAGGTCAAACAATCTGGGTTCCATCCGTAAACCTCCTTTCCACAATTTGTACTGTCAATACCGTCTCCGCAGAGGTTCTATGCAGAAATACTCCCTAAAGATTCTCCACCGGAAACCTTCGTCGGGGACAGATTGCTACAGCCAAAAGAATATTCCTTTCTTATTGCGCTGCGCCCATCAGAGGTCTTACGAATAACAGAAGAATCGCCACAAGCAGACCATACAAACCGGTGGTCTCCGCAACCGCCTGACCAAGTAACATTGTGGAAGTGATATCAGATTTTGCACCGGGATTTCTTCCCACTGCCGCCGCCGCATGACCTGCCGCAATACCCTGGCCTACACCAGGTCCGATACCTGCAATAACTGCCAGACCTGCACCAATTGCCGAGCAACCTAAGATAAAGTTTGAATTAAAATCCATTTTTGTTTCCTCCTTAAAATACTTGTCATAATTTTAATATATTTTAAACCTTTGTTCCGCCTCCAAAAGGCGGAACAAATTTATTACCTGTTTTTGTTCCCCGCCTGCACCGGCAGCCCTATACAAGGCATATTGAAGAACTTTCTACTCCCCGGTATTACATGCATCTGTAATGTAAGTCATTGTCAGCATACAGAATACATATGTCTGGATTGCGCCTGAAAACAGGTCGAAATATACGTGAAGCGCCGCCGGCCATATGATTGCCACTTTACTGAGTAGTGCATAAATCAATGCCATAATCGCTGTTCCCGATAAAATATTGGCGAACAAACGAAGCGACAATGACACGGGTACCGCCAAATCGCTGATAATATTGATTGGCGCCCATATCGGCCACGGTTCACACAATCCCTTCAGCACGCCGGAGACCTTCTGGTACTTAAACTTGTTAAAGTGAATTAATGTAAATGTGATAATTCCAAGCGCAAAGGTAACGCCGTAATCCGCAGTAGGCGGGCGCAGACCCAAAAGCCCGGAAATATTGCTAAACAGGATAAAGATAAAGATCGTTCCGATATAATTTCTAAATCTAACCGCCTGCTTGCCCATTACGCCGCCAATCATCCCATCCAGCATTTCCACGATGAGCTCTATCACATTCTGAAATGCTCCGGGCACCTCCGTGGCATGTTTAACCGCCCGGTTTGCCGCTATGCAAAAACCTATTATAATCAGCATAACGATCAGCACGCACACATGCGTTGTGGTTATCCACACTGTCTGGCCAAACAGCTCATAGGAAAAGACTCCGTGAATCATAAAATCCACTTCCGTACTGCCGGATAATAAAATTCCCTGCCCCATATCCTCACCTCCTTACATATCCTGCCCGTCGGCAGGTTCTTTGACCGGCGCCGGAACATCTTCCCCGCCGTAAATTTTTTTGCTTACCTTTTGGGTAATAAAATGCATATAAGCTGACGCCTTAAGTCCCATAATCCCCAAAAATGCGGACAGGGGATTGGCTTTCCCACTTATGGCAATCAGCGCAAATACGGCTACAATAAAGCCGTACCTGAGTATATTATGGGTACTTAAGGACTTAACTGCCTCTTTTTCAGGGAAATCAAGGGCCCGGTCTAAAGACCACCACATATGAAATGCGCTCACGGCCGCCGTCAATATCCCAAGCCAAAGCCCCAGAGAGTATCCCGCTTTGTCTTTTGTCAAAAACACAAAAAACTGGCACGCCACTCCAAAGATTAGAATGCCCACCTCAAGCTCAAACAGAGTCCTGTTTATTCTGATGATTTTTTCTTTCATCCACATTCCCCCTGCTTTTTCCGCTTCCATGGAGGTAAGCCGACTGCTCACTCTCACTTGCAAAAATTCCTCTGGCAAAGCGGTAAATATTATATCCTCCTGCAATCGCCCCTATAAAAAAGAATACGATTACCAGAAAATTTGTTCCCAGCCTGCCATCCAGAAATATTCCCAGAAAGGAGCAAAGAAAAACAGGGACCAGCATGTTGATTCCGAATTGTCCTATCATTGTCAGCGCCTGATATACTTTTCGATTAAATTTCACATGATTCTCCCTTTGCCTATCGTAAGAAACGCTTGCGATACCGCCATCCATAAAAAGTCCGGAAGATTACTTCCAAACCTCTCCTTTCTATGTACCTTATCCCATTTACACTCAATCCTAATTATACCCATTTTCTTCTTTCCTGTCTAGAGCGTGTTTGAAAATTCATTTCCGCCATTTACCCGGCATTTATTCGCCCCGGAAAATCATCAAAAAATTTTTTAGCCTTTCCATTGATTCAAATTCGTTGACTTTCCCGCTGTCTAAGAGTAAAATTTTCAATAATCTTTCATTCCTGTAAAGGAGGCTCTATGATCAATCCCATTTTATACCGCAGACGCATTATACCGGAAGAATGCATTCCTCTTAAGGACGATATCATCCTTTCCTGCGACGAGGAGCGCATCATTACCTCATGGCGCGCCCTTCACCCCAAAAAAGACCTTCATCACGGCACCTCCTGCTATTTTTTAAAGGAAGGTTTTAAAGTCAGTAAATTTTGTGATGCGGATGATAATCTTTTGTACTGGTATTGTGATATTATAGATTTTGATTATCATTCTTCCGACAACCGTCTGATAGTGACAGATCTTTTAGCGGATGTCATAATATACCCTGACGGATTCGTTAAGGTGGTGGATTTGGACGAGCTTGTCACGGCATTAGAATCCCGCTCCATCAGCTTAGACACATTAAAGTCCAGTCTCAACCGTTTGGACAGGCTGCTGAAAATTATCTATTCCGGCAAATTTGACACCCTGAAAAAATACATAATATAAAGGGCTCTCGTAAAATGCGGCGGTTCTGCAACAGGCGTCCGGCTCTCTGGTATATGGACGCCTATTGTGTGAATCCGCTTTTTTTGCAACAGCCCTTCTTATTAATAAAAGATATGTCCGCCAATCCTGGTACCCGTAAGCCCCTCAATAGGCGTTCTGAAAAACAGACAATTTCCTACCGTAGTGGCTCCCCCCATAGCCGCATCCGCCGCCCTGTAGCAGGCGTCCGTAGCGCGGTTTTCCGCAAGAGCCAGGGCAAGACGTCCGCTGGCAACCGGCGAAAACTGCTTATTCTGGTAAATCACGCCCACCACTGTGTCCGGAAATACGGAGCTCATGACACGGTTCATAACCACTGCTCCCACGGCAACCTGCCCTTCATAAGGCTGATTGCCCGCTTCGCAGTAAATCAGGTTCGCCAGCAGATACCGATCTCCTTCTGCGAAAGAAATATCCGATATGTTCCGCCATGCCGACTGTGCCGCTAACTGGGAAAGCCTTCTTTCCTCCGCCAGCTCCTCCTGCAGTCTGGCTATATCGCTTTTTTGTTCCTCCAGCGCCTTTTCATACTGCAGCATCTCCGCTTCCGTCTGATCCATCTCCTGCTGGGTACTGTTTATTTCCCCTGATACCTGCCCTACAAGGCCCTTGAAGCGGCTCTGCTCCGCCTCCACGGAAACTTTCAGCTCGTCCAAATCTTTTTTCTCCTGCACAAGCTGCGCCTCTTTTTCCTGAATTTCTTCCCTTATGGCAATAAAAGCATCAAGCTGTTTTCTGTCATACTCCGAAAGCTTCTCTATATAATCCTGGCGGTTTAAAAGCTCTGCAAAGCTTGCCGACCCAAAAAGCATTTCCATCATAATGTAATCCCTTTTTTCATACATAAACTGGATTCGCTTTTTCATGGCTTCATATTGGACGCCTTCCTTTTCCCAGGCCTCCTCCAATTCCTTTTCCGTGGTTTCTATCTCCGCATTCTTATCAGCTATCTTTTCTTCAAGCTCGGCCAAATTATTGCTGACTGCCGTCAGCTCCGAATTTAAATTGTTGAGCTGTCCTTTCAGGCCCTCCGCAGCCTCATTTAAATCCTCCAGCTCATCTTTTCTTGAATTAATTTCATTTTCTGTCTGCTCTTTTTCTTCTTTTCGTTCGTTAATTTCCTTTTCCAGATCCGATATCTTGTCAGCATACGCTGTCAAGGGAAAAGCGCATATCAAAAGAACTGCTGCCATAACAGCCGCAATCCTTTTATTTCCAGCTTTTCTTATCTTTATGCTCTCCATATGCCGAACCCCTGCGTTCCTTTCTTAATTTTCCAGCTTGCTTATTCTCCGTATATGATTTTCCCCCTGGGAAAATTCCGTATCTAAAAAGGTATCTACTATTTCAAATGCCAGATTTTTTCCTGTAACTCCGCCGCCAAGGGCAAGCATATTGGCATTATTATGCAGTCTTGTCATCTTTGCAAGATAAGGATCCGTACAGAGCGCACAGCGTATCCCCGGCACCTTGTTTGCCACAATGGATATCCCGATTCCTGTGGTACATACCACGATGCCTTTGTCGCATTCGCCTGAAGCCACCGCCCTTGCAGCTGCCTTTCCAAAATCAGGATAGTCACAGGACTCCTTATCATAGCACCCAAAATCCTTACAGGCAATTCCTCTTTCCTTTAAATGCTCCATCACCTGGCGCTTTAAATCATATCCGCCGTGATCGCTGCCTAATGCCAACATTTCTTTTCCTCCCTTAACCGAAAAACTAATTTCTGTCCTGCCAGGCCTGTCAAAACGCCTGACGCCATCAGATTTAGTAAACGATATTATCCGGATATGCCACCCATATTCTCAAAGCTTACTTTCCGGAGTGACCACCTGATGGCCCGCTGCCTTCAGGAGCCTGTTCATAATTGCGGCTCCCACTCCCTGCCGTTCAAAGCTTTCCGCAAAAATAACCTGTATATCTTCATCATCAAACTCTCTGAGGATGCGGAACAGTCCCTTTGCAATCTGCTCTTTTTCCTTCCGTTTTCCCACACTCTTTACACTGTCCGCCTGATAGTGCAAAGCCGTTTCGTCGGTGGCTATCACTCCTGTCTTCTTCCCCCCGGCCTTGCATTCCTTAAGCCGTTCATTGATATATTGCTCCACCTGCCATGCCTGTCCTTCCACAATCGTCAGCCCGCCCTTAGGCGCGTAATGCCTGTATTTCATGCCGGGAGCTTTAGGCGCTTTGTCGCAGGCTTCATCCATAATTGCCCTGTCCGTCTCCACATTTCCTATCACGCTTGCCAGCATTTCCGCTGTCACATAGCCAGGTCTTAAGATCATCGGTTTTTCTTCCGTCAAATCAACGATAGTGGATTCCAGCCCAATAACCGCTTCCCCTCCGTCGATGATCATCTCCACCCTTCCGTCCAAATCCTCAATCACATATTTCGCCAACGTAGGGCTTGGCCGCCCTGACCGGTTAGCGCTAGGAGCCGCCACATAGCCACCCGCTTCTTCAATAAACGCTTTTGCCACCTTATTAGAAGGCATCCGTACCGCTACCGTCTCAAGCCCGCCTGTTGTTTTAGCCGGAACATACTTTGACTTGTTAAAAATCATCGTAAGAGGGCCGGGCCAAAACCTCTCTGCCAGTTTACAGGCGTCCTTGGGAACCTCTCTTACCAGAAAAGGAAGGGCCTCCATCTTTGCAATGTGCACAATTAAGGGATTGTCCGAAGGTCTCCCCTTGGCGGCATATATCTTTTCCGAGGAAGATGCGTTTAATGCATCTCCTCCAAGCCCATACACCGTTTCCGTTGGAAACGCCACCAGCCCGCCGGCCCTGATAATCTCACCCGCCCTTACGATTGCCTGCCTGTCTATATTTTCTTCTTCTATTTTAATAATCTCCGTATTCATCACGTAAGCTTTAGGGCTGCTTTGCCCTAAACCCCCATTTCATCATTACTTTATCACATTTTACTTGCTTTGGCTACCTATAATGTGCTCGTTCAGCCAGTCCTTATTTTGCTCAAAATCAATTTCCAGTACCGACATTCCCCGAATTTCCACCGGACGATAGCTTCCCTCTAAAGGGATGCTCCCCTGGCTGTTTTCATAGAGCAAAAACTTCCCGGCCTGAAGGCTAAGCAAAAAGCATTCCTTCTTTGTAAGGTTTGTGGTAAGATTGGGCAAAATACCATCCACTATTTTTTCAGGCCCTGCCAAAACTGCCGTCGGCAGCTTTTCAATCACCGCTCCCAAAACTTTCCTCTGCCTTTCCGTTCTCCCGAAATCCGTCCCCATATACCTGTTCCTGCTGTAAGCAAGCGCCTGAGGCCCGTTTAAATGCACCATACCGCTTGCGCCGGTATCCATATAATCCGTCCCCTCCGCCCGGTTTGTAAGTATGTTGTACTCAACCAGATAGGCATTGACATATTCTATTTCCTGTGCCGAAAGTTCTAAATCCACGCCATTTACAGCATCTACAAGGGCGGCAAACGCTTCAAAATTTACAAGCACATAGCGGTTTACGTCTATATCAAAATTCTGTTCAATCGTCTCCATAAGAAGCTTTGGTCCTCCAAATGCATAGGCTGCATTTAACCGGTTGCCATCGTGCCCGGGAATATCCACGTAAATATCCCGCAAAATAGAAGTCATATAAATACTCTTTGTTTTATCGCTGATGGAAAGTAATATCATAGCGTCTGATCTGCCGTCCTCTCCGTTTTCCCGGGAATCATTTCCAATCAGCAAAATATTGACGACTCCGTCCTTTTTCCATGGCTGATCCCCATAGCCTTCCGCTTCCTGATAATGCATTTTCCCATACAGCCTGCCCACAATGTAATACCAACCGCCCAATAATACCAGCAGGAACACCAGCAGAAAAATAATAACCATTTTAAAGCCCGATTTCCGGCGTCTTTTTTCATATCTTTTCATTCCAGTCCCCTTACCGCCCTCTAAGGCAGCCCAAATCATAGTGAAAAATTCCCGCTTTTAGTCTTTATCTTATCTTCACTATATGATTTATCATTTAAGAACCGGACTGTCAATACTTAATCGTGGATTCTCCTGGCATACTTGACGCTTTCTTACGGTCTGCGCAGTAAATGCGCATGCCTGGCCGAATAGTTACGACGCTTTCCCGCCGGAATCATTTAAAGAACCGCATCAGCCGCCATTAGTCCTGGCCTTAACTCCATTTAAATACTTTTCGATTCCCATATAAATGTTCCACGCTAATTTTTCCTGATAGATATCCGTGGATAATAGAGCAGCCTCCTCCCTGTTAGACAAAAAACCGCACTCCACAATAACAATCGGCTTAGTCGTTTTTTTCAGGAGGAAATAACTGTCATTTCCTTTTGCCACTCTTTTATTTTCAGGCGAAAGGCTACGAAGCTGTTCCTGTAAAAGCTCTGCAAGCTGCTTGCTTTTATCGCTGGTTTCATAATAAAAAACCTGAGCTCCCTTCACGTATTCCTCATGGTAGCTGTTCTGATGGACGCTAACTACCAATACAGGTTCCGCCTTTTCAATAATTTCCAGCCTTTTTTTCATATCCTGTACTTTCTTATTAGAAGCGCCTTCGTCATATAAACCGCCGTCCCCTTCCCTGGTCATCACCACGTTGATCCCCTCTGCCTGTAAAAACATCTTTAATTTATATGCAATTTGTAAGTTAATGTCCTTTTCCAATTGATCATTAATGCCCACTTTGCCCGGATCAGCGCCCCCATGTCCCGCGTCTATCACTATGCAAATATCCCTTTCATTTTTCACCTTCATGGAATCCACATAGGCGGCCCCCTGCCTTGCCACCACAAACATGGAAACCATCAAAATTCCTACCATCACCAGCTTTAAGATTTTATTTTGGTTGTCTGTCATATTACGATACCGCTTATCTTAGATTTCTCTAAAATGTATGAAAAATAAGCCGCAGGTATACCCTACGGCTTATCCTTATCTCTCATCAAACAGGAAAGATTTTAATTGACGGTTAACGGCTCAGATACGCGCCAATGACATCCCATATTTCTGCTTTTTCATAACCAAGGCGCCAGCATGCCACCCCGCCAATGTTATAATTATCCATAATATTGAGCTTAACCTCTATGGAACGTTCATCCTCCAACCATACCTGATACAGGCTTCCGCCCTCCGTATACTCCCCATAATTCTGACAGGTTTCCTCGCTCCATTCCGTCTGGATGTTATGGGCGCGCACATATTCCTGCGCCATATCCATGCCCACCGCCTGGCTGCTAAGAGAGCCATCCTTTGTCTCCCAAATTCTGGTATAGAAGGGGAGCGCGTTAATAACTTTATTTGGAGGAACCTGCTCCACCGTCTTAGCGATACCCTCCTCTACAAAATCAATGGAAGCTACGCTCCCGGCCTGCGGGCTTCCTGCATAATGCTCATCATAGCCCATAATAATCACATAATCTGCTACCACGCCCTGCTCCTGCCTGTCATAATGGTCATTATAACCTCTCGGCACGTAATTATCCACCGACAGTACAATGCCATTCGCCCTGCAGGGTATGGACAGTTCCCTTATAAACTGAATATAATGCTCCCCGCAGTCCGTACTGATCTGCTCAAAGTCCACATTAATCCCATCCAGCCCATAGGTAAATACCATTTCCATAAGGCCGTCAATCAACTTGGCCCGCTTTGTTGTGGAGGAAAGGATCTCATACATATCAATGCTGTCCCCATAAGCAATATTTTCCACCAGCCCCCAGACTTCAAGCCCTTTGTTATGGGCCTTGTCCACATAGTCCTGGCTGGCAAAGCTGGTAAAATTTCCCTCGTTGTCGCTTAGCATAAACCAGGTGGGGGATATCACATTAAGCCCTTTCGTTTTAGCCGTCACTTCATCAAGGGTGTCGTTTCCGGCCACGCTTGCCACCACATGCCATCCCAGATTAATTTTATAATCCCTTGTTATGCTGGTATATTCCGGTTCCTCATAGTCATTCACCGGAAGGGGCTCTTCACTTCTGGGCTCGCCCAGCCGTTTATTTTCCACATATCCGATGACGGCATCCCGGGTCTTAACCTTGCTCCAGGTATCCATCTGTTCAAGGATAATAAGTTCATCATCTTTTTTAACGTCTGCAAGGATTTCACTCTTTACACCGCCTAACACTCTCACGGCAGTGTTCTTTTTGACGTCTGCCACCTGTCTTTCTTCCCACACCGTATAAATCTGCAGACGATTCGGCTCCGTAAATCCCTCATAAGAAAAATTGGTATAGCGTTTCACATAATCCAACGCCACATAAAGGGTCTCTCCCTCATATCTTGCCGGTATATAAGAAAAAGTTTCCGTCCCATTTTGATCCGCCGCCTCATTACTGCCAATTACCGTGCGAATAATGTCGTCAGGAACCGTATACAATAAAAGTCCTTCTCCTCTATCCTCATAAAAGCGATCATTAAAATAAGTATGAACTGTGTTTAAATCCAGATAATAAATGCCGTCAAAAAGAGCTGCCCTCTGCTCAATCATCTCATCCTGCAGCACAATTGCCACGTCCGTATCTCCCCCCATATCAAAATAAGCATTCAAATCCGCGCGCGCTTTTGTATAGGAATATCTCTCTAACAACTTCGCCCCTACGCTTATCCCTGCTATCACGATAATAAGGGCGATTGCTATTAAAACAGGCACTATTTTTTTCTTCATCCATGTAACCTCCAATCGCCCTATATTATAGCAGACTATTCCTACACCGTCATTATCAATTTTGACTTTTTCCAACATTTTATTTTCGCGGGCTGCGAACCGGACGGACTTGCTTATAGAGATGCGAAGCGTCTCATAAGTATCTGACCGCCGCCGCAAAGGCTATGGGCCTTCGGGAATTATTCGGCATTTTTATAAGGGGCTTTCCGTTACCTGATTTTTCTTCCCGCCTTCCCCCTGCGCGTCAGACCGGAAGCGTCATTTGTGGAAATCCTGTCATATCTGATTTCCTTCACCTTTCCATTCTCATCCGTCACATAGTCCGGCATATAAATGGTATCCTCATTTACACAATTTCTGACAATATAATCCGTAGTGGACGGAGCGCCGTTTAAATACAATTTGACACCTTTCTTTTCCATACTTTCAAGCTGTTCCTTCAGAGATCTGGAATTTATTTTATTTTCCGAAGTCATTTTTTCTCCCTGAGATTTCAAGATACAACTTTTGACAATTTCCAAAAGGATTCCGTGATATGTCGTGTCAAAGGGATAAATTAATCTTGAAACCGTTATAGTTTTTTTATTAATGACGATAATAAAAACAGGTAAGACGCCGGATACGTATCTAAAATTGACTACCGCTGCGAACTTCCAATAGGGGTGAATTATAACAGATGAAAATCTATAGAAATATTCGCGACAAGCACAAAGCCTGTTAGACATCCCTTCCTTGAAACAGAATCCTCCCATGGAATCTGTTATGGCCGGGCTTTTCTTGATTAAATTTGCTTAGATTCGTATAAATAAATTGTACTCTTTCATGCCTCCTCCCGATACAGGATTTATCCGGAAGCATCTCACAGGAAAATTATAGGATTAATTGCCAATTTTTGCAAGTATTTTTACGATAATTTTATATATTTTTAACAAATTCCGGCTAAAATATAAAAACGAAACGCGTTTATTAAATTTTTTTAAACTGTTTTTTTGCCCTATTGACTTAAATTCGCACAAAGTATAATATAATTTTAAGTGACTGCAAGTGTCACCAAACGGCAGGATAACAGTATCTTAATAGTGAGGATGTGATAATAATGAAAATAGAAAAAGTTAACGATCATCAGATTCGCTGTACTCTTACCAGGGAAGACTTAGCGGACAGAGAGTTAAAACTCAGCGAACTTGCTTATGGTACCGAAAAGGCCAAAGATTTATTCCGTGATATGATGCAACAGGCATCCTTTGAATTTGGATTTGAAGCGGAAGACATTCCCTTGATGATAGAAGCGATTCCCTTAAATTCCGAGTGTATCGTCCTGATTATCACGAAGGTGGAAGATCCCGACGAGCTGGACACCCGTTTTTCAAAGTTTGCCCCATCTGTCCACGAGGAAGACAGTACCTTAGATGATGTGCTTGATACCATAGCCGAGGGGGCGGATGACGTCCTTGATTTGTTCAGGAAGATTCAAAACAGCAAAGCGCAGGCAAGCCCTTCGGCGGGAAATACTCCCCAGGCGCAGCAGGCAGGCCAGGAAGCGGAAAACGCAAAACGTTCCTTTAAAAACGCTCTCCAAAAGAAGCTCTCCGACACGGCGGTTTCCATGGAGCTTACCAGAATTTATACCTTTAAATCCCTTCGGGAAATTACCGACCTTGCGCATGTTCTATCCGGTTTTTATAATGGCGTAAACTCCTTATATAAGCAGAAGGACAATACCTATATGCTTGTGCTTTCTAAAAGCGCGCATACGCCCGTTGAATTTAACAAAGTATGTAATATACTTTCCGAGTATGGTTCCTGTATCAAATCGGTTCCCGCATCGGAGGCATATTTAGAAGAGCACTTTGAACCGATTGTGAAAAATACTGCTTTACAATCTTTATCTTGCATATAAAATGAAATCATGCTGAAATGCAATTTCACGAAAAAGGGCTGCGTAAGCAGTTCTTTTTTATTGATGCACAGGCCCGTGCAGAGGAAATATGCCACTAAAGCGGTGCATGGGCCGCGCGGCGATCAGGGAAAAAACCTTCCCTGCTCGATTAAAACAGCCTGCAAAATATAAATTGGGATTTGATTTTGAGAATCATTGACAGCATTTGCAAGGTATTTTATAATATTTTATTACAAGTGTAAGACTAAAGGAGGAATAGATTGTGAAATCGCTGCCCCAAATTTCGGAAGCCGAATTTGAAGTCATGAAGATAGTATGGAAGTATGCTCCTATCAGCACAAATGAAATCACGGACCGTCTGGTAAAAACCACAACATAGAGCCCTAAAACAATACAGACGCTGATAAAACGCTTAGTGACAAAAGGCGCCCTTGCTTATGAAAAGCAAAGCCGGGTATTTGTGTACACGCCGTTAATAGGCGAAGCCGAGTATATCTGGCAGGAAAGCAATACCTTCTTAAAGCGTTTTTATGACGGCAATATTTCATCTATGCTCTCTGCCTATATTGACAATGGCAGGCTATCGGAATCTGAAATTGAAGCTCTTCGTTCCCTCCTTTAAGTCAGCCGCAATACGCCTTCCACTATCGGTTTTATACTGCTTATTCTATGGGGCGTCGTGCAAAAAAGGTGTCCCTTAACCCATTCCCTTTTGCAACCGGGATCAGCGCAAGCGTGTCGCAACTGCAAAAACGTATTCTGAACATTGCAGATTATCATCCGGTCCCTTTCAAAAAAACGTGACTAGTACTCCGCTGTTATAAATCTGATACAATTTGAATAGCTATTTCCCTTGCCAATGAGCTGGATACATCCATGCCGTCGGTTCTTCCAAGGCGCACACAAAAATAGAGATTCCCATCCAGGCCTTGTGCAAATCCTGTAAACCATGCGTCAACTACAACGCCATCAGCTTTACCCATTCCCGTTTTCCCATAGATAGAAATATCTGTTCCTGCCTTTTCCGATACCAGCATAACCTTTTTCAGTTCATTTTGCGTTTCTTCTGAATAATCTGATTTTTCACCAAAGATACGCTCCATTACTTCCACCTGCTCTTTGGGGGAGATCATTAAGGAAGATTCAATCCAAAAGCCTGTCAGGGCTCGATTGTCATTGTTCGTATTTAATCGCCCTTCCCAATCAGAAATATCGCAGTTACCATACTGAAGCTTATCCAACTCTTTTTGCATCATATCCTTACCGATATCATCTATAAGCTGTCTGTAGTACCACACGCAGGAGGTATGAAAAGCTTCGCTGAAATCAATATCTTTATTCCAATCTTCGTTCCAAAATTTTTCTCCGCTCCATATCCGGGTGGAAGTATCCGGATCAAGAATTTTATTTTCCAATGCTGTCAGGGAAGATATAATCTTAAACGTGGAGCATGGCGACCGCCTGGTCACTGCAAGTTCATCATTATATATGATATATCGCCTGTTAGAAGCATCATATATCACTGCTGTTCCATTCAGACCGTTAAAGTATTCCGACCAGTCTGCATAAGCGAGCTCCGGTTCCACTGTCAAATCTTCCATATGCGCCTTTGTCTCTTCTGTGTCTTCCTCTGCCACACCGCTGCTTGATACCGTCGCCGACCGCTCTGTTTTTTCTTCTTCCGTTTCTTCTTTTTCAACTTCCACAGAAGTCTTTTCTTCCATACTGTGATTTTCCGAACAGCCTGTCAAAAAAAATATACATAAAAATATCCAATATGCCAGTTGAAACCAAATGTTTCTGCACTTCACAATCCGCCGGTTGTAATAATAGCTCCGTCTTTTCATAATACCTCCATTTTATTTTTAATTCTTACTATTGTAGGAATTTATGTTAAAAAATAATACGGTTATTAAATATTACACCTGTGAGATTTGTAAGTCAAGCAAAACAATACTTTTCCTCGCCTGTGATACCGCGCCTATGAAGATTCCCACCTGACCGTCTCCCCTTTACGGATCTCCTTCGTAGAGGAAACAATAATCCGGCTCTCTCCGTCAAGCACGCCTTCCTCAACTGCCGCCCAGCTATCGTTTTTGTCAAGCACTTTCACATTCACCATGTCCACATAATATTCTTCGCCCAGAATCCCCTCCCTCTGTTTCAGCACATAAACATAATATTGTTTCTCTGACTCATGGAGTGCGGCAGGAGGCAGGCAAAGTCTGTACTTTTCCCCCTGCTCTTTGCGGGAAATGCTGCCGGATACCCCCGGCGTCCCCATTTCCTTCGGCAGTTCGACCAATGCCTCGTATTTTTCCGCCGCCTCCCTGCTCTCCGCCAGATAAGCCACCTTTTCTTCCAGCTCCCCGCTCTGCCCTTCCAGCTTTACCGAAATGGAATCCCCCGGACTGATATATTTTTTCTGCTCCTTATCAAGGGTGACTTTTAACTGGCACGGAAGACTCTCATCAGAAATAAGCATCACTGCCGTATCCGGGATTCTTCCCCCTGTCCCCACCAGGATTTGTGTAATCACACCGCCAAAGGGCGCCGTAACGATTCCCTGTCCGTCCTTTATCTGCTGCAGTTCCTTTCGCTCCGTTAAAAGTCCTGAAAGTTCCATCTGCGCACTGTCCAGATCAGATGAGACATTTTCCGGCAAAAGAATATCCTCCACCCTTCTTTCCGCCTGCTTCACGGCCTCGTCACGTGCGGCCTTTGCATCCGCCTCCCCGTAAGCCGCGTTTTGCAGAGCGCTTTTTTGCTCCTTATCCTCTCCGTTTAAGTCTTCTTCCAGTTCGTTCTCTGCCTGTACATAGTTTTCCAGAGCGCGTCCCACCTGTGTATCCTGTATCCTTGCAGTGGTATCATAATCCTCTCTTGCACGAGCCAGTTCCAGCTCCTTTTTCTGCTCCGCAATGGCCTGATTTTCCAAAATGGTATTAATTTGAAGAGATATCTTTGAAATTTCTTCTTCCTTCTTTGTCATCATTTCCTCCAAATCTTCCAAATCAATCCGGAACAAAACATCCCCTTCCTCTATCCTGTCTCCCACCCGTACCGGCATGGAGGCAATTCGAAAGCCTGGCAAATACGTCACAGGCTTCTCTCCACCGGCAATCACAAGCCCTTCCGCCTCCACCGTATGTTCCACGTATTTTGACTCCGGACAAAGAGTGGTTACCATAGGAAGACGGTAAGCGTACACGCTCTTGGAAATCAGCGTACATGCCGCCATAAATATCAGAAAGATACCAAATCCTGCTATCATCTTTTTCATCTTTGTCCCCATTTCTGCGTTGCTTTTTTGCGCATAACGAATTTGTGCCAAGCAACGCGCAGACACAAATCTCGTGGTCGAAAATTCAAGTTTTCAGCCTTTCCTCCACTCCGAAGGGTTTTACGCCGAGGAGGCGCGTGAAATATTAGATTTCCTGCATACAGCCGGCATAACCTGTTGTCCTGTACAATCGGCATAGCCTGCTGCCACATATAAAGAGTTTGGAAGTTTGCTTCCAAACTTTCCGACATGCCGCCCACACTTTATTCCTTAAGACCTGAATAAATGATCCCCTGCTCTAAATAATCCTGTCCAATCACAAACACAAACACCGCCGGAATCAGTGTGACTATACTGGCGCAAAAAGCAAAGCCCGCCTGCCCCCAGGTAATCTCCGGCAGGTACAAAGACAAAGGCCATAAATATTTGTCTTCCAAAAAGGCCATTGGCTGCTCCATCAGATTCCAATATTCCAGAAAGCCAAGCACCATAGCCGACAAAAGCCCGCTTTTCCCAAGGGGAAGCCCCAGCCTTACAAAGATGATAAGCTCTCCTGCCCCGTCCACTCTGGCCGCCTCCAGCATTTGATAAGGAATGCTTTTAAATCCGCCGTAGGATAAAAACACCGGAAAGGTGGAAAATACGGCCGGTAAAATAATAGCCTTATGAGTATTTAAAAGAGAGAGCTCATTCAGCACCAGATAACTGGAAAGCATTGTCACCTGGAAGGGAAGGAGCATCAACGCCACATACAGGGCAAGCAATCCTCTGCTTCCCCTCACCTGGTACACTGCAAAGCCCCAGGCTGCCGGAACCGCCACAAGAAGCTGCCCTGTCAAAATGCATACCGCCAGTTTCATGGAATTCCAAAACAGCACAAAAAACTGAGGCGTCTCAAAAAGCAGCTTTCCATATCCTGCAAAGGTAGGATAATCCGGCAAAAATTTCCAGCTGACAAATTCGTTTCCATCCGCGAACGCCGGACCGATATATCCTCCCAGCTCCCAAGTATCCATGAGCGAGCCGGACAAAAGCAACAGAATGGGCAAAATTATCAAAAGCGCAGGCAAAAGCAGCGCCATGAATAAAAAAAACTGCTTTACCCCCTTGCCAATTTTTTTTAATATCCGCCAATCCATCCCTTACCCGTCCTCCCATAATCTCTGCAGGGCCAAAATTGCAATCATCAAAACACCGCCCGTACACACCGCTGCCGCCGCCATCTTGTCAAGCTCCAGATTTACGAACCAATTGTTGAATAAATGCTGCAAAAGATAGATACTCTGATCCGGATAGGCCCCTGCGGTCAGATATGCCTCCCGATAGATCTTAAAGGAATTCAAAAAAGATAAAATCACAATAGTAAAGAGACTTCCCCTAAGATTGGGCAGCGTGATCTTACAAAGCCTCTGCCAGCTTCCTGCCCCGTCCACCTTTGCGGCCTCCAGCATTTCCCCGGAAATTCCCGAAAGACCGGCCAGCCAGAGAACCACCGTATAGCCCATATTTTTCCATATATAACTTCCCACCAGTACCCAAAAAGCCGCCGCCGTGCCAAGATAATCCCCGTGTACCTCTCCCCATAACCCTGTCATAAGCCCCAGTCGGGTGAGGAAAAGGTTGAGAAATCCCCGCTCATAAAAGGCCAGCTTCCACACCAGCGCCACCGTAGCGGTGGGCATGGCAAGAGGGAACAGATACGCCGCTTTCAGCAGGCTCCTTTTCTTAAGACCGCTTAGTAAGAGCGCCGTCAAAAGCCCCATAGCCACCAGAATAGGAATGCACACCAGGGTAAACCTCACCGTATTTTTCACTGCAAGTAAAAAGGCCTGGTTTTGAAAAATAGCCTCATAATTTTTTCCCCCGCTAAACTCTCCCGTCACAGCCGTGGTGAAGGAACGCTTCACCACGTCCAGAAACGGAAGCAGGACAAACACCATAATCCCACAAAAACCGGGAAACACAAACAGGATAAAAAATCTTCTTTTCTTTTTCCGCATATTTTCTCTTTTCTTCACACTAACCCCCATGATTCCGCTTTGCGGAATCACAAATCCGGATGAAGAATGCCTGTTTTCCAAGGCATTCTTCTAAGTGTGAAAATAGCTTGCTTTGCAAGCTTTAAAAGTTCTTAGATGGCGTTTTTTGACATCTTAGGACTTTTTTTCACACTATTCCGCCATATAAATTGCCAGACGCTGCTCTACCGCATCCAGCGCTTCCTCAAGTCCCGTCTCCCCGAGAATAAATTTTGAACCTTCCTCAAACACCGCTCTTTCCAGTATCTGATCCTCTATGTAAGGGGTATCCATAGACTCCATCCAGCCGTAAAATTCGGAAAGTTCGTCCTCCGTAGCCACGTACACATCCATGTATACCTCCAGCCCATCCTCGTCGCTCATGCCGATTGAACCATACTCGCCATTTTCCCCAAGATAATCCTCCTCCGGCGTAAAAAGTTCTTCAAGGGCCGCCCGGTTAATGGAAAACCCTCCCAAGGCATATTGATTTTCTTTCCCAAAAAACAGCTTTAAGAAATCCTCTGCCAACTCCTTTTTTGCGGACGCCGCGTTAATCCCAAGCAGACTTTGGGGCACAAACACTTTTTTGTTTAGCCCCTCCAGAGGGATAAGTCGGGCATCCTCAAAGCCCTTAGCTTTGTGCACGGAGGTCAGGTCAAAATAGCCGTAAGGGTAAGTGGTAAGCCCGATTAATAGCTGCTGATAGCCGCCGATATAGTTTAAAGACATTCCTCCATAAAAAGAAATATCATATTCCCAGTCCTCCCCATAGTCCCTGACGGAATATTCGCTGGCGGAATCGTACCTCTCGACGCTCTTTTCATTGATACCGTCCATCTGCGCCTCATAAATCCTTTTGGTCTGTGTCAGGAAATCCGAAAGGGCGTCTCTGTCAATCTCCCCGTCCGCCTTTTTCCATGAAGGAGCGCTGACGGAGGCAAAAATTTTCATGATTCCTTTTTCAGAGCAGATTCCCAGCAGATCCTTCCCCGGATTGTCCCTGCGAAGCCGCTCTATCCCGTCCGCAATGGCGCTTAACCCTTTCATGTCGGATACATATTCTTCTTTTCCCAAAAGTATGGGAAAGCCAACCTGCGCCGGAATCCCGTAAATCCCTTCATCCTTCCATGAGGCGCGGATCAGGTTTCCAAACAGTTCTTCCTCCCCGAAATCCTCCAAAAAGCCATCCAGTTCAAGAAGCAGTCCTTTCCGAATATAGGAATCCACCGGAAGGCCGTCCAGCATCAGAACATCCGGCCCCTCCCCCGCCATGATCCGGGTATTCAGCTTTTTAAGCGCATCCTCTCTGGTAACTGCGCCGCCCTCCTCCATGCCAATCTCATATTCCACGAAAACATCCGGGTTGTACACCTGATAGGCCGCGGCCGCCACACGGATATCATAGCTTTCCTTCAGACTGTATACCTTAAGCCTTTGAGATGGCATCGAAGCTATATTGGGGTCATAAGAAAACCTCACAAGCTTTCCGCCGGAAAAAAGCGCGAGAAATTCTCCTTCCTCCAGCATAATCATGTCTTTCAGGCCATATTTAGGGCTGCCCAGCCGGGAAAGGGCCCCGTCGATAAGCCGCTCCATTTCCCCCTGCCCCACCACATGGCGGTAAAGCCCCTTTTCTCCTGCAAGATAGAGCGTACCCTCTTCTCCCGGGAAAAGATACAGGTCATACCAGCTTCCGCCGTTAAACTGCCTGTCCGAATAATTCTCCCCTACAAAATCCGTTAATACCTGGTCTTCCACATACTCCTTTTTCTCCATATCGTAAAGTAACGGCGCGGCAAAATCATAACCATCCAGAATCATCATATCTCCCATAAACTGCATAAGCTGGGGACTTCCCTCCACGGTGAGAAACAGCTCGCTCCCGCCGCCCTCATCCACCTCATAGATTTCCTCCCCGTATGAAGTTATGAAGATCCGTCCTGCATCGGAAATCCAGATATGAACCGGGTAGTCGTCCTCCTCCTTCAACTCGAAGGAAACCGGTACTACTTCTCCGTCCGGCCGGATCAGGACACACTTTGGGTCCAGCTTAAACAGGGACTCCTCCGCTTCATCTTCCCCGCCAAGGCTTTCCGAGCCGTTTGCCTCTGTTTCGATACCTACTTCTGAGGAACCGTCCGTGTCTGTAAAACCGTCTGTCTCCGTAAAGCCGTCTGTCTCCGTAAAGCCGTCTGTCTCCGTAAAGCCGCCTGTCCCTGCCAAACTATCTGCTTTTGCGGTGCTGTCTGAATCTGTGGAACCGTCTGCCTCTGCTTCTTTTGCTTCCTCTTCCTGTTCACCCCTGTCTTCTCTTTCAGAAGAATCATCATATATAACAGCCAGTGTGCCATCCGGCGCCATCTTAACATCCAGAATATAAATACCGTCTCCCCTTTCATCCAGCCATTGATTGCCCTGCTTCGTCCAGGTGACCCCCTGATCTTCTGACGCCAGCAGGCTTTGGTAGCTGTCTGTTATCACCAGCCTGCCATCTGGGAACATCCGCATGCTTTTAACCTGCTCAAGGGACTCTGAGAGATCTGTTTCCTCCTCCATATACCGGCCCATGGCGCTCTCCTGCCCGCCGGTTTCTTCCCCGCCTCTTTCAGTAATATCTCCTTGTAAATTATTTCCTCCTCCGGCCACGCTGTCTTTACTGCATCCTGGCAAGAGCATGAGCGCTGCCGCCATAGCCAGATACAAAATTCCTTTTACCCATAATTTTTTCATTTCATGATAACTCCTTTCCTCAGGAACTTAAACGCCTATGTGCTATGAGGACGCCTGCAGCAAAATTCATCCTGTCTCGCATCAGGCCTTTTAAACGCAAATGACTATTGCAATAGTCTGTATTGATAGACTATCACAATAGTCACATAGTGTCAAATACTTTTTTCCTGATCGGAAAGCAAGCATCTATCTCCATCTGCTTGTATATGCTTTAGATTCTTCCTCTGACAGGTGCCTTAACCCGCTGACTTTCCCGTCCCCGTCGTGTTGTGCAATCACTCCTGTTTTCCCGTTCTTTAAGCCGGCCTCCCGCAAGAAAAGCCTTCCTGAAAATCCCTCTTCCTCCGGCGCTTTGTTATCCGCAAAAAAGTAAATCGGCTCATTCTCATAATATAACTGGTAATCATCCCCGCGAGTTCTAATGCTCAGCCCAAATTGCCGGTATTCGTCAATAATCTTTTCTATATCTACCGCATAATCTACATCCTCCGCTGCCTGCTCAATTTCTTCCGCGTACTGCATGCTGTCCGCTGTCTGCACATTTCCCTGCGCATACTCCGCCGCATCCGCTGCCTGTGTAGCTTCCTGCTCGTATTCCGTCGCATCCGCTGCCTGTATACTTTCCGCCTCCGCCGTCCAATAGGCGGTTTCTTCCATAACCTGTGCCGTACCCGGCTGCGTGCTCTGTGTCTGCCTGTCCGCTGTCTCATAAGATTTCGAGCCCGTATACCCAAAAACCAGAGGGCCGTCAGCCTCTGCAATATCCTCAATCGCCCGGGCGTCCAGCGTTACCGTATATTCTGCTGTCTTGACAGCATCATAATCCGCTGCCGTTTCCCCGTCTGCGGCATAAGATACATAGTGAGAGCCGAAAGCCGTAAGCGCCGCCATAACCGCCGCTGCCGCTCCCAAGGTCCCCTTTACGGTTCTTCTTTTAAATTTCATCACCGCCGTAATTCTCTCTGTCACCGCGTTTTTCCCAAAGCCAAGTCCGGTCCGAAACCCCATGCCTTTTTGCTGTGCCATGGAAAGCAGCGCAAGGGCGTAATCCTTCCGGCTCTCCTTTCTTTCCCGCACTACGGCCTCATCGCACAAAAGCTCCATATCCCTGTTGAACAAAAAATATAGCAGCCACACCAGGGGATTAAACCAGTGAAGACACAAAACGCCGTGGGCAATCACTTTTTTTAGATTGTCATGATGCCTGATATGTACCAGCTCATGGCGAAGCCAAAAGGTAACCTCCTTTTCCGTACTTTGATAAAGACCTTTTGGAAAAACAATGGCCTGACAAAATAATCCGTAGGTCACCGGAGATGCCGTACGGTCGGATATACAAAATTTCACCCTCTCAAGCCGCCTTCTGTCCTTTTCCTCAAGCCTCAAAAGAAGGAGCCGTTTTTCCCTTTCCGGCATAGGAAGCCCTTCCCTGAAAAACTGACTGTCCCGAAAATAAAGGTACACAGAGCCAAAAGCCATGACAAACACTGCCACACCGTAGATTCCCCACAGAAAATAGCTTTCTTCCGATATGATAACTTTGGGAGATATCTCCACTACGTTTGTGCTCGCCACATAGGCGCTCCCGGCTCCCTGTGCCGCCTTTCTCCCCAGCATTTCCGGCGCTATATCGCCAACAGCTACACTGATCGTTTTAAGCCTGCCGGAATCCATGGTGATTCCTCCAAGATCCCCCATCACGGGAAAGGGCAGCGGAACGGCAAAGGGCAGCGCCAGTCGCAAAATTGCGATTTCCCACAACAAAACCAAAACCTTTTTGGGAACATAATGGATAAATAATGCCCTAAACGCTATGATACCAATAATTAAAATTCCTGCCGTTATACTCATCTGCATCAAATTCATTTTATACCCCCTGCATATGGCAAGCTTCGCTTGCCATACTGCCACCGATAAAGAGTTTGGAAGTTTACTTCCAAACTTATACCCCCGCATATCGCAAGCTTCGCTTGCCATACTGCCACCGATAAAAAGTTTGGAAGGACGCCTTAGAACTTCTCTTTACACTTCCCGACATGCCGCTTTGCGGCACAAACAATACATGAATTATTTCAGAAGAATCGCCCAAGGCGATTCTTCGAGAGATGACTTAGATTTTCTTAGGCGGCGTCCTTTGACGCCTTAGAAAATCTTCATCTCTTCTTCACACTTACACTTTTCTGCCCCGCCGGTTTTACCCTTCGAGATTATCGATCATCTTTTTCAACTGCTCTACTTCCTGCTTTGAAAGCTTTTCGCCATCCAAAAAGGCTGCAAAAAATTTTTCCTTAGAGCCGTCGAACATCCGCTCGATCAGTTCCTCTGTCTCATAATCCTGCACCTCCTGCCGGGAGATCAGGGCCGTGCACATAAATCCGGGCTCCTCTCTTTTCACCGCTCCTTTATCCACACACTTTTTGATTACCGTGTAGGTCGTATTCCTGTTCCATCCAATCTCCTCTTTCAGGATCTTTACAATCTGTCCCGCCGCAAGCGTCCCTTCCCGCCACAGAACCTCCATAACCTTCCTCTCCGAATCAAATAATTTTATCATTTTGTGTATTTCCCTCCCTCTGTGCCAAATGCTTCCACCATCCGTAAATGAAACCCTTCATCAGGCAGGGGAAATTTCTTCCCTGCTGCCCACAGGGCCCGTGAACCGCTTTAGCGGAACGCTCTCTCTACGCGGGTCTGTGCATAAAAAGACTATCACAATAGTTACTTAAATACTATCATGATAGTCATACGATGTCAATTATTTTGCCATACCGTAACTTTCTAAATGGTAACCTTCAGCCTTCGGTTAAACCGTTGCTGAATCCACCCATTAAAAATTCATCTCAATTTAATCGGCAGTAAAAGGTCGAGTTTCCCGCCAATACCTTTTTCCGGCCAGCCCATATGGGCACAATATACCCAGTTTAAATGTTCTTCCAGACAACCACCCATATCTTTCCTAGCCCTGTCATGATAGTTTGCTTGATAGGTTTCATTATTTTCAACCCATTTTACGAGAAACTTCCATTCGTGAAAATCCGGAAAATTGATGGCATAAGCCGCGTAAAGTCCGCCGGGAAAATGCTTCCTTACCAAAGGCGCGGGCACTTCCATATCATCGGGAATCGTTACCCAGTCTTCATAACCATGATAATCGCTTCCCGGTTCCGGATCAGGATGGTTAAATCCAAATAAACGGGCATCCGGCTTTTTTTCATACAATTTACTTGAACGGATAAATGCACACATAACCTCACCTACCACCTCCTCCGGGGCGTCGCCTGTGAATTGATAGGACGCCACCGTGTAAGGGGGTAACAGTACGATTCGGACGCAGCTTTCCTTTTCTACCATTTCTTTTACAATACTCATTTTATGTTCCTCCTTTAAATGATGTCTTTCCAGAGGAAGAAACTGTGTCAATTCTACAATCGTATTCTCCTGTACAAAATCCATATAGCTTTTATCAGAAGTATCTTCGCACAGCATTTTTAACAATTTTTCCAGCACTTCTTTCATTGTCCGAATAGATGCCGCACTTTCATCCATATCGCGAATCCGTGTTTCCAGGATGCGAACGGCTTCTTCTTTATTTCCGTTCATCATACACCGAATTTGCTTTAACGGTATTTGCAGTTTTCGCAATATAATAATCTGCCGTACTTTTCTAACGGCATAAGCATCATAAATACGATACGCGTAACCTTCTTTCCGTGTACTTTCAATCAAACCCACTTTTTCGTAATACCGTAGCATTCTGGTTGAAATCTGAAACATGGAAGAAACCTCTCCGATTGTCATATGATCCATATTCCCACCTCCTGCATTTGAGTATAAAGTGCGACATCGTGTCTTAGTCAACTAAAAAAATCAGCTCACTTTTTATCAAAATAACCCCCATGATTCCGCTCTTCAAAATCACAAATTCTGATGAAGAATGCCTGTTTTTCAAGGCATTCTTCTAAGTGTGAAGATAGCTTGCTTTGCAAGCTTTAAAAGTTCTTAGATGGCGTTTTTTGACGCCTTAGAACTTTTAAAGCTTCACACTAAGCTTAACTGCTCGTATTCTTCGCCTTCGCTTCTTTTCCTTTGTAATTTTTCAAAATGCCTGTCTAACAGTTTACCGGCGTCCTCTTTGAAAAACAGCCACTTTTTCAAATCACCCTCTGTCAGAATCAAGGGCATTCTGTTGTGTATTTCCTCCATGCACCCTTGTGCCTGACGGGTAAGTATGGTAAACCTCCCGCCCTCCGGATCCTCATGGCAAATGCCCGCCAAAAACAATAGCTTCCCATCCGCAAAAAAGCTATATTTTTCTTTCCGCCTGTTCCCATTTCTTTTCCACTCGTAAAACTCTTTGACCGGTATGATACACCGACGGGATTCATAGTCACTTCGAAACATCGGTTTTTCCCGCACCGTTTCCGATCTGGCATTAAAAATAACCCCGTTTTTCCCCCTCACCTCATATCCCCATTTCAGCGCCTGGGATACCATTCTGCCACTGTCCGCCTTTAATACCAATGCCAGCTCAGAGGGATACACCTCCCCCACCTTCGCCCTTTTCCCGTCTATCTTCTCCGCAATTTTTTCAATTTCTCTTGCCGTATCATCATCCACATAAAAACGTCCGCACATATTTTCCCATTCCTTCGCCGCTTTTTGCCCCTTTGGTATCATTACGTAACATTCATTCTGTAAACGTTCAAATGCAAACCATTTAGAACTATATATATGATTGCCTTCATGAAGTATAAATATAAAAATTTACCCTTATAAATGTATCTTATTTTTTATGCGCAGGCTTGCCTCTACGTGCATAATCCAATGTCTTGAAAATGGCATTTGTATTAACCCCCGAACATCTTTACCACACCAATAATCAATCAGCCAAATGGCATTTTCATCGTTGCTTACAACATTCAACGATTTTAAATATTCTTTTCTTTCTTCCGATATTTTCTTTTTCAACTCATCATAGGATAAACCATTGACGATCTTCTCTGTGCTATCCTTTACCTCAAAAATATATGCATAAAGTTCTTTCAGATTAAGTCGTTTTGAAAAATCCGCAATCTGCTCTTTTACAAGTTCATTTCCTGTTGTGATGATAGGCGAATTGATGCGTTCCTGATAATTGCCCATAAAAAACACCTGGTCAGTTTCACTTATCAATGTATGTGCAACTATATCTTCAATACGAAAAATATGCCAAATTGAATATGCAATCGTTTTATTATGATAACCGTCTGCGTTTATAAATGGAATCGCGTTAAAATCTTCTCTGCTTAATTCCTCATAAAACGATACCAAAACTTGCATTAGCTGATTTCGCAAATCAAATAATGTATCAATTCCCGCTTTAAAGGTGTCTTTCCTTCTGAATTGCGTCTGCATTGTTTTATTTTGTTCGGACCATATTTTGTTCATAACCAATTATTCTCCTGCATTTCAAATTTGACTCTTCGTTTGGCATCCCGGCAAACAGGGATTTAGAAAACTGTTTCGATATAATAATCTAAAAGATCATATATCCAATCATGAATTGCCGAAAACCGAAATCCCAACGCCTCCGCCTTTTCCGTATTAATGCTATATTCCGGTACTCCATTATAAGGCGCATCTTCTCCCGATTTGTCTATAATCGCCTTTGCTTTTGTTCTTTTTTCAACATACTCAATTATTTCCTTTATGGAAATAGTTCCCTTCGAACTTCCGTTAATCGCCCCTCTGAAATCTTTATCAACCAAAAATGCCATGAACTTCCCCGCTTCATCAGAACGGATAAAGCCAATCTGATAATCTAAATTATCTATATTCATGGGAACAAATTTCATAGTATTTTTCACATAGAAGAACAATCTTTTCGTATAATCGTCTTCCCCTATTACAAAGGGATATCTTACCGCAATAAAGTTTCTTTGGGAATACTCCTGCCACAAAGCGCGCTCAGCCTGCCTTTTTACTTCCCCATAGGAAAATGCTTCCCTGTCACACCAAACCAGCTTTCCTGAAGCCCCGTTAAAATCGGATTCCCTTGTATTTAAGCGCAAAGGCTCATAAACTGCAGTACTTGACATATGAATATATTTACCACAGTTAACGGCTTCCATTACATACTTGATATCGTTTGAGCAGTAAGCAATTTTGTCAATTACAACATCATAGTAACTGCCGTCTAATGCATTTTTCATACTTGCTTTATTTGTTCTGTCAAGGATAATTCTCTTCACTTTATTGCCATATTCATCAGCCGTTTTTCCTCTTGTAGCAATCGTGACGTCATGCCCTTTTGCTAAAAGTTCCTTTACCATATGTACACCAAAAAACCTGGTGCCGCCTAAAACCAGAATTTTCAATCTCTCCACCTCGCTGAATCTCCAAATTTAGTCTTAGTCTTTAATCATCATAATGTCCACGGCGGGACAAAATCTCTAATACACCATTTTCAACCCTATGGACAAATCTATTGGTTTCGTCAATCCGCCTGCTCCAAAAGTGGCTCATGCTCTGCTCCCTTGCCGGAATCAAGTGCTGCAATTTCCCGCCGCAAATGCGCCATATTGCTCTCAGAATAGAACGGATCTGCTGTAATCTCAAAAGGAATCCTGTGTTCACGGCTTACCTTTTTTGCAAAAATAGTAAACGCGGTTGTCATGGACAATCCCATATCCTCACATACCTGTTCCATGTTTTTTTAAGTTCTGCATCCATACGGAAATTTACATTTACTGCCTTTGCCATTTATACCACGCTCCTTTCTAAGATTATTATATATTCTAATGAAAAAATCAATTTTTTTCATTACAAAAAAGCAAAATCACTGGGACAAAACAAATTCCCTGCCTACAAGCCCCAAGAATAAAGTCTTTTGTTCCTTTACCAAGTGCAAGAAACAAAGAGGAATATACCGTATAAAAGCCAAACAGGAAGAATGAAAATCCATTTGCAAACTGAGAAATTATCTGCTCGGAAAACAGAGCCATATGGGTAAAAATAAGTACCCCGTCAATTTACAAAAAGGCACTGCGGCTAGAAGAAAAGGGATTTATCAAAGGAAATATTGTAAAGGAATGGAAAATGCCGGAAATTGTCGCTAAACCTATCCATATCTTTTTAGATTTTAATGCTGTGATTGTCAACTTAGAC
>CAJUKV010000017.1 GCA_910587305.1 uncultured Lachnospiraceae bacterium | reverse complement strand
CTCGGCTGTTAACCGAGTTGTTGTAGGTTCGAGCCCTACTCGGGGAGCTTGAAAAAACCCGCAAACATAAATGTTTACGGTTAGAGGGAAGTAATTCAGATTAGGCGGTATAGCCCCGATTACAAGGGCCGTACCGTTTTTTCTTGCGCTCAACGAGCGCATATTCTTTATGCGCCTTGCCGTTTCGGTTGCGTGGCAAAAGGCAGTGCAGAAATGAGGGAAAACATGAATAAAGTGTTAATTATTGATGATGATAAAGAGCTTTGCGCACTAATCAAGCAAAGTATTTTACAGGAACATATAGAGGCTGACTGTTGCCATTCCGGGAAATCCGGCTTGATGAAATTAAAAGAAAAGGAATACCAGCTTGTCATACTGGACGTAATGATGCCCGGTTCCGATGGCTTTGAAACATTAGAACAAATTAGAAAGGAAAATAGTCTGCCTGTTTTGATGTTCACATCTAAAAATGACAGTGCTTCCAAAGTACGCGGACTTCGTGCGGGGGCGGATGATTATTTGACAAAGCCTTTTGACATGGACGAATTGATAGCCCGCATTATATCACTGATACGCCGTTATACCCGTTTTAACGGGCAGAACGGAACACCGCAGCAGCTTGATTTTGATGGTTTGAAAATTGACATTGAGAACCGTTCTATTACTACAATCAGTGGGACATTTGAACTACCCCCAAAGGAGTTTGATTTGCTTTTGTTCTGCGCAAAAAATCAGGGAAAAATTCTGACAAAGCAACGGATTTATGAGGAAGTTTGGGGCGAAGAATATTTCTATGATGACAGCAACATTATGGCAATTATTAGCCGATTACGAAAAAAGATAGAGGAAAATCCCGGAAGCCCCAAATATATCCAAACAATAAAGGGGATTGGCTACCGCTTTAATAAGGAGGTGTGAATTGATATGAAATTAGTTGTTGTTGCAGCAATAGGGGTTGCGGCTATTTCTATTCTCAATTGTTGTTTTATTATCAGACGCGTAAAAAAACAAATTTCTGAAATGACAGAAGCACTTACTGATGTAAAAAACGGAAATGGAAATCGCCGTATTTTATCTGCAACAAATGAACTGGTCGCGCCGCTTGTTTATGAAATCAATGATATTGTCGTGTCTTATGAAAACAGACTTTCTATATTCCACCAGACAGAAGAAACAAACAGACAGCTTATGACAAGCCTTTCGCATGATGTACGAACACCGCTTACAACACTGATAGGGTATCTGGACGCTGTCCATAAGGGGATTGTCAGTGGGAAAGACCGGGAAGACTATATAGAAACCGCCCATCGGAAAGCGCACGACCTAAAAGAATATATAGATGTACTTTTCGATTGGTTCAAGCTAAACTCTAATGAATTTGCAATAGAATTACAGACAGTAGAAGCCGCTGAACTGACACGGGATATACTGATTGACTGGATACCGATATTTGAAGATAAGCAGATAGAGTATCGTGTTGATATTCCCGAACAGCCCTTTCGGGTATGCCTTGATACGGACGGATATATGCGGATAATAAATAATCTCATTCAGAATGTAGTTGCTCATAGCCACGCTGAAAAAATAGAGATAGCCATGTCAAAGAAGAATAATCATATGGAAATTGTTATAGCAGACAATGGCATAGGGATGGAAAAAGAAGATTTAAAGCATATTTTTGAACGACTCTATAAATGTGACAAAGGGCGGTCTGACAAAGGAAGCGGTCTTGGTTTGTCTATTGTTCATCAGCTTGTGGAAAAGATGAATGGCACAATATCAGCAAAAAGTACACAGGGAAGCGGAACAACCTTTACATTGCTTTTTCCTCTTGTTAGTTAGGGCTTTTCCATTTTTGCCGGCAAAAGCCTTACTTATAATAAGCTTTTGGGAAATGGCTGTCCTAAATTGCAAGGTTAATGCAAGGTTCCGGCAAGGTTAATGCAAGATTGGTGTGATAAAATACCTTACAGAACAGGAGGTTGGATATGGATTACATCATTGAAACAGTAAATCTTACAAAGCAGTATGGCACCGTAAAGAGCGTCGCAGACCTCAATATCCATGTAACGAAAGGAAAAATTTATGGTCTGCTTGGAAGAAACGGTGCCGGAAAGACTACGACAATGAAAATGCTTCTTGGTCTGACCCGTCCCACTTCCGGCGAAATCAAAATATGGGGAACACCTATACATGGAAACGAAAAGAAATTGCTTCCTCGTATCGGCAGTCTGATTGAAGCACCCGGTTTTTATCCAAACTTGACCGCTACGGAAAATTTGGATATTTTTGCTGCATTGCGGGGGGTACCAAACCGCCACGCAGTGAAAGACGCTTTGGATTTAGTAGGCTTGCCCTATAAAGACAGGAAACTGTTTTCGGAATATTCCCTTGGCATGAAACAGCGGTTGGCGATTGCCCTTGCAATCATGCATGACCCGGAGCTTTTAATCCTTGACGAGCCTATTAACGGGCTTGACCCTATTGGCATTGCAGAGGTTCGCGTATTGTTACGAAAACTATGTGATAAAGGGAAGAAAACAATTCTTATTTCCAGTCATATATTATCCGAGGTTTCATTGCTTGCCGATGATATTGGTATTATAGACAAAGGCATACTGCTGGAAGAAGAAAGCCTTGCCGAACTGGAAGAAAAAAGTGGTAAATATATTCACTTTACTATATCCGATACGGCACAGGCAGCAAGGATTCTGGAACAGGTTTTTCACGAAAAGCAATTTAGGGTACAAGACGACCACAACATTCGGGTGTATAATCTTACTTTATCTATAACAAAAATAGTCGGCGTTTTTATTGAAAGTGGCTTGGAAATTTCCGAAGTGCATACTTGCGAAAATAGTCTTGAAGAACATTTCAAACGAATAACCGGAGGTGAGGGAATTGCTTAAACTTCTCAAATGCGAATGTATAAAACTGAAACGTTCAAAAATTCTCTTGATTGGATTATTAGGCACACTAATTGTTCCTTTGTTTGTTTATGTTAAAGCTGTTGAGGGTTATCTTTCCGATTCTGATAATGTTATAAGCGTATTTTCTCTTTATGACAGTGCCATCATGTTTCTGATGTTGCTATTTGCGCCTATGGTATTAACAGTTTTAGGCGCATGGATAATTAGCCGGGAATATACGGACGGGACACTGAAAAATATTTTTGTTATTCCGGTTTCACAGACAGCATTCCTTTGTGGCAAATTACTTTTCTTCGCAATAATGGCTTTCATGTTTATGTTGGTTTCGTGGTTGGAAATTTTAATATTAGCTCTTTTGTGTAATTGCTTTATTCCGGTAACACAGCTTACCATTCCATCTTTTCTCTTCTTCTTTATAAAAATGCTTTTGGGAGGGTTACTATTATGTTTTACCCAGACTCCTTTTATGTACCTCACAATAAGAGGGAAAGGATTTGTTGCGCCATTGTTAGCCATTGCTGCAGTCAGCTTAATCAATGTTGTTTTGTCAAATTCTCCGATAGCAGGATTTTACCCGTGGTCGGCTTCCTATCTTCTTGTAATGGGACGCTTATCCGGTCCGGGCTGTTCCAAAGAGATTTCATCCTTGATTATTCTGATGATGGGTTTACTGGGGATTACCGCAAGTCTGTATAGGTTTAAGAAAGAAGAACTCAAATAAATGTTTTGATAATTTTGTTGTCTGATGCCGGTATGTAATCGGCCAAATGTTGGCAATGCCGGCGCGTGAAAAAGTGCTCATGTCGATTGAATGCAATTTGAGGGCGATTCATGATAGAAGACTCTTTTTTGCAAATGATTTATCGTATACTATTTACTAATAGTGATATTTGATAAATGTAGCAGAGCCAAGTATAGAATGAATCACAGCTTAGGAATTTTTTTAGTTTGCAGGTAGCGTACATATTCGGACTTGTGAAGTAAAATAGGGCACTCTTTTTATATAGTTCATCTTTAATGATAGAAGGGTTGGAATCCATATAGAAAAACCAAAAGAATGAATGCCTTATTAGTGTAAGGATTATGTTTTGATTTAGAATAAGGAGCTGTTGCAAAATAGCAGATTCATACAATATATAGCGCCCATACCCAAAGAGGTGGATACATATTGTAGAATTGTTGTGTTTTGCAGCATCCCTGTTTGTTGTTTAGTATGAGAGCTGTTCGGTATCTGATACATCCTATGATTGTAGGTTCTGCTTCAGGTATTGGGCAGTTTTTGTGTTTGGGGAAACAGGTGTGAGGTTTCGCCCATAGTATATGACGGTTGGCAGGAAAACAGAAACGAATTGCTGAAAGTTTTTCACACAATATATTTATGTGCCGGCCCCAATTTGAGGCGGGATGGCAAGAATGGAGGATTAATATGGTACAGATAGAAGATATTTTATTAAATGCCGGTGAAAAGGGAGCGAGCGATGTACATCTTACGGTGGGGCTTCCGCCCAAAATGAGGTTAAATGGGGGCCTGATTCCCATGGGGTATCCGGAGCTCACGGCGGAAGATACCATGGAGGCTGCAAAGCATGTGATGAGCAGTGAGCAGATGGATAAATTAGCGGAGCTTGGGGAGTATGATCTGGCGTTTGCGATTCCGGGAAAAGGGAGGTACAGGGTAAATGCCTTCCGGCAGCGGGGAGCCATAGCGCTTGCATTCCGACTGGTGGCAACGACGGTGCCTTCTGCGGAGGAGCTTGGCGTACCGGCCTCCGTCATTGATTTGTATCAGAAAAAACGGGGGCTGATACTGGTAACGGGCCCTACGGGAAGTGGTAAATCAACTACGTTAGCGGCAATTATCGATAAGGTAAACCGGAACAGGGACGCTCATATTATCACTTTGGAGGACCCTATCGAGTACATTCATCCTCATAGGATGTCTATGGTCAATCAGAGGGAAATTGGAATCGATACGGTAAGCTATGCCAACGCCCTCCGTGCTGCCCTCCGGGAGGATCCGGATGTGATTCTGGTGGGGGAGATGCGTGATTATGAGACCATCAGTGTTGCCATTACGGCGGCGGAGACAGGGCATCTGGTACTTTCTACGTTACATACAATCGGGGCGGCCAGTACGGTAGACAGGGTAATTGATGTTTTTCCGCCTCACCAGCAGCAGCAGATTCGGGTACAGCTTTCCAACGTACTGGAAGCGATTGTTTCCCAGCAGCTGATTCCAAGGCTGGACGGCGGCGGACGCGCCGCAGCTTTTGAGGTTTTACATGCCAATACGGCGATACGGAATCTGATCAGAGAAGGAAAATCCCATCAGATTGCGAATATTATGCAGACCAACCGCAGGATGGGAATGATCACCATGGACGACGCTATCGTCCAGCTGGTCCGGGACGGCAAGATCACAAGGCAGATGGCGGTGACATTTGCCCAGGATGCGGATTCTATACAGAATAAATTTTAGGCAGTAATTTATGTCACAATTCAGAGGGGCATTAAGTTAACGGCTGGTTTTGGCGCTAAACTTAATGACATTGATTCAGAGGGCCGTAGATACGGTTTGGCCGGATCCGGGTATTTTCTTGCGGATCGAAGGGGAGATAGTTGAAAATTATTTTGCAAAAAAAGCCATAACGGGGTAAGTAAAGGTAATGAGAAAATTTTGTAAAAAAGGATTTACATTAGTAGAGCTTATTGTGGTATTGGTCATAGTGGGTATTTTAGCAGCCATTGGAATACCTACTGCTTCGCATTTCATCAAGGTTGCGGAAATGCGGAAGAACGAGGAAAATGCAAAAACAGCATATCTTGCGGCAGAATCGGCGCTCACATGGTACCGGAATTCAGGAGAGTGGGAGACGTTTTGCGGCAAGGTGAAAGCCTGCGGAACGCCCAATACTACTTTTACCGATGAGGAGCTTAATAAACGTATTTATGCTCTGTCAATTAACGACGGTAATCAGAAGGACGCGGCGATGGAGCTTCTTGACGGGGGGATTTCCGACAAGGATTTCTTTCATGCGGCCATCACTCTGGAAATAGATGTGGAAACAGGGCAGATATATTCGGCTTTTTATGCTACCCGTTGTCAGAGCCTTGCTTATGGCGGGGCGGATGCGGACGGCGTGCTGAATATTAGTGCGGCGGGTGATAACCGTTCTTATGATAACCGTCGGGGGCGCCTTTTGGGGTATTATTCCGTGGAGGATTATGTGAATGTGGTGGAGCTTAAGCCGGTGCGGCTTAAAGTTACCACAATCAATCTGGTGAACAGTGAGACTTTGTCCTTAAACTGGACCAGTAATTCCAGACACGATAATCTTGATGTAAAATTTTTGATTACTTTTTATAACAATGAGGATGGCAAAGCGCTTTTTTCCACGGAAATTGATGGGGAAAAGATAAACAGAAGTGGAAGTGGAACGGAGCAAAAGACGGCAAGCCAGATGATAGATCTGGAATTAACGGTGCCGGATGGAACAGCGCCGGGAACAGAGACGGAAAAAAGTATTGGAACCTGGAGGTTTCCGATCAATTATCAGTCCGCGGGCAGCTCCGGGGGCAGGTTTTCGCTTGTGCTGGACGGCATGATGACGGCAGAGCTGATGGAGGTTTTAGAGGCAAAGGGCGACGAAAGTGCAGGGCCCGATCCATCCGTCCCGGCGTCAGGAACGCCAAAGCAGCAATACAGCACCAGTATTACAAGGCTTGGCGGGGAAGTTTCCGCCTTGAAGGAGCCTTTGAATATTTATGCGGAAATTCAGGTAGAGCCCACCTACAAAGGAACAACAGGGGAATTTATAGAATATCAGTCCAGCGGCAAGGTAAAATCCAATGTGGAAAATACGCTGTATGCTGAGGGTAAAATAAATGGCGATGAGCTGGAAGCAAAAATCAGCCGCTTCCGTCACCTCTCAAATATTCGGTATTACGATAAGGATAAAAGAGCGGATTTTATGTTGACAGCCAGAAATCTTGACTGGACGTCGGCAGGAATAGGCATGTACGGAATGGGACAGGGCGAGACCGGAACCGGCGGAGGAGCCGGAACGGGCGGAGAGACAGGGGAAGGCGAAGAATCTAATTTCAAAAAACTTACGTGGAATAGCACTGTGCAGGAAAATGACGTGCTGGATTTTCCTTCTATCGATCTGCTCTCTAAGGAGCATACTTTGCAGGGAGGATGGCTTACGTCCATTTCCAACTTAAAGCTGGGAAAGGATTCCATGCCGGACGATAAGCTGATAGAAACACTATACTCCGGGAAGAGTGAGGAAGAAAAAGAAAAACAGAAAACAAGATATCTGGGCCTGTTTTGTGAAGCGGAAGGAACGATTAAGAACCTGACGCTGTCAAATCCTACGCTGACTCTTGCGAAAGTTAGCAGTGAGCCGGATGGGAGTGGGGCTTCGGGAGCAGCTTTGGAGGACGCTTCGAAGACTGCTTTGGAGGCGGTGGAAAATTTTGACGGTCTGTATGGGGTTGGGATTCTCAGCGGAAGAAGTCAGGGAACCCTTGAGGATATTTCCATTAAGACCACGGAAAAAGACCGCCGGATCCTTACGGTGTGCTTAAAGGACAGGGAAGTGAGCACAGGGGCTGCGGTAGATGATAAGCCGGCTGGAATCGGCGGTTTGGTTGGCGTGCTTGCAGGAAAAAAAGAGGATGGCACACTTGTGTCCCTAAATCAATTAGATGGAACTAACCCGGATCCGGGAAGCACTGTTTCGACACCATCTATCAACAATCTGACGGTGGAAGGCGCTGTTACGGGTATTCTGCCTGCGCCTGCTCCCCTGCCTGCCCCCAACCCGGCGGGCGGAGCGGAGACGAAGACGCCGGAGGAGCATGCGGGAAATTATTCTTATGGGGTCGGTGGTATTTTTGGCTATGGTTTATTGGAAGAGACGACTGCCGGAACTCCTTCCGCTGACAGAGCGGAGCTGAAAAATTGTAAAAATCATGCCAGTGTAAATGGAAACCTTTTTACAGGCGGGATCTGCGGTTATTTAAAGGATAGCATTTCCGCTCAAACCGAAACCGTTGGTAGTACCACGGAAGTCGGAAGTATGAGCAAGTGTGAAAATGATGGCCTTATCCTATGTCTGGTGGAACATGAGGATGAGGACGCCCAGCTGGAAGGCCGGTATTTTGGCGGACTTGTGGGCTTTGGACATATGGCTAAGATTGACGATTCGGCCAGCGCGTCCGGGCGGGCAAAAAATTACAGCTATGATTTCGGGCAGAAAGATACGGTTCTTTTAGGACAGTATGTGGGCGGCATTGTCGGTTATGGCAACGGCTGTCAGATAGCCGGATGTAAAACGGAAAAAGGCGGCTATGTGCTTGGAAGCGATTATGTGGGCGGCATTGCAGGGGGGCTATCCAACGATGCCAGCAAGGCGATCACCGGCAGCACCACAGGATCTTCCGGCGTGGCCGTTACCACCAATGCGGGCTATGTGATTGGAAACCGCTATGTGGGCGGTATTGTGGGAAAAAATGACGGCGAAAATCAAACCACGGTAACCAATTGTATCAACAATGGCGTGGCTGCAGGTTATGAATGTTACATTGGCGGTATTGTGGGATACAACGGCGAGAACGGATATCTTAAGGACTGCGCAAGCTACATTTCCGATTACAGCGGCGGTCTGCTTAAGACCATTAGAGAGCAGTGGAAAGCAACCACCGGGGACTGCTCCGGCGGTCTGGCGGGATACAACGATGGCGGAATTGAATTTACCAGGGACAGTGAGAAAATCACCGTAAAATCCGTATCAAGTATTGTGGTCGGAAGAAATTATGTGGGAGGCATGATTGGCTTTAACGATACCAAGGGTACGCTCAAGGTGGATTACACTTTAATTGGCGGACAGATTTACGCTGAGGGAGACGGAGTTGGCGGCTGTATTGGCCTGAATGCTTCCACAGCGCTCCTCACACAGGATCTGACCATCAAACCTTCCAGTGTTACGGGAAATTATTACGTGGGCGGTTGTATCGGCGCAAATGTGGTGGATCTGGTTGAAAGGAAAAGGCCGGAAACAGGCACGGAAGGCGGAGAGACGCAGGCCGACCCGGAGGGTGCGCCGACTGACCCGGTCACTGCGAAGAATGTGACAATGGATGGCTTTAGGACTGACAACAGCCTTGGCAGCATTAAAGGCAAAGCGTTTACCGGGGGCGTGATCGGCTATCAGAGAACATACACTCAGAAACAGTTAAATACGGCGGCAGGGATTGCCACGGGAGAGGATATTTCTCTTCTGGATTATCTGAATGCGACAGAGAAAACGGAAGCGGACGAAGAGGGCGGAGAAACGAAAAAAGCAAAAGAAACGCTGCCTGCTACGGCGCTGCCGCTTCTGCCAAAGCTGGACGAAACGCTGGCGGGAGAAAAAGTGAGCAACATTCCCACACGGGTGCTGCCTTCTGACAATAAATGCATTTTAACCATTGGAAATAAAAACAATTCAGCGAATTCCTTCGCTGCTGACAATAATAATATGCCGATTTACTGCGACTTGTATACGGGCGGAATCGTGGGCTACTGTGAGCGGTACAGTGAGCTTGTAGTTGTGAACTGCAAAAATTCAGGCCGTCTTTCCAAGCATGAGGCAGGTAATGAAACCGATACGGGGACAGGAACCGGCACAGGGACGGAAGGCGGTACGGGGACAGGTACCGGATCGGCCGCAGGCGCCACCGGCGAGGGCGTCTCCTTGAAGGCTTATCTGGGAAGCGATGAGGTAAAGGCCGACGTGCGGCAGATAGAAGAGGACATCAGAGTGTCCATCGGCGGCGGCATTCTTGGCGCGAACCTTGACCATCAGGTGATTGATCACTGTGAAAATGCGGGAACCTTAAATGGGTTTATCGGCCTGGGGGGAATCGTTGGCTTTAATGCGGGCGGTGTGTTTAACTGCACTCTTTCCGACAATTTCGGCAATGCCGGACTGAATTATATCGGCGGTATTGTGGGATTAAACGTGCAGGCTGACTCGGCAATTACAGGAGCGAACCAGGAAGGGGAAGGCGGAAAGCCGGAGAATAAGCGCACTTATGAAGATGTTGTAAATAAGGGAAATTGGAATTATACTTCCGGTCTTATCGCCGCATGCAACACCAAAGAAGGCGTCAGGGTTTCGGGCAAAAGCTTTGTGGGAGGGATTGCAGGCTACAACCTCTCCGGCGCGGAGCTGCGCGCAAATAAAAATCAGGCGGAAGTAACCGCTGCCGGGGACTATGCGGGCGGAGTTGCCGGCGCTAATCTTGGGAATATCTATGTGTCCGGCAGCAATGGCGGAAAAGAGTATACCATTGCAGGAAATAACGGTCAGGGTATCGGCGGTATTGTGGGCTGGAACCGGGCCTATGACAGAGACGAATCCGATGAGATTGATGTTGTCTGTGGAAGTATCTATGTGACCGTTTCAGATGAGGAAATAAAAGGCATAGGTAAGGATGAAGTATTTGAAGTAGTAGCCGTGGACAAAAACGTAACCGTGCGCGGTAAGGAAAAAGTAGGCGGAATCATCGGTATCAACGAGGGGATTATTGATGCTTCCTATCAAGAGGATTCCTCGGACGCCACAGCCAAGAGCGTCGAGACGGAGCTGGTATGCAAGGCGGAGCTTGTGCGCGCCACGCAGGATTATGCAGGCGGGATTATCGGTGAAGCCAGAGCAGGGGTAGCGGGAAGCAGCTTCCTGACGATTTCCCGTGCGGTTAACAGGTCGGAAAAAGTGACTGCGGACAATGGACGCGCGGGCGGAATTGTGGCCGTTAATAATAAGGGATTTATCTTGGAAGAATGCCGGAACGTGGGGACTGTGAACAGCGACCATGGCTATGCGGGTGGAATTGCCGCGGAAAACTACGGGTATATAAATAAGTGCGGCGTGGGGGATAAAAACGAAAAAGATTCGGAGGAAATCCCTAATCAGATTACAATCAGTAGCCAGGGAGTGGACGCAATCGGGGCTGTCTGCGCGGTAAATTATGGAACAATACTGAGTAGTGGGCCTGTGGCAAGATTGGATAAAGATAGTAAGCCTGTAGTGGAGGTTGTTCTGTCGGGAACTATGTCAGAAACAACCGGAATGGTGGGCGGTATTGCCGGGAAAAATGCCGTTTCCGGTAATGACGCCGCCGAAGGCAAACAGAACATGGCAGGCAAGATTATTGGGAAGTTTGTGATTGATGAGACAAAGCCTGAAACAAAGGATGATTATGCGGTTGATTACATCGCTTATATGCCGACAATAGACGTCAAGGCCAGCGCGCTGATGGTAGGCGGCACTGTAGGATTGAATGAATCTAACGGAACGCTGGGAGCAACAGTTGAGAATGTAACCATTCAGGGATTGGAGTTTGAGGAATTTAAAAATTATCAGTATCTGGGCGGAATTGTGGGAGAAAATCAGGGAGGTATTGGAGAAAGCAAGGCGGACGCATTGGTGGCGAACTGTCTTGTTGACGGCGAAGATATCAAACAGTCGGGCGGCAGCGAGGCCGGGAACTGCTATGGCGGAATTGCCGGAAGAAACAGCGGCAGGCTGGAAGGGTCTACGATTGAAGGACTCTCTATTGATGTCATGGGGGTGTATACCGCCACATCCACCAGTACGGCGGAGGAGAAGGAAAAGTACGCCAGCCATGTGGGCGGAATTGCCGGGAAAAATGAAAAGAGCGGTGTAATTACCGGCTGTCTAATAGATTCTGATAAAGTAAATACGATAAATGTTAAAAGCGGTATGGCAGGCGGAATTGCCGGATATAACAAGGGGAGTATTGAATTGTCCGGCGATGCTGTAACAGCGGATCTGATGGAATCAAATGGCGAAAAAATTGGCAGTGTGGATGATTTAATTACTGCCGCTGCTGCCAAAAATATCAAAGAGGATTCCGATTATGTATATTGGTCTAATAATACTTCTATAGAAAGCCAAAGGTATAAGGAATGGAATGGAAAAGGAGTAAATGAAGGCAGAAGCTTGTCTCTTATCGTTTCAGATAATGGTAATCTGGGCGGTATTACGGCCTACAATGCACCCACAGGAGAGGTTAATTACTGTGCCACAGGCAATTGGTTCTTGAACAACAAGTCCGGGACAATCGGCGTGGGAACTGGCGGTATTATCGGTATGAACGAGTCAGAGAGAAATTTGACTTTCCTGCTGAATCAGGCATTTGTGGGAAGGGAGCTTCAAACAGCCGATACGAACCGTTTTGCAGGAGGTATTATTGGAAACCAAAATAATACTACCAGCAGTGAATGGACGATACAAAGCTGTGTAAACTATGGCACGGTGTATTGTCGGAACACCCATTATTCGGGGGGGATTCTTGGACAGTGGACCGGAAGTGGAGGCAATATTGAGAACTGCTATAACTATGGAAATTTGCAGACTACTTTCCAGGCCGGATGGCAAGGAGCGGCAGCAGGCATTGTGGCGCAGCTTTATCACGCCTACGAGGGAAATGAATATAATATCGTTGGCTGTGGGAACTTTGGGAATATTTATGGACAAAGTGGGAATAGTACAGCCAACTGCGCAAATGATAGTGCAGGGATATTGGGGAATGTGACGGCTTATGGGGTAGGAAATGCTGCAAACGGACAAAAATATACAATCAATGTGATAGATTGCGTTAATGGAGCAGGAGTTAAGATTTATTCCGCTTCTATGGCTTCCGGTATTGTAGGTTTCTTTTCCTGCGATGATCCTAGTGCGGGCAGAATTACAAATTCTACAGCTAACATTATTTTAAATATTGAGAGATGTCGTAATTATGCAGCAGAATTACAAGGAATACAATTTGTTGCAGGTATTTTTGGGGACAGATATGGAGAACTTGGTTCTAAAAATACTACCTTGAAATGTTGCTTTTCAGTGAATCGTGTCGGTAGCAAATATAATCACACTAGTTATCCAATCATTTCGTACGCTACAGGCAATAGTAACCCAGGTAGTTTGAATAATGGAATAAGCGGTAAAGAGAATTATTTCCTGAGTGAAAATGACGTAGAAAGTTTTAATGTTGGTGGAACTATTAATAATAGCACAAGAAATAATTTGGAGGGAGCAAATTCCGGATGGGTTTACAGTATAAAGGACAAGGGAACTCGATATTTTATTTATTTAACTGATAGAAGCAATGAAATAAAAAATCTTCAACTAAGTGGAGATACTACAGTAAATGGCGAGGTTAATGTCGGGGGCAATAGGTGGCCCGATTGGCAGTTAAGAAATGTCGGGTATGTTCTTTTCAAGATACCTGCTGAGCCTGATTATAAAAATTTAGGCTTAATTGTGGGAGATCCTACCGAACTCGAAAGTAATGGAAAAGATATAAAATTTTCCCGTCAATTCGATGAATATGTGCGCAAGTTTTGTTATGAAAAGGCCGGAATGCTCATTGCCCCCGAAAAGGTAACGCTTACAAAGACAGAAAGCAGTGACGGAACAGGAGGCGGTAACCCGTTTACTATTGAGATAAGCGCGCCGGCTTATGCGGGGGATGGAGGGGTCAGCTATAAAGCGGTTGTGTATAAAAAGGGAATGAATGGAAATGATACGAAGATTATTTCTCTTCCCAGCTTTAACTCTTTAACAAATACATTTACTCTTTCTGATGAAATAATAAAAGAGGGCGGGGAAATTTTTGTCAGGGTGATTGCCAGCAAGTCGGGTATGATTGATTCGGAACCAGTGCAGTCCAATACAGTGACAATCGGCAACGTAATGCCCGATCCCGAGTTACGCATAGAGCTGATAGAAAATGGCAATGGCTACGAATACCGTTTGTCCTTGGAAAAGGAAAATCAGGAAAAATATGCTACATATGATCCGAAAAATGAGCTTGGATTAACGGCGTATGTGACGCGAATGGACAGCAATGTTCCGATAAGTTTTCCTGTAAGTGGAACCGGGAAAATAGATTTAACGCAAGCGTCACTCCAGCAATTAATTGTTCAGGTAAAGAGCACAAATGACGTAAAAGAGTCGGCGGAAGTATCCGTTCCTGTTTACCTGCCCGCATACACGCCGGAGATCGCGATACGCCGTGAAGATAATTCAGGTAAAAAAATTGTACCCGAGTGTACCGTAACCGGAACCAATCTACAGGATTTGCGGATACAGGTGGCGATACTCGGAAGTGGCGGAAATGTCACCACACCGCCCGTCTACCGTGCGGAACTGATTGGAACATGGAAGGATGAAGCAGGTACCGAACATAAAGATACCGTTTTCCAAAGTGCGGATATCCTTACAACCACCAGCGGTCAGGCGACGGCGGTCTTTGCCAATCTGCCTGATTACATGGCGACAGCCAGCAACATAAGGGTTCGGGTATGGTATGCTGAGTCCGGTTTAGGCCCTGTATATACTTACTCCGATAAGCTTGGAAATGGAAGTGCTGTCGTTGAAGCTACAGCCAATGTAAAAACACTTAAGAAAGTAACAGAGACGCAGCCGGACGGCACTCAGACGGAAAAGTATGAGTGGGGGTATACCTATACTCCTGTATTAAATGAAAGCAATAAGGATACATTTGAAGATTACAATTGGACTTCCGGTGAGTTGTTTACGCTGCTCCCAGCCCCGGTACTCATGGATAACACGGATGTTCTTACACCGGAAATAAATGCTGACACCGGACACTTACAGTATACCTTCAGATGGGATGAGGGTTCTAAGTATACGGCAAACAGTAATTACATCGTCTCTCTGGCAGGAATTGTTAGTGATGAAAGCACAGGGGAGGAAAGACGTGTTTCCATATTGACCAATCAGGAAGTACCGGATAATAACAACCCGCAGCCCACAGGGCAGAACTATTACTCAATTACTCCGGATGCCGAGAACTGGTCTTACAGCGCGGTAGAGCTTACTGTGACGCGTAAGGGAGACGCAAACAATATAGGTCTGACTTCTACAAAGACCTATCAAGTAAAACGCAGACTGCCACAGCCGGGACAGCCCAAAGTGACCATAATTAACAATGATGAATTGGACTATGAGATAGAATGGGATGCAATTGCACCGGAATGGAATGGAATCATACCGGAGACCGGATGTGTCTTTTATGAGATTTATGTGCAGCCTTACAAAGAGGATGACAATTTGACTTTGGAGGATGAGAACCCGGTAATAGCCAAAATTTCGGTAATAGATGCAGATGGAAATCCCACTGCCGAAAATGGTGTTTATAAAACTTCCGTCGATTTGGAAAATATCGAAATTACCAGGGATGACGGAACTGTTGAAAAGGTCAGCTATGCCGGAAAACGTGTTGCGATTTATATAAAGGCGCTGCCCGGAGACAATGATAATTCTTATGTCCGCAGTATTGACGGTGTTATTTATAACTTGGATGTGCCTAAGCGTCTGGGTGAACCGAAGATTGAGTGGACAAAAAATTGGGAGCATGAAGTGACACCACCGGATCCGGATGCTGACAACCAAGAACCGATAAAGGAGACGATATTAATCGTAGATGAATTCCAAGATGGCGGAATGACAGTAAATGTGAAAGTGACAGACGATGAGAGCATTCCTCCCGGCGACAGCGCATATCTGTTAAAGGCTTATGTGTTTGACTTTGACAGTACTGATGCGGATGAGATAGCCAAAGCAATCGAAGAGGCCAAAGCATTCATTGAGAGCGGCGCAGAGGAAGAGATTGAAGGATTAGTGTCTATTTATCCTCCGTCAGAAGAGGAAGGCAACCGGAACCCTATCCCTGTTTCTATGGAGGTTGTGGGGAACGATGGCAGGAATTACAGCCATGATCTTGCCGGGCTTTCAGCCGAATATGCGGGCAAGTACATTCTCTTTTATGCGAGAATTTCTTCCGGTGGCGGAAATATCAGTTCGCCGTGGGTGAGCTCTGAGTGCTGGCAGCTGCCTTATGTGAAACTGCCGACGCCGGAGGTAGAAGTTGGCAGCGAGGATTCGGATATTAAGGTAACGCTTATTTATAATCCTGATTTGACAGGTGACGGCACATCATCTTATGGGGCAGAGCGGAAAGCTGATGCCGAAAAGGAAGATGAGGAAAAGAAGGAAACAACTGGTGTGACAGGCGGCAGCCTGAACGGCACAAACGGCAATCTTTCCAATACGGACAAAACGCCTGGCGAAGAAGATGCGGATAACACTCTTGACGGGGACAAAACGCCTGACGGAGACGACGCGGATAACACCCTTGATGGGAACAAAACACCTGACGGAGACGACGGTAATAAAACTCCCGACGGAGATAGTACCGACAAAACGCCTGATGGGGAAGGTTCGGACAGTGCGGATAAATCGCCTGACGGGGAAGAAACAGATAAAACGCTGGGCAGCGGCGCAAACAACACAGATAACTCTTCTGATGGAGATAATACGGGCAAATCGCCTGACGGCGACGATACGGATAAATCTTCCGGCAAAGACAGCGCCGACAAAACCACCGGCAAAGAAGGCACAGATAGCATATCTGGCGGCGACGGCACGAATAAAGCGGATAAAGCTTTGGATATAAGCGCCGTGAAAAACAGTGAAGTGAAAGCCGAGAGCTTATTTAGCAAAGCCGGTAAAGTGGACAGCGGAAAGGCGGAATTTATCATCATCCCGTCCAACAAAGGCGTTCGGAACAGTTATCTGTTCAGTGAAAGTGAAATGGAAGCGTATGTAAAGAATCCTGTTTTGCTGGCGGCCGCAACGCGGATATACCACACGGCGGATCTGAAAAAGCTTCCGGGGGCGGGAGAGCCTGAGGATGACGACGTCGAAGAAAAGCCGGATAGGACAGCGCCTGCCGATGACAGCACCGATAAGAAAACAGACACGAAAGTGCCTGCTGACGACAGCGCCGATAAGAAGACAGACACGAAAGCGCCTGCCGACGACAGCGCCGATAAGAAGACAGACACGAAAGTTCCTGCTGACGACAGCACGGAGAAAAAGACAGACACGAAAGTTCCTGCTGACGACAGCACGGATAAGAAGTCAGATACGACAGCGTCTGATGATGACAGCACGGATAAGAAGTCAGATACGACAGGATCCACTGATGACAGCGCCGGGGAGTTCCCGGAGGAAGATTTTGAGGCTGATGGCGCGGAATTGTATGGAGTACAGCCCCTTGCGGAGGACCCTCAGGAGGAGGATTGGACGGCAAAGCATATTACCCTGAGCTTTAACAGTGTGGAGCTGGCGGATTCCTATTACATCATGCTGACAGAAAAAGTGGAAGGAACTGACGCGGCCGACACGGGCGAAAAGCTCCACGAGTTTAAGATTGTGGAAACGAAATCGCCGGATGATGGAACGGTCGTATCGGCAACGGTATACGAGAAAGACGCTGACGACAAGTGGCAGATAATTCAAGAAATAGAGAAAGTCGATATAAGTGCTGACAATCCGGGAGAATGTGAGCTTCCCTATTTCAGGGATGTAAAGGGAGATTATGAAAAGCAAACAGGTTATATGGTTCCCTATGAAGTGAATCTCACCGCTAAACTTAGGGTGGAAGAAACACAGGATGAAACCGGCGGACTCAAGTACACATTAATCCTGCCTGATGCGGATAGTCTTACGCCAAAGGATGGCGGAAACAGTATTAAGGATGACAATCTCCGGTTCACCAGCCTGGTGCAGATTTACTCGGATGTTCAGGAAAATGAAGATATGACGACGGCACCGTCATATGGAAGCGACGCCTATGTGCGTTCGGATCCTTATGAAATGACAATTGAGAATTAGCCGTTCGGAAGGAAAAAGTTTTAAGAAGAAAGGAGGGCAAAATGTTTCACCGGAAAAAGACGCATTTTATGAAAACTGAATCAAAAAAAGGCACGTCTTTAGTGATTGTGGTATGCGTGTCGGCGTTTCTGGTGGCATTTGCCTTGGCAATGATTTATACGGCCGGTCTGATGCTCTCTCAGGCAAACAAAAGGCTTAGGCAGGAACGCTGTTACCAGCTTGCCAAAAGCTTCGCGGAGACATTGGATTATGAGCTTACGCGGTTTGAAAGCCCCCAGCAGGCAAAGGCTGATCCTGATGGAGGAAACAGTTTTTATCTCTTTACCTGCAGATTTCTGGAAATGAAAAGTTACCTGGACTATAACCCGAATGATCCCGCCAATACAATATATCACTACAGCGCAGGGGAAAATCCGGCGGGGGATAAGAATTACGGAGATATCACGATTGCTCTCTATAAGGAAAACGATTGGGACGGCAGACAGACATTTTCCTATTCTTCAACCAGTGGCGCGGCAGGCAACCCGGATACAGTGGCAGGAAGCATCGCGCGTTATACCCTTACGGTGGAAGTGACTGTCAGGGCGGACAATATGAGCTACAGCTACAGCACAGTTTATAACCAATCGGCAGCTTATGACATGGAGGCGCTTGTCTTTTATCATAATGGAAACAGAATTTCGTGGGATAGTACCGATAAGCAATGGAAAGATAATTTGGGAGCTCTTTTGAGTGTACCGGAAAATGACCCAATTGAGTATGAAATCAAGCCATTTACAGCGGCAACGGATTTTGATTGGGTGACAGGTTACAAATTTAACAAAACCATCAGAGAAAGCGGGGAGACAGAGACCGAAGGCGGAGAGGGAGAAACCGGAGGAGGGGAGGCGCCAGAACCATGAAAAAGCTGAAAATTCACAAAAATTCAGGAGAAACACTGGTGGAAATCATGGTAAGCGCCATGCTGTTTCTGATGATGATGGCAATCATACAGGGGGCCATTTCCTTCTGCACCAATGCCCAGCACAAGAGCAGGGAAATCAGAGAGTCAAATGGGGAGATTTGTAATAAAGTACGACAGGGTACGGCAGGACTGTCTCTTGAAGATAATGGCGGAAACAAGTCCCTCGAGTTCAAGGCCATTTCCGCCGATGGGCAGACGACAGGAAGCCATGTCTTTACAGTAAAAACAGATCTGACAAAAACGGAAGTTTCTGATGGCAGCGGCGCAAGAAAGGCAGTATTTTATTTCTTTGAAAAAGGAGGTGCATCTCCTTGAAAAAATTTCGAAGGCGGCGTATAGAAAGCCGCCGGGGAACTTCCTTAGTAGAAATGATTGTGGCAATGGTTATTTTTGGCATTGTGACGACCATGATGGTGGGCGTTTTAAGCCCTGCGGCCAAATTGTTTCTGCGGATGGAACGGCTGCAGCGGGCACAGATTATTTTGGACAACACCATTCAGGAACTTTACGCCATGACGGAAACGGCCACGGGCTATATCAAGATTTATTCCGTTACGGAACCGGCCGGAGCCTCGGGAGCTGATAAGGGCCCCATCCTGGAATTTTTAGAGCAGGAGAACTACGCCGTGCTGGTTTCCACGGAAGGATGCCCGGAGACAAAAATCGTGGTGGGCGGCACGGAAAGGGAAATGTTGGAGCCTGTGAAAGCCGGACGGCTTTTGGCCAGATATTATTACATGGATAAATCAGATAAAAGTTACAGCTATCATGATGGCAGTAATGCGGTTGCACGCGCCGTAGCCCGAATCTTCACGGACGGGTATTACATGGGAAATTATCTTGAAATTGAATTTTCCTTTCCGGGTGGTGTAGGCAACGGGAATCCGGTTTCTTATGTGAACGCGGATGTTAAGCTTTATGATACTGACAGCGATGGCAACAAAACCCAGTTGATTGTGAAGGAAAACGTAGTGTTGAATTTCCGGTACGCGGTGGTGAGAAACGATGGAGCTACGGCCAAGAGTGGCCCATAGCGCCGAAACAGCCAAACACTGTCACGCTTTGCGGGTCAGTTTATTGAAATAAAAGAATATAGATGTATTCCACTCCTGCAGGTTTGCGGACAGGATGCATTTATAGATATATGCGGTCATGGCGGCAGTAAGAACAGCATGTGACGCCATACATAAAAAGCCGGAAACGATAGAAGCCGGAAAAGGAATGTGCTGCGCTGCATGTTGCGCTTCGCGCACACAGGCCGTCAGCTTGGTGGCCGCAGGTAACAGGCGAAAGCCAAAAATAAGCTTAGGAAAAAGGAGAGAAAGAATGTTAAACAAACTGAAAAAGAACAACAAAAAAGGTTTTACCCTTGTGGAGCTGATTGTGGTGCTGGTGATTCTGGCGATATTGGCGGCGTTGCTGATTCCGGCTTTGACGGGGTATATTGACAAAGCAAGAGATAAGCAGATTATTGCGGAAACCAGACAGGTCGTAATGGCTGCGCAGACTTTGTTAGATGAAGAATATGGCAAAAATGCAAGTTTGACAATCACATCAATAGATGACTCATCGACTCCTACAAAGGAGGCAGTTGCAACCTTGGCAGAAGTGGAGAAAAGTAAAATTGACTCTATAACAATAACTAACAACAAAGTGGTAACTGGAGTAGTGTATATAGACGGAAAAACATGCACATATAAAAAAAATACCTCAGATCTTACGAAGAGAGGAACTTATGAAATTACAGATTAAGTAGAAGTGCAATTATGACCAACAATCAGCCAACAAACCAATTATCAAAGCCAAACCGTATCATCCGCTACCTATCCATTGTAGTCCTCATTCTGGCTGTTCTAACAGCAGCCATCCCAGGGACTCTTATGATTATGCGGCGTGCGGACGCGCAGGTGGCGCTTGGCAATGCCAAGTCCCTGCGCATTGCGCTGGATGTGGCTTCCACGGAAGCCTACGGCGCGGGCAGACCTTTCCGCGACAGCTCTTCACAGGGCGGGGTCGCGGGGGAGGTCTGGCGCAAGGTGCTGATGGACAGCAAGGCGCCGGGAGACTTCTGGGTGCTGCAGACAGATGAAAGCGGATACGAAGTGCTGCGGTTCCTTTACCAGGAGGGGGACTTTATGGTAAGCTATTGCAAAGAGCCTCTCACTTACGAGGTATACTACCAACAGACGTACATCTGGGCCCAGTACAATGCCGTATACTGAATCAGGGTGTGTGCCCCTGTAAGACAACGGCATCCGAAACCGCCTGCAAGGGCGGAAAAAAATGAACGCGAGGAATGTAATATATGATAGCAGTGTTTTCAGGCATTCTGTGGCTTTTGCGTTTCGCCATGGGAGCCTGTGTGTTCAGCTTTTTCAATGTGGTGATTTGCCGTCTCCCTGCGGGGGAGAGCGTGTCAAAGGGGCGGAGCCATTGCCCGTCCTGTGGAAAGGTGCTGACGGCGAAGGAGCTGATTCCCTGTGTCAGTTATCTGTGGCAGAGGGGAAAATGCCGCGGCTGCGGCGAAAAAATTTCGGGGAGATATTTTATCATAGAGCTGGCAGGGGGCTTTTTCTTTGTCTTCTGCGGAGCTCATTTTGGATATGGAGAGTGGGGAATCATTTCCCTGCAAGGGCTTCTGGCCTTTGCCTACCTGGGGATTTTAACCATGGTGGCGTTTATTGATTGGGATACAAAGATCATTTACGATCGTTTTCATATAGGGATTGGCCTGCTTGGGATCGTCTCGCTGTGGCTGTTTCCTGAGCAGAGATTGACAGACCGGCTGATTGGCGCGGCGGTGATTGCGCTGCCTATGCTGATATTGGCGCTCATGGTGGAGGGAGCTTTTGGGGGCGGCGATATCAAGCTGATGGCGGTCAGCGGTTTTCTTCTTGGCTGGCGGCGGATCGTGGCGGCTATGTTTATCGGGCTTTTGGCAGGCGGAGGATATTGTATCTTAATGCTTGTCAGAGGAAAGCTTGCCCGTAAGGACTCCTTTGCCTTCGGGCCGTTTCTTGCATTGGGGCTTGGAATTGGTTTTTTCTGGGGGGAAGAGCTTGTGGCCTTCTATCTGTCGTTTTTGTAAGAATTTTTTGTAAACAGTCATTTTTGTAAAGAAGGATTTTTGAAAGGAGTTTTTCATGGCAGATTTCCGATATGTGGCAAAGAGCATGGACGGAAAGGTGTACCGCGGCCATATGGAGGCGGCGGGAGAGGCGGCCCTGCAGCAGCAGTTAAAGGAGCAGGGGTTGTTTTTGATTCAGGCGAAGGATGGGGCTCAGGCCAAGAAGCATAAGAAGCTGTCGGCCAGGCAGCTTTCCGAGCTTTGCAAATCCCTGTCCACCCTGCTTGCCTCCGGCGTGAGCATTGTCAGGGCGCTTGAAATTATTGCGGATGAGGAAGGAATTTCGCCTGCCGCCAGGACCTTGTATATGAATATTCTGTCGGAACTGAAAAAGGGTTTTTCCCTGTCCGAGGCCATGGAAGAGCAGAAGTGCTTTCCGGAGCTGATGCTGGGAATGATCCGCTCCGGGGAGGGAAGCGGAAATATCGACGCGGTGATGGACAGGCTTTCTTTGCATTATGAGAGGGAGAGCCGTCTGAAACAGCAGGTGCAGTCGGCCATGACATACCCGGCTGTGCTGCTTGTGATGTGCGTTTTGGTTGTGATTGTGATTGTGACCTTTATCCTGCCACAGTTCGAGGAGCTTTTTTCCCAGATGGAGAGCCTTCCGGTGGTGACGGAAATCCTGATGGGCGCGTCAGACTTTCTGGTGAACCAGTGGTATGTGGCGCTCCTTGTGATATTTGTGCTTGGGATTGTGATTAGGATTGTGTCAAAGATTGATAAGATACGCTATGGCCTTGACTATATCAAGGTGCATATGCCGGTGGCCGGCAAGCTGAACAAGGTTATTTACACGGCCCGTTTTGCAAGGACGTTAAGCAGCCTTTATTCCAGCGGTATGCCCATTGCTTCGGCTCTGCAGACGGCCGGGGATACGGTGGGAAACCTGTATGTGGAAAGGCAGTTTGAAAAGGTGATTACCATGGTGCGCAGCGGCGTCCCTCTTTCTCAGGCGCTGCGGGAAGTGGACGGGTTTTTGCGCAAGCTTTCCAGTACCATCATGGTGGGGGAGGAGAGCGGACGGCTGGATGTGATGCTGGATTCCATCGCCGCAACCATGGAACAGGAGGCGGAGGAGGCAACGAAAAAGCTGGTGACCCTTTTAGAGCCGGTGCTGATTTGTATCATGGCGCTTTTGGTGGGCTTTATTATGGTGGCCGTAATGCTTCCTATTTATAACTCCTACGGGGCCATTGAAGGAGCAGCGTAATTGAAAAGTGCAATAAGATAAAAACCGGAAATAAAGTGGGAAATAACAGAGCTTTAGTAACTATTCAGCCAGGTCTGCACATTTGCTGCGCAGACCGTGAGAAAGCGTATATTACGCCAGGGGAATCCGGCTCTTCGCCAAAGGCGAACTTCTAATAGCCGGATTTCGTAACTATGAAGCCGAAGGCTGAATAGTTACGAGCTTTAGGAATTGGAAAAGGCGTGTTTTGTGAAAACAAGAAAACAGCAATGCTATAAATGGAGGAGAAGATGAGTCGGACAGTCATAGTGTTTTTGGAGGACTGCCTGTTGGCGGCGACCGGCAGGGAAGGTAGGTATCCTGTTCTTGATAAGGTGGAGCGGGTAAGGCTGCAGGGCCAGGGGGATTCCTTTGACCGGTGGCAGCAGGCGCTTACGGGCCTTTCCGCGGAATGGAAAACGGGACAGGCGCAGCTGGTGCTTCCTGTCAATATGTGTTCCGCCAGAGTGCTGAAACTTCCTTATGGAAAAGGGAAACAGCTGGCGGATATGGCTTTAAAGGAAGTGGAGGACAACTTTAGAAATGAGGTGGCCGACTATTCCATTATCTGTGCGGATAAGAAGGAAGGGGTGGAGATCTGTGCGGGCGGCGCGGACGCAGGCCAGCTGGATCGATTTGAGAATATTTGCCGGGAAGCTGGATTTACCATTAGGGGAATGACGGTTCCCATGGAAGGATATCTGCGCACTCTCCAGGGGCTTGACAGCTATTGGAAGGGTACGGCGATTTATCTTTTCTTTGACGAGGGAAGTATGACAAGCGTGCTGTGCCAGACCGGGCATTATCTTTACTCCGGAAGGAGCCGTATTTTCAGCGAACCGGGAACGCTGGATTTCGGGACGGAGATTGTCCGCAGTATTTCCGGTATTTTGCAGTTCTGTGCGTCGGAAAAAAGAGACATTCCCATTACGGACATTTATTATGTGGGCTGTCCCGAGGAAGACTTTGAGGTGAGCATCGAAGGACTTGCGGCTATGGGGCTTAAGGCGGAGCACATGGAAGTGGATCGCCGGATTTCCATACCGGCGGGGGAGCGGCCCGGGGAGTGGATTACCTGTATTGGCGCAATGATTTATGGCGGCAAAAAGGAAAAGCAGATCGATTTATACGGGGAAAATAAGAAGAATGCCGAAAAGGGGCAAAAGGCGGTGAGCCTGTGGAAGCATTTGCTTATGCCCGCCGCAGTGCTGCTTGCGTGTCTTATTCCCACCATAGCGGTGGCGGTTATGAACCTGAAAGTTGCCGGTGACAATGTGAAAAAGCAGGAATGGTTGGGTTCTACGCAGGTGCAGGGACAGTACAGGCGCGCCCTTGAACTCGAGAGGGAGCTTGGGGAAATTAACGGAAGCATTGAGGCGGTACGGCGCACTGACGAGAATTTATCCACTTATCCGGAAATAACGGCGGACGTGCTGCACAGGATTGAAAATGCCGGGGGAGCGGGAATCGAATGCCGGATCACCAGCTATGACGCGTCCACGGGGGTTCTCACCTTTGAAGCGGTCAGCCGGGGGGTAATAGACGGGCCCGACTATATTTTAAAGCTCCAGGACAGCGGCCTTTTCCATTCGGTGGATTATCTGGGGTATGCTTACGAAAACGACTGGTATACGCTCGCTCTTTCCGGCACGCTGGAAGGACAAAGCGCGCAGGAAGGGGAGGGGAAATGAAGCTGGAACTTACGGAAAAAGATATATTATTATTGAAAATAGCCTGCAGCGCCCTGATTGCCTTTTTCATGGTAAGATTTTTGCTGATGCCCGGTATTTCCCGGTATCAGGAAAATAAGATTCAGGGCGAATTGTTAGATGAATCGATCACGAAGATAGAGACGGCCATTGACAATATCCCTCTGCTGGAACAGTCGGTGCAAAACCGCTTAGGGCAGCTTGAGGAGGTTTCAAAGCCCTATTACGAGCGCATGGAAAACCGGGAGGTGGATGAGCTTCTTACGGGTCTTGCCTTAAAGCACGGACTGTTTCCTGTTTCCCTGTCAATAGACGGGGCACAGGCGGCTATTCCTGAACCATATTTGTATGTGCAAAATCAGGAAAGTGCGGATTCGGATGGTGCGGATCAGGGAATGGAAAATGCTGCATCGGGCAGTACGGGCACAGGCGAAGACAGCGCAGGTATGGGAGTGGATACTGTCGGCGAAGCGCCGGATGGTGCGGGAACGGAAGCGGACAGTGCAGGTGAAGCGCCGGATAATACAAGGACAGCCCTGGAAAATGCGGAAGCTGCGCTGGATAATACGGGGGGAACATCGGACAGCGCCGGGGCGGCATCCCAAAGCATTCAGGCAGTGTCGGAAAATTATATCCTGACTGCCGTGGGACATATGGTACTGCAGGGAGACGAGACGAAGCTGTTCGCTTTTCTGGACGACTTGGAAGACAATTATCCGGCTTTAAAGCTGCGTTTCCTTCGCAGAGATGAAAAGCTTTATTTTGACCAGGACTGGAATATGGTGGAGCAGCCGGACATAAGCTGCGATTTGGCTGTTTATATGTATGATATGAACTAACCGGTTACTATGAGCGGCCTTGGGGCCGTGAATGGCAAAGTGTGCCGAAAGCGGGGAGGTAAAAAGCTTGAGAACGAATTTAAGAATTGGGGAAATATTGGAAGAGCGCGGCTATGTGAACGCGGAGCAGATGGCTCAGGCGCTGGCTTACCAAAAAGAGCACAGGGACAGGCGTGTGGGCCAGATTTTGATAGAGCTGCAGTTCGTGACGGAGCAGCAGGTCTTAGAAGCCCTTGCCAGCAGACTGGAGCTTGAAATTGTGGACGTGGCTCAGCAGAGCGTTGATTTGGATGCGGTGGCCATGGTGGACAAGGAGCTTGCGGAAAAAAATCTTTTTCTCCCCTTAAGCGTAAAAAACCGTACCATGGCGCTGGTCACAAACGACCCCTTAAACTACTTTGCGCTTGAGGAAGTGCGCCAGCAGACCGGATGCTTTTTACAGATTATGTTAAGCGAGGAACAGCCTCTGCGGCAGGCAATTTCCTATTATTTTGCAGAAGTAGGGGCAAAGCAGGCGGCTACCCAGGCCAACGCCGGGTTTGTGACGGAGGAACCGGACGATATCGATTTGACCTCACTTGAAAATGTGGACGAGGAGGCGCCGATTATCCACCTGCTCAACTCACTGGTGGAGAGAGCAATCAAGAGCAACGCCAGCGATATCCACATCGAGCCCTTTGACAGGGACACCAAGGTCAGAATGAGAATTGACGGCGTTATCATGGAGTACGTGAACCTGCAAAGAAATGTACACCAGCCCCTGATCGCCCGCATTAAAATCATGGCGAATCTGGACATCGCGGAAAAGAGGATACCCCAGGACGGCCACTTTAGAGTAAAGACGGAAAACGGACATGTAAACGTCCGTGTTTCCCTGATGCCCACCGTGTTCGGGGAAAAGGCGGTGCTGCGTCTTTTAAGCACTGCAACACAGTTAGACTACGGGCAGCAGTTTGGCATGGACGACGAGAGCTACCAAAAGTTTCTGCCGCTTCTTAGCAGCCCCAACGGGATCATTTATATTACCGGACCAACCGGAAGCGGAAAGTCAACCACTTTATACATGATACTGGAACACCTTTCAAACCGTATGGTAAATATTTCAACCATAGAAGACCCTGTGGAAAAGAACGTGCCGGGGATCAACCAGACCCAGGTAAACCCTGTGGCCGGACTGACCTTTGAGGCCGGGCTAAGGGCTCTTTTGCGTCAGGATCCGGATATCATAATGGTGGGGGAGACCCGTGACGGCGAGACTGCGGAAATCTCCGTGCGCGCGGCCATCACAGGCCATATGGTGCTCAGTACCCTGCATACCAACGACGCGGCTTCCAGTATTGTGCGTCTGGAGGATATGGGCGTGGAAAATTATCTGATTGCCAACTCCCTTGTAGGACTGGTGGCACAGCGTCTGATGCGCAAAGTCTGCCCCAACTGCAGCCAGGAGATGGACACCACGGCGGAGGAACAAAAGCTCCTTGGAAGCGAGGTAAAGAAAATCCGCAGGGGCAGAGGATGCGGCCAGTGCAATAACACCGGATACCGGGGACGGATCGCCATCCATGAAGTCATTGCCATGGATTTAAAATTGCGCCACATGATAAGCGATCATGCATCCATGGAGGAAATTGTGGCGTATGCAAAAGCAAACCAGCAAATGCATACCCTGAAAGAAAACGGGCTTAAGCTCGTAAAGAAGGGGATAAGCACGCCGGAAGAGCTTATGAAGATTGCGTATGAGTGATGAAAACTGCATACACTTTTTTAGATTCAATTGTGAAGCGGAAAAGTGAAGCATTTAACGACGAAGTTTTGCACAAAATGGCTGAATTCTGTTCCGGTTTATTTAGGTTAGGGGTATAATAAATAGGGGATGTCGCAAAACGGCAGATTCATACAATATATAACGGCCATATGCTAGAAGTCTGGCATATATTGTACAACTGGAAAGTTTTGCAACAGCCCCTCTGCTTATAGTTTCTATTTGGTCAAATTTCCAAATTCTCCATACTGTTTTTGCAAGAACGGTATATCTCACAATTTTTTCTACAGGTTCATCGGATGCTTTTATATTTTGGGCAAATCCGGCTTTCTCCATATGAAAGGAATTGGCAATATTGTAATGCCGTAAAAAGAATGTTATAATATAATTAGAACAAAGGAGTTTTTCGTGAAAGAAACAAAAATACAATGGCATCCGGGATTCGTAGCGGCAATGAATCTGGAATTTGCAAAAGACAGAGAGAGACTTAAATTTGAAAAGGAATATAACCTGAACACGAAACCGTTGGAAATCGATCTGCTAGTAATAAGGAAAGACAGCACCGTGAGGATATCCAATGAAATAGGATTTCTTTTCAGGGGTTATAATATCATGGAGTATAAATCGCCTGAGGACAGTCTGGATATAGATGATTTTTACAAAGCCGGAGCCTATGCGAGCCTCTATAAATCTTATGGGAAGAGGGTAGATGAGGTCAGGGCGGAGGATGTGACGGTTTCGCTTGTCCGGGAAGGCAAGCCGGAAGGGCTGTTCGGATATTTTAAAGAGCATGGTTATCCCGTATCGAGCCCATACCCGGGAATATACTATATTGAAGGGAATGTTTTGTTCCCAACACAGATTATTGTAACAAAGGAATTGGAAGAAGAATCGCATATCTGGCTGGGAGCGTTGTCGGAAAGAATGAAGAAGCAAAGCATGGCCAGGTTACTGAAAAGTGTTGAGAGTCTGACGGAAAAGGCGGATAAGGAATTTGCGGATTCCGTTTTGGAGGTCAGTATAGGAGCGAATAAACAGGTGATAGAAGAATTGATGGGAGATGATGATATGTGTCAGGCATTAATGGAAATAATGGAACCACAATTGCTGCTAAGGGAAAGGAAAGGAAAAGAAGAAGGGATACAGGAAGGGAGAGAAGAAGGGAGAGAAGAAGGGATACAGGAAGGAATAGAAGAAGGGATACAGGGAACGGTAGATACGTTAAGAGATTTTGGTCATGGGGATTTAGAGATTAAAAGCGCCATAATGCGGCGATATGGGCTTTCCATGGAAGAAGCGGAAGGATATTTATAAAAGGAGAAGTCAGACTGATTGCCATACGTAGTCTAGCAGCTTAAGCAACAAGATGGGTAATTTTTTACTGGCCGTAAGGGGTATAACCATAAATATATTGTAGTAGAAAGGCAGGGAATTTTATATATTGAGGCTCTGCTGAGAGGAGTTTCATTCGGTACAAAGGAGTATTTCGTGAAAGAAACAAAAATACAATGGCATCCGGGATTCGTAGCGGCAATGAATCTGGAATTTGCAAAAGACAGAGAGAGACTTAAATTTGAAAAGGAATATAACCTGAACACGAAACCGTTGGAAATCGATCTGCTAGTAATAAGGAAAGACAGCACCGTGAGGATATCCAATGAAATAGGATTTCTTTTCAGGGGTTATAATATCATGGAGTATAAATCGCCTGAGGACAGTCTGGATATAGATGATTTTTACAAAGCCGGAGCCTATGCGAGCCTCTATAAATCTTATGGGAAGAGGGTAGATGAGGTCAGGGCGGAGGATGTGACGGTTTCGCTTGTCCGGGAAGGCAAGCCGGAAGGGCTGTTCGGATATTTTAAAGAGCATGGTTATCCCGTATCGAGCCCATACCCGGGAATATACTATATTGAAGGGAATGTTTTGTTCCCAACACAGATTATTGTAACAAAGGAATTGGAAGAAGAATCGCATATCTGGCTGGGAGCGTTGTCGGAAAGAATGAAGAAGCAAAGCATGGCCAGGTTACTGAAAAGTGTTGAGAGTCTGACGGAAAAGGCGGATAAGGAATTTGCGGATTCCGTTTTGGAGGTCAGTATAGGAGCGAATAAACAGGTGATAGAAGAATTGATGGGAGATGATGATATGTGCCAGGCATTAATGGAAATAATGGAACCACAATTGCTGTTAAGGGAAAGGAAAGGAAGAGAAGAAGGGATACAGGAAGGAAGAGAAGAAGGGAGAGAAGAAGGGATACAGGAAGGAAGAGAAGAAGGGATACAGGGAGCGGTAGATACGTTAAGAGATTTTGGGCATGGAGATTTAGAGATTAAAAGCGCCATAATGCGGCGATATGGCCTTTCCATGGAAGAAGCGGAAGAATATTTGTAAGAGAAAGGCAGGGCATTACTTATATTGAAGATGACATGAGTACATTTGTTAATGAAACGGATAAAAATTGTTATAAGTTGTATAAATGGGTAAATGATATCATTATATAAGGCATATCGGATGTAAAGGTCCGGTATGCCTTATATAGAAAAGCTCTATACATTGTTTGAGATATTTGCTCATTCACGGCACAGAGAGGAGCCTATGAAAATTACAAGTCTTCGCATCCAAAATTTCAAATCTATTCACGATATGTACATTCCAGATATTGAGAATGCCCTGATTTTGGTGGGACAGAATAATACAGGAAAGACAACTGTGCTGGACGCCATCAGAGCCATAGGCGGAGAATATGAAATCAGCTAGGAGGATTTCGGGGAGGCCGGGGCGAAAATCCGTATTCATGTATCCCTTGCTTTCACGGAGGATGACCTTGCGTTGCTGCATCGCAGAGGGGTGGTCAGCCAGTACCGTAAAAAGGAGGCGTGGCTGCAGGACTTTTGCCGCAAGCTCCCTTCTTTTAAAGATCATGTGCTGACCTTTACAATGACGGCAAACAAGGACGGACGAATCCGCTATCGGGACAATGTGAATAAGAATAATCCTTATATCAAAGAGGTATTTCCCAAGATATATCATGTGGATACGGAACGCCGTTTGGAGCAGCTGCAAAGCGATCTGATGCTGCTGCAGGAGAACGAGATAGTAAAGAGGATGCGTTCCGGCTGCTGTATGTTCAACCAGGCAAAGGACTGTAACCATTGCTTTCACTGCATTGGGTTGATTGAGCAAAAGAGTCCGGCGCAGCTTGACGCTCTGGAAACCTCCAAGCTGTTAGACTATAAACTGTATCAGCTGAATTTGGATGACTTTGCCTGTAAGGTGAACAATTGCTTCCATAAAAATGGGGGCCGCGAGCAGATTCTTTATACGATGAACAGGGACGTGGAGAAGATTCTGGAGGTTACGACCCAGATACGGCATCCGGCGCAGAATGTGCCCCGGCCAATCTCGCATATGGGAAAGGGAATGCGCTCCATTTATCTGTTTTCTCTATTGGAAGCGTATACCCAGATAGAAGAAAATTTGTCCAGTATCATCATGATAGAGGATCCTGAGATCTTTTTGCATCCCAGCCTTCAAAAGGTCTGCGGTACGATTCTTTATCGTCTGGCCACAAAAAATCAGGTGATTTTTACCACCCATTCGCCTAATCTGCTGCCTAATTTCAGCAGCAGGCAGATACGGCAGGTGGTTCATCAGAAGGATGGTTCCAGCGGCATCCGGGAGAAAACCGATATCAGCGCGATTTTGGACGACTTAGGCTACACGGCCGGCGATTTGATGAATGTAAATTTCGTGTTTATTGTGGAGGGAAAACAGGATAAATCCCGCCTGCCGCTTCTGCTGGAAAAATATTATGCGGAGACGACCGATAAGCAAGGCAATCTGTCCCGCATAGCCATCATTACCACGAACAGCTGCACCAACATAAAAACCTATGCAAATTTAAAATACATGAATCAGATTTATCTACGGGATCAATTCCTTATGATTCGCGATAGCGATGGCAAGGACCCGGCCGTTTTAAGGAGCCAGCTGTGCCGTTATTATGAGGAACGGAACCGGGAAGATATGGATAAGCTGCCGCGGGTTAGGCCGGAAAACGTATTGATTTTAAAATATTATTCTTTTGAAAATTACTTTTTAAATCCTAAGGTTATGGTTAAAGTGGGGGTTGTGGAATCGGAAAATGTTTTCTACGAGACCCTTTTGGAAAAATGGAAGGAATATCTTTACCGCATGAAAAGCGGCCGGCGCCTTGTAGAAATCCTGGGCTGTGAGTTAGAGACCGCAGCGGATATAAAACGGCATATGGAAGAAATCCGTATCTACCTGCGAGGCCACAATTTGTTTGATATTTTTTATGGAAGATACAAAGAAAAAGAAAATGAGCTTCTTAAGAGATACATAGAGCTTGCGCCAAAGGAGGATTTTGAAGATATTTTCAAAGCATTGGAACGCTTCCCCTATTTTGAGGGCAGACGGCAGTAGCTTAGGCTGCCGCATAAGAGAAGTTGCATTGGACAAACGGCAGCTGGTTTAAACATTTTGCGAATGCTGCGTAGGACGCATACACTGCAGCTTTGCAGAGTATTATTGATTCCCGCGAGCAATGAGCTAAGCGGATGCAAAGCAGACATTTTGCGTATGCTGCGCGGGCACGTAGCCCGCTGTTCCGCTGCGCTGCAAGTTTGATACCACGTTACTTGCCGTGGGGGTGTTGACTTGATAAAAGGACAAAAAAATATTTTCACAGGGTAAAGATATTGTAAAAAATTTCCGATATGTAATATAACAGCTAAAATCAGTCAGGAAAAGAGATTGCCTTTTTGGAGTTATAGGTATAAAATGATTATAGTAGGTGATTAACGCTTATTTGTGTGAAGGAGTGATGGACGTGGCAAATTTTTGGAATTTTAATTCAGGAAGTTTATTTGGTTCTAATAACAACAGCGGAAGCGGATTAAGCAGCCTGTATGGCGTACTTTCTGACAGGAGCGCTATAAAGAACGGTTCTTATCAGAGACTGCTTAAGACTTATTATGGCACGGCGAAAAGCGGGAGCACAGCTTCCTCCGAAAAGAAAAGTAATTCAGGCAATATGCTTGACAGAATTTTTGATGAAAAGAGGAATCCGAAGGTTTCCAAAGATGTACAGGAAGCCAACGCTAATTTGACCCAGGGACTTTCGAACCTGCGAACTAGCGTTTCAACGTTACAGAAAGATGATACTTATGCGGATTCGGCTAACGGCCAGAGCGCAGGGGATAAGGTAGTTTCCGCGGTGAAAGCCTTTGTGTCGGATTACAATAATGTCGTAAGTGCGGCAAAGGGTTCCACATTGGCTAACAAGACTGCATATGTTGCCAATATGATGGGCAGCACGGCTGCCAATGCCGATAAGCTTGCGGAAATCGGTATTAATGTAGACTCAAGCGGAAAACTTGAACTTGATGAAACCAAGCTGAAATCAGCAAGTATTTCCAAAGTGCAGGATCTGTTTTCCGCCAAAGACATCACAAGCTATGGCTCAACGATTGCATCCCGTCTTAAATTTGCGGGGGCGGCGGCTAGTACCAATACTACCACAGACAGCAAGGAAACGGATAACAAAGCGGGTACCAGTGCTGCAAGCCTTAAGGCGGACAGCAAAGCCCTTGCATCCGACGAGTTATATGCCAAGATAAAGGATAAGGATGGCAATGAGAAATATGATGTGAACAAAATTTTTGCAACGGCAAAGAGCTTTGTGAGCAATTACAACAGTATGTTTGACGCCGGCGAATCCACTTCAAATTCCGGCGCATTGGCAAACTTGTCCTACATCAGAGAAAAAACAGCGCGGAACGCGGATACGCTGAAACAGTTTGGAATCGACGTGGACAATAAGGGCAGATTGAAAATCAACGAGGATGTATTTAAGCAGTCGGATATGTCTAAAGTACAGGCATTCTTCAAGGACTATGGCTCTTCTATCGCTACCAATGCATCGCTTGTAGATTACTATACGACGACGCAGGCGGACGCTGCCAATGGTTATACGTCTGATGGAGCATATAATGTACAGGGAAGCTCCCGTTATGCAGATACCATGTAATTGTAAATTGTTTAGACGCTTGACAGGAAAATTTTGCGCAAAAGGGCAGAATTTTGGTTCCGGTTTATCCGGGCAGGGAATTTAAGATCATACAAGATGCGAATCAGCCGGAGCTTGCTCTGAGGGTTCGCATCTTTTTTATGCACAGGCCCGTGCAGAGGAAGTATGCCGCTAAAGCGGCGCACGGGCCGCGCGGCGAGCAGGGAGAAAATCTTCCCTACTCGATTTCGGAGTGTGTATAAGCGCCCTCAGGACGAAAGAAAGGAGGGCGATACGAGGATGATTACATATTCTGATTTGGCACGTTCCGGAATATATCTAGGATATCAGAATTAGACAGTTTTAAAGCATTTTATAACAGCGCTAGGATTTTTCTCGAATACCGGGCAGGTTCCACCGGTAATGGCTTGCCAGAATGCGGATTGCAATTACCAGAAGTGCGCTAAGGAGCATGGTGTAATCCGAATGTGTGAACTGCAAAAGCAGCACATACAGGCATGCGCCGGAAATAGAAGCACAGGCGTAAACGTGCTTTTTCAGAACGAAAGGGGTTTCGCCTGCCATGATATCACGTAGTATGCCGCCGCCAATGCCGGTGATGACGCCGAGGAAGATAATCAAAAAATGGTATTCTCCATAACCGGCATCCACGCCTGCATCAATTCCAATAACCGTGAAGGCCCCAAGACCAATGGCGTCTAAAATATTCATGACTTTTTCGTAGCTTTCTATGTAACGGCTTCCCAATAAAAAAGGCCAGCGGCGAAACAATAGAAATAGAATAAGAACCGTCAAAAAGGCCGTAAACACATAAATCGGATTGCGGAACATATTGGGAGGGATGCTGCCAATCATCAAATCGCGGAGCATTCCGCCGCCTACGGCGGTGATAACGCCAAGGACAATGATGCCAAATAAATCCAGTCTTTTACGGACGGCAACCATAGCGCCTGATGAGGCAAACGCTACGGTTCCGATGATTTCTATGGGGAAGAAAATATTTGTGTGTAATTCCATATTAATACTCCTCGCATACCGCAAGCCGTGCTTGCGGTACTGCCGCCAATAAGCAGTACTTTCTCCATTCTGGAGCTATTCATCCTTATACCCCGCATTGTATCGCAAGCTGTGCCTGCGGTAGCGCACTAAGAAAGAGTTTGGAAGACAAGGCTGGTAAAGTCCTGGTTTTGTAACAGATAGTAAACAAAAACAATATAACATACCGGCCTTTAAAGTACAAGTTGCAGGAGCCGTTATTTTTTCCGGACGGAGAATGCATGTGTGCCGTGAAGGCAAAAAAAGAAAATTGGCACAAAAGTATGCTATAAATCAAACTTAAATACAATATGATTGCGCGCCTGTCTGATAAATTTAAAGTATAGCAATTTAAATATGGAATGAAAAGAAAATGGAAGGTAGGGCGTTCAATGGAAAATAACAGGCTTCAGGAAGAAAAAGTACCAAAACTGCTTTTATCACTTGCTCTCCCGGCAATCTGTGCACATCTCATCACCTTGTTTTACAATCTGGTTGACAGGATTTTTATCGGAAGGATGGAAGACGGGGTGATGGCGATGGGAGCCATTGGCATCTGTGCGCCGATTGTTACCATTATAAATGCATTTGCGGAACTGCTTGGCGCAGGTGGGGCTCCGCTGGCGGCGATCCATATAGGGAGCGGAGATGATAAGGGTGCTGAAAAATATCTCGGAAACAGTTTCAGCGTATTGACAGTTGTTTCCATATTGATTACAATTTTGGTACTTTCTTTGAAAAGTCCTCTTTTGGTTTTGTTTGGGGCCAGCGAGAGGATGCTGCCTTATGCGGCGTCATATATTACGATTTACTGTATGGGCACGCTTTTTATCCAGTTGACCGTTGGGATGAATTACTACATAACCACCCAGGGGTTTGCGAAAACAGCTATGATAACGACCATGCTTGGCGGTATTTTGAATATGGTTTTAGACCCCGTTTTTATATTTGTATTGGGAATGGGGATTCGTGGGGCTGCGCTTGCGACGGTGATCAGCCAAATGGCATCTTTTATCTGGGTGGTTTGTTTTCTGTTTAATAAAAAGCCAAGGCTTCGGCTCCTTCCGGGAAATATGAAAATAAGAGTTTCCGTTTTGAAGGAAATTCTTGTTTTAGGCTCCGCGCCGTTTTTTATGAGCGTGTCGGAAGGGGTGCTCCATGTCTGCTTTAACAATCAGGTTTTGCGGTTTGGAGGAGATTTGGCAGTCAGCGCTATGACCATTCTTTTTTCTATCTTTCAGTTTATGCTTTTGCCGGTGGATGGTCTGGCACAGGGAGCGCAGCCGATTATCGGGCAGAATTATGGAGCCGGGCGGTTTGGCAGGGTCAGGGAAACCATTAAACTGACGGCCTTGGTTAATCTGCTTTTTACTATGTGCGCAACGTCTTTAGTGATGCTTATTCCGAGCTTTTTTATACGGATTTTTAATCCTGATCCGGAACTGGTTAAGCTGGGAGAGAGAATGCTACGGATTTATGCGGGTGCCTTTTTTGTGATAGGGCTGAATTCAACCTTTCAGAATACCTACAATGCCCTTGGCGAGGGTAAGCGGGCTTTCTTCTTTGCTTTTTACCGCAAGGGAATTTTGCTTATTCCGCTGCTTTATTTCTTTCCGGCGGTTTTGCCCTGGGGCGTTTTGGCGGTTATGCTGGCGGAGCCTGTTTCCGATTTTATTACCACCGGAACCAATGCGCTTTACTTCAGGCATTTTATAAAGAAAAAGTTGTAGAGATTTCCATAGGTTGAAAGGAAAGGTATTTTTCGGGGATGAAAAATTTATTGGAATTTACAATTAAAAACAGAGCGGATTTGGAGGACGCAGTAAAACGGCTTGGCTTCCTTCCCTTTTTTGCAAATTCTATAAAGGGTTTTTCCATTGAGGAGCATATTGCCCCGGAACTGTGGTTTACGGAGGAGGAGGGCCCATGGGAGTGGAAAGGCCCCATCATCCGGGAAATGGGCTGCGCTTATGGGAAATTTTTTGGAAAAAAGGCGGCCTATATCAGCAGAGAATGGTTCCCCGATTTTGCCAATTATCGGAGGGATGGTTATGACTTTGACGCCCGTTTTGAGGATGAGCTTGCCTCGTATCAGGATAAAAGACTGTATGAGCTGATAGAAGCAAACGCGCCGGTCTTGTCAAAGAATCTGAAAGAGCTGGGAAATTACAAAAAAGGGGGCAATAAGGGATTTGACACAATTATTACAAGATTACAGGCGCAGTGTTATGTGATTATAAGCGATTTTGTCTATATGAAGGATAAGAAAGGCAGGACATATGGCTGGGGCGTGGCGGAATATTCCACGCCGGAGCACTTTATGGGAAATGATTTTGTGAAGAAAGTTTACGACGCGTCGCCGGAAGAATCTCATCAAAGGATTCTTGCCCATTTAATGGAACTTGTGCCGAATGTGGATATGGAAACATGGAAAAAATTCCTTAAATAAATTTCATTTATGCCGCCCTGTGGCACAAACAACACTTCTTTCTATTGCATTTCCAAATCCATAACCGGACGGATGCCTGAAGCCTGCAATTTTTCATATGCCAGTTCCATGGCGTCGTCCCATACATATTTCGGTTCATGGCAGTCCGAGCTTACAATGACTTTAATAGGAGCTTTGGCGGCCAGATACCAGAATCGTTCGTCGGGATATGGGTAACGGGTTCCGTCAGGATAAGGCCTCAGACCGCGCCGGAAGCCGTTGGCATTGTATTCAAGAATAGTGCCGGTGGAAACCGCCGTGTCTATTATCAGATCGGCGGCCCTTTTACAATTATCATCCCATGCATAAGGATTAAGCAGGTAAAGATCCGGGTGGGCGAGCGCCTTAAAAAGGCCCGTTTTCATACCTTCGACCACCGTGCGGGCATAAAAAACATATTCTTCCGTGGAAGTCATTTCATAGGTGTTGGCATATTCACCCCTTGCATTTATATAAAAATGTTCGCCCAGCAGCAGATATTCAACATTCCATTTGGCGAGCAATTCTTCATAATAGTTGCGGTATTTGGGTAAATACTCAATTTCCAATCCCTTTCGTATAACTATTTTTTCTTTGTATTTTTCAGATAATTCTTCTACTGTTTCCAGATAATCATTTAATTCGTGAAAGTCCATTCGGTTGCCAAAATCAGCGTCCGGGTTGGGATAAGGCGCATGATCGGAGAAACCAAGCTTAGTAAGCCCGCTTGAAAGAGCGGATTTTATGTAATCTTCTTCACAGCCAAGAGCATGTTTGCAGCGCTGGCAGTGGGTGTGAAAGTTGGTTTTTATTGTCTGCATTTGCTTTGCCATAGCCTTTCTGCTTTTCATATTTGTGATATTATCAGTATAGTTTGCTCAACAGTAAAAAGCAATATTTTTTATGGGATAAAATATTATCCATGAAAACTATATTTCCATTTTTACAAAAAAACGTGAATAGAAGCGTTCGTCTTTGACGTAGGGGTGGATTCATTCTTGGCGGAATATATATGTTCTTACGAATTTTGCTGTAAGTGCAAAGAGAATTTCTATGAGAAAATGGATTAAGAGATATTGAAAGTGTGGAATGAGGGTAAATTATATTCCTGTTGGGACATAAATAGTGAAAAAATCTCTTGCTGTTTTTTAAATTAATAGTATAATTAGAACTATACTGCCATAAAATAATGCAAAACAGAGAAAAAATCGTAGGTATTTTATTTTTTTGCGGATAAATTGGCGCCTGTTTATCAATTATGTAAGGAACCGTAAATAAATAACTTTGCTATTTGCTTGTCTTTTTCTCTGATAGCGCCATGAAAAAATCCTGCGCAACTTGCAAAAGTTATTTATTTACAGTTCCCAGGTAAGATGGGAGAACGACTATGCTAATGAGATTTACAATATCTAATTTTATGTCATTTGGATATAAAGCAAATGAAAAGGGAGATGTTCTTTCTACGGAATATCATCTTTATGCAGGGCGTACGGAACAACATAAAGAAAGAGTTATTCGCTATAAAGAGCGGAAGGTGCTAAAATTCTCATCAATATATGGTGCAAATGCATCTGGTAAAACAAATTTAATCCGGGCAATAGAAGCAGGAAAGAAGATTGTTTTAAATACGATGGAAGGTATAGATTTTAGTGATAAATTCTGTCGGAGCAATAACGCCAATGCCGATAAGCCTACTTTATTTGAATATGAATTTACAATTGCCGAAAGATGCTTTGCATATGGTTTTACTGTGAATTTAAAGGAAGGCGCTGTTCTTTCGGAATGGCTGTATGAGTTAAAATCTACGGAAGAAGACGTCATTTTTGAAAGAACAGTAGAAAATAACCAATACTATTTTAATGAGAATTTGTTTCATACCGGGGAAAACAGAGAACAGTTTCACTTTTTTATAAAAGATGCTAATCGTATCAACACTACTTTACTTTTACATGAAATAAAAAGAAGAAAAATGGAAGAGGAGGATTTTGAGGTCTTTAGAAAAGTATTTGATTGGTTCCAATATAAGTTAATTGTGATTTATCCGGAAACTAAAATAGGTGCAAGCTATTTTCTATTCAATAGCGATAACAAAAAATTAGTGAATATTTTAGAGTATTTGGATACTGGTATAACAGATTACAGTATGCGGGCAATAAATGAGACAGCATTTAGAGAATATTTTCAGGACGAATCATTGGCAGAAAAATTTCTTCGTAAACCCAATTGCCATGCTCGTACCCCGTCAAAAGGTATTCTTAATTTGGGGAATACATTATTTGAGCTGGACTATGGTGAGGAAGGGGCTGAAAGAATTGCAAAGTTAATGTTCCAACATGGAGCAGACGAGAGTAAATATGAATATGGGGAAGAATCTGACGGAACACAGAGAGTGATAGAATTATTAGACGTGATTTTAAGTGATGATGAGGATAAAGTGTTTGTTGTAGATGAATTAGATCGCAGCCTTCACCCACAAATGACAATTAAGTTTGTGGAGACTTTTTTGAAGTTTTCAGCGAAAAAAAATACGCAGATGATCATTACTACCCATGAATCAAATTTAATGGATCTAAATATTCTGAGAAGAGATGAAATATGGTTTGCGGAAAAGGAACAAGATAATAATACAAAGTTGTACACATTAGAAAAATTTAAAATCAGATACGATAAAGTAGTGTCAAAGGATTATCTTGCCGGAAGATACGGTGCAGTCCCGGTATTTAAAGATTTTGAATATGTGTGGGGGAAAGAATAGGCTTGGAAAAATTAAATTTAAGGACTCCGAAAATATTCGATTATACGGATGAAGCAGGGACGGTAAAGCCCAGAATTCGTTTTTATTGTGTTTCTGAAGGAGCTACAGAGGAATCGTATTTTTATGGCGTCAGAAACAATAAAGTGGAACTAAACATAAAGAATGACGTATATATTGAAGTAGTAGAAAAACAAGAAGGTCAGGAAACACTAAGTCATCCAATGCAATTGGTAAAAGCATGTCTATTTCAAATGGGACGTATTGATTTAGAGGGAAATCATATTCCGGAGGATAAATGGAAAGAGAACTGCAAATGGGATGATTTTGATGAGAAGATAGATCAGGTGTGTGTTATTTTCGACAGAGATTACAGAAAATTGACAGAAGCTTTGAAGGAGATTTTCAGTTTATGCGCTCAGCATGGAATTAAAGTGGTGATGTCGAATCCTAACTTTGAATTGTGGCTGCTAATGCATTTCCCTAATATAAAACAATATGCGCCGGAAATGCTTCTTGAAAACAGGAAGAATTTAAGGCACCAATTATTTTCAGATGTTTCAACAAATAAGAAATATTTAGAAATATTAGTTTCAAAGAATGCGGATGGTTATGTAAAGGGGAGTAAGTTAAAATTTGAAAAATTTCTTCCTTTAATAGATACTGCCGTTAAGCAGGCAAAAACGTATTGTGAAGATTCTTATAAAATAGTAAACGAGTTAGGGACTTCGGTTGGCAGGCTGATTGAAGAGATGAAAAAATAATTGTCACAAGCGTTAGGTGTGCTCCAAGAACAGACCTTATGTCAGTAAAAGCAGGCGCTGTCTGCAATATTTCCCAAAAAAACCGGAAATAGGCAAGACAGCGCCCGCTTTTAATTCAATATTTTAATTTGTTAATTAAATTTAATAGCCGACTCGCATAGAGCCTGTCTTTGATATCCTTTAGAACAGTCTACAGGAATATATATTTGCAGACAAACAATACTGCAAGCACGTACATAAGAGGCGTAATTTTCTTAGACTTACCGCAAATCATATTGATAACCACATAAGAGATAACGCCAATGGCAATTCCTTCCGATATGCTGTACATTAAAGGCATAGCCAAAATACACAGATAAGTGGGAACAGCCTCTGTCAAATCGTTAAAATTAATATCCGCAACAACGGTTACCATTAAGAAGCCTACAAAAATCAGCGCGGGAGCTGTTGCAAATCCCGGAATTGCACAGAAGATTGGAGACAGGAAAATGGATACCAAAAACAGCAGGCCGGTTACCACGGAGGCAAGACCTGTTCTTGCGCCTGCAGCCACGCCGGAGGAGCTTTCTACGAAGGTAGTGGTGGTGGAGGTACCAAATACCGCGCCTGCGCTGGTTGCAATAGCGTCCGCAAGCAGCGCCTGTTTAATTCGAGGAAGTTTACCGTTTTTGTCCAGCATATTCGCTTTGGTTGCAACACCGATTAAGGTTCCCAGAGTATCAAACATATCTACAAAAAGGAATGCAAAGAGTACAACAATGAAATTGATAATATTTACACCTGAAAAATCCGCCTTAACTACCTGCCCAAAGGTCAGGGAAAGTGCGGACAGATCTGTCATACCCAAAGCGGGATACAGGGAGTAGAAGCCGTTTTCAGCATCTATTGTATAAATACCGACTGCCTGGCAGAGCATACCCAGCACCCATGTAGCGAGAATACCGATTAAGATGGAGCCTTTTACATTTTTTATGTAGAGAACAGCGGTGATAAACAATCCGATCAGTGCAAGAATCGCGCAGATGCCTTTGGTGTGAAATTCTCCGGCGAAGTCCACATAGCTTACTAATGTGGAGGAGTTTGCAACTACAAGATGCGCTCCCTGAAGGCCGATAAAGGCAATAAAGAGCCCGATACCTGCGCTTACACCCTTTTTCAAAGTGAGCGGGATAGCATTAAAGATTGCCTCGCGCACATTGGTAAGGGAGAGAATGATAAAAATAATTCCTTCCGCAAATACGGCGGCCAGCGCTACCTGCCAGGAGTAGCCCATCGCTCCGCATACGGTGAAAGCAAAGTAAGCGTTAAGTCCCATGCCGGGCGCCAGTGCAAAGGGATAATTTGCAAGCAGCGCCATTAAGAGGGTTCCTACAAAGGATGCCAGTGCCGTAGCCATCAAAACTGCCGTTTTATCCATGCCCGCGGCGGACAAAAGAGAAGGATTGACCGCTAAAATATATGCCATGGTCATAAAGGTGGTGAGACCGCCCATGACTTCTGTCCTGACGGTTGTGTTGTTTTCTTTCAGTTTAAAATATTTTTCTAACATTTCTATCTCCTCCTGCGGTGATGTGTTATGTTATCTGGTTTGTTGATGAACATAGAGATAAAATGCGTAACAGCTTATCCGTTGCAATATAAAGGATAAATGGCGTAACGGCTCATCCATTCAATAAAGAATAAACTGTGGGACAAATTATCTTTTGCATGTAAGTAGAGTATCACTTGCCCTCGTAAATAATGACGCTGTCCACATCATAGTCTTTTAGCCGTTCCCGGCCTTTTAACCCGGCCAGCTCCATCAGAAAGACAATTTTTTCCACCTTTCCTCCAAGGGCCTCAATCATGCGGATACTGGCTTCGATGGTGCCGCCCGTTGCAATCAGATCGTCAATCAGTACAACACGATCCCCAGGCTTAATAGCATCCCGGTGCATCTCAATGGTTGCGCTGCCGTATTCCAGATCATAGCTCTCGGAAATGGTTTCCCGGGGAAGCTTGCCCTTTTTACGGATGGGAACAAAAGCCTTGTGAAGCGCATATGCCACCGGCACGCCAAAGATAAAGCCTCTTGACTCGGTCCCTGCAATGATATCAAAATCGATATCTTTCAGCTTTTCTTTCAGGGAATCAATGGCCAGCGTCAGCCCGTCCGGGTCCTGCAGTACGCTAGTTACGTCGCGGAAAATAATACCTTCTTCGGGAAAATCCGGTATACTCCGCACGTAGTCCTCCAGTCTTTTCATTAGCTGTTTCTCCATTCTTTATAAAAATTTAATAGTTACAATAAATTTATTATATTTTCTTCTCACGCAAAACGCAATACAAATCGGCATTTTTCAGTTTTTTTTCAGTCTTACAAATTTCTTTTTTCCTATTTTCAGAACATCGCCAGTGTTAAGGACGGTATCAGGGGAATTTATTTTTTCATTGTTGAGCCGGATACCGCCCTGGCCCAGCAGGCGGCGAAACTCGCTGCCACTTGCCACAAAGCCGCTTTTATGGCGTCCACATCCTCCGGAAGGGTATCGGTTGTCAGCTCAAAATACCGGATGATGAGGTGGTCGGGAATTTCCATAACTTTTTTAAACATAATCCTTGCGTCTTCCTTGATGCCAATATAATTTCCAAGGCTTTTGCTCATTTTCTCCACACCGTCAAGCCCCTCTAAGAGGGGCATAAATAATGCGGCCTGGGGCTCCATGCCCCAATCTTTTTGGAGGGAGCGTCCCATAAGAATATTGAAGGTCTGGTCGGTGCCACCCAGTTCAAGGTCGGCTTCTATGGCGACGGAATCATATGCCTGCAATAGAGGATAAAAAAATTCATGGAGCCCGATGGGAAGCTTCTCCCCCCACTCGCCGCGCGGCCCGTGCGCCACTTTAGTGGCATATTTCCTTTGCACGGGCCTATGCATAAAAAAACTCCCGTCCATCAAAAGGACGAGAGTTAAATCCCGTGTTACCACCTAATGTTTATAAACAGCTCACACTGTTTACCTCTTCGCGTACGCCCAATCACAAAACAGGGGTTATACGCTAGCACGTTAACGGGTGCGGGAACCGTCGCAGCCTACTAGAACTGTCAAGCTCGTTTGGGGCGAAGCTCAAAGATGTATTCACATAAAGTTTCCCCTGCTCCTTTCATCAACCGGCTGCTTTCTGTCCGGCGCGCCGTCTGTCATATTTGCACGCGTCGGTTGGTTCCGCTTAAATGCTACTTCTTCTTATCATTGCTTTTCAATCACTTGTATGAAATTAGTGATATTATATCGCCTGGCCTTTGGATTGTCAAATCTGTTTTTAAGATTCCTGGCTCTATAACAACGCTTTATGCGTTTCGCTCTGCTTTCAGCTGGTTTACTTCTTCGAGGGAAAGTCCTGAAATATTCGCGATTTCTTCTAAGGCATATTTTCCGGCAGCTAACATACGGAGTGCGGCTTCTTTCATACCTTCTCTTATTCCCTCTTTTATTCCCTCTTTTAGGGATTCATTTCTCATATCCTCCATGATGCGGCACATCTCACTCACTCCCTTCGGATTTTCTTTCAGATACCGTGTCCGGTCTGCCATCAGTTTAAAATTCATATCGGATGCCTGTGTACAGTTAAAATCGTGCATAAGCTTTCCAAGATTGGATTCTCCCCGATATTCTCCATTCACATACAAGATATGCTCTCCATCTTCAAAAGATTTACCCGTGACAAGGTTAATCCTCTCAATCGGGTAAACCGGTTCACCCTTTCCGTAAAAATCTTTCTCAATAATGAAGATGGTATAAGTGTCCGGAAGTTCTTTAAATTCCTGACCGGAATGGAGATTCTCTACATCCATCACGCTGGAATGGTATCTTGCCCTGTGCGGTTCCGCTCCTTTTTCCTGCCTTTGGATTTCAAGGTCGTATCTTTTCCCGGCTGAATCTGTTCCGTATGCGTCCAGGCAAATAGAGCGCGCCCCGGCCAGCCTTTTCATATCCTTCTGTGTTTCACAGTCAGTGATAATCAAATCCTGCTTATCTATGATAATCCGTAGCACAAATTCTGCCAGTGGAATGTTATCTTTGAACAGGCAGCGCATAAAATCATCATCAATGGGCCGTAAGTCACGCAGGCGCCGTAAATCTTCCTGGTGCTGTTTGGTCGCTGTCAATATCCCCACCTGCCTTTTCTTCGTTTGCGCATCTCCATACTACCATATAATCCGGATTTTTTCAATCACATCCGAACCTATTATATTATTATATCAGGAGCTTGCAATTTCAGGGTTTTCATAATAACATCATAGTAGCGTCAGGAAAAAGAGTATAGATGGATTTGCTAAAGCGCTGCGACGGGGCGCAAATAAAGCAAAGGTGAACTTCGTTCACCTCGCAGAAATGAGGAAAAACTTGGAAAATCAATATTTTAATGAAGCGCTTCATAGTTTTGTACAGGATTTTGCCTACGGGGGCGCGATAAGGCATCTGGTGGATTTGGGATACGATACGGATAAAATCATAAAGGAATATCACTATCCGCTTTCACGCGATACGATAGATAAAATGGTAAGGGATCATTTAAAAAACAAAGAAAGCAGGAAATAGATACGGCAGGAAATGGAAGCGGCAAAATCAAAGCGAACCTTTGGTCCCAAACTTTGCACTTATCGGAAAGTCCATGAAAAGCATGGCCATAAAGAATAACTATAAAGCAAAACCATAAAGCATAACCTTAAAATGGCACGGATTTTTAAACCGGACAAAAACGAGCATATATTATCGGGAAAATCGCGTCTTAAGATGTTATATTGAAACTGGTACCGGGAAGAAAATATATTTTGAAAATGTTAAAGGTTTAAAGGTCATGACCGGAAAAAGAAGTTCCGGAAAAGTTTTGGAGGTGCAGGTTTGTGAAAAATGATGTTTTGGAGCATTACAAAAGGACGGGGACTTACACTTATGCGGGTCTTTACGGCGATTACTTCCGCTCTCTGCCGGATGAGGTTCCCGTGATGGGCCGGCTGGTTTGCAGTCAGGTGATACACAGGGTAACCTTAAAAGAGGGGAATACAAATGCCAATGAGAATCTTTTGTATGGCGATATGAACCGCTATCCGTGGTATCGTATGCGGTGTGAGGACGACGTCTTCCTGACGGCGCCGGCCCTTACGGCGGAGTTGTTTCGTTTGGATGGGAGAGGATTTGTAAGGGACAGGAAGGTAGAGGATAAGCTGGTGGTGACCTGCCGCTATGTGTCGGTGCTTATGAGCGCAATCTTAAAAGCCAAGGGAATTCCTGCAAGGAGCCGTGCCGGGTTCGCGCCTTACTTTAAGGAGGGCGTCAGCATGGATCACTGGATTAACCAGTATTACAGCAAAGAGGAAAGCAGATGGGTTACTTTTGATGCGGATGGCTTTTATGAGGAAGGGGGTATGCCCCTTACACAATATGATATACCCTATGAGCGCTTTGACTGGACCGCGAAGGCTTATCTGGATGTGCGCAGGGGAAAAACGGATGGAAAGCGGTATTTATTTGCGGACAGTCTGGGAACCTGCGGCCTTCCCGCACTTGTTCGTTATCTGGTTTATGATTTTCATGCGCTTATGAATCATGAACTGACCTACAGCTTTCTGCCGGCTTACTTAGACGGAAGGCTCGCATCTCTGACGGAGTGTGAATTGCAGGAATTGGATCAGCTGGCAGAATGGCTCTTAGAACCGGATAAAAATTTTGATGCTCTCTGTAAGCTGTGGCAGCAGGAAAGAAAATTTAGAATTTTAAACAGCCCTTTGGTGGGAGACCACGCTCATGGAGCCGAACTTTCGTTACTATTCACGGCCTGAAGGCCGCTCATAGTAACATTCGGGGCGATATTTCGAGTTTTGCTACGCAAAGATCGCCCCTCACTCCTGCATCATGTTCTCACGGAATGCGCAGCAAGTGCGCATTCCTGAGCCGTGAATAGTAACGAACTACCAAATATGTCATAAAAATATCGTTCATAGCAAACGATGTTAGAAATTTTGTTTTCTATGGACTTAGGACAGAACCCGAATCTTGTTTTTTGAGCAGGATTTCTTATTGGTTTCCAAAGGGATGAAAACGAAACACAGGTATAAAAGCAGGAGGGCGCCGTATGAATTGGACGAAAGCCATAGAAGATGCGATTGCATATATTGAAAAAAATATTGCCGAAGACCTGACGGTCAGCGAGATTGCCGATCAGGTGAATTTGTCCGCCTTTTATTTCCATAAAGGTTTTTCCATGTTATGCGGATACACTGTGACGGAATATATCCGGATGCGAAGGCTGTCCCTGGCGGGCGGCGAATTGTTGTCGTCGGAGATAAGGGTCATTGATCTTGCAATGAAATATGGCTATGACTCGCCGGATAGTTTTACAAAGGCGTTTACGCGGTTCCATGGGAGCACGCCCCGCGATGTAAGAAGAAACGGCGCTTTGCTCAAGGCATTTGCACCCTTACACATTAAATTGTCATTAGATGGAGGTACAGTGATGGAATATAAAATCAAAGAAAAAGACGCATTCAGGGTAATGGGCGTATCGAGGATGTTTTCCTACGAAGATGCAAACACGAAGATCCCGGAATATTGGGACGAAATTTATGTTCAGGCAGAGGAAAAACTGGTTATGGGGACGTACGGAATCTGTTTTGACGAAGAGATGGCAGGTAATCAGTTCCGGTATATGATAGCCGATGATTATAAGGCCGGGGAAGCCGAAGCAAAAAATCTGGAAGTATACGAAGTACCGAAGCACACATGGGCGGTATTTCCCTGCAAAGGTCCTATGCCGCTTCCTTTGCAGGAGGTTAACAGGAGAATTTTTTCCGAATGGTTTCCGGCAAGCCGGTATGAGATAGCGGAAGGGTATAACATCGAGTATTACAGCGATCCCGCCGATTACCAGAAAGGCACGCAGGATCCGGAATATTATGCGGAGGTTTGGATTCCGGTAAAGGAAAAATAAACCGCGAAGCGGTAAAATGCCGGATAGGATAAAAATATTTCTCTTTTTGTGGAATGAAGAGTTGAAGTTATCAGAAAAGCACGAGGCTGTCGCAAAACGCAGCGGTTCTACAATATATATCCCACTCTGTGGAATATGGACGCTATATATTGTATGAACCTGCAAATTTGCAACAGCCCTTGTTTTTGCTGCAAAATAAAGCTTGATTTATCCTTGGGAAAAGGTCATACTATGCGCAAAGGGTTTTAATGCGATAAGCCGATTGGTGAAGCACTTCGACGTTTGGCGGCATCAGAATCGTGAAATAAATTAGAGGATAAGAATGGAGGGCGAAATGAACCGGTTAAAAAGAGTAAAATTAAATCAGCTCAAGGTAAAAGACAGCTTTTGGAGCCCTGTGCAGGAATTGGTGACAGACGAGATGATTCCCTATCAGGAAAAGGTATTTAAGGATGAGATTCCCGATGTGGAGAAAAGCCATGCGCTGGCCAATTTACGGATAGCGGCGGGAATGGAGCAGGGAGAATATTATGGGATGGTATTTCAGGACAGCGATTTGGCAAAGTGGCTGGAAGGGGCGGCGTATTCCCTGGTAATAAAGCCCGACAAGGAGCTGGAACAGCGGGTGGATGCTATTATTGATATCATTGAAAAGGCCCAGCAGCCGGACGGGTATTTGAATACTTATTTTACCATTAAGGAGCCGGAGCACCGCTGGCAGAATCTGCTTGAGTGCCATGAGCTTTACTGCGCAGGCCATATGATGGAGGCGGCGGCCGCTTATGCGGAGACGACGGGGAAAGATAAATTTCTGCATGTGATGGAGCGCATGGCGGACCATATAGAGGGACGTTTTGGCACGGACAAGGAGAGAGGCATTCCGGGACATCAGGAAATAGAGCTTGGGCTGATGCGCCTTTATGACGTCACCGGAAAAGATAAATATTTGAAGCTTGCAAAATATTTTATCGACGAGAGAGGACAGAATCCCAATTATTTTAAGGAGGAAAAGCAAAAAAGAGACTGGGATCACTTTCATATGGATCCGGAGAACACTTTTTATAACCAAAGCTTTGCCCCTGTAAGGCAGCAGCGGACGGCGGAGGGGCACAGCGTGCGTGCTGTGTATATGTACACCGCAATGGCGGATATTGCGGGGCGGACGGGCGATAAAGAATTGTATGAGGCCTGCGTACGGCTGTGGGATAATATCACTCAGAAACGGATGTACATTACAGGGGGGATTGGATCTACTGTGGAGGGAGAAGCTTTTACAAAAGATTATGATCTTCCCAACGATATGGCATATGCGGAGACCTGCGCCTCTATCGGGCTGATTTTCTTTGCAAAAAAGATGCTGGACATAGAGCCTGCCGGGAAATATGCGGATATTTTAGAGCAGGCGCTGTATAACGGGGTGCTCAGCGGTATGCAGATGGACGGAAAGAAATTCTTTTATGTAAATCCTTTAGAGGTCAACCCGGGAATTTCAGGAGAATTGTTTGGCTATAAGCATGTTCGGCCGCAGCGGCAGGGGTGGTATACTTGCGCATGCTGTCCTCCCAATCTGGCAAGACTGCTTACTTCCCTTGCACAATATGCATGGAGCGAGGGGGAGGACGCCGTTTACAGCCATTTGTTCCTGGGCGGAGAGTTTGATTTGGACAAGGCGTTTATTTCGGTCCACAGCAGTTATCCATGGGAAGGACGGGTGGTTTACCATGTGGAGGGAAAACAAAAGTCTGCTTTTAAAATAGCCGTCAGGATACCGGCGTGGGCTCAAAATCCAAAGGTTTTGTTGAACGGGGAAGAAATTGACGTGGATTCCTGCAGGAAGGACGGGTATTGTTATCTGGAAAGAGTGTGGGGAAAAGAAGATATCCTGGAAGTTTCTTTCGATATGAGAATAAGGAAAATTTATGCCAACACGGCGGTACGAGAAGATGCGGGATGTGTTGCGCTTATGAGAGGGCCGCTTGTGTATTGCTTTGAAGGGATAGATAATGGCGAACTTCATTCTTTGAGAGTTTGTACGGGTAAAGAGGCAAAAGCGAAGGAAAGGGTTTGCACAGAGGGAATCTTTAAGGGAATGACGCTTCTTAAAGTGCCCGGCGTGCGTATGACGGGGAGCGAGCAGCTCTATTCGGAGACGGCGCCTTCCTCCGAACCTGTAACCCTTACGGCAATTCCTTATTATGCGTGGGGGAATCGAGGGATTAACCAGATGAGGGTGTGGATGCTGGAAAAGAGATGAAGATTTTCTAAGGCGTCAGAGAACGCCGCCTAAGAAAATCTAAACTGAACCGGGGCTTTAGCGGCGTGATGGCAGCCGGCAGCAGGAGGAAAGGGAAATGTGCTTTATACTGCTTTTATTGGGAATTATTTTTACGGTTTATTTCTTTGGCATTATTTTTTACACGGGACATGCCGGCGGCTTTTCCTTCCTATGGCTGTTTCTTGGAGTGGGGGCGCTTGTTATGTCTGTTCTCCTGAAAAAGAAAATCTGGCCTGACCATATTCCTGTATGGTTCAGGCGGACTTTCATCGCGCTTTTGTGCCTTGGCGGAGTATTGTTTGTGGGGGTGGAAGGATGTATCATCAGCAGCTTTTCTAAAAAAGGTCCTTCGGGCCTTGACTATCTTATTGTGCTTGGGGCGCAGATGAAAACAAGCGGCCCCTCAAGGGCGCTCCGGTACAGACTGGATGAGGCCGCAAGCTATCTTGTGGAAAATCCTGACACAAAGGTGATTGTATCCGGCGGACAGGGGGCGGACGAGCCGGTATCGGAAGCCCAGGGAATGTACGAATATTTGACGGCAAAAGGAATTGCGCCGGAGAGAATTTTACTGGAGGACAGGTCAGGAAATACTTACCAGAATCTGATTTTTTCGGCGGAATTTCTGGATCGGGAAAAAGACAGCGTGGGAGTGGTCAGCAACAATTTCCATATTTTCAGGGCGGAGAAAATTGCAAAAAAGGCCGGTTATGCCAATGTGTGCGGAATTGCCGCTAAAGGAGAGCCGTTTTTGCAGTGTAATAATATGGTAAGGGAATTTTTTGGCGTTCTGAAAGATTTTTTTGTGGGGAATATGTAAAATGATTCAATCAGATAGCAGGTGAATAAATTTTATAAATATGTTACAATAAAGGTGGTTTTATATAACATTTGCATTATTTGTTTGCATGATTTCCAGTGGTATAGGAGATAGGAAAGCAAGGGGAAGCATGCTTCGCGAATTTACCTTATGTTAAGGAAAGCTTGTGCTTTGCGCCCTGATTTGCGGGCTGCTGGCAGAAATGGGGGTTAAGATGAATCAAATTGAAAAATTAAAAGAGATTGTCGACGGTACGGACAATATTGTTTTTTTTGGAGGGGCAGGCGTTTCCACGGAAAGCGGCATCCCCGATTTCAGAAGTGTGGACGGTCTTTATAATCAGAAATATGATTATCCGCCGGAGACGATTTTGAGTCATACTTTTTACAGGAGCAGGCCGGAGGAGTTTTTTCGCTTTTATAAGGACAAAATGCTGTGCCTTGGGGCAAAGCCCAACGCAGCACATTTAAAGCTTGCCAAGTGGGAGCAGGAGGGGAAGCTTAAGGCGGTTATCACCCAGAATATTGACGGGCTTCACCAGGCGGCAGGAAGTAAAAGGGTATTGGAGCTTCACGGGAGCGTGCTTCGCAACTACTGTGAGAAGTGCGGAAAGTTTTTTGATGCGGAATATATGCTGCATGCGGACGGCGTGCCAAAGTGCGACGAATGTGGGGGAGCCGTTAAGCCGGATGTGGTTTTGTATGAAGAAGGGCTTGATGATAAGACCTTAAGGGACGCCATTTCCTACATCCGAAATGCGGACGTCCTCATCATTGGGGGCACATCGCTGGTGGTTTACCCGGCGGCAGGTCTGATTGATTATTATAATGGAAATAAACTGGTTTTGGTAAACAAAACGCCTACGGCAAGAGACGGAGCGGCGGACCTGGTGGTACAGGGAAGTATCGGGGAAATATTTGCGGCTTTATAGGTTTATGGATTTATTTTCGCGAGCAATGAGCCAAGCAGCTGATCATAGAGATGCAAAGCATCTCATAAACATTTGACTTTGGGATGAAGGGAAGGGCATCAGAGGATGGATATTCAGGTGGGCGACAGATTGACTTTAAAGAAGAATCATCCCTGTGGAAGTTATGAATGGGATGTGCTTCGCGTTGGCGCGGATTTCCGGCTTAAGTGTGTGGGATGCGGGCACCAGATTATGATTCCGCGAAGCCAGATTGAAAAAAGAATAAAAAAAGTCGTACATGGAGAGGCCTGATCAAAAAGCCTCTCCACTTTCGCTTCCCCTTCAGTCCACCCATGTATTTACCTTCCTTTCAAAATCTTCCGCCCACTTAGCCGCATTATTTTCAATTTCTTTTTCCAGTTCCTCGATTTTCAATGTGATTTCTTCCGGATATTCCTCCGAATCAATATTCCCCATAAACGCGTTGATAAATTCGTCGCTGATATGAAGCTTCCATTTTCCGTTTTCCTTAAATGCGGTAAGAGTAACGCTTATGGTGCAGGTCTCATCGGAATCCATGGAATCTATAATGGATAAAAAGCCTTCCATATTTCCTCTTAAATCAGACATATCTTTTATCAGTGAGCCGAGACCGACGCCGTTGCTTTGAGACATGTTTTCCAGGAGGAACACAATATAATTCCCTGTGGCCAGGGACATGTCAAGATTGGTGATATTCATGTCGATTTCCGCATTTTGACCAAATTCCCGAACGCCTGTTATTTCCCATGAAAGGTTCTGTGTAATCTTTTGGGAAAGTTGATAGTTGCGGTTATAATGTTTCCCTTTTAGAAAGGAGGGCCTTAGCAGTTCCTGAAAGACCCGATATTCTCTTGCAGTTGGAACGCCAATCCAGTTGCGGGTGGTGGACACATAATTGTCCGTATACGTATTAAAGGTATCCAAATCCAAGGTTTTCAGACTGTTCATGACGCATTCCGCGGTATATTCCGGCGAATTGGTTTTATCGTCCCCGTCTTTTGCCCCGCTTTTTATACGATTAGCGCCTGTACCGGCAGAATTTGCGCCGTCAGCTTTTGATGATACTTTTCCGGCGCAGGCGCACAGAAATATGCTCCCAATGATAAATAAAAGTAACAGTTGTTTTTCTTTTGCCATAATAATAGTCATGCTCCCTTCTCAATCCTTTTCCATCTGTAAATTTGCCTTTAAGCGGAAGGCTGCCTTTGAAAAAAAATATGTTTCAAAGTACACCGTTTGGCTTTCAGTTGCTTTTATTATATTTTGCGGTTTCTTAAAATCAACGGCTATGGCACGAACAGACGGTGGGAGAGCAAAAAAAGACGCTATGGAATAATGGCGGAGAAATAAAACCATCCGTTATCATATTTGAGAACACTGGTGCCGTCATGTTTTTGGATAATGGAATCCACGTTTAAGAGACCGATTCCATGGCGGGAGTTGTTTTTATTTTTGGCGACGACTTTATTATCCTTTATCAGAATTGGCTCCTTTACAGGATTGCGGACGGAGAGAATCAGCTGGCTGTTTTCAAGGGTCATTTTAAATCGGATTATCCTGTCATCATCCAGCTTTTCGCAGGCGGCAATTGCATTGTCAAGCAGGTTCCCAAGCAATATGACAATGTCTTCTTCGCTGATGGTAAGCTTTGATAAGTCGTTTATGGAAAGAGTCATTGTAATTCCTTTTTCGGCGGCTTCCTGATATTTTCTGTTCAGGATGATGTTCACCACCTTATGGCCCGTGCTAATAAGGCCCGCACTTTGGGAAAGGGTTCCCGTCAGTTTGCAAACATAGGAAAGGGCGTTTTGCGCCTGCCCGTCCTCTAACATTCCCTGAATGCATCCAAGCTGATTTTTATAATCATGAAGCTGTCTCCTTTGCAGTTCATAGCTTTTTTGCATATCCTGGTAAAGGGTCATTTGATTTTGCGTCCGCTCGTGGAGCAGACGGAGCCGCTGCATTTCCTCTTCCTTATCCATAGTTTTGCTGATGAAATAGAAATAGCACAGATGAATAACCGCAAAACCGGACACTGCGGCAAACATAGCCCGGCTATCTATTGTGGTTTGGCTTACATCTATCATGCTGATTGACAGAATGACAATGATGCTGAGAAGGGGAAAAAAGCTTGTAAATGTCCGGCTTAAAGAGGTCCATTTTTCAGAATGATCTTTAAATCTGTTATGAAAAATCAATATCAGACAGATAAAAATACTTTCTGTTATGTATTCGGCAGATGAGGTAAGGTTCCCTCGCAAAAACGGTGGAAAAAGAAAGATGACAGAGACATAAAAAACAGATGTTACCCAATAAATACTGCAAAGCAGCAGAGAAAATGCCAGGCAGCGCACGATACTTGTTTTAAAATAAAGCAAAGCTGTTAGCATAACAACCAAAACAAAACGAACCGGCTGGAGGATATAAGGCGGAATTGGCGTAAAAGAGATCAGCAGAAATCCGGCCATAAATGTGGGAAGCGCCATATGGCAAAGCCATTTACAGCGAAAGACGCGTCTCGGCAGTAAAGTTTCAAAGAACAGATTGCAGCCTGCGGCCATCAGAAAAGATAAAATAACACATCTTATGATAACTTCCATCTATATCGATCCTTTCTATTTTGCTTATATCTCACTTTTTTTAACTTTTTTATATCGCCCCTTTGTATGTGACGAACGCTTCTTTGGCGGACCGGTAACGGGAACGCGGAATGGGCAGCTTTAATCCGGTATCCAGATAAGCGGTGTAATTATTGATTTTGCAGATATGCTTCATATTTACAAGGAAGCTTTTATGAATGCGCAGAAAGCCGTAGCCTGACAGCTTTTGCTCAATGGCATCCAGCTTGCCGTACAGCTGATAATGTGTCAAGCCGGTTTCCATATAGTAAAAAACAGATTTATGTTTCATGCTTTCGATATAGAGGATATTGTCGGTATATAATTTCCTCTCGCCTTCCGTAAAGGAAAAGACTATCTGGGCGGTGCGCATTTTCCGTAAGATGGCGTCCATACATTCCTTTATGGAAACATCAAGGGTATCCTTCATAATATAGCGGACTGCGTTTGCCTTATAGCCTTCCAAGGCATAATCAATAAAGGCTGTCACAAACACAAGGAAGGTATCGGAATGGAAGGAACGCATCCGCATAGCGGTTTCAATGCCGTTTAGTTCTTTCATGCTGATATCCATAAAGACAATATCGTATTTGGCGCTATTTTCATTTTGGGATAAAAATTCTTCTCCGGATGCAAAAAAAACAGATGTTATAAATTAAATGATGACTATCGAGATAATTCTTAAGAAGTTTTTGTATTTTTTCCCTATAAAAGCTTTCGTCATCACATATGGCGATTTGAAGCATGACGCGCCTCCCTGTTACATTTTAAAATGATTGTTTATTATTTATTGTCCGGCAGTAGCCTTTCAGCCGGGGAATGTCACAAATCAGCAGTTCAAAAATATGTGTTTAACTCTTTGAGTATAGCTGCTATATATTGTATGAATCTGTTATTTTGCGATGTTTCCGTAAAAAGCGTAGCGGACACCAGGTTCGTGAAGTACCTCACCAAGTGCCGACGCTTTTTAAGGGGCTCCCCCAGAATTTTATTTTCCTCCCGGCTGGTTTTACGCTAAACTTAATGACATTGGCAAAGGGTGTCGGCGTTTGATGGGTTTTGCAAGTAATACTTTAGCAAAGCGGAACCATTTTATTTAGCATAACACGCAGCTGTCAGGGTTATCAAGAGTAACTATTCGGCCCGGATCTGCGCATTTACCGCGCAGACTGTGAGAATATTAATGTTGTGCCGGAGAGGTAAGTTGTATTAAAATAGAAACAATAACAAAGGTAAATAACAAAGGTAAATGGCGGAGGGAAATGGAGGGAGATGCTTATGGAGAATTATATTTTGGAATGCTGTGTGGATAGTGTGGAGTCGGCCCTGGCGGCTGCAGAGAGCGGGGCGGATCGTCTGGAATTGTGCGCGGGACTAATCATCGGAGGAATTACCCCCGGTATTGCCTTGTTTGAACAGATCAAACATTTTATCGACATTCCTGTCCGGGTACTGCTGCGTCCACGGTTTGGAGACTTCCTTTATACGGAGCATGAGTTTGAAATACTAAAAAGGGAAGCGGAATTATTTCAAAAAGCCGGCGCGCAGGGAATTGTAATCGGGTGTCTTAAGGAGGATGGCAGCCTTCATATGGAACAGATGAAAGCCCTTATGGAAATAGCCGGGGACATGAAAGTGACGCTGCACAGAGCTTTTGATGTGTGTGCAGATCCTGTTAAAGCATACCGACAGGCAGGAGAACTTGGAATTGACACCATATTGACCTCCGGGCAGAAAGAAAACTGTTTGGAAGGGATTGAACTTATAAAAGCGCTTGGTAAGATCCGGAGAGAAGAAGGAGGGCCGAAGCTGATGGCGGGGGCGGGAGTAACGCCAAAGGTTATCGGACAGTTTCTGATGGAGACGGATATCACGTGTTATCATATGTCGGCAAAAAAAATTGTGGACAGCGGTATGCGTTACCGGAAGGAAGGGGTTCCCATGGGGATTGCCACAATGAGCGAATACGAAATTTACAGAACGGACAGCGGGATTGTGTCGGAGGCAAAACGGCTTCTTGGCGGGTGGAGCGAGAAAAACAGTTGTTGAAAGGCAACTATTCGGCCCAGAACTTTGCATTTACTGTGCGGACCGTTGGAAAGCGTAAAGAAGTAAAAGAAACTCTTGAAAAGTAAAACAAATCATGCTATGATATTTATCCGTGGTATGTTTTAACTTTCGCAGATAGCGAAGCAACATATTCCTTGCTCCCTAAAGGGGGCCAGAGACCAAAAGGAGGTAACTTAAGCATGAACAAATATGAATTAGCCGTTGTTGTAAATGCGAGAATCGAAGAAGAGGAAAGAACAGCAGTGGTTGACAGATGTAAGGCGCTGATTGAAAGATTCGGCGGTACGATTACAAATGTTGACGATTGGGGCAAGAAGAGACTGGCTTATGAAATTCAGAAGATGAAAGAAGGCTTTTATTATTTTATCCAGTTTGAAGCTGAAAGCTCCGCGCCTATTGAAATCGAAAATCGTGTTCGCATTATGGACAATGTTATCAGATTTTTATGCGTTAGACAGGACAAGGCATAAAGCGTATACGAAGGATATGCTGGAAAGTAGAGGCAGGTATGAATAAAGTAATATTGATGGGGCGTTTGACAAGGGATCCCGAAGTGAGATACTCACAGGGGGAGAATTCAATGGCAATAGCCAGATATACACTTGCCGTAGACCGCAGGTTCACCCGGAATAATAACGATGGAAATACTGCGGATTTTATAGGCTGTGTGGCTTTTGGAAGAAGCGGTGAGTTTGCTGAGAAATATTTCAGGAAAGGAACCAAGGTTTTAGTGACGGGCCGCATCCAGACAGGCAGCTATACCAACAAAGATGGAGTTAAGGTATATACCACGGATGTGGTAGTGGAAGACCAGGAATTTGCCGAGAGCAAAAACAGCAGCAGTAATGCCGGTATGGACGGGGGTTTTTCCGGCGGTATGAACAGGGCGCCCGAACCCTCAGGGGTTGGCGATGGCTTCATGAATATTCCGGATGGAATAGACGAGGAGCTGCCCTTTAATTAAAAGGATATGTTAGATAGGAGGCAATAATTATGGCATATAATAAAGCAGAGAAGTCCGATTCTCCCATGAGAAAAAAGGTTGGAATGCGCAGAAGAAAAAAAGTTTGCGTATTTTGTGGCAAGGACAATGTGATTGATTACAAGGATGTAAACAAGTTAAAAAGATATGTGTCTGAGAGAGGAAAAATCCTTCCCAGAAGAATTACAGGTAACTGTGCAAAGCATCAGAGAGCTCTTACAGTTGCAATCAAAAGAGCCCGCCACGTTGCACTGATGCCTTATACTTGCGATTAAAACATATGCAAAATGCAACTTGGATATTATAGAAATGAAGCTTAAGGCGGTTACCAATTACTGGCAACCGCCTTTTATGCAATAAGCCGATTCGCGAAGCGTGTCGGCGTTTGATGCACACGGGCGTCCAAAGGAAATATGTCAGCAAGCTGACGGACGCCCGGCGCGCGAGCAGGGAGAAAACCTTCCCTGCTCGATCAATAAGCCGATTCGCGATTCGCGTCGGTGTTTGATGTACACGAACGCCCAAAAGAAAAGGGGGATGAATATGGATGAAATGAAAAAAGATGCGATGATGCCTGATAACGGAATGCCGTCCGGTATGGATAGCAATCCAAAGGGGAAAAATCCGAAAGACTTAATCAAATTTATTATTCCTGCGGCGGTTTGTATTGTTCTTGTGCTGATACTTGTAGGTGTTACAGTGGCTACAGGTATTTTCGGGAATAAAAATGACGTGATTTTGGATGCCTTTGGCAAGACCTTTGCCGAAAGCGCCAAAGCCATTGGAGACACGTGGAGGATGGACGGCTATGAGGATATGTTTTCCAAAGAACGGACTTATATGGAAGCGGACCTGACAGTTGCGGATTCCATGCAGTTGGAAATGGAAGTGGACATGGACAGGGATCTTTACAATGCACATATGGACATTGGCTATTATGGTTTTTCCCTATTAGAGGCGGATTTATATGTAGATGAATATGAAATTTTGCTGGGGATGCCAGGGCTTATAGAGAAGATCTTTTATGTGGACAGGACTACCTTTGACGAGGATATCGAAAAACTGGCTTTGGAATTTGACCTGGACGAAGCGATGGTGGAAAGCTTAAAATCCCTTAATATATCTGACGGGGATCCGGTTACCGATAATGAGGAACTAAAGGCCGCGGGACAGCAGTTGAAGGATGCGGTTCTTGGCATGTTAAAAAAGACAGAGGTAAAGAAGACTGACGGCAAAAAGCTGATGGTGGACGGAAAGGAAAGAAGCTGTAAAGGTTATATGCTGACCATCACAGGCAGGCAGGCGGCGGATGTGTTTCTTGCGTTTAAGGATGTTTATGAGGGCAACGAGGCATTTAGAAACTATGTGGCCCAGGTATTAATCGGCATGGAGGGCTATGGCGGCGTGAATGGCCCTTTAGCGTATGAGGATCCGGCGGATGTGCTCCAAAGATGCGCAGACGAGCTTTTGGAGGAGGGAGATACCACGATTTACTTCTATGTCTATAAAGATGTGCTGGCACAGATTTACTGCAAGGATGGAGATGTGGTTTTAGAGTGGAATATAAAGGGCGGTAATTTCCCGCTTGAAAATATGGACTTTAGCCTCTCCACAGACAGTTCGGATTTTACGCTTACCAGAACAGGCAGCGTGGAAGGGGATATGTATCTGGCAGATTATGAGATGGAAGTGGACGGAGACGAGATTGTATTTAAGGCAAATCGGAGCAAGAGGGACGGTGATTTTTGCTTTGAGCTTGTCTATGGATATGATGAAATATTGCTGGAGGGCGGAATAAAGAAGAATAAGCCCGGGTCTGAGTTCACCATTAAAATCGATGCGTTAGAAATGGACGGGGAGGAAATCCTGCGGGGAGATATCCTTTTTTCCGGGGAATATGAGGAGGAAATTGTAAAGCCGGAAGGGGAAAAGGTCAATGTGATGGAATTAACGGAGGACGACTGGTATGATATCCTGTGGGAAATCAGTGAGAATCTGTATTATTAAAAAATAGTAACTGCTGTTAGTTACTATTCACGGCCTGAAGGCCGCTCATAGTAACATTTGGGGCGATATGTCGAGTTTTGCTACGCAAAGATCGCCCCTCACTCCTGCATCATGTTCTCACGGAATGCGCTGCAAGTGCGCATTCCTGGGCCATGAATAGTAACTGCTGTTACTATGTTGTCGAGGGGTTTTTGATTAGGTGCATAGACAGGCATAAGATTTGGTATTATGATGGAAGGGCAGCGGATGATCCGCTGCCCTGTTTTAAGGGACTGTCGCGAAGTAAGCGAAAGATATTTTGGACATATGCAGGAGATAGAAGGATAAATTTTATGGATTTGGAAATCAGAGATATTCAAAAGCGGTATGGGAAAAAACAGGTTTTAAAGAAAGTCAGCCTCACGGCTTTTGGAGGTGAGTGCACAGGAATCATAGGGGCGAACGGATGTGGAAAGTCTACGCTTCTTCGGGTGCTTGCCGGGGTGGAAAGGGCGGATGGCGGTGAAATTTTCCTGGGCGGTAAGCAGATTGAGAGTCCTTCCCGCCAGATGGGGAAATATACCGGCTATGTTCCCCAGGAAAGCGCTTTGATGCCGGAGCTGACGGTTGCGGATAATTTAAAGCTTTGGGCCAGCTTTGGAGATTACAGGGAGAATAGCAAGCGCCTTGACAGGCTGTGCGATCAGTTTGAAATAAAGGATTTTTATAAAGAACGTGTAAAAAATCTGTCGGGGGGTATGGAAAAGAGGGTTAATATCGTGTGCGCCCTTCTCCATGAACCTAAGGTATTGTTTATGGACGAGCCAAGCGCGGCGCTTGACCTGGTTTTTAAGCAGCAACTGAAAGCGTATATCAGGGATTTTGCAGGCAAGGGGGGCGGTATTTTGCTCAGCAGCCATGATGAAGGGGAGCTTGCATTGTGTCAGAAGCTTTGGGCAATAAAAGAAGGGGTGGCGCAGAAAGTCCCGGAAGGCTTGTCAATAGAAGAAATCAGCGAAAAATATATAGAATAGTAACTTGCCTTTTTTGGGAATTCAGGCGCTTAGCAAGAAATCCTGCGCAAAATGGTAAAATTTTTGCCCCGGTTTCTTAAGGCGTCAGGGGATGAATATCGATATGTATTGTAGATGGACACTTTTTTGGCTTACTATCAAAAAATTTATTAGAATGTTGCCGGCAATTGTTTTGGAAACACTTTTATTTGGACTGATCTTGCTGGGGATCGGGGCATATGCAACAAAAGCCATATATGGCGAGAAAGTGATAAATGAGATTCGGGTAGGGGTTGCGGCAAATGACGGGGACAGGACGGCGGATATGCTGGTGCGGTTTGCAGGGGCCATGGACAGCGTTAAGGACACGGTTTCCTTTACTCTTTTGTCTTCCGAAGAGGAAGCAAGAAAAAAGCTTGAAGCAGGGGAGCTTTCCGGGGCGATTCTAATTCCGGAAGGAATTGTTGACAGCGTTCTGTCGGGAGACAATATTCCGGCTACGATTTTGCTTGACAACTCTTACAGCGAAATGGAGACAGCGGTCTTTGAGGAGTTTACGAAGGCGGGCGCAAGGCTCCTTGGGGCGGCCCAGGCCGGTATTTATGGAGCGGATGCTTTCTGCGTGGAAAAAGGGCGGGCGGATCTGATTCAGGCGACGGAGGATTACTTGAACGCCTCTTATCTTTCTTATGCCCTTAACAGATCTTCCCTGCTTGAGGAAACACAAGTGGAGGCGGCAGGAGGACTTGCCCTTGCGGATTATTATACCGTAGCATTGCTTTTAGCGTTTTTATCCTTTGCCGGCCTTTCTTTTGGAAAATATATGCAGGTGGGAATCGGAGAGAGGGAAAAGCTGCTTGGAAGCAGGGGAATCGCTACAGGCGAGAGGTACCTTATGGAAGCGGCGGCTTTTTCAGCGGTGTTTTCCCTTCTTGGAACAGTTATCTGTGTGCCGGCCTGCCTGCTGCTTATCAGCAAAGGCGACAGCTTTTTCAGGCCGGATGGGGCATGGCTTTTGCTGCCGGCGCTTTGGTTTGCGGTGGGGACATTTATCAGGGTATTGCTTGAGCTTACGGGAAACCATGCGGGGGGAATTGGCCTTAGCTTTATGGCGCTTATGGCGTTTATGACGGCTGCCGGAGTATTCATTCCTACGGCTTTTTTGCCCGTATGGGCAGAGAAGATAGGCAGATATTTGCCATACGGAATCTGGATGGAAAGTATGGGGGACATACTGCAGGGGATAGATCCCGGAAAGACGGCGGCAACGCTTTTATTCATGACGTTGTTTTTTTTGGCGGCAGGAAGTGGGGCGGCAGCTATGCGGATGCGTAAAGTTTGGAAGTAAGGACGGGGACGCTTTGAAGAAATGAGTGAAAATTATGAAAAATAGATTACGGATTTACGGAATACTCTGGAAGCAATATCTGTTTAAGTATAGATGGTGGATACTTTTTGTATTTGCATTTGCAGCTGTCTTTGGCGCTGCCGGGGGAAAAAGCGGGGATAAGGAAAGGGACTATAAAGGGATAGCGGCAGGGGTATGCTGGTCGGATGAAAAAGGCGGGGAGCTGGTTGCAAGGCTCGAGAGGGAAAAAGGCATTTTTCGGTTCCGGGGATTTGAGAATGTTTCGGAGATGGTCAGGGAAGTGGAAAACGGATCTTTGGAATGCGGCTACGAGTTGTCTGAGAATTTTTATGAAGGGCTTTTAAAGGGGGAGGCAAAGAGGCAGGTAACGCTTTATTATTCCCCCGCATCTTCCGCCCATAAAATATCCTTTGAGATTGTGTTTGTAAATTTATTTGAAATGCTTTCGGAGGACATTTTGCGTGGTTTTTTGGAGGAAACCGGCTTTGGAAAAGGCACGGAGCAGGATGCTGAGGATGTGGAGAGACTGCTGGCGTTAAATAAACAGTATGCGGAGAATGGAAGCACATTCCATTTTGTTTACGAGACCACAAGGGAAAAGGACGGTAAAGCGCCGGAAAATTTAAACGGCTTTAGGGGCTTTATGGCGGTTATGATGTTTTTGATGTGCCTTTTGGGGCTTGGGAACGCTTTGGAACAGGAACATATTTGGAGGGCGCTGCCGGGGCGTCTTGGAGGACAGGTGAAATCGGGCTATATTCACGTGGCCGTATTTGGGAGTATCATAACGGGAGGGCTTTGTCTGCTGTTGCAGGGAATGTTAAGCGGGAGGGGCGGTTTCGGAAAAGAAATGGCGGCTCTTTTGGTATATGCGGCGGTACTTGAGCTTTATGTGAGGGCCTTAAACCTCTTTATAAAAGACAGCAGGGGCGTGTATGGGCTTTTGCCGGCGCTGGTTTTGGGGAGCTTTTTATTTAGCCCGGTGTTTATCCGCATGGAAAATTATCTGCCGGCGGTTACATGGATTTCTAAAATTTTTCCGGCCACTTATTATCTAGAGCTGTTTTTTTTGTGACAGAAAGCGGTTTTGTGATGAAAAAAACAAGATTTGGTAGTAATCTGTCTAAAAGCTTCTAAATAATAAGGTGGAAAAATTTATAAAAAAATGTTATACTAAACCAGTGTATTTTATAATTATATGAACAACAGAGGAATTTTTTCAGGATGAGTCCAAAAAAGAACAAGATTAAGCTAAAGGGAAGGCTGAAAAGATATGTGCAGACTTCTTTATATTTAGGATTTTTGTTAGTGCTTGTAAATCTGGCGGTATATCTTTTTAGTGTACCTGCAGGACTTATATTGACCGGTTTTGTGTTGGTTTATTTTATTGTGGTTTTGCTCCTGCAGTATTATAACAGGCCGGTGATCATGAATGAGATGGTGAGCTTTGCCACCCAATATGGACAAGTACAGAAGGTGCTTCTTCGGGAGCTTGAGATTCCTTATGCCATATTGGACGATGAAGGGCATGTGATCTGGACAAATGAAGCCTTTGAGGATGTCGTACATAAGGGTAAGGGGTACAGAAAGTCCATTACATCTCTTTTTCCCTCCATTACCAGAGAGAAGCTTCCGGGAGAAGAGGAATTTACGGAGCTTGACGTGGTTTATGAGGACAGCAATTATGTTGCGAAAATGCGCAGGATTTCCCTGAAGGAGATGTTAGAGAGCAGCGACATTGTCAATGCCAAAGAGTATGAAGGCTTTCTGATTGCTTTTTATTTGTTTGATGAGACAGCCCTTCGGATTGCCCTTCAGGAGGTGGACGACCAGAGTCTGGCGGTTGGACTGCTTTATCTTGATAATTATGATGAAGCCCTTGAGAGTATTGAAGAAGTGCGGCGCTCTCTGCTCACTGCGCTGATAGACCGGAAGATTAACAAATATATTGCGGCCCTTGACGGTATTTGTAAGAAGATTGAGAAGGACAAGTATATGATTGTGCTTCGCAAGAAGGCTACCCAAAGCTTGAGAGAAAGCCGGTTCGATATCTTAGAGGATGTCAAGACGGTTAACATCGGCAATGAGATGGCCGTGACAATTAGCATCGGGCTGGGGTTTGACGGTTATACTTATGCCCAGAATTACGAGTTTGCCCGCAATGCAATTGACCTTGCCTTAGGGCGGGGCGGCGATCAGGCGGTGGTGAAAACGCCGGAAAATATCACCTATTATGGCGGAAAGAGCCAGCAGGTGGAGAAGAATACGAGGGTAAAAGCAAGGGTGAAAGCCCAGGCCCTTCGGGAGATCATCACCAGCAAGGAAAACGTGCTGATTATGGGCCACAGGTTTGCGGACGCGGACAGCTTTGGGGCGGCCGTTGGGATTCACCGGATAGCCACTACCTTAGAGCGCAGGGCGCATATTGTGCTGAATGATGTGAGCACATCTATCAAGCCTATAGTTGACCTGATAAAAAGTCAGGAAGAGTATGACGAAGAGACGATTATACCCAGCCAGCAGGCCGTGGAGTATGCGGGAAGCAATACGGTGCTGGTGGTTGTGGATGTGAATAAGCCCAGCATTACGGAATGTCCTGAGCTGCTGCGCATGTGTAAGTCTATTGTGGTTTTGGATCATCACAGACAGGGAACGGAGAGCATTGAAAATGCAACCCTATCCTATGTGGAGGCGTACGCATCCTCCACCTGCGAGATGGTATCTGAGATTTTACAATATATTGGAGAGAATATACGGATCACCGCGGAAGAATCGGACTGTATGTATTCCGGTATTATCATCGATACCGATAACTTTGTGACGAAAACAGGCGTCAGGACCTTTGAGGCGGCGGCTTTCCTTAGAAGAAACGGCGCAGATGTGACAAGGGTGCGTAAACTGTTCAGGGAAAATGCCAATGAATATAAAGCCCGCGCGGATGCGGTAGGGCAGGCGGAAATATATAAAAATGTGTTTGCCATTTCAATTTGTAACAGCGAGGGGTTGGAAAGCCCTAACATTGTGGGGGCGCAGGCGGCCAACGAGCTTTTAAATATCAAGGGAGTGAAAGCAAGCTTTGTGCTGACAGAGTACCAAAACCAGATTTTTGTCAGCGCCCGTTCGATTGATGAAGTGAACGTGCAGATCATTATGGAAAAGATGGGCGGCGGCGGCCACTTAAGCGCGGCGGGATGCCAGATCAGGGATGCGTCTATTTTCGAGGGAATCGGCATGGTGAAGGACACTCTGGATAAGATGATTCAGGCGGGCGAACTGTAACAGGAGGTGTAAGGTTGAAAATTTAAATTTTCAACCACGAGATTTGTGTCTGCGCGTTGCTTGCCGCAAACTCGTAAGCCATATGTGGCTTTGCGCAACAAAGCAGCGCGGAAATGAGGATAAGTTTGAAAGTTCCTTTCAAACTATTTATTGGTGGCAGTACCGTAAGCACGGCTTGCGGTATGCGGGAAGGATAAGTTTGGAAGTAAACTTCCAAACTCTTTATCGGTGGCAGTATCGCAAGCAAAGCTTGCGATATGCGGGAAGGAGTAAAAATGAAGGTAATATTATTAGAGGATGTAAAAAATCTTGGTAAAAAAGATGATATTGTAAATGTGAACGACGGATATGCAAGAAATTTTGTTCTGCCTAAAAAGCTGGGGGTGGAAGCTACCGGAAAGAATTTGAATGATTTGAAGCTGAAAAAATCAAATGAAGCAAAGCTGGCCCAGGAACAGCTTGAGGCGGCAGAGACTTTTGCGGCGCAGATGGAGAAGGATGAAGTGGTTTTATCCATTAAAGCCGGAGAGGGAGGCAAAGCCTTTGGTTCTATCTCCACCAAGGAAATTGCGCAAGGCTATAAAGAACAGTGTGGAAAGGAGATTGATAAGAAAAAAATAATTCTCCCGGAAGCCATAAAGAGCTTTGGCGTGTTTGAAGTTGGCGTAAAGCTTCACCCTAAGGTGACAGGTAAGCTTAAGGTGAAAGTGGTTGAAAAATAGGAAAAGAAACGAAAGAATAAGAAATAGGTCTTGCCTATTGTATATGGGGGTAGATGAGTGTAGATGGCAGGAGCAGAAGAAGCGCTTTTAAAAAAGGTATTGCCCCACAGTATGGAGGCGGAGCAGTCCGTAGTTTGTTCCATGCTTATGGACAGGGAGGCTATCACCATTGCATCGGAAATCATCCATGGGGATGATTTTTATGGGAAGCAGTACGGCGTATTGTTTGACACCATGGTTGAATTAAATGACGAAGGCAAGCCGGTGGATTTGGTGGTGCTGCAGGACAGGCTGAAGGAGAAGGATGTGCCGCCGGAAGTCAGCAGCCTGGAGTTTATGAAGGATTTGCTTTCTTCCTATTACACCTCGGTGAACATCAAACATTATGCCAATATTGTGGCTGAAAAGTCAACCTTGCGCAAGCTGATTCGTTTGAATGAGGAAATTGCCAACAACTGCTATGTGGGAAAGGAAAGCCTGGAAACGATTCTGGAAGATACGGAAAAAAGGGTTTTTGAGCTGGTGCAAAAGAGAAACACCGGTGATTTTGTTCCAATCAGACAGGTAGTGATGAACGCCATGGACAAGATTGAGAGGGCTTCCAAAAACAATGGAAACGTAACGGGCATAGCCACAGGCTTTATCGACTTAGATTACAAAACAGCCGGTATGCAGCCCTCCGATCTGATACTGATTGCGGCAAGGCCCTCCATGGGAAAAACAGCTTTTGTGCTGAATATTGCCCAGCATGTGGCCTTTAAACTGAATCAGACAATCGCTGTTTTCAGTCTGGAAATGAGCAAAGAGCAGTTGGTAAACCGTCTCTTTTCCTTAGAATCCAGAGTAGACTCCCAGCATCTTCGTACAGGAAATCTTACGGATGCGGAGTGGGAAAAGCTGATAGAAGGCGCAGGGGTAATCGGAAAGTCCAATTTAATTATAGATGATACGCCGGGCATCAGCGTCCCGGAGCTGCGCTCAAAGTGCAGAAAGTATAAATTGGAGCACAATCTGAGTTTAATTGTGATTGACTACTTACAGCTTATGACCGGAAGCGGGCGCGGGTCCGATTCCCGTCAGCAGGAAATATCGGATATATCCCGTTCCCTGAAAGCCCTTGCAAGAGAGCTGAATGTGCCGGTGGTTGCGCTCTCCCAGTTAAGCCGTGCGGTGGAGCAGCGGCCCGACCACAGGCCAATGTTGTCGGATTTACGTGAATCCGGCGCCATTGAGCAGGATGCGGATGTGGTGATGTTTATCTACAGGGATGAATATTACAATAAGGATTCGGAGAAAAAAGGGATAGCGGAAATTATCATTGCCAAGCAGAGAAACGGTCCTATCGGGACGGTGGAGCTGGTCTGGCTGCCGGATTATACCAAATTTGCAAACTTACAAAAATAAATTTAGAGTCAAATATTTTATATATTGAAGATATGTTGCGTGAAAGCTCATAGAATACAAAAGAGGACAAGCTAAGTTAGCTTGTCCTTTTGTTGCTTAACCGGGATAAACCGGAACCAAAATTTTGCCATTTTGTAAAAGATTTTGTCGCCGGTTAGGAAATATGACAGCATTGCCATTATATATAGAAAGAAAGGGGAAGGATTTATGAAACAGGCAGAAAAAATTTACATGATTTCGGATGCGGCAAAACAGATACAGGTGGAGGCTCATGTGCTCAGATATTGGGAGGAAGAGCTTAAAATACCGGCAAAGCGAAATGAGATGGGACACCGCTACTACACGGAAGGGGACATTGGTACATTTCGCCGGATAAAAGAGTTAAAGGAGCAGGGGCTGCAGCTTAAGGCAATCCGCCATATGCTGAAAAACGGAAATATACAGGCTCCTGTGATGTTTTTTGAAAATCAGGAAATGGAAGGAGGGGTAGCAGTAGAGCCGGTAATGACGGCGAACATACGGACGACCAACTCTCAGGAGGAAATTTCTCAAGCGGAAACTTCCCAAGTGGAAACTTCCCGGGCGGAAGTGGAGATGGGAAAACGTCATGTGGTTATGGTCAAAAAAGGAGAATTTCTCCCGGTAGACGAAAAAACCATGCAGGTACAGGAGGAAAGCAGAGAGCAAAAAAGCTTCCGGCTTCAACAGCTTTTAAAAGAAATGATAGCGGACGCGGTACAGAGCAATAATGAGGAAATTTGTCAGGAGATTAAGGAAACATTGTTAAAAGAATTAGATTATCAGTTCAGACTGCAGGAGGAAAGAGAAGACGCCAGAGAGGAAGAACACGCCTTAAAGCAGGAGGAGCATTACCAGAGAATCGACGAGCTGCTGCGCACCTATAACCAGCGGGGAAGAAAGGCAAAAAGGATGCGGAAGGAGAAAGACTTACATAAAATAAACAATGAGATAAAGAACAATGAGATAAAGAAAGCGGAAATGAAAGAAGAAGAAAAGCAGGAGGAAGAAATGAAAGAGGGAGAAAACAGCCCGGAGGCAGGCCCGGAGAAAAACAGGGGATTGAGAACACTTTTTCAGAAAAAAAAGCGTTCTGTGGTTTGACCCGGAAGAGAGCATTTTGGGTTCCGGAGGGAGTTTCAGACCTTTTCCCGTCGGAACCCGGTAAGCCATAACATACGACAGCGTCAAATATCCGCCCGGGCATGGCTGCGAGGTCTTGTTGACCGTAGGGCTGAGAGCGCCTAATTTGCCCATGCAATTTGCTGCTTTACCGCCAGAGGATAGGACCTGAGCTGATCTGATTCCGGATTTTCACGGCGCATATCGACGGCTGTGAGCTGATTGTTGGTATAAGTTTTGTAATAATATATACCATTAACAGCATTCATACAGCAGGAATAAGTGGTGACGTCGCATTGGTCGTCAGAAGTGATGACGCTGCCTTTTATCATGGATACGGAGTCCAGGATATGAAAAAATTGGGAGACGCTGCTCATTTCATCATCATCGCAGACGGAATTCAGGCACATATATGCCGCTTTGACAAAACGTGAAGCGGGGGAGAAATCCCCGGGAAGGCCCACACAGCCAAGCCCCTGGCCAAAAGGCACCAGGCTTGATATGGAGCTAAAGCAGTTTTTGGGGCTGCCTGTGACTAAATTCATGTACTGGCAAAGGTTTGTAGTCTGAAAGTCGAATCCGGGATTGTTGGTCAGTACGCCCACCGGATTGTCATAGACTTTCATCCCATCCCGGGTATTTTCCAGCACAATGGAACTGTCGCTATCTGCAATATGCCAGTGCAGCGGCGCAAGGGGGATATCCTGATGAAAGGGGATGCTTATCAGATGAGTGGAAGCGAGAAGCTTCTTTGTTTCCGCAACGGAAGCACATTTCCCTAATATCCAAAGAATCAGCTCGAAAGGAGAAATGCAGTTGCGGCTTTTATCTTCCGTGTCAGGATAAAAAGCGTTGTCAGGGAAGTTTAAGCCTGCGATACACAGCCCCCGTTCGTTCACGGCGTCGGCATAAAGAGGATATCCCTCTTTTACGGTGGCCATCCCTAATATGGCATAATGTCTGTCCAATATGGCAACCTTGCGGAAGGGCAGAGGGTAGTTTCTGGGAGTGAAAACAACGGATTCGTTAAAATTATATTCAATATCCATGGTACGCCCAAAGTAAAAGTCATGGGTTTTCATTGTAATACTTGTGCACATTTTATTCCCTCTTTTCAATAAGAATAGTGGTTGATAGAGTTTATTCTTTTATGAGGGTATTATATGCTTTTTCTTATATTTTAGTCCGGAATATGGAATAACCTCCAATAAAAAAAGTGTAAAGCGCCTGATAATTTAACAGACTTTACACTTTGGATTGGAAGCTGCCACATGGAAAGATTATTCTTTTATTCGGTCGATTTCCGTAAGATTGATGCCGGAAGACGTAAGGATGACTTTAAGAGCATTGTATCTTACTTTCATAGCCCTGTATACTTTCGAATCTTTATCGGCTAACAACATGTAACTTTGTAATTGCACAAATTCTTCAATATTTTTTTTGCATCATTTCTTTATCGGCCATTTCCAATACATCCATATCTTCACCGTCGTACGCCGAAGGGACAGATAGTGTGAGAGGGGGATGTAACTCCCCCTGCCCGATTTAACCTGCTTTAAGTTTACATCTTATTCCTCAGAGATAGCGCCTACAGGACATCCGCCGGCACAGGAACCGCAGCTGATGCAGGTATTTGCATCAATTTCAAATTTTCCATCGCCTTCAGAGATAGCGCCTACAGGACACTGACCTGCACAAGCCCCACAAGAAATGCAAGCGTCGCTAATTACGTATGCCATAACCAAATCCTCCTTAAATATGTCAGTATTTTATTGATATTGCAGACAAAAAATTAAATGTACGGGAAAAATACTTTTAACTGATGCCGCAAAGGCTGTGTGCCTTCTTTTCAATATCTTAGTACATTTTAATATATAACGATAGGAAATACAAGTATAATATCAGATAAATTTACCCTCGATAAGTTTTAACAATAGTTTTTGTGAGAGGTATGTGGTAAGATAAAGATGTTATTGGCAGAATTTTTACAGAGTTCATGAAAACTTTAGGCGGTAAACAGTAAAAGGAATTTGCAATGAAAGATAGACGGGAAATGACCAATTCCAAAGAAGTGGAGTTCGTGGTGTTTTGTATTGAAAATATTTCCTTACGGCTTGGCATAAGCGCAAGCCGTGTTTATGACGTGCTGGCAAAGGAAAGCGATATTTTAAACGGCTATATTATACCGGAGTATGAAATTTTGCACACCCAGAGCAAGGAATATATCATAGATGATATTTTGGAGCTGATGGGGGAAAAGGGCGTTGCATTATAAAATAAGAATGGGGGATTACTATGATTTTATACCATGGTTCTTATACTGAAATTCGAGAACCGAATTTAAACTATTCCCGATTAAACGTAGATTTTGGGAGGGGATTTTATACAACTCCAATTTATGATCAGGCTTTAAAATGGTGCGGTAAGTTTGTAAGGCGTGGAAAAAATGGCATAATTTCCCGCTATATTTTTGAAGAAAGCGCGTATGATAAAGTGAAGGTTTTAATGTTCAATGATTATTCGGAAGAATGGCTGGATTTTATTTTAACCTGCCGCAGTGGAAGGGATATTTCGGATTATGATATTGTGGCGGGAGGCGTGGCCAATGATAAGGTGTTTAATACGGTGGAGCTTTATTTTGACGGGCTGATTGATAAAAGGGAAGCGATTAAGAGACTGTGCTATGAGAAGCCCAATATGCAGATATGTTTCCGCACGCACAGGGCATTATCGGAGCTGTGTTTTGAGGGGAGTGAACGGATATGAATGCGAATCCTGTTTTATTACAAAAAAAATATGCCCGCGTGATTGAAGAGTTTTCCGGCAGAATGCATATCACTTTAGACGACGCTTTGGATTTTTTTTATCACTCAAATGTCTATCGCTTTATGAGCGAAGGGGTCTCAGACATGCATTGTATGAGCGATACATATTTGGCGGAAGAACTGGAAATGGAATACAAAGGCGGGGGATTATAAACGGAATATTGAACGCGGGAATTCCGCTTTCGGACAGCTTAAACATAATTTACAAAAAAATTATAAAATTTCCCTAAAATACGTACTTTGTTCATAAAAAAGTACACGCTTTGCCTTGACTCGCCATAACCGGATAACATATAATAATGGTACGGCAAACGCATAGTTTTATGCAAAATAAATCAAAAAAATAAGGATTAGGAGGCTTACGCAAAATGAGACCAGAATGGAAAGATTTTGTAGGTGGCAAGTGGGAGAATGAGGTTAACGTACGTGACTTTATTCAGAGAAACTATCATCCCTATGATGGAGATGAGTCCTTCTTAGCCGAAGCTACACAGAACACAAAGGATTTATGGCAGATGGTACTTGATCTGCAGAAGCAGGAGCGTGAAGCAGGCGGCGTTCTCGATATGGATACCAAGGTTGTATCCACAATTACATCACATGGCCCTGGTTACCTTGACAAGTCCAAAGAGACAATTGTAGGTTTCCAGACAGATAAGCCTTTCAAGCGTTCCCTTCAGCCTTACGGCGGTATCAGAATGGCTGAGA
>CAJUKV010000016.1 GCA_910587305.1 uncultured Lachnospiraceae bacterium | reverse complement strand
TGCGGGTGTAGTTCAATGGTAGAACACCAGCCTTCCAAGCTGGACACGTGGGTTCGATTCCCATCACCCGCTTTTGTGCTGCCCACTATTATTAATATTTTATGAAGAAAAAGTCTATGTCTACGCCCAATTTGGGGACAACTGGCAGGAATAGGAGGCTAATATGAATCAAATTTCCAAGCAAATCAGAAAACTCCCGGTATGGAACCATATTATAAAAGCCAATTATGAAAAAATAATTGCCCTGCTTCTGGCTTTTGCCTGCAGCCTGTCCGGTTTCATCCCGGCCAGCGCCGCAAATGAAAGTACCGTGGATTATTCTTCCGTATTTGACGCCAATTACTACTACAATACATACCCCGATTTACAGCAAACCGTCGGAAACGACCCTGCCGCACTGCTGGAACACTTTACAAAAGTTGGGATGAAAGAAGGAAGAAATGGAAACTCCTCCTTTCAGGTAAAGGCATATATGCAAAACAATCTTGATCTTCTCCCCATTTACGGAGTGAAGGATTTAAGCAGCTATTACCTTCATTATATTTCCGTAGGCCGGCAGGAAGGGCGCATGGCCGTATTTAAAAAGGGAGCGGAATTTCCTGCAGGTGTTCTTTCCTCCTATTCCACCGCCTACGATACCACAGAAGATCGGGCTGTCAATGTGGAACTGGCAGCCGCCCGTATAAACGGTATGATTGTGAAGCCCGGGGAGAAATTTTCTTTCAGTAATTCCATCGGCACCAGAACCATTGCAAACGGCTATGTGGTGGCTCCTTCCTTTGCCAGCGGACGAATTGTTTCAAGTGTAGGGGGCGGCATCTGTCAGGTTTCCTCCACCATCTACGTGGCTATGTTACTTGCTTATATCTCGCCCACCCAGCGATATGCCCATTCCCTGCCGGTAAACTATGTACCCGCCGGGTTGGACGCCGCAATCGTGGAGGGCTACAAGGATTTGACCTTTACCAACAATTATGATTTCCCCATTATAATAAATGCAACTACCCAAAACGGTATCCTCACAGTAAGTTTTGTGAAGCAGACGGATAATCCTTAACCGGTGAAAGCAAAACTCGAAAATATGTAAATTTACGCGCAAACCAAAGAAAGCCCAAGTTCAACTCGCAGAAATGGAGATTACGATGATCGAGAACAAAAACCTGAAATACTACTCTATACAGGAAATAAACTGCAAAATCCATGGCCGAACGGACGAAACCCAAAACCCACTCCCCTTATTCTGGAACGGGAGCGCGGTGGAAGTCAATGTTACCGGTTCCGAGCTTTGGATTGACCTTGAGGTTGACTTTGATTTTCTTGAGCCTTGGGCAGGCTGTTCCTTAAACGGCGCTTTCGTCAGCAGGCAGATGCTTATGGCAGGGCGTTATAAGCTATGTCTGTTTCGCAATATGAGCAAGGAGTCGATAAAAAACGTCCGGTTCTTCCGGGAATTACAGGCAATGAGCGAAGACGACGGCAATCATCTGCTTGTCCATGGTTTCTATTCGGACGGCACCTTTTTCCCTGTTCCCGACAGAACCTACAAGCTTGAGTTTGTGGGCGACAGCATTACCTCCGGGGAGGGAACCTACGGGGCCAAAAAAGAGGAAGACGGGCTGCCCATGTTTATGAGCTCCAGTAAGAATTACGCCGTGATGGTTTCGGAAGCCATAGATGCGGATTACCGCCTGCTCTCTCAGGGCGGCTGGGGTGTATTTTGCAGCTGGGATAATAAGCCCTACGAAAACCTTCCCTCCTGCTATGAAAAAATTTGTGGGCTTTTAAAAGGGGAAGCCAATGAGAAGTTAGGCGCTTTAAAGCCCTATTCTTTTTCCTCCTGGCAGCCGGATGCCATCATTATTAACCTGGGGACAAATGATTCCAGCGCCTTTCATCAACCGGCGTGGCATGACCCTGTAACCGGCGAAACCTTTAAACAGCATCTGCTTCCGGATGGCTCTTATGATCCCTCAGACCTTGAACGTCTTAAGCAGGCCATCATACATTTTCTTGCCTTTATCCGCAGAAACAACCCCAATTCTTTCATCATATGGGCCTACGGAATGGCAGGCTATGAATTGACGCTGCCCATTGTGGAAGCCATCGGCGAGTATGGCAGACAGTCAAAGGATAAGAAAGTTTCCTTCCTGCAGCTCCCTGCTACTACCGATGAAACTGTGGGCTCCAGATGTCATCCTGGCCCAAAAGCCCACGAGCAGGCCGCAAAGATACTTACGGAATACTTGAAAACATTATTAGAAACTGTCACGAAATAACTTATAGAAAATATTTTGTGACAGTTTATTAGCCAATTACTTTATACCGTTTAATGGCACAGGTAGTCCTCCGTAAATATAAATATAATGTAGAAGAATGTAAAGATGACCTAAAAACTATTTAAAGGAAGTTAATATATGATAAAATCTTCAATAAATCCCGTTCTTACATTAGATTATATGGTTCATGAGGATGAAAATAAAATTTTCGATCGAAAATCCGCACAATTAAAACCCTCGGATATTGCTGATGAGATATCTGCATATGCAAATGCAGATGGAGGAACAATAGTATTTGGTATCAGTGATAAAACACGCCGATTGGAAGGAATCAATGCCGTAGGGGCTGAGAAAATCAACAATTTCATTAATGCACCGATGGACTGCTGCAATCCAACACCGGAATACCAAGAAGAATTTCTTGATATAGAAAATGCGAAAGGACAGACGGACCGACTGTTGTTGCTGCATATATATCCAAGTGTCGACAGAGTAATCAGCACTTCTAATGGCTCAGTATTTTTGCGTATTGGTGACAGGAAACGAGAGTTAAAGGGCGATGATTTACGAAAGTTAGAGTATAGCAAAGGAGCCAGACATTATGAGGATGAACTGAATCAAGATGTAAAGATTTCTGAGCTGGATGAGGGATTAATCAAACAATATAAAGATATTCTTGGAAGTTCGGATATTTCAACAGAGCAATTACTATCTTCAAGAGGTTTTTATAAAGAGCAGAATGGGAGAAAGTATTTGACAAATGCGGCCGTATTATTATTTGCGAAGAATGTATATCAGTTTTATCCAAATTGCAGGATTCGTTTTATACGTTATGACGGAACATCAGCGGGCGTTGGTACTCAGATGAATATTATTAAAGATACCAATATTGAATATCCGATACTAAAAATCGTAGAGGAAGCAAAAAGGTTTATTGCCGCACAATTAAGAGAGTTTACTTCGTTAGATTCAGAAACAGGTATTTTTAAAACCGTGGGAGAGTATCCGCCGTTTGCATGGGCGGAAGGCATTGTAAATGCTGTTGCCCATCGTGAATATGCAATGGAAGGGAAATACATCAAGGTCACGATGTATGATGACAGATTGGAAATTGAAAGTCCTGGCAAATTGCCTAATATTGTGACTGTTGACAATATCAGAACTACAAATTTTTCGAGAAATCCTCGCATGGCTCGTGTATTGGCGGATTTTGGCATAGTGAAAGAACTGAATGAAGGCGTAAAACGTATCTATTCAGATATGGAAAGCTATTTTCTTGAAGCGCCGGAGTATTCGGAGCCAGGTGGACAGACGGTAAAACTGGTTTTGAGGAACAATATTATTGCAAGAACGGCAAGGCAAACTGAAACTGCTGAAAAGAAAATGGCGGAATATTGGGATAAGTTGGATACAGTTGAAAAGGACATTGTAACAATTATGGGGAGTAGAAGCTGTATTACCGCTACTGAGTTATCTGTGATGGTAAGTAAAACGAGAAGGACTATTAATAAAAAGCTCAGTCACTTGTTGCAAATTGGAGTAATAAAGATGAATAGTAACAAGCATGATCCGGCATTGACATATTCGCTGAATATATAGTTCGTTATAATTTGCAGTAAATTCGCAGTAGTTCGCAGTTAAAATAAGGTAAAAATCGTCAATATATGATTTTTAGGGCGATATAATGAATGAAGCCTGGGAAAAAGAGTTCGCAGTAAATTCGCAGTAGTTCGCAGTTGGTTTAAGAAGTGGCAAATGAAGTGTAAGATTACACTGATTTCTCCCACAGGAAACCGTATTCTTTTCCGTACTATCAGACTCGTGTTTTGTTATCTTAAGGTCAAATAGTACGGATTATTTTTTGGTTCTTTTATCAAACAGATGCTAATTTATTGCATGATTTCCTCTGCATAAAAGCACAGTCACATCATTTACATTCGTTCCCGTGGGCCCGGTCACAATCAATCCGTCAACTTTTTCAAGGGCATGATAAGAATCGTTATTTAACAGCGCTTCTTCCACGTCGATGCCCATTTCTTCCAGCTTACTTATGGTTTCACCATCCACAATACCCCCCGCCGCATCCGTAGGGCCGTCCGTTCCATCCGAACCCAGGGAAAAAAGCAGTACTCCCTTTTCCCCTTCCAATTCTCTGGCGGCGGAAAGCGCCAGTTCCTGATTACGGCCGCCTTTGCCATTACCCGTTACCTTCACCACAGTTTCACCGCCTGCAATAACCGCAAAAGAACCATCATAATTCCTGTTCTCTTTGGAGGTTATCCACCTCCCTGCCTCTTTCGCCTCGCACTGCAGGGAAGCTGTAAGAATATGAGGCTCATATCCCAGTTCCTTCGCATGACGGGCCGCTGCCTGGCAAAGCTCCGCAACGCTTCCAACCACATGATTTTCAACGCATACTGTCTCCCACGGCTTGCTGTCTGACAAAACCTTTTCTATCTTTTCATCTGTTTTCAGCTTATACCTTTCAAGAATCTGCCTTGCATCCTCCGCCGTTGAAGTGTCGGGGTATGTCAGGCCCGAGGCAATCATATCCTCGTGTTCGCCGATAATATCGGAAAGAATGATTGCGTAAGCTTTTGCGCCATGAATATGCCCCATAAGTTTCCCTCCCTTTATGGCGGAGAGTTTCTTCCTGATTACATTCATCTCCGTAATTCCGGCCCCGCAAAAGAGCAATTGCTTTGTCATTTCCCGGATATCCGACAGCGAAAGCCCTTCCGCAGGCGCCTCCACTAAAGAAGAACCGCCGCCGGAAAGCAGAAAAAGAACCGTATCCTCCCCTCCCGCCTGCTCAAGCAGATTTATCACCTTTTGCGCACCCAAAACAGAATTATCGTCAGGCGTCGGATGCCCTGCTTCTACGATTTCAAATCTGTCAGGCCTTCCCTTCGCATGCGCATACTTGGTCACAATAACGCCTTTTTCCACCCGGTCTTTCAAAAAATCCACGGCCGCCACTGCCATTGCCCACGCGGCTTTTCCAATCGCCGCCACATAGACCTTTCCCTCAAGGTTAAGGTTTTTAAGCGCATTTTGAACCGCCCGCTCCGGCATACAATCGGCAATTGTTTTTTCAATTATCTTATAAGCATCCGTTCGCATCATTTATCCTCTAAAAAACTGCTTTATCAAATTTTCGGCCTTCGCCGCAGCCATTTCTCTCTGTCAGGTACTTTTAAGTCCCACTCAAAACCTCTAAACCTCATAATCCATACAAACCCTGCTCTTTACAAAGGGCCTGACCTTGCCGTCCGCCACCGCCACATGCAGCGGATGAACCGCGTAGGCCTTAAGCGCCTCTTCGTCCGTAAATTCCGAATACAACATCATATCCGCATTGGAGGACGCTAAATATTCCGTCTGTACATGAATTTTTAGAAGTCCCGAAATCTGCCCTGCAAGACCTTCAAGCCCTTCCTTTACATCCTCCTTTATCCTTGTCTTTTCCTCTTCTGAAAATTTATCCTTAATCTGCCATAAAATAATGTGTTTTACCATACTTTTTAACTCCTTCATTTTCATCTTCATTATGTTCAATTACTATGCAATCGCAAATTGACTGTTATACAGCTGTGCATAAAATCCCTTTTTCGCAAGCAGCTCCTGATGATTTCCCTGCTCAATAATATGCCCGTCCTTCATAACCAGTATCACGTCCGCATTTTGGATGGTTGACAATCTGTGGGCTACGATAAAACTGGTTCTCCCCTCCATCATGGTTGCAAACGCTTTCTGAATCTTAATCTCCGTTCTGGTATCAATGGAAGACGTAGCCTCATCCAATATCAGCATAGGCGGCAGGCTGAGCATTACTCTGGTAATACAAAGAAGCTGCTTTTGTCCCCCGGACAGGCTTCCGCCGTCTTCCCCGATTACCGTGTCATACCCATTGGGCAGCCTCTTAATAAAACTGTGGGCATGGGAAGCCTTGGCGGCCGCTACCACTTCCTCCCTTGTGGCGTCAGGCTTTCCCACCACAATATTGTCCCAGATAGTTCCCCGCTTTAACCAGGTATCCTGCAGCACCATGCCGTAGGAGGTCCTCAAAGATTTTCGCGTAATATTCCTGATACCGTTACCATCCACCGAAATACTGCCTGCATCCACATCGTAAAACCTCATCAGGAGATTGATAATTGTGGTCTTTCCACAGCCCGTAGGCCCTACAATCGCAATTCTCTGCCCCGGGTTTACATTTAAGTTTAAGTTTTCAATCAGCCTTTTACCAGGCACATAAGAAAAAGAAACATCCTTAATCCCCACTTCTCCCTTCACGTCCGTAAGCACTACGGCGTCCGCGCTGTCCGGCTCCTGGGCCTCCTCCTCAATCAGCTCAAAGATTCTGGCCGCGCAGGCAAGGGCATTTTGAAGCTCCGTAATTACCCCCGATATTTCGTTAAACGGCTTGGTATACTGATTGGCATAGGAGAGAAAGCAGGTAAGCTGTCCAACGCTAAGCCCCCTGCCAAGCACTGCAAACGCGCCGGTAAGTCCTACGCCCGTATACACCACACTGTTTACAAAACGGGTACAGGGGTTGGTCAGGGAAGAAAAGAAGATTGCCCGTAGGGAACATTTTTCCAGCCTGTCATTGATTTCGTCGAATCTCTCTAAGGTTTTCCCCTCCCGGTTAAAGGACTGCACCACCTTCTGGTTTCCAATCATTTCATTGATCAGCGCAGTCTGTTCCCCTCTGGTCTCCGACTGCAGCTTAAACATACTGAAAGTTTTCTTTGCAATAAAACTTGCGACAAATAAGGACACCGGTGTAATTATCACCACCACGGCAGTGATTCCCACATTCACCGAAAGCATGAATCCCAGCGTCCCTAAAATTGTAACCACCCCTGTAAACAGCTGGGTAAATCCAATCAAAAGGCCGTCCGCAAACTGATCCACATCCGCCACCACCCTGCTCACAATATCCCCATGGGCATGGGCGTCCAAATATTTAAGAGGAAGCTCTTCTATTCTCCGAAACGCCTTTTTCCTGATATCCTGAATAATGTTATATACAATCTGGTTATTGCAGATATTCATAACCCACTGTGCAACTGCCGTAAGCGCAACTACCACCGCCATTTTCTTTAATATCCCGAATAACCCCGCCCAAATCATAGCCGTATCTACGTTCAGCTCCGACGGGTCAAAAATATAGGCGATTCTGTCCACCGCATCCCCTGTCAAAATGGGCAGATACAGGGTGAGCACCACGGAAATAACAGCCATCAGGATGGTAAGGGCCATCAAAAATCCATACGGCTTAATGTATCTTAACACTTTTATCAGGGTTTCCTTCTGCCTGGTATTTTTCTTATCCCCTTTCATGCCTTTGCCCCCTCCTTTCTCTCAAACTGGCTGTAATAAATTTCCTGATAAACCTGACAGTCCCTGAGCAGCTCCTGATGGGTTCCCATTCCCGCCACATTGCCATCGTCTAACACAATGATGGTGTCCGCATGGAGCAGGGAAGAGGCTCTCTGGGATACAATAAAAACAGTGGTTTCTCCCGGCATCTCCCTGATGGATTTGCGAAGGGCGGCGTCCGTGGCATAATCAAGGGCGGACGCGCTGTCGTCAAGAATCAGGATTTCCGGCTTTTTCACAAGAGCTCTTGCTATGGAAAGCCTTTGTTTTTGGCCGCCCGAAAGATTCCGTCCCTCCTGCTCTATCCTTTCCTCTAATTTTTTTTCTTTTTGCAAAACGAATTCCTCCGCCTGGGCCGTCCGCAACGCTTCCCACAGCTCCTCCTCGCTTGCGTTTTCGTTGCCCCAAAGCAGATTTTCCCGGATGGTTCCCTCAAAAAGCACCGCCTTTTGCATAACAATGCCAATCTTATCCCGCAGCTTTGCAAGAGGGTACTCTCTCACATCCACGCCGTCAACTTTAACGCTCCCTCTTTCGATATCATAAAAACGGGGAATCAGATTCACAAGGGAAGATTTGCCGGAACCCGTACCGCCGATCACACCGATGGTATCGCCTCTGTTTGCCTTAAAATGAATATCCGTAAGGGCTTCTTCCCCTCCCGCATGGTACCGCAGGCTTACATGATCGAATTCCACCGTACCACTTTCTTTTTCCGAGCCTTTTATCCGGTTTTTGTCCTCTCCCTGCGCAGTGTGTACGGTGTCCGCCTCCTTAAGTCCGGCCTGAATTTCAAATATACTTTCTATTCTGTTTCCGCAGGCAACCGCCTTGGTAACCGTGATAATCAAATTAGCCAGCTTCACCAGCTCTACCAGTATCTGGGACATATAATTTACCAGCGCGACCACCTGCCCCTGGGTTAAAATACCGGCCTCCACCCGCACTGCCCCCACATAAATAAGCACAATCAATCCCCCGTTAATCACAACGTATGTAAGAGGATTCATCAATGCGGAAATCCGGCCGGCAAACATTTGCATACGTTTTAAAGCGTCTGTCTCCGTATCAAATTTATGAATTTCTCCTTCTTCTTCCCCAAAAGCGCGAATCACCCTGACGCCGGTAAGATTCTCTCTGGTAATTCCAAGCACCCCGTCCAACCCGGCCTGAACCTTCTTAAAGAGCGGAATGCTGATCAACATAATGCCAAAAACAATAACCGAAAGAACCGGAATCACCACCACAAAAATAAGCGCCGCCTTGACGTCTACCGTAAAAGCCATAATCATAGCCCCAAACACGATAAAAGGCGAGCGCAGAAACAGACGCAGCACCAGATTCACACCCGACTGCACCTGGTTGATATCGCTGGTCATTCTTGTAATTAAGGTTGAAGTCCCCTCCTTGTCCATCTGTGAAAAGGAAAGCCTCTGTATATGGGCAAACAATTCATGCCGCAGTCTTGTGGCAAATCCCACCGCCGCCCTGGCCGCAAAATATTGGGCCGTCACGGCGCAGACTAAACCAATCAGGCCAAAGGCCGTCATAATCAGACACATTTTGATAATATAACCCTTATCCCCATTTGCAATTCCCACATCAATCATGGAGGCCACCACCAAAGGGACGATAAGCTCGAAAGAGGCCTCCAATAATTTAAACAGAGGCCCCAACACACTTTCTTTTTTATAATCTTTTAAATAAACAAGTAATTTCCCCATTTCATATCTCCTGCCATAGTCATATTTGCAGCGGCGCTCTTAGATGAACCGCTGCCGTACTTAACAGCGCCGATAATGATATCCGCCTTTTATCAACAGATTTCTAAGCCAGAAAATTCTCTATAATCACGGCCTCCGCCTCCTCCTCGCTAAGGCCAAAGGTATTAAGCTTCACCAGCTGTTCACTGTTAATTCTCCCGATAGCCGCCTCATGTATGATAGCGGCGTCCACATGCTTTGCATCAATTTCAGGGATAGAACAAACCTGCGCCTTGTCCATAATGATGGAATCACACTGCACATGCGCATGGCATAAGGCGTTTCCGATGGCTTTGGGATGAAAGATTTGAGAAGATTCCCCTCTGGCCACGGAACGGGAGGTAATCTGCGCCGAGCTTCCGGCCCCGTCTAAATAAATGTCCATGTTGGAAACCGCGCTTTGCCTGTCATGGGTCATAAGCTTTTCAATCACAAACAGCTTTGCTCCCTCTCCCATCACCACTTCCGTTTCGCGCTTTGTGGAATCCACCCCCTTAATCTGAGCCGTATCGAGGGTAAAAACAGAATCCTTTTCCATAATGATTTTCGTCACCGGATTTAAGATTCTGGCGCCGGTTCCTTCCCCTTCGCCGTAATGTTTCTCCTCATAGCGCACATTGGCATTCGGCCCCACATGAAAGGTATGAATCCCGTCATGGCGGCTGTCATTGCATCCGCTGTTATGGATACCGCACCCGGCTACAATCGTCACCTGCGCGCCTTCCTCAATATAAAAATCGTTGTACACCTGATCGGTTATTCCCGAAGCGGCCACCACCACGGGAATATGCACCTGCTCTCCCTTCGTCTCGCCGCTTATATAAACGTCAATCCCCTGCCTGTCCTCTTTCCGCTTTATTTTAATGTTCCGGGTATCCCCATGGCAAAGAGAATATCCGTTATACCGCAGGTTGTAAGCCCCTTCCTGCCGAAAGCCTTCACCGTCTATTTTTTCCAAAATGGACTCTGTCACCTGATCTATGTCCGCCACTTTACTTTCCTCTTTCTCTATCATATTAAGTCTTACCTTCCCGCTATGCTGCCCTGATGCGCGAATATCGTCTATAAAATGACTGTCAAATCCGCAGGCTCATTTCATGACGCCCTGTGCGCCGGATTCATACAGGCGCAGCCCGTATCGTCGTTTACAAGATTCGGCAAAACCTTCTCCCTCTCGTCCAGAACTTCTATCTTTCCGTCCTTGACCACCATAATCCGGTCCGCCATCCGAATGATTCTCTCCTGATGGGAAATCAAAATCAGGCTTTCCTTTTTGTCCGCATGGAGCTGCTCAAATTGTTTCACCAGCATAGAAAAACTCCAAAGGTCAATTCCGGCCTCCGGCTCGTCAAAAATACATAGTTTATGGGGCCTGGCCAGAACGGTTGCAATCTCTAACCGCTTCATCTCCCCTCCGGAAAGAGTATTGTCCACTTCCCGGTTCAAATATTCCCTGGCGCAAAGACCCACGCCGCTTAAATAATCGCAACACTTATTCTCAGGCAGCTCGCACCCCGCCGCAAGGGACAGCAGTCTCTTAACCGTCATTCCCTTAAATCTGGGCGGCTGCTGAAAAGCAAATCCGATGCCTGCATTCGCCCGCTGTGCAATACTATAACCGGTAATATCCGTCCCGTCCATAAAAATAGCGCCTTCATCCGGTTTCTCGATTCCCATAAGGAGCTTGGCTAAGGTGGATTTTCCTCCGCCGTTAGGGCCGGTGATGACCAGCATTTCCCCGTCCTTCACCGTAAAATTCATATCTTCTATGATGCATTTTTCCACGCCGTTTTCCAGCGGATGGAACACCAAATTTTTTACTTCCAGCATATAAATCCTCCATGCTTCCAATAGCCCACAGGCTTCCCCCACAATGAATATACCGTGAACTGACACAAATCCGTTTTTATTTCAAATATTCCTCGTATTTATCCTGTAACTCATTCAGAAAAACAATCCCTAAAATCCCGGGGCCCGTATGCGCGCCGATAGCGCAGCCCACCCGGCCTTCCAAAAGTCCTTTTACATGGTAACGGTCCACAAGCTCTTTTTTGATAAATTCGTAAGCCGTCTTATCCGTGCCGTAGCAGACGCCTACCACTTGTTTTTCCAGGCTTTTCCCTTTTTCACCTACCATATCGAGTATTCTTTTCTGGGCCTTCTTCCAGCCCCGCACCTTCTCCACCGCCTTTAGAGAACCGTTTTCATCCACAATGATAATCGGCTTAATATCAAGCACCGTGCCCGCCAGAAAAGAAGTCCTGCTAAGCCTTCCCCCCTTAAACAGATATTCAAGCTCCATGACCGTAACCGCATGTTCCATATGCTCGCAGAAAAAATTCGCCGCCTCGATTAAAAGCTCCTTAGGCGCGCCGTTTTTCTGCATACGAAGCACTCTCTCCGCTACAAGGCCGTATCCCACGGACGCGCATTTCGTATCAATAATCGTGAGCCGGAAATCCGGGTATTCCTCAAGAATCTGCTCATAGGCCAGCTTAGCCGCATTAAAAGTTCCGGCAATCCCCGTAGAAAAGCACAAATATAGTACTTCGTCTCCTCTTTTCGCAAAGGGAAGAAAATGTTCATAAAACATATATTGATTAATATGATACGTTTTTATCTCTCTGCCGGAGGCCTGAATCTCATAAAACTGTTCGGGAAAGATGGTGTCGCCATCAAAATAATCCTTCCCTTCAATGGTAACAGGGGTCGGCATTACGTATAAATGATACTCTTTTATCACACTTTCCGGCACATCGGAAGCGGAATCCGTAATAATACAAAAGGCCATAGTTATCTCCCTTCCTTCTTTAAGCCTGCAAAATCAATGGATTTTCAAATACTACTATACTACATTTACCCGGTTTATGCATCTTAAAAATGAAAGAAACCTTAATGGTGGAACAGCCTGATGCCTGTAAAGGCCATCACCATATCATACTTATCACAGCATTCTATCACAAGGTCGTCCCGGACAGAGCCGCCGGGCTGGGCAATATATTTTACGCCGCTCTTATATGCTCTTTCAATATTGTCAGAAAACGGGAAAAATGCGTCTGACCCTAAAGTCACATTTTTATTTCCGTTAAGCCATGCTCTTTTTTCCTCTCTTGTGAAAACAGGCGGTTTTTCCTTAAAACGCTTCTGCCACTCTCCCTCCCGGAGAACGTCCTCATATTCCTCTCCAATATAGACGTCGATGGCATTATCCCTGTCTGCCCGGCCTAATTTATCTAAAAAAGGAAGTTCGAGCACCTGCGGCGCCTGACGCAGATACCAGTTATCGGCCTTCTGGCCCGCTAATCTGGTACAGTGTATTCTGGACTGCTGCCCGGCTCCAATCCCGATGGCCTGCCCGTCCTTCACATAGCACACGGAATTGGACTGCGTATACTTAAGCGTAACTAAAGCAATCTGCATATCGGTCTTTGCACAGCCCGGCAATTCCTTATTTTTCGTCACAATATTGGAAAGCAGATCATCGTCAACGGATAACTCGTTTCTTCCCTGTTCAAAGGTGACCCCATACACCTGCTTTCTCTCAATCTGATTCGGCGTGTAAGAAGCGTCTATCCGGATAATATTATAATTGCCCTTTTTCTTCTCCATTAAAAGCGCCATTGCTTCTTTTGTGTATCCCGGGGCAATCACGCCGTCGGATACCTCCCTTTTAATCAGTCTTGCCGTATCCTCGTCGCATTCATCCGATAAGGCTATAAAATCTCCAAAGGAGGACATTCTGTCAGCCCCCCTTGCCCTGGCGTATGCGGACGCAAGAGGAGACAATTCCCCAAGATCGTCTACCCAGTAAATCTTTGAGAGCGTATCGGTAAGGGGAAGCCCGATTGCCGCCCCCGCAGGTGAAACATGCTTAAAGGAAGCTGCCGCCGGATACCCTGTGAGAGCTTTTAGTTCCTTTACCAGCTGCCAGCCGTTTAAAGCGTCTAAGAAGTTAATGTATCCCGGTTTCCCGTTTAACACCGTAACCGGAAGGTCGCTTCCGTCCTCCATAAAAATTTTAGACGGCTTTTGATTTGGATTACATCCATATTTCAATTGAATTTCGTTCATATTGATCCCCTGTTCCTGCCAATGGCCCTTAAATTGCGGCTGAGGCATAAATTTGTTATGAGAAAAATTAATTTTTCTCATGAATCTCCGTTAAATTATTTGTTCTTATTTACAATACGTGTCTCATAGGCCCCCGTTTCTATATCGATATACCGCACAAACAGGGATACTTTATTTTCCTCATTTAAACTGTTCCAGACAAGAGACGTGAACTCGTCAATATCCCCTGTCAGCTCCACCGGCTTAGGTTCTCCCGCAAAGCTTGGCAGCGGATTCCCGTCATGAAGATATGTATGGATAAAACGCCCTTCTCCCGCCGCCGGATTTTCATAGGAATAGGTATATCTGTTACAGCCCCCGGGATTGCCGTTGTTGCTCTTTAAAATAGACATGGCATAAGCATATTTCCCGTTTTCCACCTGCATCACCCCTGAAATTCTGGGCGTATAATTAGGCCCGTCCGGTTCAAATTCCCGGCTTCTTAAAGACTGTTCAAAGGTAAGCCCCTTTTCAAATCCCTCGTAAACCGTATCCGTCTGATCTCCGTTTGTGACAATCGTCCTGTTTCCCCATACCCTCACCGGCGCATAGATAATAAGGCTGGGATCTTCTAATTTGGAAGGGTCAAAAGCCTGTGTCCTTATCCCCCCTCCTTCCTCCACGAAAATACGATTGCGGCTGTTAGAGCTTCTTCCCATAATAAAATAAGCTGTTACGGCCTTTGCTCCATCCTTTGATCGGCCTATCACAATTCCTCTTCCCGGATATGCGTTTTCCATAAGTTCCCTGGCAAGTGATAACATTTCCATCTTCCGCGTCCTCCTCTCATAATCCATAAAAATTATCATAATAGAAGATCCCCACAATTGCAAGCGGAAAGAATAAGTACCGGTTGATAAACACACAGTCGGCCGAACTTTTATTCGCCTATTTTTCACAGTTTGGAAGCAGGTGCGAAAAAAGTTTGTTTTTTCTATTTTTCTCCTATTTACACTATCAAAAAAACGTATTATACTTAGTATTGCATTTCAACGCAAAAAGAAAGGAGAATTAAGAATTATTATGAAAAAAATCAAAAAAATTTTGGCTGTTGTTGCAGCAGTTGCTGTAATGTGCATGCCGCTGACCGGTTGTGGCGAAAAATTGGCTCCGGCTGATCAAACCGTAGGCGCTCTTTTTGAGCTTGCAGCAAAGGACAATGCTGCTCCCATGAAAGATTTATTGGGTTTTGCTTCCGAAGAAGATGTGTCCAGCGCTTTCTTTGAGGAAGGTGCGGATGTGGAGCTGGTAGATGAATTAAAAAGCGAGCTTTCCAGCGCAGGCGTTGAGCTGACGGATGAGGATGTGCAGGAGCTGACAGACTCCATGATGACCATGCTTGGCAAGATTACTTATACCGCTGAAATCACTTCCGAAAGCGGAGATCAGACAGTTGTTACCCTGAAAATTAACGGATTTTCATATGACGAAATGACTCAGATTATGATGGATGCAGCCACCAAAATGACTGACAGCCTTACTCCTGAAGATCAGGAAGCAATTGCTAACGGCGATATGGATGTGTTCAATTCTTATATGCAGCAGTATATCAAAGACTTTATGAGCGGCCTTGCTGCAATGGAACCCAGCGCTGACGCTACGGAAGTTACCGTTACCTGCGAAAAGCTTAAAGTTGACGTAAGCGGCAAAGAAAAAGTTGCATGGCTGCCTACCGATATGGACGGCTTCTCAAGCGATATTGAAGGCGCAATGTTCAAATAAGTTGTTTGGATACGGTACATAAACTACCGCGCTTTGTAAATCAGTTTACTGACAAAATAACTCCGGCATACATTGATATGCCGGAGCTTTTTTATGCACAGACCCGTGCAGAGGAAGTATGCCGCTAAAGCGGCGCACGGGCCGCGCGGCGAGTAGGGGGAAATCTTCCCTGCTTGATTGTAAATCCCTACTTCGTTTTCTGATAATAAAATGTCGCTTCATTTTTGGTATTGCTGCTGTTCCCAATCCAAACGCGGAATTTACCTTCCTCGCTTCCCACCGTACCATCGGCCCGAAGGAAACGGAGCATCGGCTCGTCAATGATAAACTCTACCTGTTTTTCCTCATTGGGACAAAGTTTTACTTTTTCAAATCCCTTAAGCTCCTTCACCGGACGCACCACACTGGCGGCCACATCCTGAATGTAAAGCTGTACAACCTCCGTTCCTTCCATTTCTCCCGTATTCTTTACCGTCACACACGCCTTAACCGGCTGTCCTTCCGTTACCGTATCTGTGCTGAGCGTTACGGGCGAAATTTCAAAATTGGTGTAGCTTAACCCAAACCCGAAAGGATATAAGGGCGCATTGGGAATATCAATGTATTTCGATTTAAATCTCTCCTGCATCCCTTCAAAGTTCGGCCGTCCCGTAGAATACTCATTATAATGCACCGGTACCTGTCCTACACAATAAGGAAAACTCATGGGCAGCTTTCCGGAGGGATTTATCTTTCCGGTTAAAACATCTACGATCGCATGTCCCCCTTCCGTTCCGGGGAGCCATACGTCCAATACCGCTTTTGCCGTTTTGCTGATTTCCCGCAAATCCAACGGCCTACCGTTAAAGAGCACTACCACTATATTTTCATTTACCTTTGCCACTTCCCTGAAAAGGTTCATTTGAATTTCCGGCACATCAATCATGGCCCGGCTGGTTGCTTCTCCGCTCTGTAAAAAGTGTTCGCCAATAGGCATAATGACAAGGTCTGCCTCCTTAGCCGCCGCAAGGGCTTCCTCAAACATCTTTTTCTGTTCTTCCTGCGAGAGCTTCTCGGGAACGGATTCACCCATATTGCCAAAACCTGTCAGGTGGTAATCATCGTCCAGTATCTGGCATCCCTGATGAAATGTGGTTTTGGAAAGGTCGAATACTTCCTTTGCCGCTTCTTCAATCGTCACACAGGAGGAAACATCCCCCGTCACCGCCCAGCTGCTGATGATTTCTTTGCGGTTGGTATAGGGCCCTACGAAAGCCACCTTTTTATTCCTGTCCACAGGCAGCAATCCGTCATTTTTCAACAGCACAAAGGCTTTTTGCGCTGCCTCTCTGGCCAGCTCCTTATGCTCCTTGCACAAAATCACCGTCTTTTCCTCTTCCGGATTGGCGTCCTTATAGGGATTCTCAAAAAGGCCAAGCTTATTTTTCAGCTCCAATATCCTCATGACGCTCTCATCAATCAGAGCCTCGCTGACCTTCCCTTCCTCCACCAGCCTGCTTAAATTTGCGGCGTATACGCTGGTCATCATGTCAATATCCACGCCGGCCTCCAACGCCTTCTTTGCCGCATCCGCCTCGTCCGCACTGTTTCCATGTGCAACGGTCTCCAATATGGCGGAAAAATCGGAAATTAAAACCCCGTCAAATCCCATCTCTTCCCGCAAAATGTCACGCATCAGCCAGCGGTTTGTACTGGCAGGAATCCCGTTAATCGTATTAAAGGAGGTCATTACCATCCCTACGCCCGCATCAATTGCCGCCTTATAAGGGGGCAGATAAAAATCCCTCAAAGTATGCTCGCTCAGCTCTACCGTATTATAATCCCGGCCGGCCTGGGCCCCGCCGTAAGCTGCAAAATGCTTTACGCAGGAGCACACCTTATAGGGCTTACCCATATCGTCTCCCTGAAAACCCTCCACCTGCGCTTTGGCAAACAAACCGTTCAAATAAGGGTCCTCCCCCGTAGACTCCATAACCCGGCCCCACCTGGCATCCCTGACCAAGTCCACCATAGGGCTGAAAGTCACATGAAGCCCGCTTACCGCCGCCTCCCTGGCCGCCGCCTGAGCGCACCTTCCGGAAAGCTCCGGCTCAAAGGTCGCACCCTGGGCCAGGGGCATGGGAAATACCGTTTTCAATCCATGAATCACATCCATCATAAACAGCATGGGAATATGATGAGGCTGCTTTTCCATATATTTGTCCTGAATCGCCTTCAGCTGCTTTGCCCCAAAGGTTCCCAAAATGGAACCTGCCATCCAAAAGTCCTTTTCTGCCACCCCCAGCTCCCTTGCCGGTCCGGTTAAGACACCTTCCGCATCATCCAGATAGAACATCCCCATTAACTGCAACATCTGATCCACCTTTTCCTGCAGGGACATATCCTCCAGTAAGGCTTTTAAATCTTCTCTTTTCATATCTTACCCCCATTCTTCAATAGACGGAACATCCTCCGTAAAGGTTTCCTCTCCCAGCTCATTGATCGTAGTTTTTCCTGCTTTTCCATATTGATAAAGCTGGTCTAAAAATTCGATGGCAGCCCGGATTTTGGTTCTAAGCAAATACCCTCCTGACTGGGTTGCCTCCGCTAAAGATTCTATGGAAAGATTGGGCGTCCATCCATAGGCTTTCCCGTGAAAATCCTGTATCTTATACAAAATTTCGTGGATTTCATCCTTCGTCAAAGGCAATAGCTGAGGCGCCCTTGCCAGAAGATCCAGAACCGTTTTAGCAGGCTCCGGCTCATCCGGATAAATTGCCGCCAGATTTTCATATTCATGCTTTGCCTCAATCACATCCTCCGCATAAGATGCGCTGAGGGCAAAAATACTGAAAGTGGATTCAAGCTGCTCTTTTGGCATAAGAAATCCCGCCATATTTCGATAGGCATTCAGCCGGGCCTTTTTGCTAAGCCTCCCCATCAGCTCTGTCTCATCCATCAAAATAACCCATCCATGATACCCCATCTGAATAAATAAGTGACTCATGAATGAAAAATAATCATTGCAATGCTTTGTTTTTGTAAAATTGGTATTATATTTTACCGGCTGGTTAAAAATTCGCTTGTAAATCTTTTTTAAAGGAACATTTGCAATAAAATCTCCCTCTAAATCCGCCTGCAGCAGGAATTTTTCGTCAGAATCCTCCGTGTTTAAATAAGAACGGAACAAATAATACAGCTTGTCCGTCTCCAGCTGCTTTGCGGCGTAAAGCAGCATTTCATTTGCCACGGGACTGCCGGCAGATATTTTTTCCAACTCATATGTGAATCCTGGCTGCTGCCTTTTGGGAAGATAGGTATTTTGGATCAGCTTTTGATATACCAGATAAAGCTTATCCATAGGCGTCTCCTTGCTGAGAGAAAGGTAAGAGACTACCATATTATTGGAATGAGCGAGATTAAACACCGTATTCAGCAGATGGGTTTTTCCTTCCCCGTATTTTCCGCTGATGATCATTCCGCTGGATTTGCCCTGCTCGCATACCACATCCAGCCGGTCGGATATTTCCTTCATGATTTTGGGACGCGCCTCGGAAAAGTATTGTCCCACCGCACGGGACGGAATACCGGAACGTAAGGCTTCAATTATATGTCTGGCTTCAATATCATACATCGGCTTTCACCTCCTGCATGGCAATTCGGATAAGCTGTGGAACCCCAATAGCTCCTGTGAGCGCCTTTTCCGCAATTTCTTTTGCCGTTTCTATATTTAGGCTTAATGCCGGACGGCTTTTCTGCACCTGGGCAAGGCTCTCGGAAATAGATACTATCACCTCCGGAGAATACTCCTGGGAGGCAAGCCGATCCAGATCCACCATATCTGTAAAACGGTTAAACCGCTCTCCCACAATCTCATTCTGTATCCGCATCCATAATGCCTGATAGGACTTCAGTCCTGCATTTTCATTGTCAATCAAATCCCTGTCAAAGGCATAGACGAACATAATGTTTCTCATACTGTCAATATCATCAATCAGCTGGCGAATACTCTCATAAGTATCCTCACGCTTCATTTTCGTATAATGCACCGGTTCTAAGCTGGATCGGCTGATTAAAATTTCCAGATTGTCAACCGAAATAAACAGCCCCGAATAACCGCCCATCCGAATCAGCTCCGCCAGAGAACGGAGCATATGCCTTGCATTATATTTTGTGATACGGCTGGGATAGAATTCCAGTGCGCGAAGCTGGGAAAGCTTAATAGAGCGGTCTCCCTCAAGCCATCCTAAAAGCAGCTCCTGATTCTGCTCTTCCAAAATGGGGTATCCTAAAATGCTTCCGGTCAGCATACTGCACGCAAGTGCAAAGTTATTATCCATCATTGGATTTTCCAGAAAGAACTGCCGCAGCTGCGTGCGGATTTCTCGCTTTGTCAGTGCGTCCCCCATTCCATTCTGGGAAAGATAATCAATAAATTTCATACCCTCCGGAATATCGTGATGGTCAAATCCCATTTCCTGTATCAGGCGGTGACTGACTGCTTCCAGGCACTTTAAAATATCGCACTGCTGAAATATTTCTATATAAATCTCCTTAAAATCGTGCATCCAAACATCCCGGGCGGAAAACTGAATCGTCTTATAATTTTCCTTTTGTGCAATAGATGTCATTAACCGCAAAAAGTGTGTCTTCCCGCTCCCCGCTCGCCCCGTTACAAACTTGATCTTACTTCCGCCATTTCGAATATATTCCTGAAGATACTTCTCCCTCCAAAAATCCGTGAGAAACCGAATCCCGCAGGTGAGCTGCTCCGCCGGCAAAAAGCCGTACATTTCCTCCCTATCCGGAATTTCATTTAATTCTGGCATTTTTCTCCCTCCTGTATACCGCAAGAAAAACTTGCGGTACTACTACCGAATCGAGCAGGGAAGGTTTCCCCCTGCTCACCGCGCAGCCCGTGCGCCGCTTTAGCGGCATACTTCCTCTGCACGGGCCTGTGCATCAAACGCCGACACGCTTCGCGAATCGGCTTATTGCATAAAAAGTTTGGAAGTTTACTTCCAAACTTATCCTCCCTGCTTTCAATTGCTCTCAAATTTGAACATAAACACAAATTTGTCAGCTGCTATCCTTCCTTCTTCCGCTCCCGGCGACGCATCCCCAATCGTTCCTGGGATACCGTCACAGCGAGCGCTAATCATAGAAGCGGATGGTTGCGAGGAATTGTTCCTTCCCCTCCTTATCCAAAATACGGATGGCTTTCTCATTATTTCTGCTGGGCCCAAATTGAAATTTTCTGCCGGTCTTTGTTTCTTCCACATCGGAAGCGTACAGCCTTGCCACATCAAAGGCAAAATTATTCTGATCATAATCCTTTCTGAAACGGCTCATGGGGGCAAGAACCTTATAGATATTCGTTAAGTACAAATCCGATCCCGCTCTTTTTCTTCCTTTTAATATGGCCAAATCATATGCATCCGCCAGTTCATTCACAAAAGTAGAAGCGTTAAAATTTACTTTATTTAATTTTTCCTGTCCCTTTTGAACCGTCTCCACAAAGCTTTGCGGTCTCACGCACTGCACCTTCTTGCGGTCCAGAAACAGATCCTGATTTTCTACATCCACTTTCACACGGTAAGGAAACATTTCATAAACAGGAAACTCGCCGCGTACATTCACGCCCTTTTCCCTGCAGATTTCAATCATCTGTTCGGCAAATTCCCCATTCTCAAAATAAGCCTTCGTATCAAAGCCTGCAACCGACTCCTCCAGACTCTCCAATGCTTTCGTCAATACTCCCACAGCCTCTTTCATGGCGCTTAAATCGCGGATAAAATTTTTCATTTCACCGCTCTCCGCTTCGCGATTCATAGCCTTTTGAAGCTTTTGCAGTAAAGCCAGGGAATCCTTTAAAGACTTCTGGTCAGGTTGTAAAGCCTGGTATAGATTTTCGTAATTCATTTTTTACCCCATTTCTGCGCTGCTTTATTGCGCAAAGCCATATATGGCTTACGAGTTTGTGGCAAGCAACGCACAGACACAAATCTCGTAGTTGAAAATCTTAATTTTCAACCTTTACTCTTTCCCGCATATTGCAAGAATAGCTTGCGATACTGCCGCCGAATCAAATAGGAAAGATTTCTCCCCCTACCCGCCGCGCGGCCCGCATGTTGCCTTGGCAGCAAATTTGATAAAAAGTATTCAAATGTTACAAAAAGTATATATGAAACCCTATATGTTTTCAACAGTATGTTTTTAATAATTTTAATATCCGGTTTCCCCCGAAAGAAACCTGTGATAAAATTATAAAGGAAAATGCAGGCATTTAACAGGAGAACATGCAAATGATAAGAGAACTTTACGGCTGGCAGGAGGAATGTCTTACCAGATGGTTTGCAAATAGCGGCAAAGGCATGGTTCAGGCGACCACCGGTTCAGGCAAAACTCTGCTTGCCCTTACAGCTGTGCAGCGCCTGGAAAAAAGGCTAAGTCAAAACCTGCATGTTAAAATCGTTGTCCCCACAAGCGCCTTGATGCGGCAATGGCATCGAGATGTAAAAGAGTTTCTTTCCAATTCTCCCAAAGAAAATCCACCTGTTTCAACCCTGCATAAGGAAATCGGCCTGCGCGGCGGCGGCTTTAAAGCTTCACCCGATTGCAAATATATGATATATGTCATCAATTCTGCCCGATATGAACTGGCAAGGCAAATACTAACCGAGCTAAAGCGTGGGGAGGCAGTTTTGCTCATTGCCGATGAATGTCACCGTTATGCAAGCGGACAAAATCAGTTGATTTTTGAATTTTCTCCTTATGTCGAACCATACAAAGACCGCTTTTTTTCTCTTGGACTTTCCGCCACGCTTCCCTCCGGAGCTTCCCGGCGTTATCTTGCATCCGTCCTTGGACAGAAAATATACAATTACGGAATAACCGAAGCCGCAAAGCAGCATAATATATGCCCTTACGATATCTATCATGTCAGTTTGTCTTTTCAGGCGCCGGAAAGAGAAATGTATGAGGAGCTTTCCGAAAGGATGATCTCCCTGTACCGAAAGCTGCTCTGCACATACCCAGCCCTTAGCGCCCTTGGACAAAAGGAACGCTACGAACTGCTGCGCAGCATTGCGGGAGAAAAAAACAGAAAAATTGCCGAAACCGCATCTTTGTATATGAACCTCTCTTATAAAAGAAAGAGTCTTGTAGCCCTTGCCAGTGCAAGGACTGCCTGTGCCGCCGATTTAGTAAAGCGGCTGGAACAGCAAGAAAAAATTCTGATTTTCAGTGAGCGCACTTGCCAGGCCGATGAACTATATCAGCTTTTGCAGACATATTACCCTGAAAAAGTCGGACGATACCATTCGAAAATGGGAGACCAGGCAAATAAAAATGCGCTGGATCGTTTTCGTACGGGCGATATAAGAATTTTAATTGCCTGCAAGGCAATTGACGAAGGCATTGATGTCCCTGATGCTTCTGTGGGAATTATCATGTCCGGCACTTCCACACAGCGCCAGCGCATTCAGAGGCTTGGACGAATTATACGGAAAAATGATGCCAAAAACAAAGCTCTGCTGTATTATCTGCATATTCAGGAAACCTCCGAAGATACCTGCTTTTTACCGGATGCAAATGAGCACCGTTTATTTGAATTGGCCTATGATTCCGACTCCCGAACATTTACCAATCCTGTTTTTGACAAAAAGGCTTCTTTATTGCTAAAGGAAATGCAACGTATAAACACCAATCCTGAAATATTATCAGAGGTAAAACGCTGCCTGCAGACAGGCCGCATAAAATCCGACTGGCTGTCAGAACCGGATATGCTCAAAGAGCAAATCCAAAAAGCCAGATATGCCAGCGACAGAAATTATTGGATTTGTATGAAAAAGCTTCATGATTTTCAAAATTCAAAATATGAATTATAAACAATTAATCTGAAAACAGAAATCTACTTCTGTTTTTATATAGCGATTTGTGTCTGTGCGTTGCCCTCACAAGTCGCCGAGACACAAAAGCAACGTAGAAATGGAGATGAATATGGAACTAAAAAAATTTGTGGAAATTGCCCGGCCTCTTGGCGTACTTGGTGTAAAAGTCACTCAAAATGACAACCTTATCGCCCAGTGGCACAGTGAGGGGGAATGCAGAAGAAATGTATATTCGGTTACCAAAAGCTTTACGTCCTGCGCCGTAGGCTTTGCCCTTCAGGAGGGGATTCTTTCCCTTGATGAAAAGCTGGTGGACGCTTTTCAAAAGGATTTGCCAAAAACCGTCCCCGATAACCTGAAAAAGGCCACTGTCCGGGACCTTTTAACAATGCATCTTGGCCAGGAGGAACCTGCCCTTATGGGCGATCAGCGTCCTCTTTACGAAGAAGATGACTGGGTAAAACTGTCTCTTTCCTTTCCTTTTACCTATGAGCCTGGCACACATTTTCTTTACAATAATGTAGGGCCCTATCTTGCCGGCGTACTTGTTCAGAGAAGAAGCGGCTGTGATTTGGTTTCCTATCTTACCCCAAGATTGTTTTCGCATCTTGGCATTAAACGTCCCACATGGGAAAGCGATCCTTTGGGCAATTCCTTTGGCTCCGGCGGTCTGTTTCTCACCTTATCCGAATTGCATAAATTTGGCCTTTTCTATCTAAATAAGGGAAAATGGGAAGGGAAACAGCTTCTTTCCCCTGAATGGGTTGAAGAAAGCACCAGACAGTACGCGGATGCCCCTTATGCCTATCTGTTTTGGAGAGGAAAATACAATTCCTACCGGGCAGATGGAAAGTACTCCCAGTATTCCATTGTTTTCCCGGATCAGGCGGCCGTTGTATCCCTTGTATCCGAATGCAGAAAGGGCGAAGAACTCATGGATGCAATTTACGGCGAAATCTGCCCTCAATTATAAAGATCAACTATCCCAAATGACAAGCCAACCACCACACACAAAGCAGCGGGCATGGCCAATGGCCGATACTGCCCGCTGCCTGAAAAACTGAAAAATTTACAGTTTATAAGTATCATGGAGAATGAAAATGTACATAGGAGATTTGCATATCCACTCCAAATATTCCCGGGCCACCAGCAGGGATTGTACGCCGGAATATCTGGATTTGTGGGCGCGAAAAAAAGGAATCGACATCATAGGAACGGGCGATTTTACTCACCCGGCATGGCGCCGGGAACTAGCGGAAAAGTTAGAACCGGACGGAAACGGTTTGTATGTGTTAAAAGAGGAATACCGTCCGGACGGCCCCGCCTCCCACCGTCCACGTTTCGTTGTCACCGGGGAAATCAGCTCTATCTACAAAAGTAAGGATCGGGTAAGAAAAGTGCACAGCCTTTTGATCTTGCCTGATTTGGAGGCTGCCGAAGCGCTGGCAAGGCGGCTGGAGCTGATTGGAAATATCCACTCCGACGGCCGTCCCATTTTGGGAATCCCCTGCCGGGATTTGCTGGAAATCATGTTGGAAACCAGCCCCAAAGCAATTTATGTGCCGGCGCATATCTGGACGCCCCATTTTTCCCTGTTCGGGGCTTTTTCAGGATTTGACCGGATTGAGGAGTGTTTTGAGGATTTGACGCCCCATATTCATGCCCTGGAAACCGGACTTTCCTCCGACCCTCCCATGAATTGGCGGGTAAGCGCTTTGGATCGCTTTCACCTCATATCCAATTCCGACGCCCATTCCCCCGGAAAGCTTGGCAGAGAGGCCAATTTATTTGACATAGATCTCTCCTATGATGGGCTTTACCGCGCCATTGAGGAGGGAAAAGGGTTAGCCGGTACCATTGAATTTTTCCCGGAAGAAGGGAAGTACCATTTTGACGGACACAGGAAATGCGGACTATGCATGAGTCCCTCAGAAACCATAAAATATGACAATAAATGCCCGGTGTGTGGGAAGAAAATAACCATTGGAGTGTTAAATCGTGTGGAACAGTTAGCGGACAGGGATGAAGGTTTTGTCCCTCCTGCCTTTCGCCCTTTTGAAAGTATTGTGCCCCTTCCTGAAGTAATCGGAGCCTCCACCGGAATTTCACCTTCCGGGAAAAAAGCGGCGGAAAAATATGAGCAGATGATAGCCTCTCTTGGCCCTGAGTTTTCTATTTTGCGAAAAATACCCATTGAGGATATCCGAAAAGAGGCAGGCCCGCTTATTGCAGAGGGAATTGACAGACTACGCAAAGGCCAGGTGCACAGAACGCCGGGCTTTGATGGGGAATATGGGAAAATAGGCCTTTTAACTGCAGACGATATCAGCCGCCTTGAAGGGCAGATATCCCTTTTTACCCCCGACCAGCTTCGAAAATTCCATCAGCCCTCAAAGGAGCAAATGGCGCCGAAAAAAACAGGGCAAAGCGGCAAAGACGCCGACCTGCAATGGACGCCCGAGGAAAAACTTACGCAAACAGAACAGGCGCTGCCATCAGCCGTCGGCTTAAACAGCCTCCAGCAAAAAGCGGCAGAGCAAACAGGCCGCAGCATAGCGGTTATTGCCGGACCCGGCGCGGGCAAAACCAAAACCCTGATTGCCAGACTGCATTATCTTTTGAATGTACGTAAAGTCCCGGAGGAGGAAATTACGGCGGTAACCTTTACCCACAAAGCGGCGGAAGAAATGCTTGACAGAATGAATAACGGATCTGTTTTGGATACGTTAAAGAAACATAGTGCAAAAAGCACGGCAAGAACCTGTGTCCGGATAGGAACCTTTCATGCCATCTGCAGCCGTTTTTTACAAGATAGCGGCGTTTCTTTCATAATAGCGGATACAGGCCTCCAAATAGAGCTTGCCCAAAAGGCGTTACACGAGTTCGAGCGAAAGGATACCCCTTCCGGGTTCCTCCAAAACCTTTCCCGGATTAAGAACGGTCTCTTAGAGGCTGATGAAAAGAGCAGGCGGGTATACGAATTTTATCAAAAACTTCTTCGGGAACAAGGCGCAATGGATTACGACGACCTTCTTTTGGAAACATTAGAGGCGCTGGAAAATGTTCCGGAAGATGCGCCGGCCCGGAAATGCTTTTCTTATCTGCTCATTGATGAATTTCAGGATATCAATCCTCTCCAATATCGGTTGGTAAAAGAATGGTCCCGGGGCGGCCGGGAATTGTTTGTAATTGGAGACCCGGATCAGTCTATTTATGGTTTCCGCGGCTGCACCCCTCATATTTTTCAGAATCTGTCCGCAGAATACCCGGACCATACCACTATCCGTCTTGAGGATAACTATCGCTCCTCACCGGATATCTTAAAAGCCGCCCTTTGCCTAATCTCTCACAATCAGGGGCAGCCGCGGCAGATGAGAGCCCAAAACATATTAAAATGTCCTGTTCGGATTGTGTCAGTCCAAGATGAACGGAAAGAGGCAATTTTTGTAGCCAAAGAGATTAATCGGCAAATTGGCGGTATTGATATGCTGGATGCATTAGATGCATCGGATACGCTTAAGGTGGAAGAAGGCCGCGGGGATAAAGAGCATCCAATTCGGGGATTTTCAGATATTGCAGTCCTTTATCGAACCCATAGACAGGCGGCGCTCCTTGAAAAATGTCTCAGACAGGAAGGAATCCCTTACCAGATAGCGGGCAGAGAGGACTTCCTGACAGAACGCGATGTGCGGGCCACACTGTATTTCTTTTATCAGGCTCTCTACCCCCAAGAAAGGCCCGCAGGAGAATTGTGCCATCAGCTCCTCTCCCACTACCTGACGGAATCCCTTGAAGAGCGCCTTGCCTTCCTGACCGAGAAGTATCGGAAAAAGGTCAGAAAAGTCCGCCCGGTAAAGCTTCTTGAAGAATGGCTTACGGAAATAACTTTTGAACAGGAAGAATCCATAAAAAAGCTGTCAGATATGTCATTACTTCATCCCACCATGGAATCTTTTCTCCGCACCCTTTCCTTTGGGGAAGACGGAGACGTAAGGCGAAACGGGGGCAAAAAGTTTATCGCAGATGCAGTAACCCTTATGACCCTCCACGGCTCTAAGGGTTTGGAATTCCCGGTGGTCTTCCTCTATGGCATGGATAAGGGACGCCTTCCTCTGGAATTTGGCAGCCCGGGAGCTATTGAATCTATTGAGGAAGAACGCCGTCTTTGCTATGTGGGCATGACCCGCGCAAAGGAGGAGCTAATTCTCGTTTGCGGACAGGATCCCTCCTGCTTTTTACAGGAAATTCCGGAGGAAAATGCCAGATGGGAACGCCCAAAGAACACAGAAGATGATGAGACGGAAAAAGTTGTTCAGCTAAGCTTATTTGATTTTATGTAGATATTGATTTTTTCATTCATATGGAGCTGTTGCAGATGCACAGCTCCATATTATTTTGTCAAGTAATGACACATTTCTTTTATTTTCGACATACATTATTAATAAATTATTTTTATTTTTGAACAGCTGCCAGGGAACATTTCCCTGTCCGAAAGAGGAACGCCATGTCTGAAGAAATTAAATGGAATAAACGGTTTAACATTGGGGTTGATTCCATCGACAATGCACACCGCAAGCTCTTTTCCATCGTGCATAAGCTAATCCATCTGAGCAAAGATGAAGATAACGGGCAATGGGCATGTGCCGAGGGTGTCAAATACTTCAAAAGTTATGCCATAGAACATTTTTCCGATGAAGAAGCCTATATGCAGTCAATCGGCTACAAAGGATATGCGATACACAAGCGCCTGCATGACGATATGCGGTATAAAACGCTTCCCGCCCTTGAAAAAGACCTTACAAAATCAAATTATTCCCAAGAATCCATTCATCATTTTCTTGGCATTTGCCTGGGCTGGCTCACCGCACACATCTTGATTGAAGATCGGGCTATAACAGGTAAAATAAAAAACAGATGGAAGGCGGATAACACCGGGGATGATATGGACGCCCTGGAAGATGCCTTAGCCGTCACCATACAGGAAATTTTCAGATTACAGACCGAAATTGTCAGTGAGCATTACAGTGGAGAAGATTTCGGAAACAGTATGATTATTCGGTTGAATTTCCGCTCAAAGGACGAAAAGGATGTCCGGATTTTCATGGCTTTAGAGGAAATTCTGGTTCTGAGAGCAGTCAGCGCCATGCTGGAAATACCCCTTACCAAAATGGATAAACTGGTTATGAACGCAGGTAAAGAACTTTCTATTCGAATCGCGGAGCAGGTTGGCATACACCGTCATTTATCGTCACGGTATCAATTGGACAGCAGCCATTTTATGACGGCCGAACAGTTTCAAAAAATATTTTATCTGGAAACTTTTGATTATAGTTTACTGTTTAATACGGGCCACGGCTATTTTGCCTTTTGTGTTAAACTGATATAATTCATTCACTATTTGGCCAGGTTTGTGCATTTACCGCACAGATCATAAGACCATGTTACAAGGGTGCAAAATATCATCGCCAAAGGCGATTTTAAATAACTTTTACAAATAACAGTTCAGCCTGACAACTGTCACATGATTTACAAGGGCCGGCACGCTTTATATTGACAGCCGGAAATAAAATGTTATACTAAAACCAAGTTTTAACTCTCCCGGCTGGTCCGGGGACGAGTTCTGCCGCAAATAAAAAATAAATTTACTGTTTGCGGCGCCACCATATATCTGTTACTGCTCTGACAAAATGACAGCCTGTCCAAAGCACGCAGGGTTTTGCGCAGGATGCTCAGGGGACAGATACCAGAACAAAGTCCATAATACTTTGCGGACAAATTCAGGAAGCGCAACAAGTGCAAATGGGCTTTTACTGGTATTAAACGCATAGTGCAGAGAAAGGTGGAAAAAATTTTGAAAAAAATAAGAACAAAAGATTGCGATGTAGCAGTGATTGGCGGCGGCCCCAGCGGCCTGGCGGCGGCGGTTTGTTCGGCCAGGATGGGCAAGAAGACGATTCTGGTGGAAAGGAATGGCTTTCTGGGCGGTACGGCCACATCTGGTTTAGGGATATTGGGTTATTTAGACAGGCAGGGGGAAAAAGCCCTGGGCGGTATTGCCCAGGAGTTGATCGACAGGCTGACGAAATATGGCGGTGCCATTGGGCATTATCCCTGTCCGGTGCATAATTCCATTACACCCATTTCCCCGGACTGGTTCAAGGTTGTGGCAGTGGAAATGTGTCAGGAAGCCGGCGTTGAAATTTTATTTAACAGTGAACTCTTAGATGTGACCGTGGAAAACGGCCGTGTGACAGGTGTGGAAGTATTTGGAAAATGCGTGCATACGCTCATTGGGGCAAAGGTGTTTATAGACGGTACGGGAGATGGTGATCTGGCCTATATGGCTGGCGCAGGATATGTATCCGGACAGGATGGCACAGGAATTATGCAGCCCTGCACACTGATGTTTTCCGTAAAAGATTATAACCTGGACGAATTTCTCTCCTTCGCAGAAAGTAACCCGCAGAATTTTGGAATTAAGGAAGACTATGCAAAGGGTTATACCCCCGCCTTTTTCCGTTCCTCCCGCGGGCACTGCTTTATCGGTATGGATGAGCTGATTCGTCAGGCAAAAGAAGCCGGCGATTTCCATGTGCCGCGCAATCAGTTTATTTATATTACGACACCTGTGGACGGTATTCTGGCAATTAATACCTCCCGTATCACAGAAATAGACGCGTCAGACCCTTATCAGCTCTCCCGCGGTCTGGAAGATGGGTATATGCAGGTAAAGGAGCTTATGGCATTTATGCAAAAGTACCTTCCCGGATTTGCAGACGCGAAGTTAGCGGGAATTTCCCCTACCCTGGGGATTCGTGAAACACGCCATTTCCTTGGTATGCGGCGGCTGACCCGGGATACTATGTATGCCCCTGAGACGGTCCGGGAAGCTATTGCCCAATCCGCATATAATATAGATATTCACAGCGGGGTAAAAGATCATATTGATTTGACGCCGATAGATAAACCCTTTGGTATCCCTTACGGCTGCCTGGTACCCGAATCAATAAATGGACTACTGCTTACGGGCCGTACAATTTGTGTTGATACACAGGTTTTTGCATCTGTCCGCGTAATGGGTCCCTGCATTGAAATAGGGGAAGCTGCCGGCGCTGCGGCGGCCTTGGGAATCGACGCCGGAGTAGATATGCGGGATGTGGATATCCGTTTGCTCCAAGGCGTTCTTCGCGAAAATGGAAGTCTTTTTTAAAACTAAGAAAATATAGGAAAAATTAAGCCTCTGTCCTGGCATATTTATACTGCCAGGACAGAGGCTTTTTATCAATATCAGATATTTCGTACGGTATCCCTGATCAGCATCTGGCTGTCAAGAAGCACATTTTGGATGGGGGTGGACGGATCCGCAATTTTGTTCATCAAAATTTCCCCTCCCCTGTGTCCTAACTCAAACAGGGGAATGCTGACCGTTGTCAGAGGCGGCGTGACTAATTCGGAAATACGATAGTTGTTATGACCTATCACAGACAGCTCCTCGGGCACACGTATTCCCAGCTGGAGAGCAGCACGCAATACACCGGTAGCTTTATAGTCATCCGTACAAAAAATAGCTGTGGGCGGATGCACAACATTCAGCATCCTTGTCACGGCGGGAACCGTCTCGGAAACTTCATGGCCTGATGATGTGATAAGCATATGATCAATGCGAAGGCCAGCTTCGGTGATGGCCTCTATGTATCCGTCATAACGTTTGCGGTTCGAGGCATAGGCCAGTGATGCATGTACCATTCCGATTCTTCGGTGTCCATGATCTAACAGATAGCGCACAGCCATATAAGCGCTCTTCTTGTCATCCGTAGACACCGTATTATATGGCGTTGTATAAATATCCGGGTAGTCAGGCGGGTATCCTATAAGGACAAAGGGAAATTCTTCATCCACAAGGCGGCTAAGCAGAGGGTCCTGGACAAAAGATCCTACCACAGCCACACCCTGTATGGCGCCTGAATGAATGAGCTTGATACAATGCTCCGTCTCCACAGTCTGCTTAAGGTTGGTAAGAAGCAGCGCATTGTATTCCTGTTCTACCAAAGTAGAGGTAAGCCCCTGCAAGATAGTAAAAAAATCCGGGTTGGAAAAAGCCTGATCCATAGTCCGCCCCATAACCACCGCAATGTTATTCATGCTGCGGGATTCCAGACTGCGGGCGACAATGCTTGGGGTGTAATTCAGGGCTTTGACCGCGCGCAATACCTTTCTGCGGATAGCGGGAGAGACATTGGATGCATTGTTCGTGACTCTGGATACAGTGGAAATGGACACCCCGGCCAGCCGGGCAACGTCTTTGATGGTAGCCATAACAGAAACCTCCTTAATACAAACTAGCGAAAAGCGCTCTCCATAGAGCAATCCGGAAATTTGTGAAAACATTTTTTCATCGATATTATAAAATGAAATTACCTAAAAAGCAAGATATTTATAAAAAATCACGTCAATTTGCATATTTTTACAAATATTATAAAGATTTTTTATTACAAATTTGATAAAAAAATAAAATATAAAAAAAAAACGAGATAATAATAGATTAAATAAGAAATATTAAATTATATCTTTATAAATAAAAATATACAAGGTTTGAAAAAACGTTTTCATAGAATATAGTAAAACTGTCAGAAGCAGATAGCAGATTATTTATTGACACACATTTCCACAGTCTGCCTGCGAGGGACTGTGGCGCAAGAAAAAGGAGGATTAAGAATGCAAGTAAAAAGAAAACGTTGGATAGCAATGATTTTGGCGGGGATACTTTCTTTGAGCCTGTTAGCAGGTTGTAGCTCTAAGCCGGAACCCACGGAGGATACAAACGCTTCTAACCAGGAGAGCAGTGAAGACGCATCGACGGATTCCGGCGCCGGTTCGGCCTCGGAGGCCACTCAGACGGAGGGAGAACAGGTTGTGCGTATGTGGACCTTCCTGGACCCGGCTGCAGCAGACGGTCGTGGAAAAGCGCTTGGTGAAATAATTAAAAATTTTGAAACGGAAAATCCTAATATCAAAATTGTAGTGGAGCCCCAGGACTGGGAGCAAATGACGCCTAAATTCTTTGCGGCACATGCGGCAGGCAATGCGCCGGATATTATTTGGTGTATCATGGATGAAATGGGGGCGGCGCTGGATTTGGGCGCACTGGAGCCTTTGGAAAACCTGTTTTTAAAGGACTGGACGCAGGAAGAAATCGCTGATATTGATGATTCCTTCTTTAACTTTGGCACACGTGACGGCCTGCATTATCAAATTACTCACTCGCGCAACTATATGGCATTTTATTACCGCGCAGACCTTTTTGAAGAAAAAGGATTATCCATCCCTCAGACATGGGATGAGTTTGTAGAAGTTTGTCAGGCATTGACCGAGGTAGACCCTGAAACAGGGATTCAGCGGTATGGATTTGGCCAGGCGTTTAATATAGATAAAGTCGATCCGCAAATCATGACAGCCCGTATTCTCGAGAAGCAGGGAAATTTATTTACGGAAGAAGGTAAAGCAGACTGGGCCAACGAAACAGGAGAAGAAGCTCTTAAATTCCAGCTGGACTGCATTACGGAATATGGCATTACCCCGGAAGCTGCCGTAAATCTGACAGGAGAAGAACTCTTTACGGAATTTGCCGCAGGGAAATACGCTATCATTTCCGGCGGCGCGGTAAGAGTTCCTACCGTACGCGCAGATGTTCCCTTTGATCCCAGCGCGGTGCAGCTCATGCTTTATCCTTCCGAGGATGGCAATGGTCATGCACCCAGCACCATCAACGGCTGGTGTGTGGGCGTATGGTCAGGCAGCCAGGTAAAAGAGGCGGCAGGTAAATTTGTGGAAGCTCTTATGTCACCGGAAGCTGACGAACTGTGGGTTACGGAAGGCGGTCAGCTTGCCATCCGCAAATCCACCATGGAAAAACTTGGGGACTTTTATCAGAATCCCGACAATCAATACCTCACAATCGTAGCAGACGGAATTACAAATGCCGGATGGCCGCAGCCTACGGATTATCCAATAAGTTCCTGGAAAAATGATCTCAACCGCGCCGCACAAATGGTCATGGTAGACGGAAAGTCCATTTCAGAGGCATTATCCGGTGTGGCCGGTGACTTTGACACTCGCAATGGCGGCTGATAATTTTTTGTACCTGTGGCCAAAATATCGCAGGTTTTAGAAAGGCATAGGGGTTTTTATGAAAATTAAAAAGATACTTCACAATTATTTGGGGTTCCTGCTCACCCTGCCGGGAATGTTTCTGATTATTATGATACTGGTGGTGCCTTTGTTCAGCACGCTCTACAGTAGTTTCTTTAAGCTGGACCATCTGCAGAACGGAGGATATGTGGGGGGTGCCAATTATGTATCTTTATTTTCGGACCCGGCCATCTGGTACTCCTTTGGCATTACAATTCTTATAACGGTAGCATCCGCAGGAATTTCCATGGTGCTGGGGCTTGTATTTGCACTGTGGATTGACAGACGTACAGGCATCGTCGCTTACCTGATCCAATTAATCGGGCTGTTGCCCTGGGTTATTTCCATGATGGTGGGCACGGTGCTCTGGCGCTGGATTCTGAACGGAGATACGGGATTGCTTAATTATTTCCTGCGTTCCCTTGGTTTTTCTCCCATTATTATCTTTGAAAACAAAACGGCGTCTATTGTCACCCTTATCATTGTCATGGCGTGGCGTACCATCGGATATTCCATGGTAATGATCCTGGCTGGCCTTAAGGGTGTGGACGCCGGTCTGCTGGAAGCGGCCCGGGTGGACGGGGCAAACACATGGCAGGTACTAACTCATATTAAACTGCCACTGATTAAAACGCCCATTCTGCTTTCCACCATAGTACTTACAATGAGCAATTTCAATAACAATACCGTTCCGCTGATTTTGACCGGCGGAGGACCCGGCACAGCAACAAATGTTATTTCCCTTGAGCTGTACCGCATGGGCTTTACTTACTATAAATTTGGGCAGGCCTCCGCATTGTCGGTTCTTGTATTTCTGGTCAACATTATATTTGTAGTGCTGTATGTGAGGATGATAAAATATGACATTTAAAAACACGAAAAAAGGCAGTATAAGATTTACGGAAAATACGGAAGCAAAACAGAGGGCCTCCCTGCCCGAGCTGGCTCTTCTGCTGATTCTGTTTTTTACCAACTCAACACCCATTTTATGGGGACTGATCACCTCCCTAAAGACACGGCGGGAAATTCTGGTATACCCTCCTAAATTTATTAATTTTACCTTCAGTTCGGAGCATTACCGGAACGTGTTTGCAAACGGGTTAAGCCTTGGGATGCGCAACAGCCTGCTCTATGCGGGATGCACCATTGTTCTGGGGCTTGTGCTGGGCTTACTGGCGGCATATGGTTTTGAAAGATATAGCTTTCCGCTGAAAAAAGTGCTGTTTTATATTGTGATAGCGGGCATTCCGCTATCCATCGGCAGCGCGGCCATGCTAATCCCCAATTACCTGTATATGATGAACCTTGGCCTGACCAATAAATGGTATACATTGATTCTGCTGTACACGGCTTATAATCTCCCAATGGCAATATGGATTATGAAGGGAGGCATTGAGGCAATTCCTCTGGAAATTGAAGACGCGGCGCGCATTGACGGCTGCAGTCGCGCCTATATCATCACACGGCTGATTCCCCGCCTATGCCTGCCTTCTATTGCATCCTCGGCTCTGTTTTTGTTTATCGGGGCATGGAATGAATTTATTACCGCAGCGGTTATGATTGATTCTCCTAATCTGCGATCCATTCAGCTCGTAATTTACTATTTCCGCGGCTTTTTTGGAACAGACTGGGGCGGGCTGATGGCTTCCGCAATGGTTGCGGTTCTGCCGATTCTGCTGGTATTTTCCATTTTAGGCAAACTGATGGTATCCGGCCTGACCCAGGGGGCAGTAAAGGGATAAGGGCGGCTTGACAGAATATTTTTAAGATATACCCGGACGGCCCTGACATGTAATACGGAAATGACGTTACAAACTATCAATTTATGCAGGGGCTGTTGCAAAACTTGGCTGTTGTACAATATATGCCAAAATTCTAGCACATGGCTGCTATATATTGTATGAATCTGCCGTTTTGCGACATCCCCATGACAATAGGCTTTGCCTATACTATGCAAAGGGGATACATATGACAGATGAAAATACGCGGACGCTTTGTTGCGATATTGCAGTTCTTGGCGGCGGTGTAAGCGGAGTGGCCGCAGCTATTGCAGCGGCACGCCAGAAAAGGCGTGTACTTATTGTAGAGCAGGGAGATTTTCTGGGAGGAGTATCCGTATCCGGCCTGGGACTGCTGGGCTTTCGGGATAGAGAAGGGAATCCCATAGCAGGCGGTATTGCCCAGGAGCTGATCGATCGCCTCAATGCCCTGCATGGAACCTTGGGACATAATCCCTGCCCCATCTTAAACAGTCTGACACCCGTCAATGCAGGGCTGGTGCGGCTTGTCCTGTTCGAGCTTTGCGAAGAGGAGGGGATTCAATTGTTATTTGGCTGTATCCCCACAAAGGCCCTGGTGCGGGAAGATCGTCTATGCCAGGTGCGTGTTTGCGGAAAAGGAAACTTCTTTGATATAAAAGCAGATGTATTTATTGACGCTACGGGAGACGGAGATTTATGCAGCCTGATTGGTCTGCCTTATGAAAAAGGAAATCCGGATGGAGAATTGCAGCCGGCTTCACTGGTTTTTGCCGTGTCCGGAGTGAATAAAGAAAAGCTGCTGAAATATGTAGAAGACAAGCCCTCGGAAGTGGATACGCCGGAAGGCTATGAAATGAAGGTGGAACCGGGTTTTTTCAGGACGGTAAACGGATATAATCTGCTGGGGCTTGACGCATGTATCCGAAAGGCGCGAAACGATGGATGGTATAATGATATTCCCAGGGATCGCTTTTCTCTGATTACACATCCCAACGACGACACTACGGTTATTAATAATACGCGTCTGATAGATTTTGACGGTACCGACATCTGGCAGCTTTCCCGGGGCACACAGGAAGCCTGCCGTCAGGTGGAAGAGCTGATCAAGTTTATGCCCGAATATCTGCCGGGCTTTGAAAACTGCGCCCTTTCCTTTGTGGCGCCAACGCTGGGAGTGCGGGAAAGCCGCCGCTTTGTAGGGAAGCGCTGTCTGACGGAAAAGGATGTACGGCAAGGAGAAGTTCCGCCGGATACGGTAGCACTGGGCGGTTATAATGTAGATATTCACCATGGCTGCGACGAAGGCAGCGAACTTTACATTGTACGGCGCGGATACGGAATTCCATACGGCTGCATGGTACCGGAAAAGATGAAAGGAATCCTCTTTACCGGAAGAACCATCTGGGCCGACAGAGTGGCCTTTGGCTCAAGCCGTATCATGGGCACCTGCATCGCATTGGGGCAGGCAGCAGGTACAGCCGCTTCCATATGCGTACAGTCAAACTGCGAAACGGATCAGGTACCGGTGGAAAAGCTCCGCCGCCTGCTCACGGAAAACGGAGCCGTACTTTCAATACCGCAAAAGGAAAAGCATGAAGAAAAGTTTTAAGACAAGCTTTATAGATTGTATGCAGGGGGTATAATCATGATAGAACAAAAAAAACTGCAATATGATGTAGTATCTGCAGGGGGCGGACTCTCCGGAGTGTTTGCCGCCGCCGCATCGGCCAGAGCAGGCGCCAAAACCCTTTTGCTGGAACGGACAGGAATGCTGGGCGGAATGACCGTGCAAGGGATGACACTGGGAGAGATCTATTATCGGACGGATTTACTAAATGAATTTCTATCCATATTAAAAAAACTGGGCGGTCTATATGGCTCACCAGATACTTCCTCAGCAGCAATAAATGGGGAAACTCTCAGACTGGCGCTGTTTCGAATATGCCGGGAAAACAATGTGGACGTGTTGCTGTACAGCGAAGCCTGCAGCCTGCAGCAGCGCAAGGACATCGTGTGCGGCCTTACAGCTTTTTCCAAAAATGAACTTTTCCGGATTGAAGCGCCGATAGTAATTGACGCTACCGGTACGGGCGATCTGGTGCGCAGCGCAGGTGTATGGAATGCGCAGACGCCATTATACGCATATGCAGCAATCATTTTGACAGGCCTTAATACAACGGCGTTATCCCGCTGCCGGGAACAGTCTTTTGTAGAGGATGGGTTTGCCACAGGGCAGCCGGGAACACAATACCGGGGACCGCTTTACACGCAAAGCCCTGTCTGTGCGGTCAAAATCTGTGCGGAGCCAGGGCGATGCCTTGTAGAATTTCCGGTAGGTTGCCAAGTGGATCCACTAAGCCCCCTATCCCGTACCCAGGCGATCACAAAAGCCCATCTACGGTCCGCCAGGCTGCTGGAAGCTCTTGGCAAAACTCCGGGCTTTGAAAATGTGCGTCTTTCCGCCCTGCCGCCACAGTTAATATTGCGTCAAATGCCAACCCTGGAGGCTATGCCCCATACCCTTTCCAATGTACCGAAACGTGTTGTAGCGGCTGCTGTAGAGGAAACGGGAAATTTGCAATATTTCAGTTTGGAGAATCTGGCGCTGACACGACCAGGCGGCCTGATGGTCTGCGGAAAACTAGCAGCGGCAATAACCTGCTGCACAGAAGACAATTTCGGAACAGCTCTTTTCACCGGAGAAGCTGCAGGGGTATGCGCCGCATTAGCCGCGAAGAAGGGCTGCCTGCCAGGAGAGATAGATACAGCTCAGATACGGGAAATATTAAAGCCGGATTGTAGTTAAAGGGAACAGCCGGATTAAGATTAGATGGAAAGCCAACAACCCGTCATGGCTGCGTTTATACCCGCCTGTCAGGCTCGTTGGCCACGGAAAGCAAAGATTTCTTTGTCCTAAAATTTACGCTTGAAACTTAACTTTGGGAACAGTTGAAAGTTTGGAAGTAAACTTCCAAACTCTTTATCGGTGGCAGTACCGCAAGCACAGCTTGCGGTATGCAGGGGTATAAAAATGGAAATTAGTGAGAGAAAAGGAGGATACAAAGTGAATTCAAAGATAAAAATGGCTATCATAGGGGCTGGCACATGGGGAATGAATCATGCCAGGATTTACAATGCCCATCCATTTGCACAGACAGTGGCAATCTGCGATACCAATCTGCAGCGGGCTCAGACGGTCGCTGAAAACTTAGGAATTCCTCAGGTCTATCAGGATTACCACGAAATGCTGGATAAAAGCGGCTGCGATGCCGTTGCCATTGTAACGCCGGACTATTTGCATGCCGATATAGCGATTGCCTGTGCGGAGGCAAAAAAGGCGCTGCTGATTGAGAAACCCCTTGCAACTACCCGGGAAGATGTCGCCCGTATGGTAGATGCAATTGAAAAAAATAATGTTCGAGTCATGGTCGATTTCCATAATCGGTGGTCGCCGCCGTTCCATGAAGCATATACGGCAGTACGCTCCGGCGAACTTGGGGAAGTTTACAGCGGTTATTTCCGTCTGAACGATATTAAATGGGTTGCTACGGACCTGCTGCCCTGGGCATCAAAATCTTCTATTCTATGGTTTTTAGGAAGCCACAGCTTAGATACACTACGCTGGATCTTCCATTCGGAGGTGGAGCGGGTATACAGTGTAAGCCGGAACGGTGTATTAAAAGACATGGGAGTAGATACGGTAGATGAATATCTGACAACATTAGAGTTCAAAAACGGTGTAATTGCCCATATGGAAAACGGTTGGATTACGCCCAATGCCAATCCCTGTGTAAACGATATCAAGTGTAATGTGCTGGGTTCAAAGGGAATGGTCTCAATTGATGCCTCCAACCATAATATGATCCAAAAATATACGGATGAAAAAGTGACGGTGCCCGATGTAATCGTACAAAACCATATTTTTGGACAGCCAAAGGGATTTGCTTTTGAGAGCATTCGCGGCTTTGTAGATTGCCTTTACACAGGAAAAGAGTTCCCACTTACCCTGTACGACGCGGCAAATACTTCTCTGACCATCTTGGCAATTATGGAATCCGCAAAAAACCGTATGCCCGTAGAGGTCAAAGGATTGTACGGCGCATAAAGCAGAGAGCAGCTTCAAATAATCGCCCGCCCCGGATATATCGTATATCTTAGGCGGGCGATTATTTTGCTAATCAGCGCTGCATTTTTGCCTCTGTGCCTTATTTTGTTTTTACTTTTTTGTCTACATGCAGCGATAACGCTTCATTTATATTTATTTCTTTATTATATATCGTTTTCGCCGCATTATCGTGTGAAAACAGAAATACTGTTTTCTCTTTAGAAATCTTCTTTATTTCTTTCAAGATTAAAATTCCTCTCCTCCTCCACATAATATGCTCTTAACAACTATTATTGTAAAACATAATTGCAATACATAATTGCAATACGAAATTATCTCCGTAAAAAACTTTTACCCTCAAGTTATATCTAAATTTTTTTAACTTTGTGCCGATATAAAAATAAAGTATGCTTTTTATTAACGGAGGACTCATAATGAGCGTTGACCTTAATAACTGGAGACCATATGGCAAAATCATTTACCAGAAACAAAATTTTATAGTCAAGCAGGTGGCCATGCTGCCTGAAAAAGCGTCTGAATTTGACACCGCTCCCGGTTACACCTGCTGTCCGATTCAATCATGGCAGCATACGGACTTACATAAGTTATTTGACGAATGGCGCAAACAATTTGCCAAATCGTCAGGGAATGGTATCTGCAAACGTATACCCTGTATCTGTTATCCGGACGCTATGACCTTTAGGACAACTTATTTAGCCGGTCTAAAGCACAGCGCATTAATAAAATCTATGGAAGATAACATCTTACACGGATGGGAAAGCGCCAGACTCGTTGCACATGATACCGTTACGAAAGCAACGAAATCAAAAGATCTGAAAGAAATTTGCAAAGTGATAGGCTATCCGCCGTTTATCATAGCCGCACTCGGCAAAGCGCTCCTCAAGTTTGAAGATGGAGACGCAATGCCGGTTATAGCCAAATTTTATGAAGATCTGATTACGGGGATACTCTGTATTCCTGTAGATAAGCTGGACGAGCTGGCGTTTAAAATATCTGATAAAACATGGGAAGTAATTGATTCAACCGAATTTAATTACTAGTACGGCATTGCCCTCTGACGACAACGCGGCAATGGCGCAAATAGCAAGTGCCGTATTCACCGTTATTTGGGCAATACTGTACTAGTTGCTCACATCACAATGCATTTTGATCAAGCAGATATTCATCTGCTTGTTTGTTGTGCAATTATATTGCTTTCGTATTTCCATTAACGCGTGTACTTTTGCTATCCATCTTTTCCCTTTCCTCTGGTCTGCCGAAACATATGACAGATTTTTCTCATAATTTGGCTTTGCCAATTTTCCACCCCTCCAAGTCTCCTTGTATAAGATTACGTTTCCGCCTTATATCACTTTCACGGCCGTCTTCCATACTCCAAATGCAATTTGTGAATTATGACTAAAAAAGCCCGTTAAAAAGTACAACTTTTTATTGTATTGCCAGAAAATTAGCAGTACAATAGAAAAAAGAATCAAAATATACAGGAGGTCTATTATGAAGCAGCAAAAGGGAAAAACCAGTTCAAAGAAAAAAATAGCAGATGAAATTCTCCAGCAGATCGGCGGGAGTGTCATATTTGTACTTATACTTATAGCAGCTGTTGCCATTTGTATGGTTGGATGGCTGGTCATCACATCAAAACAAAAGGAATTGACCCAGGAATCTAATGCCGCTGCCAACCAGTTAACGGGTTTTCTCGAACAGTATACGAAAAGCACCGAGCAGTTGGCTGTCAACCCTGAGATCCAAAATATCATGCAGGAAATCAAGGCTGGGGATGATATCATGCAGGCGGAAAAAATGGACACCGTTATGGACAATCTCATAAAAATTGCAAACACCGACAAAGAAAATGTCATGGCCGTATGGCTTTCCGACCTAGATGCAAGCGCATTGGCGCAGTCCGATGGTTTTGTAAGCGATGAAGGCTGGGATATCACAGGACGTGGGTGGTATGGCTGCATCACAGGGAAGAAAACCGTCCTTACGGAACCCTATGTGGACTCTTCCACCGGAAAGCTCATTCTAAGCGCCGCTTCCCCTGTTTATGACGACACTACCGGCGAAGTTTTAGGGGCTGTGGGTATGGATATTTCCCTGGACCATATGACAGAAATCATGAGTGAATATAAGATCGGACAAAGCGGCTATATGCTGTTATTATCTGAAAACGGAACCTTCCTTTATCACCCTCAAAAGGATATCATCCAAAAGAACATCAAAGATGTGAACGTCTCCCAGAATGTCCAGGATGCAATCGCATCAAAAGAGGATACATTCCTGAAATATACGGTAGACGGCCTCACCAAATACGGCTCCTTGCAGTATGCCGGAGACACAGGTTATGTTGTACTGAGCAATATGCCCACGTCAGAATACTATTCTATGCTAATCGCAATGGTCATAGCACTCGTCCTTATCTTTGCAATCGGTATTGTAATTATCGCTTTCAGCATCAGGAAAAGCGCTAATAAACTGGTAAAGCCAATTCTAGACCTAAATCATACGGCACAACAGCTTGCTGCCGGAAATTTGGACGTTGATCTTCATATAACCAGCCAAAATGAAATCGGAGAGCTGGGGGATTCCTTCCGGAAAACAGTTTGCCGTCTGAAAGAATATATTGCTTATATTGACGAGACAGCACATGTATTGTCTCAGATCGCCGATGGAAGGCTGAGCATTAATCTGCAGCACGATTACGTAGGTGAATTTCAGAAGATCAAAACCGCATTACTGAATATCTCCGATTCCATGAATCAGGTTATGTTGGGAATCAATGAAAGCTCCGGACGGGTATCTGTGGGGGCCAACGAACTAGCCACTGCATCTCAGGTTCTGGCGGAAAGCGCCGAGCAGCAGGCTGCCTCTATTGAACAGCTCTCTGCTACCACCACCACAGTGGCGGATCAGGTGGAGAACAGCCGCAGGGAGGCGGAAACTTCCGCACAAGCTACTGCACAGGCAGCCACAATGATCGAACAGAACCAGGAAAAGATGAAGCTGATGATGGATGCCATGAACAAAATTCAGGAGACTTCCCAGCAGGTGGTCGGCATCATTCAGACAATCGAAGAAATCGCCTCCCAGACAAACCTCCTGTCATTAAACGCTTCCATTGAAGCCGCCCGCGCCGGCGAAGCAGGCAGAGGCTTTGCAGTGGTTGCCGATGAAATCGGCAAACTGGCGCTGGAAAGCTCCAAGGCGGCAAACAATACAAGAGAGCTCATCGAAATCTCCATGGAAGAGATCAATAAGGGAAATACCATTGCAGTTGGAGCCATGAGTTCCTTGAAAGAATCAGTAAACGCAGTGAACCGCGTAAATGAAATGATCCAAAATACGGCGGAAGATGCTGCTGTCCAGGCAGAAAACATGAAACAGCTCCGAGTCGGAATTGAAGAGATTACCCATGGAATACAAGATAATTCCGCAGCCTCACAGGAAACCTCCGCGACCTCGGAGGAGCTAGCTTCACAGGCAGAAATATTAAATAAGATGGTTCAGAAATTTGAACTATGCTAATGATCCCACAAAGCACACCGGTTTTTCCGGTGTGCTTTTTTACAAGTTAGAAATTTATCTTTACCGGAGCATTGTGTCAAGTTAATGACACGGACTTTCTAAAAATTCTTAAAATTTGGATTTGTTAATTTCCCAATGTCCTTTTTTATTGGAACCAATACGTATAATCACTTCTGATTCGCGCAGCTCCCTTATAACGCGGCTAATCTTTCTGGTGCTTAATCCTGTTTGCTCACTCATTTCTTTTGCTGTAATACCAGGCTTTTCTTCTAATAACACCAAAACTTTATCCCGATCACTCCGATTATCACCATTTATATCGCCATTATTATCGCCAATGGCGACATTATCATTAGCGGATAGGGAAAATGGAAAAATAACCTTTATAAAATGATCTGATATTTCAAAGATATCACGGTCATATGATTGCAAAATCCTGCTCATCCCAGATCCTAACTGTTCAACCAATCCCAAATCCTTAAATACCCGCATCAGTTCTCTATTCCTGGGCATACTGCTACAACTAAAAAAATCCTCTTTGCTTTGTCCCGGAATCAATCCGCCATATGATGTAAACTCAATTCTGTCACTAAAAATCTCAAAAACAGGCGGAATTTCACGTGAAAAATCATTATGTACAATGGAATTGATCAACGCCTCACGTAACGGTACAGATTCAACGAGATTCTTTTCAATCCTTTTTGTACTTGTTATCTTTGCTTTTGTAACATTTTCTATTTTCATTTTCTCCAAAACATGATTCGTTGCCTTAATCAATGAACAGTATCCATATTCTTCATTCTCAACTAAATCTACTTTTGTTGTTCCGGCATACTTTGCAACTTTAATCGATACGCCATTTTCATCTGCAAGCAAATATGCTATATAATTATATTTTCCATCAGGAGTGAGCAACTCAAGACTATTAGCAAATTTCCTGTTTAACTCAAATCCCCTTTCCTGATAGTATATCTTTAATTGTGCAAAAGTAAGGTCTTGTCTGGGAGAAGGGATATTACGCAATGTTGTATGTATTCTCCTTGCGTACAGTTCGTCTATTAATGCAGTAGACATTGGCTGCGTTGACGTTCCAATCCGCATATAGCATCCGTTCGGTGACATTCCTTTACTTTTTATATAATAGGGTTTTTCAAGTCCACTGGATATAACTATTTTAGTTATCGGAATATTGTCCACATATTCAGTAACAATATCAAATAATCCAAGTGTTGATGGTAAAATATTGTTTTTAATTCTATCTGCAATCTTTAACTGCATAGAATCCATATCAGAATTTTCTACAGGGGTGCCCTTATCATCAATACCTATATAAAGAATCCCTCCTTCACGATTATTTAAAAATGCCACTATTTCTTTTTCCAGTTTATCATTTAGAGTAGCTTTTAATTCAATCCTATTACTTTCTTGAAACATTTTCATCCCCCTGCTAAAAAGAATTAAATATACGAGTAGTATTCATTTTGCGCTATTGCTCTATTAACATTTTTATTCAAATAATCCATATATTCAGACTTCATTGTACTGTAATATTGGGACTCTAATCTGGAAAACCCTATACCTGTAATTTTTGATATAAGCAATGGATTGACCATGTTATTAACCATAATTGAAATTGCTCCATTCCGTATAGGCTCCACCGGATATGTTCTTCTTTTGGACTTTTCGATATATCCTATATCCTGCAATAAATTAAGAAACCATGTATTTAATGACTCATCCGTAAATTTCCCCTTGTAACGATAAATAAATTCAAAAAGCCTTTCTGATTTTCCAGCCTGCTTACCATTCCTTTCCTCCGCATACCGAATTGCCTGAATAATATCCCTTGATAATCCACAGGGAACATTTACTTTTATTTTATTTATATTCAAAATCTTAAAGTTCTCCTCAAAATCACCTATCTTAATCTGTCCTATGACATTCCGTTTGGCAGGCGCAATTAACGTTATCTTAATAAACAAACGCATTATCATCCTTTGTAAATGACGTTCCTCATCTCTTATACCAACCGTTCCTTCCAATGATTGTTCCATAAGTTCTTCTGTATCTGATAATATTTTTATAATATCTTTGCATTCAAAACTTCCTCTCTCGACAGGTTCAGACAATTCATATTTTTTCACTATTGCCTCTTTATACTCTTTGTAATCATAATCAGTAAAAATATCAGGCAGCTTGTCCGTTCTGCTCAAATAATCATAAAAACTTTTTAGTGCTTCTAAATGCGCTTCCATTGTTGAACGAGTATTTAATTCACCCTTTTCGAGACTATAATATCCTATGCAATCTTCTACTACACCTTTATCTATTACCCTGGGCCGATTATCTAATTCTATTATTTTTAAATAATTTATAAATTTATCTACATGTTTCCGATAAGAATGTTTATTCTTAAGTAAGTCGATACAGTCATTAAAATACATATCTCTGTATCTCTCCATTTCGCTCATAATCTTTCTCCTTTCTCTATTAAATTGCAATTTTATTGTAATTTCCAAAGTTATTTTTGTCAATATATTTGTATACAAAGCGGAAACGGAGAACCCTCAGACTCTCCGCCTCCTATCCTTCACCTTACAATACACCACCGCCACCCCCGTACTTACCGCCGTCGCTACAATCGCCGGTGCGATAATCCCCGCCGGATTCACACTCCCATACTGCTGCCTGTAAGCTGGTGTCAAGTTAGGACTAAAAAATATTTCACTTTTTTCAAAAAATTACAATCTACGACTACACATTAGTCTTCCATTTAATTTCTGCCCTATTTTATTTACTTTGAGTAAGGAATTGCTTTAATAATCTTCCCCAATATCCCACATCAAATGAATAAATTACTGCGAGTATAGCTACTAAAAGAATAAAAAATATCCATATTCCTGTAATAGTCTTCTTATAACTGTTTAACTTATTTTCATAAGTATGAATCATTTCATCATGCCCAAAAACATCATCCAAATCTTTTGCTTCCAATACATCTTTATAATTCTGTTTAAGTCTATTATATCTGTCAACAATGAGTTCCCATTTAGTATTTACTGTTTTCCTTGTTATAAACAAATATACTGCTGATGCTATTAAAAAAATTCCTATTACCAATTGAAGATTACGGGGAAGCTGTTCTTCAACAAGATTTTCAAGATTAAGTGAATCCGTTAGTACTAATGAAACAATAAAAGTAATAATTGCAATTAAATTGTTGCGTATACCTTCAATAAGTCCATCTATAGCATCTTGAAACTGTAATGTTGTATTAGAAATACATTCTGAAATCTGGTCTTTTAATTCCAGATATTTCTGCACAGTATCTTTCTGATAAATCATATAATTGGATTTGATAGACATTAACACAGACGAATCCATATTTAATAATGCTTTACCATCTTTGCAACGAACATTTATGATGTTTCTTGCAATAGAAGCTCTATCTATCGAAGATTCACCGTCTGCAAATACCCAATTGTATACCTCTGTAATTACACAATTATACTTGTATGAATTGGCTTCAATTTCAAAATTTTGCCCAGGTTGCATTTGAATAATAGCTTTATCAAGAACAATGTTAGAAGTATTAACGATATACATAAGTGCAAGAAATGACTCCACTGTCTTGAAAATCTTTGCCATACGATCAGAGATACCGCCATTACAATATTGTATAGAAAAGTCTTGCGGTATTAAGGGTATATAGGCCCTGTTCATAAATATACTGGCATCTTCACATTTTTGAATATCATTCACTCTTCCATTAGTTATATCCCTTAGTTCTGACGCAATCACAATATATTTAGTAATTAATACATCTGTTGTATCTATAACTATTCGTAACCCCTTTTCCCTTTCTCGCATCCATGCCACAAAAATATCCAACTGTTTTAAAAGCTCTTCTTTCTCTAAAGTTTCCACAAAACTTTTAAAATTATAAACCGATACTGTATCATTTAAAATTCTTTTTTCTATATGAATATGTATATTTATCTCCTCGCCGTTCTCTCGGCCGTCACAAAATTTTGTATATTCGTCCATCCAGGTTGCATTATGCGATGACTTAAAATACACACCCTCCTCATCTTTCATGGAAATCTCAATATCATCACGCTCCGGAATATCTTCAAAAAGCTCTGTCAATAGACTTTCATTGGGCAACTGTTCTGAAAAAATCACATAATCGGCATCAACTACTGTTGCTGCTTCATAATAATTTACGGGCTCGCCAAACATCTTTTTACAAGATTCAATAATCATGATGCCTCTCCTTCCCAAGTTGTGTCCCCATAGAATAAAAATTACGTTTCTATTCTTAGCGGCTTAACCGCAAAAGCTTCATACGTTTTGTTATCATCACAACGTATTTTTAAATAACGTCTACCACCATCTACAGTTTCTGATGTAATTACATGTTCAAAATCTTCAATTGCTCCCACAAGTATTAATTCAATACCTGCTGATGGTAAATATTTCTCTGTACGTTTCCTCTCCTTAATTACTGTCGGAATGGTATTGAATTGTGTGTCAAATGACTTTGTTTCCGGCAACTCAAGTAACTTTTCTTTAATAGTATTTATATTTAGGCTTTCTGCGTCTGGAATATAATTTCCAACTAAATCATCAATCATTTGCCCATAATTAACCTGTTGTGGTGTTTTCATTTTTTGTATTAAAGCATTACGCAAAATAAGATAATCACGTTCTGATTTTTTACGAACATTTTTTCTTAAAACAAATTGAACTGCTTCAAATACCTCACGCGTATTTGTTTCATCTGATTTCTTTTCTTGAACTTCAAGGAATTTATCTGTCCAGTACTTTGAACTATTATTTCGATATACCTTTATATCCCCTTCTGACAAAGCACCCGTTGTTTCTAACGGGATTATTGCTGATTTCCAAACGGATTTCTTATCTCCGGGAAATCCAAATTTCTTTTCCAAGCTTTCTCCTTCATACCACGCTGAATGCTCTACTTTAGCAACAATAAAAAAAAGGGCACCCTCATTTGTTCTTAACATAGTTTGAATCAAACTGCCTCTTTGAATTGTAATCCTCATCTTTTCAATCAATTGCTGAGCCGCTTGCTCTTCTCTCAATAATTTCAACGCTATACTGTCTGAAAACTCCAATGTTACATCTGTATCTTCTTGATCATCATTTAAGCTTTTTTTCGCAATTTGTTGAATACAACTAAGAACCTCTGAGTTTTTATCAATCATTTTATAACGTTTAATACTTCCATTTTGCAAAGAATATAGAAGGAAATCAGTCATAAATCCATCAAAATCTTCTGGAATCGGTATTGTACGAATAGCATTTTCAGGAACGTTAATATTATGAAACGATTTAAATAGTATATCCAATTGAATTGTCCTCCTACGTAAACTCTATTATTTTATCTGCTCGAAATTGATATTTCTAAATATATTGCTTTTGTCATGTTAAACCGACATAATAAATGATTCTCCATAATACGGGATTAAAGAATCATGTGTTAAAAACATCAAATTCTCTGCTTTTGCCTGAGCCAACATAATTCTATCAAATGGATCATTATGCTGAGGAGCATTTTCCAAACGTTTTAATGTTTCTAACGCTGAAACATGTTTATTGAAAACAGGCAATACCGTGTATCCGTTGTCTTCACAGCCTTTCGCTAAAAGATCGCCATTAATTCGAATCCTGTCCGGATGCAACATATGCTTAATTGTAATCTCCCAAACAGAAGCTGTGCTATAAAATATCTCATTTGCTTCATCAAGAATAATATTTTTTGCTCTTTTCGGCAACTTAGGATCATTCAATACTGCCCAAATGGCTATATGTGTATCTATTAATATTTTCATTAGCTCATTACCCCAAACATTTCCGCAATTTCATCATTACATTCATCTATATCATAATCCGCGTCAATAAGGTTCTGACCTTCTAAGCTGCCAATTCTACGTATACCATTTCTGTCTGGTCTTGCTTTTTCCAGAGCTTTCCTTTCACCTTCAGCAGGTTTCATAAAGCGCTGTATCATATCAAGCAAAAATTTCAAATTATCATCTGACAAACCATTAAGGGATTGTATTACCTGTCTCTGTAATGTTGACATATCAATTACCGCCTTTCTTTATATTCCAATGATTCATTTTATCCATAATACATCGATTTCTTTTTTACTGTATATCTTAAGTATACCCCAAAAAACTACATCCCTCAACATTCTTTCAAAGGAGAATTTACTAAAACTATTCTAAATAAAAAATAATTTTACCAATTTACACCTGCACATTAAACTTCCACTTAATTTCCACCCTGTCATCCCCATACACATCTATTCTCTCAATCAGCTTATCCACCAGCTCCTTCGTCAATCCTTCCGCATCCAGCAGTGCCACCATCCCCATTCTTTCTTCCAATGAATTCTGCACCAAGACAGTTTCCGCCATCTGCTGATCCAGAAGCTCAAGCTCCCGTCTGCTTTCTGCCTCCTGCTTCGTCAGTTCATTCTTCTTGGTTGCATATTCCTCCTTAGCAATCCACCCTTCCTTCCATTGATAATACAAATCCAGCCGGTTGGTCTTACAATGCTCTGCCTGTATCTCCAAAATCCTCTTTCTTTCCTTCATTTTGGAGACCACTGACAATATCTGTACCTTTTTACTCTGACATGCCTTCTCTTCTTCATGGTATGCCTCTGCCAGTTTCTGCAGCACACCCCAAACTGCTTTTTCCAGCGGTTCCAGCCCGATCTTAAGATAAGAACCACATCCACTCCCCATACGGCAGTAATAATATTGCTTTTTGACTGCGCGTTTAAGGCTCATACTATACCCGCAACAGCCACACTTTACTTTTCCCTTTAAAGGTGACGGGTTTTCTTCTTTTTTATATGTTTCCCTTTTCTTGCGTACCCTGATCACTTTCTGTGCTTCCCTGAATAATTCTTCTGTAACCAGCCCCTCATGGTGCCCTTCTATTTTTATGTACTCTGATTCCTCATTCCTTTTTATCTCCCACGGTCTTACTGTAGATAATTTCCGTCCGATGAAAGTTCCTATATAAACCTCATTTCGGATGATAATACCTACCTGGGAAGCATTCCACAAGTTGCTTTTCTGGTTCTTAAGCTCATAATTGGTATTCACACTCTGGTTTTTATACACCCCCAGCGTAGGGATTGTCTCTTTATTTAGTTTTCCAGCAATCTGCAACGTTGTATCTCCCCCTGCCGCATAAAGGAATATCTTCCTGACAATCTGTGCAGCTTCCGGATCAATAACATAAACATCTTCCTTTTCGTTTCCCCTCATATATCCATATGGCACATCCCCACCGGAATAAGCCCCTTTCTCCTGCATCAATTTCTTGACCGACTTTATCTTTTTAGATAAATCCCGGCTGTACAGATCGTGCATCAGATTCCTGAAACCAATATCCAGCCCGGCAGGGCTTTTAAAGCTGTCAAAATTATCGGACACCGCAATAAAGCGCACCCCAAGGAAGGGGAAAATCTGTTCAATATAATCACCGACTTCAATATAATTCCTGCCAAACCGGGACAGGTCTTTCACCACAATGCAGGCAACCTTTTTCCCTTTCACTTCACTTAACAGGCTCTGGATTCCCGGACGGTTGAAGCTCACCCCTGAAACCCCGTCATCCACAAATTCCCTTACCGGATATTGCGACAGCTCATCATGGTTACTGATATAATTTTCCAGCACCCTTCTCTGGTTTAAAATACTGTCACTTTCCCTTTTCTCTCCCCGAAGGTCTTCATCATCATCCGACAGCCTAAGATACGTTGCCACATATCCATCGTTCATTTTCCCCAGCCTCCCTCTTATCCAAAAGCTGTGCTTCCTCACACCACTTTTCTATTATATCTGAATAAGCGTATGTAATTTCTATCTGCCCCTGCGATACTACCGTAATTTTCTCAATCAAACAAGCAAGCAGTTCGGGCGGTATATCCCCGCTTTTCAGTTCAAAGAACTTATCCGGATACTTCTGCATTGCCTCCATAGCTTCTTTTTCTGCTGTATCAATATAACCCATATCCTTTATTTTCTTTTCGCACCAAAGCTGGCGTTCTGCCAGCCTCCCCCACTCCCCCTCAAAGTCTTCCTGTTCCAGCATGCCTTCCTTCAGGTCCTCATAAAGCCCACGTTTCTGTTTCTTGATGAGCCGGATTTCTTCCTCTATTTCCTTCTTCCTTGCCATGTCCTGCACTTCTCCGCTGTTCCCTGCTGTGCTGAACGGACGCATCCACTGTCCCTTTAGCGTTCCGAGAAGCTGTATCTGTTTCTCCGCAGCTTCCCTTATCGCTTCCATCAATGGAGCTTCACTGATATAGGACTGTTTGCAGCTTCCATCCAGCTTCCGCCTCCGTGAATCGCAGAAAAAGTGATAATTCCTTACCCCTTTTGTGACCCTGCTTCTTCGGAACATCTTCCTTCCGCACCCTGCACAGTAAATTTTACCCCGCAGCAGGTTTTCCATTTTTGGAATATCGGCATGCGCTTCTATCCGTTCTTTATATTTCTTCCGGCTTTTCTCCGCCATTTCCATCGTGATTGCAAACTGCTCTTCTGTCACCAGCGGCTCATGGGTGTTCTCTGCAATCTTCCATTCTTCCCTTGGCAGGCGTTTTGCCTTTCCGTTGTCCCTGAAATGGCTGGACTGAGACTTTCCCTGTACCGTATGCCCAAGATATACCGGATTGGTCACAATATCAGAAATGTTTTCGGATTTCCATCTTGCATTCCGGCTCTTACTATAGGATTTTTCCCCATTCATAAACCGGTACAACCCCGGTGAAGGTACCGCAAGTTCATTAAGGCTGTTAGCAATCCATGTACAGCTTTTCCCGCTGATGCGCCACTCAAATATCTTTTTGACTACTTCCGCCGCTTCCAGATCGACCGCCATCTTCCTTTTGTTTTCCCCTGACCTCTTATAACCATATGGGAACTTACCGCTGGTATATTCCCCATTATCCTGCATTGCCTTTCTTGCCTGTATCACCTTTCTGGAAATATCCCTTGCATAGTATTCATTCACAATATTTGTCAGGGAGTTCATCAACATATCATTCTTGAAAGACTTTCTCATGCTGTCAAAATTGTCATTGACCGCAACCACCCGGACCCCAAGGAACGGAAAGATTTTTTCCATATAATTCCCTACTTCTATGTAGTTCCTTCCCATGCGTGAAAAATCCTTTACGATAATGCAGTCTATCTTCCCTGCCTTTATATCTGTGAGCAGCCTCTGCCACCCTTCCCTATTAAAATTAGTCCCCGTTATCCCATTATCCACATAAATATCAATTAACTGGAAGTCCTCTTCCCTGCCCTCCACAAATTCTTTTAAGAATGCAACCTGGTTCTGTATGGAATCCCCTGTGCTGTAGTTATTATCCTCTACGGATAGTCTTGCATAAATTCCGGACTGGCCTTTGGCAGGGGCTATCCGCACAGATTCCTGCTTTTCAAAATTCTTCCTGCTTTTCCTTGCCATCTAAAGCCCCTCCTTCCCCATTTTCTTCCAGACCGGCAACATACTGGCACAATTCTTCATATTCAGAGCAGAACTTAAATGCCACCTCGATCCTGTCCTTATCAAAAACCTTGATTTCATCCACCAGGCGCAGCAACAGCTCCCTTGATAATTCTCCAAAACCCCTGTACTGGATAAACCTCTCTGCCCACTGGATCTTGTCTTCATTGTCCTTTGCTATTCTTTCTGCCTCTTCCTGCAGGGCTTCTATCTCATTTTCCAGCATCCCAATTTCTTCCTTGAAGGATGCTTTCAGTTCAAGGTATTCCTCCTTTGTCAAAACACCACTTTTGTAATCCTGATATATATCTACGGAATATTTCTGTTTTCTCTGTATTTCCGTCTCCTTATCTGCCATGGTTTCCTGCACCTTCTGGGAGAGATAGCCATTATATGGGATTTTTTCTACAAGCTGCATCATTTGGTTTAGTTCAAAGACCTTCTCTATATGAAGGTTGACCACCTTCAGGATCACTTTCTCAAATACGGGCAGGGAAATTCTCTTATTGTTCCGGCAGCCATTTCTATTTTTGTTTTCCATGCAGACAAGGTACACATATTTCTTGCCTCCTGCCGGTACTGTCTTTCTGGTCATGTTGCCGCCGCAGCACCCGCATTTTGCAATCCCTGAGAAAAGGTACAGAGCCTGTTTTTCCGGCGCAACCCTTGTATCTGCCCCAAAAGCCTCCCAGACCACCATAAAATCTTCTTTAGAAACGATAGCCTCATGGCTGTCCTCACACCTTATCCAGTCTTTCTCTTCTTTTTTGATCCTTTTCCTTACCTTATAATTAGGGGAAGCTGTTTTCCCCTGCAAAAGGACGCCCGTATATGTCTCATTCCGCAAAATATAATTGACACCGTTTGCCTGCCACTTAGGGGCTGCCTTCCTACGGAAGCCACACTGAAAATTCTCCCCACTTATATGCTTGTACTCCATGGGCGTAGGTATTCCCAATTCATTCAGCTTTTCTGCAATCCTTGCACCGCTCATTCCCCCTATTTTCCATTTATAAATCTGGCGTACTACCAAAGCTGCTTTTTCATCTATAATGAGCTTATTTTTATCATCAGGGGATTTCTTATAGCCATAAGGGGCAAAGGAACCAATATACTGTCCGTTCTTCCGTTTAATATCCAGATGGCTCCGGATTTTTACAGAAATATCCCTGCAGTAAGCATCATTGATAAGATTTTTAAATGGGATCAGCATCTCCTCCGCACCGCTTATCCCGGAAGCTGTATCTATGTTGTCATTGATTGCAATAAACCTTACGCCAAGGTATGGGAATATCTTCTCAATATAACGCCCTGCCTCAATGTAGTCCCTACCAAACCTGGACAGGTCTTTTACAATCACGCAGTTGACTTTTCCTGCTTTAATATCCTCCAGCATTTCCTTGAATGCCGGGCGTTCAAAACTAACCCCGGAAAAACCGTCATCAACTCGCTCATGATAAATTTGAATATCGGGATGGGTTTTTAGGAACTCCTTCACAAGAGCCCTCTGATTTACAATGCTGTCGCTTTCCGCCTTGTCCCCATCTTCCCGTGACAGGCGGAAATAAGCGTCAGCATTATAGACACCGTTTAGATTTGCGTTCATATGATCACCTCAAATAGTTTATTGACCTTATAAACTATTTGGGCTTTATTTAGTCCATATGTATTATAACATACCGTGACTGGCAAGTCCATTATTTTACAAGGTTTTTACGAAACTGTCATTTCTTTATCCCCATCCTGTATCCCTGTCCGCCGATATTTGTTTGCAGCTATACTGACAAAAAATAACCTGCCAGCTTATCTTCCAGTGTTCCTTCTGACTGGCAGAAATTCATTTTCACAATAATTCCGTTGCATTGGAAGCAGTATGGGTTCTTTACCTGCCTGATATAATCAGAAATCCTGTCTTCCCTGCTTTTCGACACATCTATCTTTACATCACGTATATCCACCAGTGATTCCTTTGCCACCGTACAGATATCCACACCTGCCAGCTCCTTTAATTCCTGCACATCCATCAGCATACCAATCCCTTCTCTGTTCTTTTCAATATATTTCTCTCTGCTTGTCCGATATTCGTCCATCTTAAACATACGCAGAGGCTCCTTGCTCTGGCTGCGATATGCTATTCTCTGGCTGTGCTTTTTATCCAAATACTTACATTTTTCTCCACAAAATATTCCCACACGCCATACCAGATATCATACTGTATAATTTCCCCTGATATAGTTTTTGATTTCCTCTCCCCCGGTGTGGGCCGGAATATGTAAGGACCGTCCGGCATGGCTGCCCGATACCCTACAGCACCCTTTCCTGCTGCAGCATACCCCGGACGCTACTCCGGCTACCGTGTTCTTCGGCAAAGGTATCATTATCATCCGGTTTTCAAGACAGCCTGCCAACGCTGCCCCATGTCAGAGGTGCCGCTCATATTTTTCCTTCTTCTGCTACGATTCCTTGTTCCACCTGTATCAAAGCCTTGCCATTAACTCTTAAACAGGCAAATATTTCTCTGCGAAGCTCTCCCCTCATTACCTTTATAGATGTTCCGAATGTTTTTTGTATCCTTACATACTGATATTCCATTCCAGCAAATAAGAACTGCCGGAATATTTGTTGTCAAGGTTCATATTCTGCCATGCGGCATTTATCTCCATCGTAATTTACCTTTCCTCCTTGGTTACAGGCCTGCCCGGAACCACCTTTAAAACAGATCATTTCGGGCAAATCCGCAACGGTCTATCCATTTCCCTACTTTACCGCTTTAATGCTTTTTGCCATAAATCCCAATACCTGTATTAGGAATACTGCCTGCTTCTCCGTACTATCCAAAAAAACCTTATGCGCCCTTGCTGCACATTCCCCTTTTACTGTCCCATCAGAATTTCTTATAGCGATATCCGCATCCAATACCTCCATAATTTTCTGGTACCTTTCAAGCCTTGGATTCCTGTGCCTGTTCTCAATCTTTTTCAAATAGGATTCACTTATGCCGACTGCACATGCCAACTCCCTCCTGCTCATACCTTTTGTTTCACGCAGGCTCCTGACTGCAAACTCTAAACCTGTACTTTCACTTCCCATACTTATCATCATGTACCTCCTGACCGGTGTATTTATTATAAATTTACATTTATATTTTGAAAAGGTGACTGGTTGTGTCCGTTTTTTCGGAAATAGGTACAATCAGTCCTTTCAGCTTTTTCTGCCCTTTTTCGCTTACACAATCCACCCTTTGTCAGCATATTCCGCTTATTTCCGCAAGCAATTTCTCTGATTTTGTCGAACGATTTTTGTGGCTGAATGAAATTTTTGTTCTATCCAATCACAAAAAAACTCCTTCCTGTCAAGGTTCTGTCTATTTCTGAACCTACCAGAAAGAAGTCAAGCCTTCTATTATTTATTCTTTTTCCCTGTCTCAATACCTGTCTCTCATACATTTTGATGAAAAACAGTCTGTTAAATCTTTTTCAATGCAATAGTGGGATGAAATATATTTGTGAATTCATTATAATATATCTGTATATCCCCATTGTGACATTTTATTATTTTCCAGATACTTTTTAAGCCGAAGTCATAAAAAGATTCATTCTTCTTTTTGTATACAGACTTAATTCTACCAACATGCCCCTTGAATCATCGGCCACCTAAACCGGATATCCATTGCACGAAATGATAACATTAATAACGATAAATGAAGTTTTTCCTAATTCTGTGGGGCAATTCAATGTAAGAATCCGATATTCTAGAAAGCTGTATCCCCATCATTGCCTATCAGATTACAGAACAAAGCAGTCACATCATTGTCTGTCATAAATCAAGGAAGTCTCTCTTAATGTCCGTACTGACTGTATATAGAATAGCGTCCCAAAGCCAAGAATCAACCCTTTCCGGAGCTAGCTGTACATTCGATTTTCCAAACACCAATTTCAACTTTGGTGCATTAAATAAATTTATTCATATCAACCGTAAGACCCGCAGCATTTATATTCTGCGCTAATTTCAGTTTCCATGCTCCTGCGCTATCCATAGGCACATATAAAACGCCACTAAGATCACCAGGGGTTTCAACATCGCCTTTGACAAATGCACAGACATGATCGCGTCCTAATTTTCCAAGAAAAAACCGTGTTCAAATACAACATTTTGTCTTGCTCGATACTTCTCAGAATCTTCTGGCATTTTTTTGTCGCGTCCCAAATCACATTCCGTATAGAGGATTACAGCAAAACCAACATCCGTATAATTCTCGAATTTCTCAATGATGGTGCGTCCCGCATCCGGTTGCTCATGGAGGATGATAGCTTCAAAGCCAGCCTTTTCAAGAGTTCGTGCCATATCCAGTTTTGCAGCATCGTCATGACCATGAACAATGAAAATTTTGTTACTCATAATATTCCTTTCTGCGCTATCTTGTAGTGGCCTTGGATATGTAGCAAAAAAATCTGTGTCTGCGGACAACGCCCGCAGGTGTCCCATCATTTCATTGTGAGATGATGAATTTTTCCTATAGTGAAAATATGTAGTAGATATGCTATCATGCAACGGGTGATCTTTCAAATGTCGCTCATTGAAAATAATGATTTCACCCATCCATGCATTATACAAAGGACCAGAGACATACGGAAAAGGATATCCATTACCAGCCGGATGAAATTCCATTCTTCCAATATCTACACCACGCTGAATAAATTCATCTATTTTTACCTTTAGTGGATTGTCCTTCACTTTGGTTCCTTCGAATTCTTTTGTGCGCAAATAGGTTCTTAACTTTGATGCAATCAGCCGAAGCTCCGGCCGATAGTCAGGACCGATAGCAAATATAGGTACTTTTCTTGAATAAGGAAGTCCCTGCATAAAATTTTCTATCACTGTATTATAACGATTAACAAGCTCACCAAAAAGCATCTCGCTACCGTTCACTGCTTTTTGGTTTTCACATCTTTCAATATCCTGTTCTATCTGAATTTTGAATAACTGTGATATTGGCATATCCTCACCTGCTTCTTTTTATCTATTGACTATGTCTATCATAAATGTAAGAAGTTTCTTCTGTTGCAACATCATAGGTTTCAAAGCAAGACACCTCAATATTGTAAATAATATTTATAAAAATTCGTCAGTTCTAGTTAGCCATTTGCACCCTCCATTAAACTCTGATACATCTTCATCAATTCCGCCACACACTTGCTTTCAGTCATATTCTTGACAGAAAACCCATAAGCCTGCATAACAGCCCGGTCATTGTCCTGATGCGCTTTCCGCAGTTCTGGGGGCATAGTCAGCTCATCATAAAGATCGGCAAGACTGCTTTCCTGGTAAAAGGTGCGAGCGTCCAGAATCGCCTGGGCCGTCTGTTCAATTTTTATTTTTTGTTCTGCAGTAGGTGTAGGCCAAGGGAAGTTATTATAAACCACATCCTTTGAGTAGCGATAATCGCTCTTAATGCGGCCACAAACTGCCCGTGTCCATGCCATATGTACATTAGACATCAAAATGCCAAAATGGTATATCTCTGCGTCCGGAATAATCTGTACCGCATTATTAACAAGTATTTCAGGCGAGACAAAGCCAAACGGAATATACCGGCGAGTTTCAGAGGAATGACAAGGAATGATAATATACTCACTGTCAGGATGCCGGATTTCTTGGAACAAAGTCGGTGTATCCGCGCTTCTCTGTGTGGCAGCTTTTGTGCTGTTCAGCCGGAACTGCCTTACCTGTTCCACTCGCTCCATGATGAATGGAGACTTACGTAATTCTGAAGGAGATGCACCGATCAGCCACAGGCAGTAACGGGCTTTATTGTTGATATACTCGGTTGCGCCATATATTTGCCGGATAAACTTTTCTGTTCCCGGTTCACGCTTAAGTAGTTCGTCACGTTCTTCAGATGAGAGGAATAAAAAGCCGCCATCTGTCGGTTTATTCCCATATACCATCTGGGGCACATCGCAAATAGAACTGGTACGGCTATCGATAAACACATTGGGAGCATCAAGTAAGTAGGGGTTGATATTCTCTACTTCCTGATACCGCTCTGTTGTATAAATCCGCTTAGGAGCAGGATTGGACGCATTACTGAATCCCACAATCACACAATGAACATGAGCCTTGATACTGGCCTCGCTGTCCCAGCGGAATGTGCGGTAGGCAAAATCTATATGGATACCAAAGCGCATATAAAGTGGCTTCCAAACTCCTGCAACTTGCTCGCCTTGGGTGATGGAATTGGTAGACACGAATGCTGTCCGAATGGCGGTTCCTTGCATCAACTGTGCCGCCTTGAAATACCAGCCGGAAACATAATCAATCTTACCCGCTGTTTTATAGGGTTTACCTTTTTCATCAACATAGACAGAAAGAATATCAGCCTTCTGCTCTTTGCTTTGCAGAGAGTAACCCACAAATGGCGGATTTCCCATAATATAGTTCAGTTCATGTTGAGGAACCACGCTTGTCCAATCTACCTGTAGGGCATTTTCCTCGATAATGTTGGCATAGGACTTCAATGGCAGGAAATCCAGAGACATATGCACTACATCCTCAGTCTCTTTCATCATTTGACTCTCAGCAATCCATAATGCAGTCTTTGCAACAGTTACAGCGAAATCATTGATCTCAATACCATAGAACTGACCAATGGACACCTGGATAGGGTTACCAACATCCAGCATAATCTGTCCCCGGTGGAGCAGAGAAAGCGTCTCGTTTTCCAGTCGCCGAAGGGAGATATATGTCTCTGTCAAGAAATTTCCAGAGCCGCAGGCTGGATCAAGGAATTTTAGACTGGCCAGCTTCTTTTGAAAGGCTTCCAATCGAGCCTTTCGAGTTCGCTCAACTGCGATTTCTTTGATTCCTGCAAATTCAGCTTTCAGTCCGTCCAAAAACAAAGGGTCAATCAGCTTATGGATGTTCTCAATAGATGTGTAGTGCATCCCTCCGCTGCGCCGGGTCTCCGGGTTTAATGTACTTTCAAAAACCGCACCAAAGATAGTGGGACTGATGTCGCTCCAGTTAAAATCCTCACTGGCATTTTCAAGAAGGAGTGTTTTCAATTCTTCCGTGAAAGGCGGAATTTCGATGTCCTCGTCACTGAACAAGCCGCCATTAACATAGGGAAATGCCGCCAGTACAGGATTATCATCTGTAAGGTATTTATCACGCGATTCCGGCTTCTGGTCTAAGATTTTAAACAACTCTACCAGTGCCCTGCGAATGCCGCTGACAGGAACGTCTCTCAGATAATCGTGGAACATACTCTTACCGCCGAAAATCCCAGCATCCTCCGCATAAAGGCAGAATACCAGCCGAACACAGAGCTTATTAAGGCTTTGAAATGTTGACTGACCGCTGGGTTCTTTATATTGCTTCAAAAGCGTGTCATAGAGTACCCCTACCAGCTCACCAGCTTGTAAGGAGATTTCCATTTCCTTTTTAATGTGTTCGCTTCCAGTGTCTACCAGAAATTGCAGCCGGTAATATTCCTTCTCCAAATCCTTGAGAAAAATTACTTCCGGTTCGCCGCCAGGTCGCTCCATATCGTACACATGAAATTCAGAAAAATTGCAAATCACAATCCAGCGCGGACGTTGTGAATAGGGAAGCTCGGCGGCATATCGCTTAGCCTGCTGGAATGGAGACAGCAAGGAACCATCGGACTGCTTGATAGCGGCTTTCAGATTTTTGTCAATACTCTTTTGTTCAATCAGTACATGGGTAGACGGTATAATTCCATCAATGAAACTGGTGTGATCCAGTTTCACTTGTTCCTCAAATGTGATAAAGTCGCCCACGTTCTCAACACCCAATACATCAGAAAGCAATGTCAGCCAAAATGTCTGGCTTTGCCCCTTCTCATAACCTTTATCTTTCCAGTGAGCCGCAAACTTTTTGGCAGCTGTTTTCTGTTGTGTCTCGGCCATAATATCCCTCCACCATCAATCAACTATAAAAAATGGCTTATCTATAAATGTGCTTATAACTTCACAGTTTACTATATCACATAGAACAACAGCATTCCAGATAAACCCCAATCATCCTCCAAGCAATCTTACCACTTGTAACGCATAAAATATCAGAAAAGCTTGCCGAAATAACAAATCTCTCTGGCATTTGAGTTCTCATATCTGTGCATTTGACGGGGATTTGAACCTGTTACGCATTAGTCATCTCGTTTTTTAAATACTTGACATTTTCGTAGTAATCTAACTTTCTACAATTTCAAACCCAGCGTCCAATAAAATTTCTCTATCTGCATCTGAAAAATTCCTTGGTTTTGGTATTCCGAGTGCCAGAAAATATTTTGCCCTTGAAAAAGCGACATAAGCAAGCCTGTTTTCTTCTCCAATATCCGCTCTATCAAACCATTGTTTCCAATAACCGCCTGAATGTTCATCTTTACTCGCCTGATAGGAAGACAAGAAAAACACTGAATCTAAACTCATCCCTTTGCATCCATGAATTGTTTCAATAGCATAATTCAGTTCTCCTTCTTCACTTTCAAACAAAGTTTTTTCAACTATCTCATCTTTATTTCCTTTTCTAATATTCCCTATGTCACATGTACATTCTAATAACTCGGGCAAATCTTTTATATTCGCTGTCAATAGCTTATTTAATCTTTTTTTCCATTCTGCCCAAGTAACCGAGAAATCATTTAACTGTTGTGCTTCTTTCAGAATACTCCTTATCTCAAATAATACCCTCTTCCAATCCCTGTCCTCTATCTCTTTGGGTCTATATAAAAATTGGCTATTTAAATGCTCACTTGTCTTAAAAAAAGTCCTACGAATGCTTTTTGCTAACATATCAAATAGCATCTTAAAATCAGAAACCTGCTCTTCCCGATTAAGCAAATATACAACTTGAGCGATTGTTTCTAAATTATTGGAACTTTGGTTATTACTTTTCATTCCAAGCAGTTTATTTTTCAAATTGTTATTTCTGACAATTATTCTGCTTTCCCTTACATCCAAATTATTTTCAAGCACATACTCATGAAACTTATTAACAGCATGTTTCTCTTTCCCTTTAGTGTAAAGAATTGCAACTAAGGGAATACCTGCTTTATTGATATTTCTTCCTACAATTTTCTCCTGTCCTTTCACAACATATTCCGAGGCAATTACAATTGATTGACAGCTTCTATAATTTTCTGTCAGCAATTTAATATCAAAACAATGGTTTTCAATAAAATCCTTGGTATCATCGGGTTCGATATTTCTAAATCCATATATTGCCTGATTCAAATCGCCAATCAAATGGATTTTGCACCCTTTTTCACAAAGAGTCGCCAATAATTCTAGCTGGACATATGACAAATCCTGGCATTCATCCACAAAAATTACAGGAAAGCGTTTTGCTATCAGCTCTGCTATTTCAGGATATTTTTCAAACAACAAATTTGACATATACTCAATATCTTCATAAAGTGCAAATCCACTTTTCCAAAATTTCAGCTTTGTTTTTGCCAAATCCATTTCTCGCCAATCATCTTGCTGTATCAGACTTTGCAAAATCTCCTTTCCTTGTCTGCTTCTGGTACCGCAATACTGATACGAATCAGTCTTAAAATCCCGGAAAAATTCATGTGCTTTGATATATCCCAATTCTTTATATTGATACTTACTGCTATACGCATTTAGAAAATCAGAAGTGCAACTGCTCTCTATTAACCGTATACTTTTGTCTCCACGTTCATCTCCATCATATTTCATCAGTTTATATAAAAACGGATTTGCAATATAACCATGAAGCCAACTTGTAAAAGTCCCCATATAATGCGGATATTCCAGTTTTCTGTTTAAATAGCAATCCAATCTACTATTTATTTCTTTTTCCGCTGAATTTGTAAAAGTCAAAACAGCAAAGCCTTGGGTTTTTAACTTCCATTGCTCCTTTTCAAATGCCACCTTTATTGCCAAAACTTCCGTTTTTCCACTTCCCGGACACGCCTTCAAAAAAGTATTTTTCCACAATTGCGATGTTACATAGTCAATTTGTCCCTCATTCATATTATAAATAAAGCTTCTCCCTAATCGCTTGCATCTGCTATTTTGTTTTCCATCACAGGCTAACAATTCAGAATGGCATTTCTCTTTCTTACATAACATCCTGCATATTAATTCTCTCTTATTATCCATTATTTTCCTCAGTAATCTCCAAAATAAATCTAATTGCTTCTTTAATATATTCTGGTACAATAAAATCATTTGTACTGCTAATTTTTTCTAATAGCAATTGTGCAAATAATCCTTTTCCCAAATAGCTTGCGTCAATTTGCTTTAATATATCTAATGCAATCTTCGGCTGTTCCACTTTTTCGTTGTTCTGATATGCCTCCAAGTACCCATTCAATCTATCTCTGATATCGCCATTAGTAGGTAATACGTCCAAAATGATTTCAATCATTTTCTTGGCATTTTCTTTTTCCAGTGCCAAGTCATACTCAAATGTCTTTACATTAGTAAAAATCCGACACCTATCCGTCATATTCTTTACTTGCTCTTTTAAAAATAACTGTGGATTTTTTCCTTCGGCATTATCATTCTTTTTAGGAGCCTCTTCTTTTGGATCGTTATCTGTAATTGCTGCACATAGGATTGGCACAAAATCTGTCTTTTCATATTCACCTTCCTCAAACTTATCTTTCTTCCTAAACAAATCGATTCTTTCTTTATATGCTTCTTTGCTTTCATTATCTTCTCGCTCAGGAAATTTAAGTTCATATCCATCATAAATCTTCATAAAATATTGAAAAAAGATACCATTCATATTTATGACTGAAATCCCCGCCTCTTCCAACGATTTCGGAGCATTATCTAATTTCAATCCACACAAATATATTTCTGCCAATTTAGGGATAAGCAGAGCTTCCGCCAATCCCTCCACTAATATATTTCCCTTTGAGAAAAGCAATGTTGAACGTGTTGTATCTATCCACCTGTTTATGAATTGTTTTGCCTGCTTATCTTTTATACACTTTCTAAGGGAAGTGATTTTTATTCCGTTCTTAGTCATATTAAAACTGATAATATCTTCAATCGGTGTTGCAGAAGCTATTGTAGTAGAGTGCGTTGTTATTATAACTTGTATATCATTTTTCTCAGCCTGTTCCTTTAAATATTTCAATACTTTTATCTGTATTTGTGGATGTAAATGTGCTTCCAATTCTTCAATCAGCAATATTCGCGGAGAGCTGTAATTCTCTTTTAATCCTTCAAATTCTGCTAATATTGTAGCTAAATAAATCAAATTATTATATCCCAGACTATTTTCAAAAAGATTTCTATACACACTTTCTTCCGTAGGAATTTTCCCCGGGAAAAATACTATACGTAATGCCTCAACAATTCTTTCAAATGTCACATCCCCAAACCGTATCTTTGTAGTTTGTGCAAACACTGTCCCTAAAGCATTCTCCAAACTATCATTAATCAGTTCGTTTGCTCTTGCAATATCAGGTTTTTTCGCCAATTTCTCATTAAAATCATTAACATCCTTCTCAATATCCATTAGTTCTCCGGCTTTCCGCTTTTCTTCTAATGTTTTTTGAGACAAATTAATCAATAACCTTGCCAACCTCGAACCACGGCTTGCTTTTAACTTTTTTTCTGCATCCCGCAAAGCTGGAAGATAAACACACTGTATGTCATTTAAAGGCTCCCAGTCAAATATACTACTGGATGCCTCCCCTCCCCATATTACTTTCTTATAGTTGTTACGATGATCCTGCTTTCTAACAATGTCAATATTCAATACAGCATTATACTCTTTATCAAGCCAGGTAATATACTCAACTTTCTTTTCTTCTGATAAATCAGAGAATGTCCCCTTGATAAAAATAGCATCAGCCCACTCTTTTTTATCTACCGAAGAATAAAAATCTTCTTCTGAAATTCCATTTCGTGCATATTCATCTTCATTAAGCAACAGCCGTATCGCATCTATAACCGTACTTTTCCCACATCCATTCTCACCGACTAAGACATTCAATCCTTTTCTTAAATGTAATATCTGTCTGTCCTTAAATAATCTATACCCTTCAATCTTTATATCCGATAAGTACATCCTACTCTCTCCTCGTGTATCACAATGTTCATTTTATTTTGGTAAGCACTTACATTATATAATATTTTGCCTATAATACGAACCACATTTACCATATAAATATATTTTAAAATATCATATATCGTATATCGTATTGCAATTTTCATAACGGGAAATAATGAATAAAATAATTTTATAGTACCTAATCTTAAATGAACCAGCTATATGATATCGTTTCACACCTGCAACAAACTAGCTATATGATGCCGCTTTCCGCGTCATCATGCACCTAATTTCTGTTTTCTCTCCCTCCACATACAGGGCAAGCATACCTCCTACGTCGGTATCCTTGCTTGACAACCTCCACTCTTTCTTTACACAGTCGCTTACGGAATGCGCTCCGTTCCTCCGCACATACCGTATCCCTCCGCTTCTCTCCGGGAGCGCTCTTATGCAAGCGTTGCTCCGCAACCCTTATCCACAGCCTCCACCTTCCCCTGCCCATCCAATTTACTTTTTCTCAAAATTTTCTTTTCCGTGCGGTAGCATACGTTCTCTCAAATCGGCTTTTATTATAGAGGGCTTCCAATTCTCGAAAAGCAAGTTTCGCCCTGTAATACAAAAACCCGCTTCGCGGCCTTTTGCATCACAGGGCTGACTTGATGGGGATTCCGCTCCCCATACCCTCGGCTGGCACATCCTGACGGATGTGCAATTCTGGCTCCCGTTACACTCTTGCAGCATGATGAAGCACGATAGCGCTGCCATTGCATGGCATCACTATCCAGCTCCATCGCGGGAAAGGATATGATATGGCAAGACCAAAAAAAGAAAATGAACTCACTTACACACACCAAGTAAACCTCCGCTTTACTGACACACAATACGATATCATATGCAAAGCGTCCAAAGATGCAGAGCTTTCTATCTCTGAATATATCCGCAAGCAATTGATGAAAGGAAAAGTGATTGCGAAATATGAAATTGTGGCAGATGTGCCGGAACTAAAAAAACTGATTGCAGAGTTTGGAAAAATCGGCAATAATCTGAACCAGATCGCCCGTCACTTCAACCAGGGCGGAATCCATTCACAGGAAATGCGTCAGGCGATAAACAGGTGCATTGCAGAACTTTATGAAATGAAAGATGAAGTGATAAAGATGGCGGGAGATTTTCTCGGAAGCAGATAAAGATATCTTTACCAAAACTGACCTGCCTAAACTTAACAACAATTTGTGGCAGGTCAGTTTCTTAATTGTGTTATTATACAAAATTTTTTATTGTTAGCAATAAACCAATTCCTCCAAAATACTTTCTTCCGCCATTGATATAAGCATGTTCATATGAGCTGCCCATGCAAGCTGATCTTTTCTTTTATCCGGCGCAGGATATTTTTTCAACAGGCCATCCATTAAAACTTCCATCCTCTCTTCGGCTGCCTCTTCAACATCCGCCAAATGTTTATCCAGCTTTCCAGATAGCAGCATGCCTTGATACCAGCCCGTCCGGTTTTCCTTCAGGAAAGTTTTTCGGAGCATTTCATATTTTCCAGTCACCGCATGCGTTTCCCCTATAGTCAGGTTCGGTAACAGATAATCCCCATGTTGGTAATAAGTCAATTCCATTTTTATTTCTCCTTCTGTAGGTGCTTTCATGCTTTAAAGTGTTAAATCCATTATATTCTATATACAGTCAAATGTCAATCATTATTTCATTTTTGATTAATCGTGGTGCACCTTTTTGATTTTACGTTTTCTCTGCGTACGCCACCCTTGACAGAGCCAAAAGGAAATGCCCTGTATCCCTGCCGACGGCTAAGGAACTCAGGAACAATCCTTCCTTTTCCGTCGCAGCACAGCATAATAGCATTTCCTTTTGGCTCTGTCAAGGGCCGGTCAGAAATAACCGGTCAGAAGCCTCCGGCTTCTGATGGCTGGTTCTGCCGCCGACACGGAATCTAGGAACAATCTTTTCGACCCGCATCATAACTGTAAAATTTATTTTATTTGTTCCGGCACAGCTCATCCGCCAGTACTTCTGCAGTCCGCAGGACGATCTTCTGCTCATATGTTTTTAAATGACTGAGCCGATATAAAACATTCCTGTACTTTCTTTCCGTTTCCCCTGCCGGAACAATCCCAATCAGCCTGTTTGCATCCGTATCCAACGCCTGCACCAGCTTTATAAAAATCTTTATCGTCATGGACATCTGTCCTCCCTCAGTCCGGCTTACTGTGTTGGCGCTTGTCCCAGCTTTTTCTGCAAGTGTTTCCTGTGACATGCACAGCTCTATCCTCCGGGTACGTATGCGTTCCCCCAGCATGACCAGTTCCTGCGACACTGCACGTCTGCCCAACATGGCCTCCCCCTTTCCTGTAGATTTTATTTTTAAGTCTGGGCTGGACGTTACCCACTCCCATACAGGTCATGACCTACCTCTGCACGGTAATAGTTGTCTATGGTCAGTATGGCATTATAGAGCGTTGTCAACAAATATGACCTGATATTCCCTACCTTGCTGGTATTCCCATGCAGGCACCCAATCACATAAGCCATATGCGAATAATCCAGCTTCATGAAACGCTCCTTTACCACTACAGCGAGCCTCTCCGTTCCCGCTATCCGTATGGCGGCATAGTCTGGCATCATCATCACATCTACCATAAGCTCCACCAGTTCGTCCAATTCTTCCCTCTGGCAGTCCCTGCCTTCCAAAAAGCATTCATACGAAATATTTTTCCGTATGGCATCACGGTATTTTCCCATCTGTCCTATCACATCGGATGGATAAAGATTGATAGGATCAGTCTCATTAAAATCAATATTATTAAATTCAGTATTATTAGATTATGATTTTGGAAATTCTTGAATGGTGGTTTTCATCATTCCTGAATTGTGAAATTCATCATTCTTGAATTGCGATTTTAGCAATTCCTGATTTTCGCCCTTAACAGTTCCTAATGTACATTCTTTGGACTTCTCTTCCGGCAAATTTTTATTGACGACTTCTTCAGTTTTTGTCTCTCCAATACCGCCTGCATCAATTTCTGCCTTTTCCAGTGATGCACAGCCAACAGCACAGGTATTGTCCTGCCCCGGAAAATGGGAGTCATCTTTTAACATGAAATTCTTTACATAGATCACGTTCGGTTTTCCAAGCCCCAGGCGCTTCTTCTCTATCAGCCCGATGCCTTTATCCGCATCCAGCTCCCTCACCAGCTTTACCGCTTTCTGTATCCCGCAGTCCATCAGCCCTGCAATCTCCTCCACCGTAAAGACTATGTAAACCCTGTCCTCTTCATCAATCCACCTGTTCCTGATACTTAAGCCCATACGGTCAAGCATCAGCCCGTACAGGACTTTCGCCTCACAGGAAAGGCTCCTGAAGCATTCCTCTGTGAACAGCATTTTAGGTATACGGTAAAAGCTGTACTGCTCCGCTTCCATTCCATGAAAATAATCAAACTGGATTCCCTGCATCTTTCTTCCTCCATTTTTACTATGTCTTTATTATTTAATCCAAGCACAAAAGCAGAGACGCCAAATGTTCTTCTCTGCTTTTGTATGGAACAATCTTCCATTTTTTCATTTCTTGTTTTAATAGATTTCTTCTCGAAATAATCTGGGACAGCTTGTCCCACTTTTGTCATTGCCTTTTATCTTACACGAACCTCCAGTCCTTCCATAGCGATTTCCTCATATCCGGCAAGATAATAATCTTCCCCGTCATACTCTACTTTCGTCTGTACCCAGCAGGGAACTTCATGGGAACCGTCTTGTAATAAAACTTCAATCAGGTTCCCGCTATGGTAATAATGCCCTTTCTCTGTTCTGTATTCCCCGTTTTCATTCCTATGTAAGATACTGGTCTCCTGAACCGGACGGAAAAGGTACTCAATACTGCCACCAATGGCGGCCAGCTTTCTCATGATCACTTGCAATTCTTTTAACTGAAAAAGCTGGTCGCTGTCTTCATGGTCTACATGCAGTCCTCTTAAATCCGCATATTCATCATAAGTGGTAACACTTAAAATATCATCGATCCGGCATTTCAACCCTTTCATCTGAACTAATGCCATGCTCAGCTCCATCTCCCACACCTCCCCAACGGTCCTGCATATCTGCAGACAGGTTCCGCCACCATGGCAGCCTCTTCCTCCGTATCATACCCGTCTTTACATTTTTCCACAATCAGCCTGTTTCCCTCCTGTGTGACCGTTACCTTATCACCTACGAAAAATCCCAGCGGTCTCAGCCATTTCCCCTGTATGATAATCTGCGGAACAGGTGCATAGTTTCTTCCGCTTCCCTTGTAAATCTTTAATTCCTTTGCCTGCATACAAATATCCTCCTTCTATATATGATATGACTTCATCTGAAAATATTATCTGATTTCAAGCCCTGCGGGCTGATAAACCTATCGGAAAGCAATATTCTGGATAACGTATCTTGATTGCCTCCCAAAAATATATTGCGTACTCACAGCAGAATAAATCCTCCACTGTATATCGCCGGCACTCCTTTATTTTCTCTTCCCCCTCAAAGGCATATGCGCTTGGTGTACCGTTGCAGAAAAGATTAAATGCCATGCGTACCACCTTCGCACTTCCACTGGTAATCCATCCTTCTTCCAAACACTTCGACCTAACGCTCCCTTTTTTGAAATCGAAAATCCGCTCTACATTCCGCCTTGTGTCTCCGCTGATTCCAAGGCAATAAACCAATGCCTTGTGGTACACGTCCTGCCGCTTGCACTTTGACAGACAGTTCATATAAAACATTTCATGTTCTTGATTCTTAAAAGTGATTGCATGGTTATTTCCTTTATTCGTGCTCAATGCCATAGCATATCCTCCCCTTCAAAATCACAATTATTTTTCAAACCGTTCCCACAATATCGTTTGTGATAGTAGTTACTTTACAATTTCTGTTTAAAACAGCTTGTCCCCCTTTCCGTGCCAGCACTTTTATGTTATGATTCATGTTGTAACGTTACGATATAAGAAAATCTGCAGATATGTGAGTGGAAAACCACCCCATTAATGCGGTATTTACAAAATGACTGTTTATGCGCATGACAGCCATTTTCCTCATTACACGCATAAAAAATAGGACTAGATAAAGCCTTCATAGTTAAAAGGTTCTTTATTTAGTCCTATTATAAATCATTCATAAGCAATCATATTTACCGGTATCAGCTGCAATGATGAAATATTCAATATCAAAAACGTACACATCTCATTGCTTGCAATACGCTCCCGTTTTCCACCCGCTTCTTTCCCATCACTCAGATAAGCCGGATTCCCTCTCTCTTCCTCTAGCTTCGCCAGCTCCTCCATCGCCTTCAATCCCCCTTGTGTCAAGTTAGTGACACGAACTTTGTGAAAAACATCTTGTAATAATGGTTTTTTCCTTTCTCTTATTGTTGAATAATACCAAAACAAGAAAATCAATATAATAAAAGCAGGATTTCTCCGTTTCATGAGTTCCTGCTTTCACAATCCACCGCAAAATTCATTATGCCAGTTGTAAATCATTCTCAAGTCTTTCCACTACACTCAATGGCAAATCTAAATCCTCTGCAATTTCCTCTTTTGTCATTTTTCCTCTTTCCAGCATACGCTTTGCTGCTTCAATTTTTTCTTCATTTAAAAGCTGCTCCATGATTTTACTCATAATTTTTCGTCCTTCCTCATCTTTCTTGAAATATCTTGCCCGGTCTGCTAATTCCTTATAATTCATATCGTCTGGATCAGCACAGCTTAAATCGTGCATCAACCGCCCTAATGGTGTATCATCTTTAATCTCTCCGTTTACATATATAATATGTGCTTTATCATTAAACAACGCCCCTGTTTCTTGAATTGTCCTGTCAATATGATAAATCGGGAGATTACCTTCAAGCACATCATTCTCTGTAATAAATACCACATACGTTTCCGCCAGCATTTCCGTATCATCTCCCGGAAGAATGGAATTTGCATCCATTAAACTGCTGTTATATCTCGCACGTTTCGGCTTTGCCCCACTGTCGGCTCGTTGCAGTTCTACATCGTACTGTTTCTTTGACACATCATTTGTCTTAACATCCATTCTGATAGAACGCCCTTGCAGGTTCTTTATTACCGCCTGTACCTGTGCTTCTTTTACAACTAACTTTGCATCATTCATAATAATGCGCAGCATCAGTTCTACCCCTTTGGGATAATCTTCCAGACATTTTGTCATAAATTCGTCATCAAAATAACTCATTTCCTGTAAGCGTTCTAAAAGCAGCTTCTGTTTCTCTTCCCTTTTCTGCTCATTTGTCATATCCTATTCTCCTGTCCTTATAATATCATAAAAACCTTAATTTTTCAATGTTTCCACGCTTTTGTCCTGAAACTTAAAGACAACCTCAACCCGGTTGCCGCCATATACATAAACCGCATCTACAAGCTGTCTGACAACCTCTTTTGTAAGGTCTGTTAGATTTTCTTTTCCTTTTAACAAGTTTAACAAATCAGACTTTTCATCCGGTACTGCTGTTTCTTTTGAATGGCAAGCCCTAAGTTCTGCTTCATATATTTCTATCTGCTTATTGTTATTTTCTTTTTTCTGTAAAAAACAGTCAGCATCAATCTCACCTTTTGCATAGCTTTCATACAGTGAAAAATTGCTATCTGTAAGTTTTTGAATCTGTTCCTGAAGCTGCTCCTTTTGCTCCTGATCCGCCTTGACACGCTCCTGGAACTGATTGTTATATAAATCCTGTAACCTTCCCATTTCCCCTGCCAGCATTGCCTGATTCCTGATTGCTGACAAAACAACTGCTATGAGTTCCGTTTCCTTGACATTCTCCGGGCAACATCCCTCCTGCTTCGTTTCATAGTAATATCTGCAATAATAAGACGCATTTAATCTGCTTCGACGCTGCATATTGTGTCTGCATCCACCGCACTTTACCAATCCCTTAACAGGCGAATCCGCACTTCCCCTTTTTCTCTTTTCTCCCTCACAATATACCGTCTTATCTAAATTTTCTCGATCTGCCAGTTTTTTTATGCTGCTTGTCCGGGCATCCATGCTGTTCACATATTCAAATAATTCCTTTGATATGATTGGTTCATGTGTGCCTTCGCAGACTTCCCATTCATCTTTCGACAGGCATTTCGTTCTTCTTGAACCGACCTCAATAGTTTCCTTTTTGTGAAAAACTGTATTTCCCACATATATCTCATTTTTCAAAATTCTTCCTATGATAGAGCCATTCCACACCTTTTTTTCGCCCTGATATTTCCATTGGTAGGTGCTGCCGCTTTTCACTGCATAGATTTGTGGCGTAGGAATATCTTTCTGGTTTAAATACCTCGCCACCTCCGCCTTAATTCCACATTCTGCATACTTCTCAAAAATCATGCGTACAATAGCCGCCGCTTCCTCATCTATTACTATACGGTTATGGTCAGTAGGCGATTTTTTATAACCAAACGCCGCAAATGTAGCAAGGTATTTTCCTCTCTTACGCCTTCCCATCAGGTCATTTTTAATTTTAACAGAGTTTTCTTCGCTAAAATAATCATACATCAGATTCTCAAACGCAACATCCATATCTGGTGTCGTTCCTTTATAGTCTTTGCTGTCAAAGCTGTTATTGACAGCGATAAATCGAACATCCAATAATGGAAATATCTTTTCAATGTAATTACCGACTTCAATATGGTTTCTTCCAAAGCGTGAGAAGTCCTTCACAATGATAATGGACACTTTACCGGATTTTACATCTTCCAATAGTTCCTGAACCCCCGGTCTTTCAAAATTTTTACCGCTGAATCCGTCATCTATGTATTCCTTTATCTCAAAACCCGCAAATTCCGGTTTTTGCTCCACAAACTTGCGTAGAATGAGCCTTTGATTTGTGATACTATTGCTTTCATCAACCATATCACCATCTTCTTTTGACAGCCTTAAATACAGTGCCAGAATCATAAACAGCATAAAATCACACCTCCTTTTGCATCCAACTATCAAGAACCGAAAAGCAATCCTGATACCTTAACTTTATTTCCACCCGGTTATCAGTAAAAAGCTCTATTCTGTCAACACAGATTTCTACCATTGTTTCCGTCAATTTCCTTGTATTCTGAAAGCAAAGCCAGTCCGACAATAGTTTTTGCAAAGCCGCCTGACACTTCTTTATCCCTTTTACCTCTTTAGCACAAACATTCTCCTGTTTCCCGCATAGTTCTATTTTCTCATGATAGGTACTTTTATATTGCAGAAATGCCGCCTGTGAGATACTTCCTTCCGCATAATCTGAATATTTCTGCATATACTCTTGCTCCAATAGGTTCTTTGTACTCACAATCTTTTGTCTTTTCCATTCTGTCTGTTTCAGATTTTCTTCAAAGGAATAACGAATATCTTTTTCTATCTTTTTCTTTATCCCTTTTATCAAACTCAAATGCCTGCGTATCGTGCCATACAGAATATCACACAGCAAGTCCTCTGCAATCCACCTTGTATCACATAAATCGCAGTGATTTCTATGAGTACTGCACTTAAAAATCTTGTATTGCTCCTTTACCCCATTGACAGAGCGATAAGCGCCTACCCTGACCATATTTGCCTTACAAGAGCCGCAGAACAGCTTCCCTTGAAATATATTTCTCTCAAATACAACCGTTTGGCGTTCACAGGCAGATTCGGTTTTTTTATCCTTTGTCTGACTTAGTATCTTCTGGACAATCTCAAACATCGACTTTTCAATAATCGGTTCATGGTTATTCTCAATAACAATCTGCTCCTGTTCCGGTACTGGACTTGCCTTTTTCCCCGCAAAAAAGCTCTGCTCTGATTGATGTCTTATAACCCTTCCGATATAAACAGGGTTTTCCAGAAGCCGCTTAATTGTAGAACAATGCCATATTTTCAGCTCTTCTTCCGGCTTCCTATATACACTGCCTGTCAAAGCATATTGCTGTGGTGTATAAACATGGTTATCATACAGCCATCGGCTTATTGCATAATTAGAAATCCCCTCGCCGCACTGTTTAAATATCTCCCGTACAATCGGAGCTGTCTGCTCACAGATCATATAATTCGTACCACTTCCATTCATCTTATATCCATAAGGAATCGTAGCACTGCGATAGAACATCCCTTTTTCCTGTTTCGTCCGAAAGGTGCTTCCTACTTTCTTGGAAATATCCCTTGCATACATCTCATGCATAAGGTTTTTAAGAGAAATAAGCAAAAGTTCTCTGCTGCAATCTGCATCAGCACTATCATACCTGTCAACAATGGATATAAAGCGCACACCTAAGAACGGAAATACCTTCTCAATATAATTGCCGGCTTCTATGTACTCCCTTCCAAACCGGGATAAATCCTTGACAATCACACAGTCAATGATTCCTGCTTTCATATCTGCTATCATCCGGCTAAATGCCGGACGTGAAAAATCTGTTCCTGTTTTCCCATCATCAACATATTCTCTTACTATATTCAGGTCAGGACGTCTACTTATATATTCCTGTGCCAGCTTTCTTTGATTTTCTAAGGAGTCGCTCCCTGTATAGTCACTGTCCACCGATAGCCTTAAATAATCTCCAACCTGATATACTTTGTCAGTTTTCTTTGTTTTAACATAGTTCTTTCTATACCTGTCCGCTGTCCTAGCCATTGATGCCCACCCCCTTCATAGATGCCGGAATGTGCCCAGTAGGATTGCAGGCAATACTACTTGTAATTTTACATAAGGTTTCGTATTCATCCTGATACTTAAAGGTGATCTCAATTCTGTTTTCTTCATAAACAGTAATTTTCTCCACTAATGACAGAACGATACTTCTATCTAACGATGTGATATTTCCTTTTTTCGTAAATGTATCAATCCATTCATTCGCAAACAGTCCTTCTTTAAAAACTGTTTCTATCTCCGCCTGCAATTTTCTGATTGTTTCCTCTATCTCTGCGGACTTACGAGCAAAATTTTCTTTAAACTGCTCATATTCATCTATGGAAATAATCCCTGCCGCCAGATCTCTGTGCAAAGCCATTTCCACCTTCTTACACTGTTCCAACTCTTGATACTTAGCAAGGATTTCCCGGTCATTCGCCACCACATCATCATAACAGGCTTCATTCTCTTTCATTAAAGTCAAAAGTTCATCCAGTTTGGCAACGTGTTCAATATGCCTTTTGATTGCATCCAGCAGTATATCTTCTACCACTGACTGGTTTATGCTGTGGCGGCTGCACCCTTTTCCTTTATTATAAGTGGCACATATATAGTATATGTTCTGTTTCGCTTTATAACGGTTACAACGTCTGACCATACTCCTGCCACATTCCCCACAGAACATCAAACCGGACAGCATGAACAAAGTTTCTTCATCCGGAGATTTACGGGTGTCAAGATTTAAGAGTTTTGCCACATTTTCAAAATCCGCCTTACTGATAATCGCTTCATGGGTATTTTCTTTTACCGCCCACTCTGTTTCCGGCTTTTCTATAACCTTATTCAGCTTATAATTGACTTTTTCACGTTTTCCCTGTTCAAGCACACCTATATAAATCTTGTTCTTTAATATGCGGTTAATAGATACCGCCGACCATTTTGCTTTTGCATTTTTCTGAAAACCGCATTTATAATTTCCCCCAAGTTGTCTTTTGTACTCGGAAGGCGCTGCTACACCAAGTTCATTGAGTTTTTCAGCGATTGCCGCCGAACTCATACCTTTCAACTTCCAGTCGAAAATCTTGCGTACAATATCAGCCGCATATTCATCTGGTATGATTTTATTCCTGTCCGTTTCCAGTTTTTTATAGCCGTATGCAACATGAGCGCCGATATACAGCCCGCTTTCACGCATAACCTCCTGATGACTTCTCACTTTGCCAGATATATCCCGGCTATAATTATCATTTACAAAATTTTTGACCGGAATCAGCAGATTTACATCGCTTTGCGTAGCTGTCAGGCTGTCAAAATGATCCAGTACAGATACAAACCGGACATGATAGGACGGGAAAATTTTTTTCACATAGCGTCCAGAATCAATGTAATCACGTCCTAACCTTGACAAGTCCTTAACAATGACCATATTCACCTTACCATCGTAAATATCCTGGCACATACGCTGAAAACTTGGACGTTCAAAATTAAGTCCTGTAAATCCATCATCTATATAAATGTCATAAAGGGTAACATTTGGCATAGATTCTATTGCTTTTAATATCAATGCCTTTTGATTGGCGATGCTGTTGCTTTCTTTCTTGTCCTTGCTCTCCCGCAAATCTTCATCTTCTTTTGACAGACGCAGGTACACAGCAGCCAAATAAGATATGTATGAAATGTATTCACCCATACCGCTTCCTCCTAATTTTATAGTGCTGACAAACCATAAAATCAGGGTTCCACATATGAATTTAGTCCTGAATATAGTTTAGCACAGATTCCCGCTTTTGTCCAATGAAGAAATACGCAATTTCACTTGTGAAAGTTTCACATTGCACTGGCAGTTTTTAATATCAGCTCCTGCAGCCGATCCGTAAGTGTCACTGTTGTATCCTCAAAGCCAATCTTAACAACATATTCCCCATATCTATAACAGTAAGGATTCTTAATCTGTTCGAGATAGTCCTTAATCTGTCCTTCCCGGCTTTTCCTTTTATTTACTTCCACTTCTCTTATATCTGCAAGTTCCTCCCTTTTTACTGTCCTTACATCCACATTTTTCATTTCTTCTATGCTCAATATACATACACCTCTTTCACTTTTCCACATTCCATTATATTGACATCTGCTTGTCCTATATGTATCATGTCCCACGCCAAATCATTATTTTTTGATATGTTTATCAATGAAAATTCGTCTGTAAGATAAACTTTCATTGATAAACATATTAAAAATATCCTCACAGGTGACAGGCGGGAAACCTGCCCACATTGGACTTGCACCATCATCTTTTCTATGTGACTGACTTTCGCCAGAAGTATCATTATCACGAAACTGTTTCTTCGCCAATAGAATCCCCTCTTCCTGTATAGGAAGTTTTCTACTCCAACACTGATATTTTTTCGCTCGTGCCTTTGCTTCAACATCATCAGATGCTTCTTCACTTTCAATTCCTTACCGGAACAGACAGTCATAGCGTATCTGCTGCGTAGCTCCACAGTTTCTCACGTCCTGTGAGGTTATTGTATATTCAATTTTCAAGGTACACCGCTGTAAATCCTGTCAGCTATGGAAAAGGG